>JAETQH010000003.1 GCA_021770785.1 Lachnospiraceae bacterium
TAGGGAATACCCAGCATATATCCCCAAAAGTCCGGCGATATGCTGCAAAATATGAATTTTTCAAGGTGCTATAGGAATAGGGTCAAATTTATTTATCGTTTTGACCCCAACATCATATGATATCTTAGAGGAACTTGGAGTGCTTTCTGAGAGTGCTAAAGGGTGGAAAAAAGAATTGAATCTTATCTCGTGGAATGGAGGAGCTTCCAAATATGATATTAGAGATTGGGCACCTCAACATGAAAAGATGGGAAAAGGGATTACTTTGAGCAAAGATGAAATAAAAGAACTATATAAAATTCTAGGTGAGATTTTAGAAGAATAGCATTGGACGGTGATTTTATTGAGAAGGGCAGAAGGCAGGGAAACATTTCATAGACTGTTAGAATGGGATAAAGGACAAGCGGCATCGGAAAGGCTGGCAGCATTGATTTTAGAGCAGGAGGGGTTTCGTGATATTGATCCTTCACATCCTTTGGGTGGAAAAGATGGTGGTAAGGATATGCTATGTGAATTTAATAGTTCTAAATGGATTGGAGCAGTATATTTCCCAAGGGGACAACAAAGTTTCAGTGAAATAAAAAAGAAATATAGGCATGATTTAGAGGGAGCTTATAGAAATGGAGCAAAAGGAATTGCTTTTATAACAAATCAGGAATTATCACTGATGGAAAGAAAAATATTAGAAGAAATGGATAAAACAGTAGATGTTCGTATATATCATTTAGATCGAATTGCTAATATTTTGAATACGCCTAAGATGTATGGAATTCGTTTAGAATATTTAGAAATAGAAATGACAAAAGAAGAGCAGTTGTCATACTTTTCATATGTAAATGAACAAGGAATAACGAGAATTGAGCAAAAATTGGATGATTTGTGCGCAAATATAAGGAACCAAACAGAAAAGATATCTGTATTTGATGATACTGAAGAAGAAGTACGCACGTTGAAAGAAGTTTTAGAAGCAGAGAATCTGTTTTTTGATAAGATATGGTTTGATAGGCATTTGAGTTTGGAATATCGTATTGAACAAGGAATAGAAGATGTAAATCCAGAGATCTGGAAAGGTGCTATGGAAGCGGCAAGAAAGGTCATAGAAAAATATGGAGAAGAAAACTTGGGACCTTATAGTGATTTTGAATGGGGAATGCTTAATGGGAAATTATCTGCACTCAGGTGGGTATTAGGTTGTGAATGGGATATGCTGGATACATAGAAACAAAAAGAGGTGATTTTATGTCAATTACATCCATAGAATATTTACAAAGCCTTGTACGGGAACTTGTAAAACTACCGACCGAAACGGAATGGGTGGAGTTTAAATGTAATAATAAGGAACCGCAGTTGATAGGAGAATATATCTCAGCATTGAGCAATTCAGCCACATTGTGCGGTAGGACAAAGGGATATCTTGTTTGGGGAATTCATGATGATACACACGAAATAATTGGTACAGAATTTCAATATCGGAAAATGAAAAAAGGAAATGAAGAGCTGGAAGCATGGCTTTCACGTATGGTTTCGCCACGAATCAATTTTAAATTTTATGAAATTCCTATGGATGGGAAAAATGTTGTAATGATTGAAATTCCTTGTGCTGAGAAACAGCCAGTTCAGTTTGCAGGAGTGGAATATATTCGGGTTGGTACAAATAAGAAAAATTTAAAGGAATATCCAGATAAAGAAAGGGAATTATGGCAGGCGTTTGATACAACACCATATGAGCTTCGCTTGGCAAAAAGTAATGTTGAGGAAGATGAATTGGTTGTTTTATTGGATTATCCCAAGTACTACGATAAGATGGAAATGCCGATTCCGCGTAATAGGGATAAAGTTTTGGATGATTTACAGAATGAAAAGTTTATTATTAAAAATGATGCTGGAAATTGGAACATTACCAATATGGGAGCATTGATGATTGCGAAAGATTTGAAAAAGTTTGATAATCTTCATCGGCGATCTGTGCGCGTTATTTGGTATAAAGAAAATTCCAGATTGGATGCAATCAGGGAAAAAGAATTTTCGGGCGGTTATGCTTTTGCGCATGAGGATATTGTTCAATATATTATGACAATTATTCCACAGGAAGAGGTGATAGTGGAAGCAACAAGGAAGTCCGTTATTAGTTTTCCGGAAATAGCAATTCGTGAATTGTTGGCGAATGCTATGATTCATCAGGATTTGCAACAACGTGGTACGAATCCTATGGTGGAAGTGTTCAAAAATCGAATAGAGTTTTCCAATGCAGGTGCTCCGCTGGTAGCAATAGATCGTATTGTAGATACGGTTCCAGTATCACGAAATGAGAACATTGCCGGATTTATGCATAAATGTGGTATTTGTGAGGAACGAGGCAGCGGATATGACAAGATTATAGAGGCTACTGCAAAAAATGAATTGCTTGCGCCAAGAATTGAGAATCAGAATAATCAATTTACAAAAGCGGTATTGTTTGCAAAGGTTCCATTTGAAATGACAACGAAGGAAGATCGTGTTCGTACCTGTTATATGCAGGCTTGTCTGGCTTATGTCAATTATGAGGCTGTCTCTAATGGAGACATCAGGAAATTATTCGGATTATCGGATCAAGAAATGACAAAAGCATCACGTTTAATTCAAAATACAATAGATGCAGGGCTGATTAAGGCAGTTGATCCGGAAACAGCACCGAGATATAAAAAATATATACCATATTGGGCATAATTTAACTTTCGCTAACTTTCACTAATTAGCAAATTTATGTTTCACAATAGTATATACAATGTCAAAAACCTTTATTTTATGCGGTTTTTGACATTGTTTTTTATGATTTGGATAAAGTTTTAACTTTTGCTAACTTTCATGGTGTCCAAAAGTGTTATTGACGTTGAAAGGAACATTCAAGATATTTATTTTTATACGCCAAAGCCTGTTCCGGTTTTTGCCATCGGGAATACAGGTTATTCAGGTACAAATAAACCGTTTTGGCATAATCGTTATTGGTTCCCATGACTTCCGAAATAATATTTTCCGCAGATAAAAGATGAAGTTCGGCTTCTTTAGCATTGCCATCGGAAAGCGCAATCGCGCCATACATCATCTGGCAGATTCCGTTGTCTAAAGTTTGTGTTCCCTCATGTTCCAAAACAAGACTTTCATAGGCAGAAAGAACCTGTTTTGCCATCTCTGCATTTTTGGAGAGAATCAACATATTAGTAAGGTTCATCAACTGTTGCAGCATATCATGTGATTCTGCCAGTCCAAGGTGTGCATATTCCTGGCGGATGGTTAAAGCAGTATGGAGCATTTTGGCAGCCTCTTTTGGCTTTTTCATCAGCAGGTATGTATTGGAAAGATTGTTGTATAGGTTTGAAAGCAGATTTGCTGTCCGCTGGTCGGCATCTTCCGTATGATATGGTTCTAAGACGCTGACAGCTTTTAACCGTTTCTTCAAGGCATTTTTATAATTGTTTTTGATAAGAAACAGTTCTGCTTTATAGTCAAGAAGCAACGCTTTATCACAGCGAAAGCGTTTATCTTGTTGTAGCTCTGATTCATTCTGAGCGTTGTTGTCATCAAGTTTCATTACATACTCTATCCGCTCTACAAGTTTTGGCAGATAGTCCATTACAAGATATTTTTCGAGGTATGGGAATATATCCTGAAGGAACAGCAGATAATCCTCTGGTATGTCTGCTAAAATATTTTCTATAATGCTGATTAGTGAATCAATTACGTTTTGAGGTCTTTTAACTTCCAGTCCATGCACAAGGCAGATGCAATGCAGGCTGTCAAGCAGTGTATGGCAGTTTGATACGGACGGCAAAGTTTCCAGTGCAACAATTTCTCTTATCAGTGGGTGCAGACTGACTTTCCGGTTTTCTTTGTCATCATGGATAAAACCGTATTTAGCGAGATAATTCACATCATTTAATGAGGGCAGTTTCAGCCAGTTTTTAAAAGCATTTTTTAATACGCCGGAGGAAGAAAGCAGGGAAAGGTTACACAAGACATCAAGACAGGGATCAGAAAGTTTTCCAAGCTGTAACAATTTCTTCAAATGCTCTGCCATCAGTCCGTCGGTGTAATCTCCATCCTTATATAATTCAACAGCTTCACCGGAAGAAATGTTCAGTCCGCAGGTCTGTAATTCGTATAGTAGTTCTTCCGCTTCCATGCCGCTTGCGGATAAGGATAACGCAGACAACACAACGGTCAGCGTATGGCTGTGTACGGTTTGTATGATCTGCTTTGTTGCCAGTGTATCTTCTTTTGCGGAAGGGCATAGACGGAAAAACAGTTCCGGCAGTTCGGTATCTGTATCCAGCTCTTTTAATTCCATAATGGGGTACTGCGTGGGACGGCATCTGGTGGTTATCAACAGCTGGAAAACATTCTGTGCAAATTCCTTGAAAAAGCTGTCATCCTTTGGGAGTACATTAAAATTATCAAGAATAATAAGGCTGTCATTGTGCAGCTTTTTTAATATCTTATAGTGTCTGTCAAAAAGCATTTCTTCGGTCATTTCACTGGTGTCATCGTCAAATTCCATGCCTGCAATGCTTTTCTTTAAATCTCCCGCATAATAGAGGTAAATGATATTTGTATATTTCTTACGGTTTTTGTACGCATAATATTTTGCGAACTCACTTTTCCCAATCCCTGCCACGCCGCTGATAAAAAGTGTGGAGCGTTCCTGTAACAATTTTCCGCATTCTTTCAGTTCATTTTTACGCCCTACAAATTCTTCCGTAATGGAGGGTAGGCGGCTGTTTTGTATGGTATCGGATAAGTCCGGCGAAAATAAGCCACTGTGTTCGTGGTCTGACAGAATGGCATAGCGGACTGCGGCAGTAAAAAATGCTGCATTATTGGTAAGTGCAAGCATTTCATCTGCGGTTTTGTTGCCGATGGTATTCCGGCTGTCATTGATCAATTCTTCCATTTGGGAACGTGCCTGTGATTCATTGATCAGGTTCGGAATGATTTTACATTGGAAATCTTCTTCCATGTCCTCAAAACCATTTTCCTCATAAATGTGCAGGATTTCCATAGGTATCGGTCTTGCTCCGGTACACCAGCGGCTGTACATGGTGTTGTCTTCTGCATATATTTCACCGCTTGGAAGTTCATCGTTCAGGTATGCAGAAAATAAGCTGCGGACAAGCTGGTGCTGCTGATAGGTCTTCTTTTTATTCTCAAGCAGTATGTTTATTATATTTGCAAAGGTAAGCCGGTTTTTCAAATTATCTTCTCCTTCAAAATTTCTATGTCAATGTATGGTCAAGTCTCTGTCAATATCTTTCCACACTCCATATTGGTATCATAAATCCATGAAAACGTAGCCGCTTAAAGCTATCAGGCAGACAAGCTGGCTTCATAAGAATTATATCATGATGCGGATAAATCTTGTGTCGAATTTTAAAAAAATTAGAAGAAGATTTGGAAAGCAGCAAAAGAACATTGAAAAACAATCCGTCAAAACGGATTCATGAGCTGTATTTCATGCCAACAGACCTGCAAAGATACTTTTACAGAAAAGAGGAGCAGGCAGACACTTCCGAAAGGGTGGGAATATTCCGAGCAGGGGAAGCCCGCAGGCAGATTTTGAAACAGAAATCGTTGCTAAAGGTCAGTAATGACAGCATGGGATACGAATGGAAGCCGACAAGGAATTACACCGCTTATGCCAGTCTTAGTTCTTTGACAGATTTATTATGCAGAATTAAAAAGATTGTGGAAGGGGATGAAGTGATGCAGCAGAGAATGAATAACAGAAATGCAGATTATATTCCTTTTGAGGATAAGGCATTATTGAGTGTGAAAGAGATGTGTATATATCTTAGTATCGGACAGACAAAGTGCAGGGAGCTTTTGTCTGATCCGGCAAACGGTTTTACCGTAAGGATAGGCAACCGTCTTTATGCACACCGCAAAAACCTTGATAACTGGCTGAAAAACCAGATATATTAAGGGAATAAAAATCATACAGAATACAAAAAGTTTAACATTTTTTCAGAATCTGATTGAAGGTAAGCAGTCGATTTGGTAGAATATCGGTATCAGATAATTCTTTTCAAAAATGATTTGCTTTCCTGTGTGGAAAGGAAGTGGAACATGGGAAAATCATTGGCAGGAAAAGAATTAGGGCAGGGCATAACGCAGCGTAAGGATGGACGTTATCAGGCGAGGTTTACGAACCGTTTCGGGAAGAGACAGACTATTTATGCAAAGACGCTGAATGAAATCCGCCAGAAGCTCCGCAACGAGCAGTATGAGGATGAAAAGAAGCTGAATGTGGTTTCTTCGGATATGACGCTGGATGAATGGTTTGATGTCTGGATGGATACCTGTAAGAAAAATTGCAGGAATACTACCAGAGCCAACTATACACACTCATATAATCGTATCCGGGAAAGTCTTGGATGGCGGAAGCTGAATAATATCAACCTGATTACCATGCAGCAGGCTTTTAACGAACTGAAAACGGATATGTCCAGAAAGGACACACGGCGTATCCTCATTGATATGTACAACAAGGCGATAGATGCAGAACTCGTACTGAAGAACATACCAATGCAGGTGAATACAGTTGTGAATAAGGACAGCAATCTGGAAGAGCCGAGAGTGCTGACGCTTGAGGAAACGGATGTATTCTTAGAAGCAGCACAGCATTACAGGTACTTCAACACGTTCAGCCTTGCTCTTGAAACTGGTATGCGTATCGGAGAGCTTTTAGGATTGAAGTGGTCAGACATTGATTTTGAAAACCAGACAATCTATGTAAATCGTACATTGGTCTATGTTACCTGTAGGGATGAAGCAAGTCCGAAGTACGGAAAGAAAATCAATGAATTTCACGAGCCAAAGACAGAAAAGGGAAAGCGTAAAATCCCGATGACCTTAAAAGCATATCAGATTCTGAAAAGACAAAAACTCTGGAAAGCTGAAATTGAAGCTAAAGGAAAGAAAGCGCCAGAGGGATTTGAAGACTTGGTATTTGTTACTACAAGGAATGCTCCCGTCAGTCAGAATGACACGGATCTGGTCATGAAGGTTATTTCAGACCGGATAGCCAAAGAACACGAAAAATTCAAACCATTAACACCGCATACGCTCAGACACACATTTGCGACCAGATGCATTGAGCGTGGCATGAACCCTAAAACAGTGCAGGTTATCTTAGGACATTCAAGTGTCAATATCACAATGAATCTGTACTGTCATGTGACGGAAGACACGCTCATATCTGAAATGAGTAAATTTGAAGCAGAAGAACCTGAAAAAGATGTCAATCGTCAAATTGGTGTAAAAGTGGTGTAATTTCTAAAAATCAACTCAATAAATCCTTATTTGCGTGAGTAGCGAAGGACAAGGAAATGCTTGTATTTCCTTGTGAAGAGCACCGCGACAGCCGCTAGGCATTCAAGGAAAAATCCCCACAATTAACATTTCTCAAACAATAGAGAAACAATAAAGAAACAATGGAGAGTTATTCTTATACCGTTGCAGAAAGCAAAGAACAGAATCATGCGGAGGAGGTAAGCTGAGGTGAAAAATGTATGTGTGATTACCGGTGGGGGAAGCGGCATGGGGCTTGCAGCGGCTAAATATATGCCGAAAGAAAAACGTATCATTCTGTCGGGCAGAACGGTTAAGAAACTGGAACATGCAGTGGCGGAACTAGAGGAGTTAGGATATGAGGCTTATGCCCATGCCTGTGATACTTCGGACCGTGCAAGCGTCCATGCACTGGCGGAATACGCATCCTCCCTCGGGGAGATTAAAAATGTTATAAATGCGGCAGGAATGTCTCCTGCGATGGCATCGCCCAAACAGTTGCTGCGCGTTAATGCACTGGGAACCGTATATGTGAATCAAGAATTTTCCGGTTGTATGCATCCGGGCAGTGTGATTGTGGATGTGTCCTCTAACTCTGCTTATGTATTGCCGAAGTTTTTGATTAGCAAAAAAACTTATTTGCTGGCCGAGACCGATGAAGAGCAGTTCTTAAAAAAACTGTTAAAAAAAAGTAATCTTCCGAAAGGAGAATACGAAAGAGCAGGATTCGCTTATGCGATGTCTAAAAATTTTGTGGTATGGTATGCGGCAAAATGTGCGTTTGATTACGGAAAGAAAGGAATCCGTGTCGTGTCCTTAAGTCCGGGGCTGATTGCTACGGATATGGGGAATTTGGAAGCAAAAGAGGGCGGGGATCTGATCCATTATGCTGCCGAGGAGCGGATGGGTACGCCGGAGGAGCTCGGTTTTGCCATTGCAACGGCTGCTGACGAGAGGAACGGTTATCTGGCCGGGGTTGATATTCTCTGTGACGGGGGCAGCACAAATGGAAAAAAAGAATTTAAACGAATGATTGCAAAATGAGAAAGGTGGATGCAGGATATGGGAAAAACAATCTATTTGGTAACCGGTGCAGCCGGATTCTTAGGAAGCCATGTGTGTGATGAGCTGCTTGGACGTGGTGACAAGGTAAGGGCTCTGGTTCTTCCGGGTGACAAATCCGTTAAATATGTTCCGTCGGAGGTGGAGATTGTTGAAGGCAATCTCTGTGACGCGGAATCGCTGGAAAAGTTTTTTACGCTTCCGGAGGGGGAAGAATCTGTTGTTATCCACTGTGCAAGCATGGTGACGACCAATGCAGAGTTTAACCAGAAACTGATGGATGTCAATGTAGGCGGTACAAAGAACATGATTGCCAAGTGCTTAGAACATGCAGAATGTAAGAAGATGGTCTATGTAAGCTCTACAGGCGCGATACCCGAGATGCCTAAAGGAACTGCAATTAAGGAGACGAATCAATTTACACCCATTGATGAAAAAACACAGGTAGGCTGTTACAGCCAGTCCAAAGCGATGGCAACACAGGAGGTGCTTGATGCCTGCAAGGCCAAGGGACTGAAGGCATGCGTCGTACATCCCAGCGGTATTTTAGGTCCAAAGGATTATGCTGTCGGTGAGACTACGGGGACGGTCATAAAAATTATGAACGGTGAAATGCCGGTTGGCATGGGGGGTTCTTTTAATCTCTGCGATGTGCGTGATCTGGCTCATGGCTGTGTTGCTGCAGCGGACAAGGGCAGGATTGGTGAATGCTATATTCTTGGAAATAAAGAAGTAACATTAAAGGAAGTATGCCGAATGCTCCACGATGCCAGCGGATGTAAGATGCCTCATTTTTATGTCCCTATCAAGATGGCTTATCTCCTTGCTGCCCAGATGGAAAAAAAGGCTCAGAAGACAGGGCAAAAACCCCTGATGACGAATTTTGCCGTCTATAATCTGGCAAGGAACAATGAGTTTGATTATTCCAAGGCGGAAAGGGAATTGGGATACCACACAAGGCCATATGCCGAGACCTTAAGAGACGAGGCACATTGGCTGACGGAGGAAGGTTTAGTTGCAGGCCGAAAATAAGAGAGAAGCATGTGGGTGAGTTCTGAGATATGGTGTGACATCATTGTAGGAGTAGGATGAAAAACGGAAGGGGTGAATCTCCTTCCGTTTTTTGAGGAAACTTAGCCCTCGGCTAGAATTCCAAGGAAACTTAGCCTTCGGCTAAGTTTCCTGTATACAGCTGATAATATTTCCCTTTTTTCTCAATCAACTGGTCATGGTTTCCTCTCTCGATCACCCGTCCCTGTTCAAGCACGATGATACAATCGCTGTTTTTGACGGTGGAGAGACGGTGGGCGATGACGAAGGTGGTGCGTCCTGCCATCAGCTTATCCATACCGTCCTGCACGATTTTTTCCGTTCGGGTATCGATGGAGCTGGTAGCTTCATCAAGAATCAATACCGGCGGGTCTGCGATGGCAGCCCTTGCAATGGCAAGCAGCTGGCGCTGTCCTTGACTTAAGTTCGCCCCATCCCCTGTCAGCAGTGTTTGATAGCCGTCAGGAAGCTGGTGGATAAAGGTATCGGCGTTGGCAAGCTTTGCTGCTGCGATAACTTCCTCGTCCGTGGCATCGAGTTTTCCGTAGCGGATATTTTCCATTACCGTAGCGGTAAAGAGATGGGTATCCTGCAAAACGATGCCTAAAGAATGACGCAAATCATCCTTTTTAATCTTGTTGATATTGATGCCGTCATAGCGGATTTTTCCGTCCTGGATATCATAGAAACGGTTAATCAGGTTGGTGATGGTGGTTTTTCCTGCTCCGGTGCTGCCCACAAAGGCAATTTTCTGTCCCGGGGTAGCGTAGAGATCCACGTTGTGGAGCACGATTTTCTCCGGGTTGTAACCGAAGTCCACGTCATCAAACACCACGTCTCCCGTCAGCTCCACATAGTCCACACTGCCGTCTGCCTGGTGGGTGTGTTTCCAGGCCCAGAGCCCGGTACGCTCGGTGGTTTCCGTGATCACGCCGTTTTCTTTTCTGGCGCGGACTAAGGTGACATAGCCCTCGTCGGTTTCCGGTTCCTCGTCAAGGAGGCGGAAGATACGCTCAGAACCTGCCAGTGCCATAACGATATTGTTTAACTGCATACTGAGCTGGTTGATGGGCTGGCTGAAGCTCTTATTAAAGGTAAGGAAGCTTGCAAGCCCGCCTAAGGTAAAGCCGCCTACACCGTTTAAGGCAAGGGCGCCGCCTACCATGGCGCAGAGCACGTAGCTGATATTTCCAATCTGGGCGTTGACAGGCATTAAGACATTGCCGAAGGTGTTGGCGTTTTTGGCGCTCTCGTAAAGGGCGTCATTTAAGCGGTTGAAATCCTCGATACTTTGCTCTTCGTGGGTAAAGACCTTCACCACCTTCTGGCCGTTCATCATTTCCTCAATAAAGCCGTTCACCGTACCTAAGGATTTCTGCTGTTCAATAAAATATCTGGCGCTTAAGGAACCGATTTTCTTGGTGCAGAAGAGGGTGACGCAAATCATGGCGAGGGTGACTAGGGTCAGCGGAATATTTAACCGCAGCATACTGATAAAGACGCTGACTATGGTGATAATACTGTTTAAAAACTGCGGAATACTCTGGCTGATCATCATTCGCAGGGTATCGGTGTCGTTGGTGTAGATGGACATGATATCGCCGTGGGAATGGGTGTCAAAATACCGGATGGGGAGTTCCTCCATATGGGTAAACATATCATCCCGGAGATTCCGCAGCGTGCCCTGGGTTACATTGACTAAAATTCTGGTCTGGGCGTAGGCTGCGACGGCGCCAATCAGATAAAAACATGCTACTCTGGTGATTGCCCTGGCGAGATTGGAAAAATCCGGGTCCGCCTGTTTCATCAGAGGGAGAATATAATCGTCAATTAAGGTCTGCATAAATAAGGTTCCCTGTACGCTGGCAAGTACGGAAATAAAAATACATACCACAACAATGGCACAGGAAACAGCATAATTTTTTAAGATATAACGCAAAAGCCGCAGAAGAAGTCTGCCGGGGTTGGCTACCTTGGGACGGGGACCCTGGGAACCTCTGCCCCTGGGGTCTTTCACTACTTTTGCATTCTGGTTTTCATTTGGCATTAAGCAGCACCTCCTTCATCAAAATCACCGCCTCCGCTAGTCTGGGATTCATAAACTTCACGGTAAATATCGTTTCCTGAAAGCAACTCCTCATGGGTGCCTACGCCGTCAATCACGCCGTTATTGAGCACCACAATCCGGTCTGCGTTCTGTACGGAGGAAATCCGCTGTGCAATGATAAGCTTGGTGGTATCGGGGATTTCCTCGGCAAAAGCCCTGCGGATTTTGGCGTCGGTGGCGGTGTCCACCGCACTGGTACTGTCATCTAAAATCAAAATCTTCGGTTTCTTTAATAAAGCCCTGGCAATACAAAGCCGCTGTTTCTGACCGCCGGAAACGTTGGTGCCTCCCTGTTCTATGTAGGTATTGTAACCGTCAGGGAAACGCTCGATAAATTCGTCGGCACAGGCAAGGGCGCAGGCCAGACGGCATTCCTCGTCGGTGGCGTCCGTGTTCCCCCAGCGGAGATTTTCATAAATCGTGCCGGAGAACAGCACATTGTTCTGCAGCACCACGGAAACCTCATTCCGCAGGGTATCCAAATCGTAGGAGCGCACGTCCTTTCCGCCCACGGAAACGCTGCCCTCGTTTACGTCATAGAGACGACTGATTAAATTCACCAGAGAGGACTTAGAGCTTCCGGTACCGCCGATGATTCCGATGGTTTCTCCCGAAGCAATGGAAAGATTGATATCGGAAAGCACCGGGGTGTCGGAGGTCTTGTTGTAACGGAAGGTTACGTGGTCAAAGGTAATGCTGCCGTCGGCAACCTCATATTCCGGCTGCTCCGGATTTACAATGTCGCTTTTTTCTGTCAGTACCTCGCAGATACGCTCGGCGCTGGCGATACTCATGGTCAGCATGACAAATACCATGGAGAGCATCATCAGACTCATCATAATATTCATGCAGTAGGTTAAAAGGCTCATCAGTTCCCCGGTGGTGAGGGCGCTGCCCACAATCATTTTTGCCCCCAGCCAGCTGATGGCGATGATACAACTGTAAACCGTCAGCATCATTGCCGGATTGTTGAAGGCGAGAATACCTTCTGCTTTCAGGAACATCCGGTAGATATTCTGGCTTGCGGCGGTAAATTTCTTTTTCTCGTAATCTTCCCGGACATACGCCTTTACTACCCGGATGGCGGAAACATTTTCCTGCACGGAGGCGTTTAAGTCATCATATTTTGGGAAGGCTTCGGTAAAATAGTGATGGGCATTGACGGTGATAAACGCCAGAATGACGCCTAAGATAATGACTGCGATAAGATAAATGCTGGCAAGCTTCGGACTGATGAAAAATGCCATAATCATGGCGCAAATCAGGCTGAAAGGCGCCCGGATGCACATGCGCAGCAGCATCTGGTAAGCATTCTGAAGGTTTGTCACGTCGGTGGTTAATCTGGTTACAAGTCCTGCCGTGCTGAATTTGTCAATATTGGAAAAGGAAAAGGTCTGAATATTTTCATACATTGCCTTTCTTAAATTCCGGGCAAATCCGGTGGAAGCCTTGGCACCGTATTTCCCTCCCATGAAGCCGGAGAAGAGGGAAACACATGCTACGCCCACCATGCAGGCACCCATCACATAAATGTGCTGCATATTTCCGGCCTCCACACCGTCATCGATGATAGAAGCCATCATAAGCGGGATAATGGTTTCCATGATTACCTCTAAAATCATGAAAACGGGAGTCAGCAGGGAATCTTTTTTAAATTCCCTAATCTGTGCCCCTAAGGTTTTTAACATTCAATCACATCCTTCTTAATAAATTTTCATTGATTTTTAATTGTTAGTGTGCTAACAATATAGTTATAATGGATAAAAAAAATAATGTCAACGCTTATTTTATGTAATTTAACAAAATTAGTGTATGGATATTTTATTTTGATATAAAACATCTGCCATATTTTCCCGGAACAAGGGGGCAGAGAAGAGAGGACAGCTTTATGGAATTAAAACCCAGTGGAACCATTGGTTATCAGATTCGCCTGATTCACAACAAAATTCACAAAAGAATGGAAACAAAGCGGAAAGAAAATGAGAAAGCACCTCTGACCGAAATGCAGAGGTGGATGCTGAGGTATCTGTCGGAGAACAGGGAAAAGGAGATCTGTCAGAGAGACATTGAAACTGAATTTCACATTTCCCGCGCCACTGCTTCTAATATGCTTTCCGTTATGGAACGCCGGGGTCTCATCGAGCGTCAGTCCGTGGAACACGATGCCCGGCTCAAAAGGCTTGTGATAACCGAAAACGCATTGGGAATGCTGCAGCAGGCGAACCAGGATATTGCCGCTACAGAGCAGCTTTTAGTGGCGGGAATGACCCCGGAGGAGATTGCCTGCCTGCGGAAATGCCTTAGGATTATGTTGAAAAATCTGGGGGAGGATACCGATTGGTAAGAGTAACCGGTAAAATTTTTTATCATGTAAGTCAGGGGCTACCGCCGCCTGGCGGTGTAAATCATTTAAAAACGATAAATAAATTTCGTGCCCTTCAACCCACATAATCTAGTAAAACGAATTGACAAAAAACACAATATATTGTATAACTGTATGTACAGCACACAAAAACCAAACACAGCAGCGTGCTTCTACAGACATATAGAAAGGATTTATGTAAAATGAAAATCATCAAAAGAAGCGGTATGGAGGACACTTTTGATTTACAGAAGATAGAGGCTGCAATCCGCAAAGCGAATGACAGCGTCATTGATTACGAGAAATTAAGCGAGGAAAAGATTCGGGAAATCTTAAAAAATGTGGAAAGAGCCTGTGAAAACATGAAGCGTTCCCCCAGCGTGGAAGAGATTCAGGATATGGTGGAAAACCAGATTATGAATCAGCGTGCTTTCAATGTGGCGAGAAACTATATTACATATCGTTATAAGAGGGCTCTGGTGCGCAAATCCAACTCCACGGATGAGCAGATTTTAAGCCTGCTTGAGTGCAACAACGAGGAGGTAAAACAGGAAAACTCCAATAAGAATCCCACAGTCAACAGCGTACAGCGTGACTACATGGCAGGAGAGGTCAGCAAGGACATCACCAAGCGTTTCCTCTTAGATCCGGATATTGTGGAGGCACATGAAAACGGATTAATTCATTTCCATGATGCCGATTACTTTGCACAGCACATGCACAACTGCTGTCTGGTCAACTTAGAGGATATGCTTCAGAACGGCACGGTAATCAGTGAAACCATGATTGACCGCCCTAAGAGTTTTTCTACTGCATGTAACATTGCCACCCAGGCGATTGCCCAGATTGCCAGCTCCCAGTATGGCGGACAGAGTATTTCTCTTTCCCATTTAGCGCCCTTTGTGCAGGTGAGCCGTCAAAAATACCGCAAACAGGTAAAGGTGGAGTTAGAGGCGGCAGGCATCGAGCCCACAGAGGAAAAAATCAATAAAATTGCGGAGCTCCGTGTCAAGGAAGAAATCAACCGGGGCGTGCAGATGATACAGTATCAGGTGATTACCTTGATGACCACCAACGGGCAGGCTCCTTTTATCACCGTATTTATGTATCTGAACGAGGTGCCGGAGGGACAGCTCCGTGATGACCTTGCGGCAGTGATTGAGGAAATGCTGCACCAGCGTATTTTAGGCGTAAAAAATGAAAAGGGCGTTTACATTACCCCTGCATTTCCAAAGCTGATTTACGTGTTGGAAGAAGACAATATCCATGAGGGCTCTAAATACTGGTATCTGACCCGGTTGGCGGCGGAGTGTACCGCAAAGCGTATGGTTCCGGATTACATTTCCGAGAAAATCATGAAAAAGCTGAAAAACGGAGACTGCTATACCTGTATGGGCTGCCGCTCCTTCTTAACCGTGGACAGAACCAAGGAGAATTATGCCAACGCCAACAACTACGTGCCGGGGAAAAAATATTACGGCAGATTTAACCAGGGCGTTGTCACCATCAATTTAGTAGATGTGGCATGTTCTTCCGAAAAAGATATGGATAAATTCTGGGAGCTGATGGATGAGCGCTTAGATCTTTGTTACCGCGCCCTGATGGCAAGACACAACCGCCTGAAGGGAACGCCTTCCGATGTGGCACCTATCTTGTGGCAGAACGGAGCATTGGCACGTTTAGAGAAGGGAGAAACCATAGACAAGCTGCTCTATGACGGATATTCCACCATTTCCTTAGGCTATGCGGGCCTCTGTGAGTGTACCAGATACATGAAGGGCGTGTCCCATACGGAGCCGGAGGGGAAAGAGTTTGCCCTTTCCGTCATGCGTTACTTAAATGATGCCTGTGCAAAATGGAAAGAAAAGCACAACATTGACTTCAGCTTATATGGAACTCCGTTAGAGTCCACCACCTATAAATTTGCAAAATGTTTACAGAAGCGTTTCGGTTCCATTCCGGGAGTGACGGACAAGAACTATATCACCAACAGCTACCATGTACATGTGACGGAAAATATCAATGCCTTTGACAAGCTGAAATTTGAAGCACAGTTCCAGGAGCTTTCACCGGGGGGAGCCATCAGCTATGTGGAGGTGCCGAATATGCAGGATAATCTGGATGCGGTGCTTTCTGTCATGCAGTATATTTACGAAAATATTATGTATGCGGAGTTAAACACCAAGAGCGATTACTGCTTAGAGTGCGGCTATTCCGGAGAAATCAAAATCGTCAATGACAAGGACGGAAAGCTTGTCTGGGAGTGCCCCAACTGCGGCAACCGTGACCAGAATATGATGAGTGTGGCGCGCAGAACCTGTGGCTATATCGGAACCCAGTTCTGGAATCAGGGAAGAACCCAGGAAATTAAAGAGAGAGTATTGCACTTATAAAATGAATAGGGCTGTCACAGAGTTTCTCTGGGGCGGCCTCATTTTAATCGGGCAAAGTTGTCTTTACTGCAAAATACGGAGTAAACTTTGCGGGAGGAAAGAGATGCTAAAACAGATTAAATATTTTCTGGCAGTGGCTGAATGCAACAGTTTTACAGAGGCAGCGGAGAGGTGCTTTATTTCACAATCCGCAATTTCCCAGCAAATCAGTGCCCTTGAGGAGAATTTGGGAGTACAGCTGATAAAAAGAGAAAAGCGCAAATTTTCTCTGACGGCTGCGCATCGGATATCTGGGCGGATATGAGGGGAGAGAATTGCAGGATACCATTTATGAGTTTACAGACAAATATCCGGAAGCCGTAATTAGCGCCAAAAAGTACAGTCATGAGGATTTATATAAGAAAATCAATGCAGATGAGCTAGAGCAGGGCTTTTACCAGAGAAGATACCAATTATTATATTGAGGAATTTGTATCCCTTTTTTGTGAAAAATTTAATGACAGCGAATGAGTGAGACATTCAGGCACCCGTTGGGGTGCTTTTTTGATGCACAGCCCCATGCAGAGGAAGTATGCCACTGAGGCGGCGCATGGGGCGCGCAGCGAGTAGGGAAAAATTCTTCCCTACTCGATTATAAGCGCTGCTGCCTTTCGATAGATTAGAAAAACTTATCTATGGCATTCGAAATGGAAATTGTTTCCTGAAAAATTCCCGGATATAATATACCTCCAAGGCATGACAAAAAATTCGGAACAGGTATTAGACGCCAGAGAGGGGCAGATATTAAAATATCATTGGACAATTAGAAATCATATAAAATGATGGAAAGGAAATAAAAAAAGAGGTGGTTGTAATGCAGATGACAAGGGAACAGTTTTTAGCGGGACTGGAAAAAGATAAAATACAGGAAGATATGGTGCAGCAGCTAAAAAAAGAAAGCCTGCCCTTAGTGCTCTGGGGCTGCGGAGATGTGGCGGAAGCGTTGTACCAGTATTTAAAACAGCAGGAAATCTCCATAGATGTGGTGTGGCTGGATGCTGATTTTGAGCAGATGACATTCCATGGAATGCAGACAAAAAGATTAGAACAGGTGACGGCAGAGTTTCCAAAGTTTAATGTGATACTGGGACATTCCCACTATGATAAGGGGAGAAAACTGCCGGAGAAGATTCCGCAGATTCAGAAAGTATTTTATGCGTTCAGTATTCATTATGAGCAGTATGAAAAAGTACCCTATGAACAAATCGAAAAAGAGGCGGATAGGTTTGTATGGCTGTGCAGTCAGGTGGAAGATGAGCAATCGGTACATAATCTGATGGCATATCTCAACACGAAAATGACCGGAAATGCGGACTATATTTTAGACAGTTATGAGAAGCCCATGAGTTTTTATAACAATGATGTTTTTCAGATGTCGGACAGGGAAGTCTTTTTAGATATCGGCGCCTATAACGGGGACACGATAAAATTGTTTTTAGAGGAAACCGATGGAAAATATAAAAAAATAATTGCTTTAGAACCGGATGATAAAAGCTTTTTAGAACTCAATGAATATCTGGCAAGAGAGAGAATCAGAAATGTGGTGACTTCTAAAACCGGAGCATGGAACAGGCAGGAGAATCTTCTGTTTAAGACGGGAAATGAACAGATTTCCAGTGTGGACATGGGAGACAATATCTTAAAAGCCAGCAATACCATTACGATCTATGCAGACCGTCTGGATGAGATTTTTGGGGAGGAGGAGATTTCCTTTATAAAAATCAATTATTATGAGGGTGTATTAGAAGCGATGGAAGGATGCAGTGGTATTCTAAAAAGCTGCCATCCGAAGCTGGCGATTGATGTGGGTTTTGATATTTACAATGTGCTGAAGCTGTCTGAACTTTTAACTTCCTTAGAACTGGGTTATCGGCTGTATCTTCGCTTTAACCGGGCGATGTCATCGACATTTACACTCTATGCAGAGTGAGTTTTTTGTCTTTACCGGGAGATTTTTACAAGACTTCATGTTGGTGCAAGAATCGTAATCTTATAGGAAATAAACGTAATGTACCTTACCGAATCCAAATGATAAAATAATATAAAATCATGATTTTAATTAAGGAATGAAAGGAAAACAAAAGAAATGGAAACAACAAAATACAACAGAGCCAAAACATGGCAAATTGCATTTTTCGCTCTTAACATGATGTCAACAAACTTATATCTTTTTCTCATGTCATATGTATCCTATTACGCAAATGGATTATTGGGTATGTCCTTAGTATTTGTGTCAACCCTTGCTACTGCAATGAGAATTTTCGATGGATTTACAGACCCTATTATCGGATGGATGATAGATCATATGAATGGAAGATTCGGTAAATTCAGACCATTCCTCGTGATAGGTAACGCTCTCCTGATGATCAGTATGATTCTTATGTATAAGACAACTCATCTGATTCCGGACTCACTTCGGATACCGTATTTTGTAGTCATATATGCTTTATACATTCTGGGCTATACCATTCAGGGAACTGTGACTACTTCTGCGCAGACACTGCTTACAAATGATCCGAAGCAGAGACCTTTATATGGTTTCTTTACCGGATTTTTCATGTTGTTTTTACAAACAGGCTTCCTTGCAATAATTTCTAACTACCTTGTTCCAAAATATGGAAGCATGAGTTATGAATTTTTCAATGAGTTGATTATATGGGTTATTTTAATTGCATTGGTACTTATGATTTGTGCTTTTATCGCAATCGCGCCAAAAGACAAAGCCGAATTTTATGACAATCTGGTAGATAATAAAGAAGAGAAAGTCGGTTTTAAGGTATATTGGGAAGTGCTGAAACAGAACAGAGCTTTACAAATGTTAATTATCTCAGAATCCACAGATAAACTCGCCAGTACAATCGCAGGAAATTCAATTGTCGGAGTTATGTTATTTGGCATTATTATCGGTGACTATGAAGTAATGGGACGTTTATCCATGATTACTATGATTCCGAATATCATTCTTCTTGTATTCGGGATTGCAAAAGCAAGAAACTCCGGGCAAAAATCAATCTATGTAATGAGTACATGGCTCTGTATCATCTTACAGACAGTACTGTTACTGATTTTCTGTTTTGGAGATCCGACACAGATTAACCTTAAATCTTTTGGCTTCATGAATATTGCATTTGTTGTATTATATATCTTGATTAACGGAGTAAGAAATATCGGAAGCAATATGATGATTCCAATGATGGCAGATTGTACCGATTATGAATTATATCGCAGCGGACATTATGTTCCGGGGCTTATCGCAACGGTTTATTCTTTTATTGATAAGCTGATTTCATCTCTTGGTTCAACGATTGTCGGCTTATTCGTTGCAGCTATTGGGTATGCGAATTCTGTTCCACAGATTGGAGAACCGGTTACAAATAGTATTTTTACGGTTACTATGGTATTATATTGCGGAATGCCAATCCTTGGATGGGTCATCTCGATTATTGCAATGAAATTCTATCCATTAACAGGTGATAAAATGAAGGAGGTAGAAGATTACATCGCAGATAAACAGACAAAGAAAGCTGCTCAGTAATCAATCATATATGAGAACGGAAAATAAAAATACCATGCCTCTTTGGGGGCCATATTCAAAAAAATATATGGGATTTTCCAGGATTATGAAAGAAAGCAGCATTTCAGGCGCCAGGTGGGATTTAGTAGTATATCCCACCTACGCTAACAGTGCTGTCCCTGTTCCCAATGTTACAGTTCCTTCTGATTACCATCCCTGGGAAGCAGACGCAGAAGGAAGGTTTTTCAGCTATAGATATGAACTTCTGTGGAAAGACATGTTATATGCAGATGTCGATTTCTTCTATATAGAGGAAGAAACATACGGAATCCGCACATGCTATCATAACAATACAAACAAAATTCAAAATTGCCTTTTGAATTATTTTACAGCAATTGAATATCCCCAGAACATGGTCTGCACAGCGAAACACCCTTCCGAATCGGATGTATGGAATGCTCTGGATTACGAGGAATTTACGCTTGCAAAGACAAGACCATGGGAGCATTTGAATCACGATGGATTAAAGAAAGGGGAAATACATAAAGAAGAATTTACAGACGGAAACGGTCTGGGTGCATCTTTTTATTGTATGGCGGTACCTCACCTGAAATTAAAATGGTTTGGAGGTGAAAAAGGAGACCACGTCAGTTATACAAAATCTTTATCACATGATTATGACGATGCAGTTCTTTCTATCCGCTATTGCACTGTAATGTCAAATGAAGATGTAATATTTGAAAGTAATTATGGAACAATATGTTTTAAGGCAGGTAAAACGCCTCAGAACGTTACCCTTCCCTTGGGTGCATTAACGAAGGAATTTAAGTTTTTTATGACATCTAATGGCACAGAAACGAACGGTATCATATTAGATTATTTTTCAATCACTGAAAAAGCGCAGCGAAAGGAAGAACAAGTCATTACCGAAAACAGAAATATGATTCCTACGATTGATTATAAGGATAATCGGATTGAATATCAATATAATTATGGAGAGCTTCCTGTATATTTCAATATATTAAGTAAACGTGTCAGAAGCAGAAATCTATATTCCGGATGTTTAGAAGATGCCTTAATCACGCGACTGACAAACTCTGATGAAACATATGATAATCTTACCCGCAGTTTCTCAGGCGCATTTGGTGATAAACATTCAGAAGAAGGCTTTTATCATACAAACGTGGTAGAAGCAATTTTTCTTCCCGGACAAAGCACTCATACCGAATATGCATATATCAGCACAAAACAAAATACCTACACCCAAAGAGAGCTCGAGCATTTTTGGCTGACAGCTTCTCAGAATGCGGCAGAACGAAATATCAACCGGACAGGCGATTCTTATGATTTTTCAGCAAGGCTTCTGAAAGCTTCCTTGCTGTCAAATATTGTATACCCAATCTATCGCTATGGGGAAAATGTCGTTCACTATACGCCGGGAAAACGCTGGGATAGTCTTTACACATGGGACTCTGGATTTATCGGTCTTGGCGTATTAGAATATTCGGAAGAAAGAGCGGAATATATTATGGACATGTATCTTTCGGAAGAGAACAATGAAGATTTTGCCTTTTTAGCACACGGTTCGCTTGTACCTACACAATTTTATCTTTTGTATGAAATATTAATCCGGGCATCCGCAAAAAAGCGTGAGGACATGAAAAAATATTATCCCATGTTCCAACGATATTATCGATATATGGGCGGAAAAACGGAGGGCTCAACTACCGCCCGTTTAGGCAGCGGAATGCTTACCGTTTATGATTATTTCTACAATGCCAGCGGGATGGATGATTATCCGCCTCAGGTTGCAGTACACAGAATGGGACTTGAAAACTGTGTTTCTCCTGTCTGCAGCAATGTTCATTTTATCAGAATTGCAAAAATCATGAAACAGTTTGCTATACTATGCGGCTGTACAGGTGACATTGCAGAATACGAGGAAGACATTCGTAATGTTTCCGAAGCGTTTCTCGCAAATTCCTGGGACCAGGAAAGCGGATATTTCAGTTACGTTCTCCACACTCCGGAGGGAACAGAAATCTTGCGCACGGATACGGGGGAAAACTATAACAAAGGCGTAGATGGTGTAACCCCATTGATTGCCGGAATCTGCACAAAAGAACAGCAAAAACAGCTATTAAAACATTTGAAAAATGAAAATGAGCTTTGGTCTTCCATTGGTATTTCCACTGTCGACCGAAGTGCATCCTACTATTACGACAATGGATACTGGAACGGCAGTGTATGGTTTCCGTATCAGTACCTTCTCTGGAAGTCCATGTTTGATATCGGAGAAAGTGAATTTGCCTATCAGATTGCGGTACGTGCCCTGTCAGCATGGAAACAGGAAGTGGAATTCAGCTACAATACCTTTGAAATGATTCAAATTGAAACAGAAAGAGGCGGCTGGTTTCATCAATTTGGAGGCTTGTCATCACCAATTGTTATTTGGTATCATGCATATTATAAGAAAGGTACGATTACAACCGGATATGAAACATGGATTGAGGAAAGCCGTTTTGATGAAACTTACACCGAAGCCTATATTAAATATCGTAAATTAACAAATCAAGAAAACGTTATAATGGTAGTAATGGATTCGTCCTATGATTACCGGATTACGATTAACGGTACTGCCGTTAGCGGGAGAGAACGCGTAAAAGGAACCATAGAACTTTTGCTTCCAGAGGAAACTGGTGAAATTGTGATAACAAAACATGAATGAAAAATATTATGATCTGTATACCGGATATCTGACGATGATTAGTTCCAATATGGAAATACACTTATATAAAAATGGGGATCTGACTGCTGAGAAAAATCAGTGGCATGACTTTTTTGAACTTTTTTGCTTAGTTGACGGTGAAGTTGATTTTCAGATTGGAAATAAAAAAATCCGGCTTACCAAAAATCAGATACTATTGATACCGCCTTCTACAGAACATTCTGCGGAAATTCATTCTGCAAACTATGAAAGAATTGTCCTGTGGATGAACCCATGGTATTTGAATCGGTTATCGAGCAGAAAAACCAATCTTACCCAATGCTTTGCCACGGCCAAGCAGCATGGATATGTATTTGAACCGGGACCTTACATTTGGAACCGGATTTTAACAGAGCTTTATAACCTGATATATGAAACACATGAGAATGAATTTGGAAAAGATATTCTGATTGATTCTAGTATCCAGCATCTATTGATTATGCTGAATCGATATGAAAGAGCCAATGTCAGGGAAGACCAGACAAATATCTATGAAGTGATTCGTTATATTAACCAACATTACACCGAGAATATCACTTTAGACTCTTTATGTTTACAGTTCTATATCAGCAAATTTTATCTGTCAAGGAGCTTTGAGGCAGCCACCGGGAAAAGTGTATATCAGTATATACTGGAAAAGAGAATGATTATGGCGCGACAGCTCTTAGTTTACGGCGAAAAGCCTACAGATATCTATACGTTATGTGGTTTTAATAATTACAGTAATTTTTACAGGGCCTTTAAAAAATATTATCAGGTTTCGCCACGGGACTTTATAAAAAGCAGGCATTAGTAGAAAAAAGAGATGTTGCATAAATTGCAGCATCTTTTTTTTGCACACGGGCGCATGTTGCGATATTTTTCAAAAAAAAGTTGTGCAGAATGGTAGAGAAGTTGTATGATTTTGTATAGAGCATAGGGATTGCTTTAGGAACTGTCCAGAAATAACTTTTAAATAGTGCGTCAGATTTTTCTTTAAGAATGCAAATTACTACGTAATTATCAAAAATCAGGCGCATAGCGGGCTATGTAACTGATTTTTGAGTGGTGCTATTGGAGAAAAAGACAAGCAATATTAAAAGTTATTTTTGGACAGTTCCTTAGGATAACACCATTTTATTTTTGTAAAGGAAAGGAATTTAGTATGAGCAATGCAAAACAGACGATTTTAGACGGAAATGCAGTGTTGGGGATTGAGTTTGGCTCCACCAGAATCAAAGCAGTATTAGTGGGAGAGGAGCATACTCCCATTGCCTCCGGTGCCCACGACTGGGAAAACCAGCTGGTGGACGGTATCTGGACCTACAGTTTAGAGGCAATCTGGAGGGGGTTACAGGACTGCTATGGAAAAATGGCGGCGGACGTATCCGAAAAATACGGCGTGGAGGTAACAAAGCTGAGAGCAATCGGATTTTCCGGCATGATGCACGGTTACCTGGCATTTGATAAAGAAGGAGAGCTGTTAGTCCCCTTCCGCACCTGGAGAAATACCATCACCGGGGAGGCGGCAGAGGCATTGACAAGGGAATTTTCCTTTAATATCCCCCAGCGGTGGAGTATCGCCCATCTCTATCAGGCAGTGTTAAACGGGGAGGAGCATGTGTCCCGGATAGATTTCTTCACTACTCTGGCAGGCTATATCCACTGGAAGCTCACCGGGGAGAAGGTGCTGGGGGTAGGGGAGGCATCCGGCATGTTCCCCATCGACCCAAAGACAAAAAATTACAACCGGAGGATGACAGAGCAGTTTGATAAACTGGTTGCACCGAAAAATTATCCGTGGAAATTAGAAGAAATTCTTCCGAAAGTCTTGGTGGCAGGGGAAAACGCAGGCGTGCTCACGGAGGAAGGCGCAAAATTATTAGATGTTACCGGGAAATTAAGTCCGGGCACTCCGCTGTGCCCGCCGGAGGGAGATGCGGGCACAGGAATGGCAGCCACCAATTCCGTGGCAGTGGGCACGGGAAATGTGTCGGCGGGGACTTCGGTGTTTGCCATGGTGGTTCTAGAGGAAGAGCTAAAGGCAGTCCACGAGGAACTGGATTTAGTTACTACGCCCTCCGGCGACACGGTGGCGATGGTACACTGCAACAACTGTACCTCTGATTTGAATGCCTGGGTGAATCTTTTCCGGGAATTTGCGGAAACTTTCGGCATGGAGGCGGATATGGACCGGCTCTTTGGAACTCTTTATCATAAGGCGTTAGAGGGAGATAAGGACTGCGGCGGACTTGTGGCATATAACTATTTTTCCGGGGAACCGGTGACAGGCTTAAATGAGGGACGTCCGATGTTTGTCCGCAGGCCGGATGCTAAGTTCGGACTGGCAAACTTCATGAGAACCCACCTGTATGCGTCCCTTGCCACCTTAAAAATCGGTCTGGATATTCTGCTGAAAGAAGAAAAGGTAACGGTGAAACAGGTTTACGGGCACGGCGGACTGTTTAAGACAAAAGGTGTCGGGCAGGGAATCCTTGCCGCAGCCGTAGATGCTCCGGTGGCGGTGTTAGAGACAGCCGGGGAGGGTGGTCCCTGGGGCATGGCGCTGCTGGCCTCCTATATGGTGAATAAAGCAGAGGGAGAAAGCCTGGAGGACTATCTTGGCAAAAAGGTTTTTGCGGGAGAAACCGGCACTGTGATGGAGCCGGAACCGGCGGATACAGCAGGTTTTGAGGCGTACATAAAGGTTTATAAAGAAACGCTGGCGGCGGAAAGAGCAGCGGTGGAGGCATTGAAATAAAAAAAATGCAGAATAGATATTGATTTTTTCCGGTAAAAGGAATATGATGGATTTAGATTTAACGTGCACGTGCACGCAAATGAGGGACGTCGGAGAAGAGGGCACGTTGTGATCAAAACAGGAAACACGGTGTCAGAAAACATCTGCCACTAAAATTTTACCGGAAAAAGGAGAAGAGAAAATGAAGTTTTTTATTGACACAGCAAATGTAGAGGATATCCGCAAGGCAAATGATATGGGGGTTATCTGCGGCGTTACCACAAACCCGTCCCTCATTGCAAAAGAGGGAAGAGACTTTAACCAGGTCATCAGGGAGATTACAACCATCGTAGACGGACCCATCAGCGGCGAGGTAAAGGCAACCACCGTAGATGCGGAGGGCATGATTAACGAGGGACGTGAGATTGCCAAAATCCATCCCAACATGGTAGTCAAAATCCCCATGACTGTGGAAGGCTTAAAGGCAACCAAGGTATTATCCTCCGAGGGCATCAAAACCAACGTAACCTTAATTTTTTCCGCAAATCAGGCGCTTTTGGCAGCAAGGGCAGGCGCAACCTATGTGTCACCGTTCTTAGGAAGGTTAGATGATATCAACATGGCAGGTATTGACCTGATTCAGGATATCGTACAGATTTTTGATAATTACGGCTTAGAGACGGAAATCATCGCAGCCTCTGTCCGCA
Organism: Lachnospiraceae bacterium; assembly: GCA_021770785.1. Lineage (GTDB taxonomy): Bacteria > Bacillota > Clostridia > Lachnospirales > Lachnospiraceae > Roseburia. The sequence continues at coordinate 26,044 of JAETQH010000003.1, forward strand.
ACCCGATCCACGTAACAGACTGTGCACTGGCAGGGGCACATATCGCCACGGTTCCTTACGCAGTTATCGAGCAGATGACAAAACATCCGCTGACAGATGCAGGAATCGAGAAGTTCCAAAGTGACTACAGGAAAGTTTTTGGAGAGTAAAGGAGAAATCAGATGAATAAGACAGAGCTTGAAAAAACGGCTGTGGAGGTGCGCAAGGGCATTGTCACCGCCACCCATGCCGCAAAATGCGGTCATCCCGGCGGTTCCCTTTCCGCAGCGGACATTTTTACATATTTGTATTTTGAAGAAATGAATATTGATCCCAAGGAGCCGAAAAAAGAGGGCAGGGACCGTTTTGTACTGTCTAAGGGACATACGGCACCGGGGCTATATTCTGTGCTGGCAAACCGGGGATATTTTCCGGTGGAGGATTTAAAGACACTGCGCCATACTGGCTCTTATCTGCAGGGACATCCGGATATGAAGCATATCCCGGGCGTGGATATGTCCTCCGGTTCCTTAGGACAGGGGCTTTCCGCAGCAGTAGGGATGGCCCTCGCAGGGAAAATGGACGGAAAGGATTACCGTGTCTATGTCCTCTGCGGTGACGGGGAAATCGAGGAGGGACAGATCTGGGAGGCATCTATGTTTGCGGGATACCGGAAACTAGACAATCTGGTGCTTATCGTAGACAACAACAATCTGCAGATTGACGGTCCAATCGGCGAAGTTTGTTCTCCCTATCCCATCGACAAAAAATTTGAGGCATTCAATTTCCATGTGATTAATATAGACGGAAATGACTTTGACGAGTTGGAAAAAGCCTTTCAGGAGGCAAGGGAAACCAAGGGAATGCCCACTGCAATCATTGCCCATACCTTAAAGGGAAAGGGCGTCTCTTATATGGAGAATCAGGTAGACTGGCACGGCAAGGCGCCTAATGATCAGGAGTATGAGATTGCCATGGAAGAATTACAGAAAGCAGGTGAAGCATTATGTCAGAAGTAAGAATCAACACAGGTGTTGTTCCAATGGTAGCAACCAGGGAAAGCTATGGCAATGCTTTAGTTGAGCTGGGAAAAGAAAAGGAAAATCTTGTGGTGCTAGACGCAGACCTTGCAGCAGCCACAAAGACGGGGATTTTTAAAAAGGCGTTCCCGGAGCGTCACATTGACTGCGGGATTGCGGAGGCAAATATGACAGGCATTGCAGCAGGACTTTCTACCTGCGGGAAAGTGCCCTTTATCAGCACCTTTGCCATGTTTGCAGCAGGGCGTTCCTATGAACAGGTGCGCAACTCCATCGGTTATCCCCATCTGAATGTAAAAATCGGTGCAACCCATGCAGGAATTTCCGTAGGTGAGGACGGGGCTTCCCACCAGTGCAATGAGGATATCGGTCTGATGCGTGAAATTCCCGGCATGGTGATTATCAATCCCAGCGACGATGTGGAGGCAAGGGCAGCCGTCCGTGCCGCATATGAGCATGAGGGTCCGGTGTATTTAAGATTCGGACGGCTTGCGGTTCCTGTTATCAATGATAACCCGGAATATCAATTTGAAATCGGGAAAGGCGTAGAGCTGCGCAAGGGAAAGGACTGTACGGTTATCGCCACCGGGCTTTGCGTTTCCGAGTCTCTGCGCGCCGCAGAAATGTTAGCGGAAAAGGGCGTGGACGCACAGGTCATCAATATTCACACCATCAAACCGTTAGACGAGGAATTAATCCTTGCGGCAGCAAAACAGACCGGACGCATTTTCACCGTGGAAGAGCATTCCATTATCGGCGGTTTAGGCAGTGCAGTGGCAGAGCTGCTCTCCGAAAAATGTCCTACCAGAGTAACCAGAATCGGTGTCAACGACGTGTTCGGTGAGTCCGGTCCTGCCAAGGAGCTTCTGCACAAATACGAATTAGACGCAGAGGGAATTGCGAACTGCATTGCAGCCGCTATGCAGGAAAAATAGACAGGGGGAAGGGGCTATGTTAGAAGGGTTGAAAAAACAGGTCTATGAAGCAAATATGGAGCTTCCCCGCCGGGGACTCATTACCTATACCTGGGGAAATGTCAGCGGAATCGACAGGGAGACGGGATATTTTGTGATTAAACCCAGCGGCGTGGACTATGATGCGCTGACGCCGGAGGATATGGTTGTCATGGATTTAGAGGGCAATAAAATCGAAGGAAAATACAAGCCGTCCTCCGATACCGCTACCCATTTGGAGCTTTATAAAAAATATCAGGAAATCGGCGGCATTGTACATACCCATTCCCCGGAGGCGGTGGCATGGGCGCAGGCGGGCAGGGATATCCCTCTTTACGGAACCACCCATGCAGATTATTTCTTCGGTCCGATTCCCTGTGCGAGAAATCTTAACCCGGAGGAAATCGAAGAGGCTTATGAGAAAAATACGGGGCTTGTGATTATTGAAACATTTGAGAACCGGGGGCTTATGCCTATGTATACTCCGGCGGTGCTCTGTGCAAACCACGGTCCCTTTACCTGGGGAAAAGACGCGGCGGAGGCAGTGCACAACGCTGTTGTCTTAGAGGAAGTGGCTAAGATGGCAAGAAATACGGAGCTTATCAATCCGAAGGTTCTTCCGGCACCGGACTGTATTAAGGAGAAGCATTTTTACCGGAAGCATGGGGCGAATGCTTATTATGGGCAGGATTAGAAGGCAGATTTAAGGAGAACATATGACGAATCAGGAAAAAATCAGGGAAATTGACGAGGCATTAGCGGCGGGAAATACGGCATTAAATGCCCTAAGCCGTGCAGAGAGCAGTATCAGCGGAGCGAAAGGCTTTGGTATCTGGGATATGTTGGGAGGGGGCTTTATCAGCGGTCTTTTGAAGCACTCCCAGATGGACGATGCCCAGAGATATGTCAATGAAGCGAATGACGCCCTGCGGCGTTTTCAAAAGGAACTGGCAGATATCAACATTAATATCAATTACGGAGTTTCCTTTGACGGCATTACAAAAGCCTTTGATATTTTCTGCGATAATTTGTTAGTGGATGCGTTGATTCAGTCAAGGATTCATGATACCCAGAAAAACATTGTCCAGACAAAACAACAGGTGCAGTCAGCCATGACCATGCTAAGGAATATGCGAAACCAGTTATAAAATAAAAAAATGAATGGCTTAGCCCGTTTTTTCAAGAATGTATATTTTTGAAAAGGCGGGCTAAAACTATGTAAAGAATTAGGACAGGATATTGTTGTTAAAAGAGCTGTCAGAGAATGGGGCAGTTTAGGAATGGCTGCTGAAATTTATCATAGGAAAAAAGGAGTGAGACGGTGCAGGGAGAACAGACAGAAGAACGTCCCTTTGGCATAAAAGACAAAGTGGGCTATTTATTGGGAGATTTGGGAAATGATTTTTCATTTCAGATGGCAGCATCCTATCTGATGGTATTTTACACAAAGGTTTTAGGACTTGCTGCCGGAATGGTGGGGACGCTGTTCCTTGCGGCAAGGCTGGTGGACGCATTTACAGATGTGGGAATGGGAAATCTCTGTGACAATGCCAGAAACCAGAGGGACGGCAGATTCCGTCCCTGGATCAAGCGGATGGCAATCCCCGTGGCGTTAGCCAGCGTGGCGATGTACAATTACTTTGCGGCGGACTGGCCTTACGGGGCAAAGATAGCGTACGTGATTATCACCTACATTTTATGGGGGAGTATCTGTTATACCGGAATCAATATTCCCTATGGTTCCATGGCATCCGTGATTACCGGGGATGCGGGGGAGCGGACCAGCCTTTCCACCTTCCGTACCATGGGCGCCATGTTTGCGGGGGTGTTTGTGGGGATTGTGACGCCGATGATTGTTTATGTAAAGGACGCAGAGGGAAATGATGTTCCAAACGGACCGAGATTCCTTTTAGTGGCGGCAGTCTTTGCGGTTTTTGCCGTTGTCTGTTATTATTGCTGTTACAAATTTTGCCGGGAGCGGGTGGAACTGCCTCAGGCGAAGAGCGAGGAAAAAAATACTCTGTTTACGGATTTGAAGGAATTGTTAAAGGACAAAGCTTTTCTTGCCGTTATGTTAGGGGCGCTGCTGTCACTGGTGGCAAATCTTTCCGTTTCTGCGCTGAACCAGTATTTGTTTTTGGACTATTTCGGCGATACGGGATATCTCGCCTGGGTTAGTGTGATTACTCTGGTGGCAACGCTGGTGGTTGCCCCCTTTGGCGGGAAAATCACAAAAAAATTCGGAAAAAAAGAAGCCGGAAGCGTATCGTTGCTTGCCACGGCGGCCATTTATATTCTAATTTATTTTTTCCACATTAAAAACCCGGTGGTATATCTAATCTGGCTGTTTTTCGGCTATTTAGCCGTGGGGTATTATACCGTGGTTACCTGGGCGTTTCTGTCTGACGTGATTGACAATTACCAGGTGCAGACCGGAAGGAGAAAGGACGGGACGGTGTATGCCGTATATTCCTTTTCCAGAAAATTAGGGCAGGCGCTTGCCGGGGGAATCGGCGGTTGGGCATTAGCGATGATCGGTTATAACGAGACGGCCAAGGTGCAGACGGAGGCAGTGCGGGAGAGTATTTATGGGATTTCCATATGGATTCCCGCCGTAAGCTTTCTGGTGGGAGGGCTGCTGCTGCTCTATATGTATCCTCTTACCCGGGCGAAGGTGGAGGAAAACCAGCGGCTGATAAAGGAAAATGCGGGGCACTGAGAACGATTGTTCCTGAAAAATTACGGAAACGAATGCGGGGCGGTTTGCTCCGCATTTTTAAATGTGATATAATTTTTATCAGTTTAAATGAAGGTATAAGACAGAAAGGAACCGACAAAAAAATGGCAAAATTATATTTCCGTTACGGCGCCATGGGCAGCTCCAAAACAGCCAATGCCCTGATGGTGGAATACAATTACAGAGAACGGGGGAAGAGGGCGCTGTTAGCAAAGCCCGCCGCCGACACCAGGGACGGGGAAAAAATTATCAGCTCCCGCATGGGATTAGAAGAGCGGTGTATCTGGACGGAAGAATTAGTGGAAATGAGCGAAGAAGATCTGTTATCCTATGACTGTATCATTGTGGACGAAGCGCAGTTCTGCACCAAGGAACAGATAGAGTTTTTCGTCCATCTGGTGGACGATTTGGAGATTCCTGTTATCTGTTACGGGCTGCGGGCGGACTTTCAGAACAATTTATTTCCCGGCAGCCTGTGGCTTTTAGCCTGGGCGGATGAAATCGAGGAAATCAAAACCGTCTGCTGGTGCGGCAGGGCAGCAAAATGCAATGCCAGATTTAACGAAAAAGGAATTGTCCGGGAAGGCGCCCAGGTGGTGCTAGGAGGAAATGATTCCTATATCGCCCTTTGCAGAAAGCATTTGAGGGAGGGCAATTTGGGACCGGATTTTAAGCCGGAACGCGGATAAATGGGGAAAAGAGAAGCAAGACACCCAGACCTGTCAGAGTAAGGAGAAGAATATGTCGTTACAGTTTGTCTTTGGAAATTCCGGCAGCGGAAAATCCGGTTATTTATATGAAAACATATTAGAACAGGCGGCAGGGCAGCCGGATAAAAATTTTTTAGTGTTAGTGCCGGAGCAGTTTACCATGCAGACCCAGCGGGAGCTTGTGGAACGGCAGAGCCGCCATGCCATTATGAATGTGGACGTGCTCAGCTTTGCCCGTCTCGCTTACCGTGTCTTTGATGAACTGGGAAAACAGGACTTGGTGGTGTTAGAGGAAACCGGAAAGAATCTAGTGCTTCGGAAAGTGGCGGAGCAGAAAAAGCCGGAGTTAAGGGTGCTAGGCGGAAACATGAACAAAATGGGCTATGTCAGCGAGGTGAAATCCCTGATTTCCGAGCTGACCCAGTACAACATTACGCCGGAGCTTTTGGAGGAATTTTTAGGACAGGCCGGGATCGGAGAGGCGTTGCGGTTAAAAATGCAGGATGTCCTTACCATGTACCGGGGCTTTGCAGAGTACATGGAGGGAAAATTTATCACGGCGGAGGAAGTGCTTGCCCTGCTCTGTGATGTGGCGGAGGAATCGGAAATTTTGAGAAACAGCGTCATTGTCTTTGATGAGTTCACCGGATTCACCCCTATTCAGAACCGTCTGATGAAAAAGCTCATGCAGATTTCGGAAAAAATCATGGTTTCCGTCACCATCGACACCAGAGAGGATTTCTACCACAGCAGGGGGATTCACGAGCTTTTTGCCATGAGTAAAAAGACGGTGGAAAATCTGCAGAAAATGGCGATGGAATTACATATCCCCGTGGAGGAGCCGGTGGTGCTGCCTACCGGGGAAAAGCGGCGTTATGCGGGGGCGCCGGATTTGTTTTTCATGGAGCAGAATCTGTTCCGGTACGGGAAAGCCTCCGTAAGCTCTGCCGTTTGGGAGAAAATTTCAGGAAAAGGCGAAGCTGCCGGAAAACAAAAACCGGAGCATATCAGCATTACCGGATTAAAAAATCCCAGGGAGGAATTAAAGTTTGCGGCACGTCAGATTACACAGCTAGTCCGGGAGCAGGGCTATTGCTACAAGGATATGGCGGTGGTGACAGGAGATGTGGCGCAGTATGCCAACTATGTGCCGGAAATTTTTGAAAAATACGATATTCCCTACTTCATTGACCAGACGAAAAATATTTTATTTCATCCTTTTATCGAATGTATCCGTGCCATGTTAGAGATTGTGGAGCAGGATTTTTCCTATGAAAGTGTCTTTCGCTTCCTGCGCTGCGGGCTGGCGGAGAATTTGTTAAAGTGCAAAGAGAACGGTTCCGTGACAGAGGAAAAAGATAGTGTCGCAAAGGAGGGGAAGAATCTTCTGACGGAGGAGGACATTGACGAGCTGGAAAATTATGTACTGGCAAAGGGCATTCGCGGGAGTTCCAAATGGAAGCAGGATTGGACATTTGTTGTGGCTTCGGAAACCCTTCTTGACATGGCTCGGCTAAACGAAGTGAGGGAAGCGCTTTATCAGAGCTTTCGGCCTCTTTTAGAAGTGTTTCGGGGACAAAAAGCGGACGTGAAAACCCAGACCTATGTGCTTTACTGCCTGATTCGGGATTTGGAGTTAGAAGCCCTGTTAAAAAGGCGGGAGGAAGAACTGGCAGGGGCAAAGGAAGTGCAGGCGATGACAAGGGCGAAGGAGTATGCCCAGATTTATAAAATCGTCATGGATTTGTTAGATAAAGTGACGGCGCTTTTGGGAGAGGAAACCATCTCCATCCGGGAATACAGCGATATTTTAGACGCCGGATTTGAGGCGGCAAAGGTGGGGGTGATACCGCCGGGCAACGATAAGGTGATTATCGGGGACATTGAGAGAACCCGTTTGAACCATATCAAAATCCTGTTTTTTGTGGGGGTAAACGACGGCGTAGTGCCGAAATCCGGCAGCCAGGGCGGTATTATTTCCCAGTTAGAGCGGGAGAAAATGACAGAGTGCAAGCTGGAATTAGCGCCGGGGGCAAGGGAAAAGGTTTTTATCCAGAAATTTTATCTCTACCTGAATATGACAAAGCCCTCCCACCGGCTCTATGTCACCTTTGCAAAGGTAAATTCCGACGGAAAGGCGCTGCGCCGCTCCTATCTGATTGGAACGCTGTTACATCTGTTTCCGGGGCTTTTAGTGGAAGAACCGCCGGAAACGGAACATGCAGACGAGATTTTGACGCCGGAGAGTGCCCTGCAATTTTTCATCGAAGGGCTGCAAAACGGAGGCTTTTCGGAAACCTGGTTAGCGTTAGCGTCCTGGTATCTCTCGGATGAAACCTATCGGCAGAGGGCGGAAAGACTGCTTGAAGCAGCCTTTGAAAAACACAGTGATTCCCCCATCAGCCGTGCCGTGACTAAGGCGCTCTATGGGAATACGTTAGAAAACAGCGTCACACGATTAGAGCGGTTTGCCGCCTGCGCCTTTTCCCATTACCTGACCTACGGGCTGCTGCTTCGGGAACGGGAATTGCGGCAGTTTGCCAGTGTGGATATGGGAAATATTTATCATGATGTGTTAGAGCATTTTGCAAAGCGGGTGGAGGCATCTGAATACACCTGGTTTGACGCGCCAAAGGAGCAGCAGGAAATCTGGGTGGAAGAGAGCATGGAGGACGCCATCGCAGGCTACCGGGCGGCGGAGGTTTTTTCTGACGCAAGAAACCGGTATCTGCTAGAGCGGATGAAAAACACCGTCCGGCGCACCGTCTGGGCGTTACTTACCCAAATAAGAAAGGGAAAATTTACCCCAAACGGCTTTGAGGTTTCCTTTTCTCGGGCAAGTGATTTGGACGCCATTACCTTTACCCTGGGGGAAGAGGAAAAAATGCGTCTGCAGGGGAGGATTGACCGGATCGACACCTATGAGACGGAGGATAAGATTTATGTGAAAATCATTGACTATAAATCAGGAAATACCTCCTTTTCCCTGCTTGGCCTTTACCACGGATTACAGTTACAGCTGGTGGTCTACTTAAATGCCGCCTTAGAGATGGTGAAAAAGCAGCATCCGGAAAAAACGGCGGAGCCCGCAGGCATTTTTTATTATCATGTCAGTGACCCTATGGTGGAGGGCAGCGGGACGGAGAGCGAGGAAGAAATCAGGAATGCCATCTTAGAGCAGTTAAAATTAAACGGTTTAGTCAACGACAATCCCGATGTGTACGGCGCCATGGACACAGAACTTTCCGGTAATTCCAGTGTAATTCCGGTGGGGTTAAAGGCGGACGGCTCCTTAAAGGCAACGTCAAAGGTGGCAAGCACCGATGAATTTGGCGTGATGGGAGATTATGCAAAAAATCAGATGATACAGGCGGGAAAGCAGATTTTTGCGGGGGAGGCTTCAGTGCGTCCTTATCGGTTAGAGGACAAAACAGGCTGCGATTACTGCCCTTATCATACCGTCTGTGGCTTTGATGTGCGCCTGCCGGGATTTGAATACCGGAAATTAGAGAAATTTGACAGTGCGGAAGAGATTTTAGAGAAAATGAAAGGAACAGAGTGATGGGTGTTTCGTGGACAAAAGAACAGCAGCAGGTCATTGACTTAAGAAACCGGAATATCTTAGTTTCCGCTGCGGCGGGTTCCGGAAAAACGGCGGTGCTGGTGGAGCGCATTATAAAAATCATTACGGATAAGGAAAACCCGGTGGATATTGACAGGCTGCTGGTGGTAACCTTTACCAATGCGGCGGCGGCGGAAATGCGGGAGCGAATCGGGGACGCCATTGAAAAGGCTTTGCAGGAACAGCCGGAGAATGAGCATTTGCAGCGGCAGCTGACTTTGATTCACAATGCCCAGATTACCACCATTGACAGCTTTTGCCTCTATGTGATTCGCAATCATTTTCATGAGATTGATTTAGAGCCGAATTTCCGAATCGGGGACGAGGGAGAGCTGAAGCTGTTAAAAGAAGATGTGCTTGCGAAGGTATTGGAGAAAAATTATGAGAGAGCACTGGCAGAAAGCGAAGACAGCAGCAATTTCCTTGCATTTGCAGACAGCTACGCACCGGGGCGTGGTGACGAAGCCATTTCGGGTATGGTGCAGCAGCTCTATGAATTTTCCAGAAGCTATCCCTGGCCGAAGGAGTGGCTCTCAGACTGCGCAAAGGATTACCGGGTACAGACGGTGGAGGAATTAGACGGGGCGTTGTGGCTTGCTCCCCTGACGGAGCATATCCGCCATGGGGCAGAGGATTTGATTGCTTTAACAGAAAAGGCGTTGTCCCTGACCCTGCAGGAAAACGGCCCTTATATGTATCAGAAAGCCATCGAGAGCGATTTGGCAAAGTACCGTTCCCTTGCAGAGAAGGGAACCTTTTCCGAATTTTATCAGGGCTTTACCAATCTAAGCTATGACCGCCTTGCATCTGCAAGAAACTACGAGGGCAGCGAAGAATTACAGGAGCAGGTGAAGGCTTTGCGGGACAGGGGAAAAGATACGGTGAAAAAAATCTGCCGCCAGTATTTTTTCACTTCCCTGCCTGCCATGTTAGAACAACTTGGGAAAACAGAGCCTATGGCAAAGGAATTAGTCCGCCTCACCTTAGAATTTGCCGACGCCTTCGGGGCGGAAAAGCGGCGGAAAAATCTGGTGGATTTCCACGATTTAGAGCACTTTGCGCTGGAAATTTTAGTGGACGGGGAAACGAAGGAAATCCGCAGGACAGCGGAGGAATTTCAGGATACCTTTGCGGAAATCATGATTGACGAGTATCAGGACAGCAACCAAGTGCAGGAAACCATTTTAAAGGCGATTTCTAAGGAGAGCCGGGGAGAACACAATATTTTCATGGTGGGAGACGTGAAGCAGAGTATTTACCGTTTTCGTCTGGCAAGACCGGAGCTTTTTATGGAAAAATATGATACCTACAGTTTAGAAGAGTCCGATACCCAGAGGATTGATTTGCACAAAAATTTCCGAAGCCGCCGGGAGGTGTTAGACTGCACCAACGATATTTTTTATAAAATCATGACCAGAAATCTGGGAAATGTGGAATACGACGAAGCGGCGGCGCTTTATCCGGGAGCGGTATATCCCTATCCTGCGCCGGAAAAGAAGGTTGAAACCGTGACGGAGGGAGACCCTGACCCGGAAAAGAATGTTGAAACCGTAGCAGAGGGAGAGCCCCGCCCGGAAAAAGCTTCCGGGTGTGAGAAAAATATATTTGCCCCGGAAATCCTGCTTCTCGACAGCGGAGAGGAACTTTTAGAGGACAGCGGCATGGCAGACAAAAAACAGCTGGAAGCCCGGATGATTGGAAACCGTATCAAAACATTAATGCAGGAGCAGTTTGTGACAGACAAAAAAACCGGGGAACTGCGGCGGGTAAAATACTCGGATATTGTGATTCTACTCCGCAGCTTAAGCAGCTGGGCGGACACCTTTGCCCAGACGCTGGCGGAGGAGGGCATTCCCGCCCACAGCGTTTCCGCCACAGGCTATTTTTCTGCGGTGGAGGTGCAGACGGTTTTAAGTATGCTGCGGATATTGGACAATCCTAAGCAGGATATCCCGCTGACCGCAGTTCTGCGCTCCCCCATGGCAGGGTTAAACGATGAAGAGCTGGGGCTGCTGCGTTTAAGGGAGCGGAACGTCCGGTTTTATGCCTGTGTGCAGCAGGCCTGCGAGGAAGCCTTAGAAAAGGCGGGAAAAGAGCCCCTAAATCCATTGGAGAAGAAACTGGCGGATTTTTACCGCACTTATCGGAGGCTTCGCGCATTGGTGCCGGATACCCCTATCCATGAGCTGATAGAACTGCTGTTAAAGGAAACAGGCTACGGTGATTATGCCGCCGCAATGCCCGCCGGAGCCCGCCGGAAGGCAAATTTGGAAATGCTGGTGGAAAAAGCCATTGCCTACGAAAACACCAGCTACAAGGGACTGTTTCACTTCGTCCGTTACATTGATGAACTACAGAAATATGACGTGGATTTCGGCGAGGCGGACCTGACCTCGGAAAACGAGGACGTGGTGCGGATTATGAGTATCCACAAAAGTAAGGGACTGGAATTTCCCGTGGTATTTGTGGCGGGAATGGGGAAGAATTTTAACAAGCAGGACACCAGAAGCAAGATGGTTCTTCACCCGGAGTTAGGCTTAGGCTTAGACTGCATGGACGGCAAAAAGCGAACCAAATCCCCCACCATTGCAAAAAAAGCCATCGCCAAGCAGATAGATTTGGAAAATCTCGGAGAGGAACTCCGTGTCCTCTATGTGGCATTGACCCGTGCTAAAGAAAAGCTGATTTTAACCGGAATGAAAAAAGATGCTGAGGCATCCCTTTTATCTTACGGACTTTTGGCAGAGCCGGAGGGAACCTTATCCTATCTTGCCAGGGAGGGAGCAGCAGGCTATCTTGACTGGGTACTTCCCGCTGTGTTATCCTACAGTGACAAATATCCCATTACTCTGGCAAACCCGGCAGAGCTGGTGGTGGAAGAGCTTGGCAGCCGGATTAAAATGCAGCAGGAAAAAGAGGACTGCCTACGGGAAATCGCAGCCGCTGACCATAAAAAGATAGAAGAATTTTCCAAAAGCTTTGCTAAGGTTTATGCTCATAAAGAAGATATTGCAAGAAAAAATAAATACTCTGTATCAGAGTTAAAACACCGTGCCATGCGGGAAATGATGCAGCGGGAGGAAGAAGGCACCACCCCCGTTTTTAAAAGCGAGGAGATAGTCCCCTACATACCGGAATTTGTCAGACACCGGGAAGCAAAGGAGGCGGATACCAATCAGGGTGCCCTCCGGGGAACTGCGGTGCACCGCGTCATGGAATGCTATCGCTTTTCCGCAGAGGAGCCCGCTGCCCGCCAGATAGGAGACATGCTTGCACAGGGAAAAATCACAGAGGATATGAAGGATTTAGTGAAGGTATCCCTGGTGGAAAATTTTGTGTCCTCTGAACTTGGAGAGCGCATGAAAGCTGCGGAAGAGGAAGCTCGGCTTTACCGGGAAAAGCCTTTTGTGATGGGCTTTTCCGCCGCAGAGCTTGCAGCCTTCGGATTTGGAGAGGAAAGCCCTGCTGCCGCCGGGGAAGTTTCTGTAGTTGGTACGGAAAAAGAGGATTTGACGTTGATTCAGGGAATTATTGATGTTTTCTGGATAGAAGAGGACGGGATTGTAGTGCTGGACTATAAGACGGACCGTGTGGACACCGGACAGGAGCTGTTGGACAGATATGCGGCACAGTTACGGCTGTACGGAGAGGCGCTGAACCGGATTTACGGGGAAGCGGGACTGGCGGTGAAGGAGTGTCTGCTGTATTCTTTTCGGTTGGGGGAGGTTATTGCGGTGCCGATGTGAGGCGCGGGGGAGGCGGTGTGTCCGGATTAGGGCGGAAAAAGGGGCTGGGATAAGTGAGTGGGGCATGGGGCACGAAAAATGGTCTGCTGTTGTTCCGATGTCCAGAGATAAGATGTTCTAAGAAATCTGCCTCCAAAGTTTCGGCAAGGGACGTAAACGGTACAAAGGCGCCGTCCCTGGCACCGTTGTACCTCGCCCAGCCGTCCGTGGCTGGGCGTTACTGGAAATTCAGCAGATTTCTAAGAACATCTAATCTCTTCCCATAGTCACAACAGCAGACCATTTTTCGTGCCCCATGCCAATCCCGGTTATCGACAGCCCTTTTTCCGCCCTAATCCGGTGTAGGTTATCGCCGCGAGGGGAGGACGCTGGGCTGGTGTACTGGTACGTTCATAATTTATTGAGAACGCTTTGCTTATTTGCCCGTTGGACTATATTGCCAGTAACGTCCCACCCGCTGACAGTTAGGAATTCCCCCTTGGCGTTCCTGTCTTTCCCCCACGGCGTTATACTTTGTAATTTTATTCGATAAACAGCTTGGAACTGTCCGCCTGCTCCGGCAGACCCTTCCAAGGACACCGGTACTTGGCGAGGTCTTTTCGAGCCTAGTATCCGCTGTGTTCTTGGGGAGCGAGAGCGTGTCTGCAGGAGCAGGCGGACAGTTCCAAGCGTCCCCATCCAAAAAAACTAAAAAATAAACAAAAGGAAGAAAGGAACCCAAAACAATGACATTTATTTATTACCCCAAATGCACCACCTGCCAAAAAGCTAAAAAATGGCTGGACGAAAACAACATCACCTATACCGGGCGCCACATCAAGGAGGACAACCCCACCGCGGAGGAATTAAAAACCTGGCACGAAAAGAGCGGCCTTGACATCAAGAAATTTTTTAACACCAGCGGTATGCTCTACAAGGAAATGCAGCTAAAAGACAAACTCCCGTCCATGACGTTGGAGGAAAAATATGCTCTCCTTGCCACTGACGGGATGCTGGTAAAACGTCCGCTGTTAGTAACGGAAAACACGGTTTTGCCGGGCTTTAAAGAAGCAGATTGGAAAGAAGCGCTTTCTCTGGGAAAATAAATGGAATAGTGGTATAATCTATTTCGAATTGCCATAGCCCGATGGCGTGGGAATGTTTGTTATTATGGATGAAATGGAGACGAAAATAGGATTATGGGACAAATCATTTTAGCTTCTGCCTCCCCAAGGCGCAGAGAATTATTAGAACAAATCGGTATTTCCTTTGAGATATGCCCTGCAAAGGGAGAGGAAATGATTACCGGCACCCTGCCCCATGAGGCGGTATCGGAGTTGTCGGCACAGAAAGCGAGAGAAGTGGCGGCAATGGTAAAGCAATATGGGGATACTCACCGGGAATTGATGACCCCGCAGGATATTATGGTACTTGGCGCCGATACGGTGGTAGCTGCAGACAGTCAGATTTTGGGAAAGCCGAAGGACGAGGCAGACGCCGCAAGAATGTTAAGGCTGCTCTCCGGCAGAACCCACGAAGTATATACCGGAGTGACCATTGTCCTTATGAGCAAATCCGGTAAGGCAGGGGAACATACCTTTTATGAGAAAACAGCGGTGACTATGCGCAAGATGAGCGACGGGGAAATAGAGCGCTATATTGCCACCGGGGAGCCTATGGATAAGGCGGGCGCCTATGGGATTCAGGGAAAATGCGCTATTTATGTTGACAAAATCGAAGGCGACTATAATAATGTGGTGGGGCTGCCGGTTTCTGCCATCTACCGGGAACTAAAGAAGCTTGGAATAGACTGGTATTTATGGTAAAATGTCGTTAGCAATGAGCAGTGCCAATCTGAACAGATACAACTATTTGTGCTTGCACAAAAATAGTTGTATCTGCTCAGATTGATAGGGCGAATGCCCGTCAGTGAGAGAACCAAGGGTTCTCGAACGTGCACTGCGGAGTAGAACTTTAGAATCAAAGTTTCTCGAACCCACACTGCGGAGTAGTATTTCAGAAAGAGGAAATAAAACATGAGCCAATACGATAAAAAAGTAATCGAATATTTTTTAGCAAACCAGACGCAGCTTTTCCCGGAAAATGTAGCGGAAACTCCGGAGGAGGCGGAGGAATTTTTAGAGGACTGTATGGCAGTTGTCTGCAAAAATATCAAGGAAGTCAGGGCATATTTTGAGGACGAGGGAGCAGATATTTTTGGCATGAGCAATGAGGAACTGGCGGAAGCGGAGGAAGTGTTCGCCCTGCCGGACGGGAGATTTTTGATTGTAGAGGCATAAGGAAGAGGTATCTATGAGTAAAAATTATGATGTAATTATTATCGGAGCCGGACCTTCCGGTATCTTTTGCGCTTACGAGCTGATGGAGAAAAAAAGTGATTTAAAAGTACTGATGATAGAGAAAGGGCGTCCCATTGAAAAACGGACCTGTCCGAAGCGGAATACCAAGGTCTGTGTGGGCTGCAAGCCCTGTTCCATTACCACAGGCTTTGCCGGAGCGGGAGCATTTTCAGACGGAAAATTATCCCTTTCCCCGGATGTGGGAGGAAATCTGCCGGAAATTTTAGGTTATGACAAAACGGTTGCACTGTTAAAGGAATCCGATGATATTTATTTGAAATTCGGAGCGGATACCAGGGTGTATGGGATGGACAAGGAGAAGGAAATCCGGGAAATCCGCAGGAAAGCCATCAATGCTAACCTGAAATTAATCGAGTGCCCTATCCGCCATCTGGGAACGGAGGAGGGGTATAAAATTTATTCCAGGTTACAGGAGCATCTGCTTGCCGCCGGGGTAGAGATGGAATTTAACACCATGGTAAAGGATATCATCATGGAAGACGGCGAGGTAAAAGGTCTGGTTACGGAGAAAGACGAGACTTATTTTGCGCGGGAGGTGATTTCTGCCGTAGGACGGGAAGGGGCAGACTGGTTTGCCCATATCTGCGAGAAGCATGGCATTGAGACGCAGGTGGGGACGGTGGATATCGGCGTCCGGGTGGAAGTCCGGGATGAAATCATGGAATTTCTGAATGAAAACCTCTATGAGGCAAAGCTGGTGTACCATACTCCTACCTTTGATGATAAGGTGCGCACTTTCTGCACAAACCCTTCCGGGGAAGTGGCAACGGAATATTATGACAACGGGCTTGCGGTGGTAAACGGGCATGCTTATAAATCCAAAGAGTTAAAAACCAACAATACCAATTTTGCGGTGCTTGTGTCCAAAAACTTTACGAAACCCTTTAAGACGCCCATTGAGTACGGCAAACAGATTGCGCAGCTTTCCAACATGCTCTGTGACGGGAAAATTTTAGTCCAGACCTTCGGCGATTTTAAGCGGGGCAGGCGCACCACGGAGGAGCGGCTTTGCAGAAATAACCTGATTCCCACTTTGAAGGACGCAGTACCGGGAGATTTATCTTTGGTATTTCCCCACCGTATCATGGTGGATATTGAGGAAATGATTATGGCGCTCGACAAGGTGACGCCGGGGCTTGCCAGTGATGAGACGCTGCTTTACGGCGTGGAGGTGAAATTCTATTCCAATAAAGTGGTGGTAAACGATGACTTTGAGACTAATGTAAAAGGCTTGCGTGCCATCGGCGACGGCGCTTCTGTCACAAGAGGGCTGCAGCAGGCATCCGCCAATGGTATTTCCGTAGCAAGGAGCATTTTAGCGAAGCTGGGATAACAGAGATACAGGGTAAATACAGATGAAGAAAAATAGATTGCGGGTAGCAGTGTGTGTCCTTTGCATGTCCCTTCTGCTTGGGGGATGCAGGATTGGAAACCGGGAAATCGTGGTTTCCGGCACACTGACAGATAAACAGGTATTTAAAATTAATAAAACGGCATGCGGTCTGAAAGAGGCGAGGGTGTATCTGACGAATTACCAGAATATCTATGGGACGGCATACGGCATTGACCTGTGGAAACATGATTTTGGGGAAAATTCCTTAGAAAAATATGTGAAAGACATCACCTTGGAGAAATTAGCCTATGTGGTGACGATGGATTTGTTAGCGGAAAGCCAGGGCGTGGCGCTGACAGAGGAAGAAATGGCGCAGGCGGGAGAGGCGGCAAAAGAATATTATGCCTCGCTTTCCCAGGAGGAAATCGAGTATTTAGGCGTGACGGAGAGTGATATTTTAGAGTATTACTCCCACTATGCCCTAGCCCGGAAGCTCTACCAGTCCCTTACCAGCAGCGTCAATGAAGAGGTCAGCGATGACGAGGCGAGGGTGATTGAGATGATGCAGATTTTTGTCAGGGACGGGACAAAGGCAGCGGAGGTGGCAGCGAGGCTTGAGAACGGTGATGATTTTGCGTCTGTGGCGAATAATTATAACCAGCTTTCGGCAATTCAGGTGACTGTGTCACGGGATGAGCTGCCGGAGGAAGTGGAGCAGGTTGCCTTTCAGCTAGACGACGGTGAGATTTCCGGGAAAATAGAGACCGACGGCGGCTATTATTTTGTGAAATGCCTGAACAAATACAACGAGGAACTGACGGAGGCGAACAAATCCAACATTGTGGAGAAAAGAGAAAAAGAGGCGTTTGATGATGTTTACAACACCTATGTGTTCGGGCTTTCCTCGGATTTAAATCAGGAGCTGTGGGAAAATTTAGAGCTGGATACCAGTGGGACAATCTCCACGGACAGCTTTTTTGAAGTGTTTGAAAAATATTTTACAGATTAGACAGAGGTATTATTGTTATGACAAAGGATATGACAGTGGGCTCTCCCATGAAGCTGATTTTGGGATTTTCGGTGCCGTTGCTGTTTGGATTTTTATTTCAGCAGTTTTATAATCTGATGGACACCCTGATTGTGGGACGTTTTTTAGGTGTGGATGCCTTAGCGGCGGTGGGCTCCACCGGGGCTTTGAATTTTTTAATCATAGGATTTTGTATGGGCGTCTGTAACGGTTTTGCCCTTCCCTTAGCCCATAAGTTTGGTGCAGGAGATTACCGGGGACTGCGGGCGTTTATGATGAATGCCATTTATCTGGCGGTGGTGTTTGCTGCGGTTATGACAGTGGTGACGGTGGTATTCTGCCGTCCGATTCTGAAATTAATGCAGACGCCGGAGAATATTATAGACGGGGCGTACAGTTACATTGTGATTATTTTTATCGGGATTCCGGTGACGTATCTCTATAATCTGGTGGCGGGAATCATCCGTTCCATGGGAGACAGTAAGACCCCGGTAGTATTTCTGGTGCTTGCCTCTGTGTTAAATATCATGTTGGACATGGTATTTATCGTAGGCTTTCATACAGGCGTATCGGGAGCAGCCCTTGCCACAGTCATTTCCCAGGGTGTTTCCGGTGCAGGCTGCCTGATTTACAGCTGGAAAAAATTTGACATCCTGCATCCGGATGCGAAGGAGCGCAGCGTCAACTATTCCTATATGAAAACTCTCTGCGGCATGGGAGTCCCCATGGGCTTACAGTATTCCATCACAGCCATCGGAAGCGTTATTTTACAGAGCGCCGTCAACACCTTAGGCTCTAATGCCGTGGCGTCCATGACAGCGGGAAGTAAAATCGGCATGTTTTTCTGCTGTCCTTTCGATGCCCTAGGCTCCACCATGGCAACCTACGGCGGACAGAATGTAGGCGCCAAAAAGTTAGAGCGTATTTCCGCAGGGCTGAAATCCTGCTCCGTGTTAGGAATTGGCTATTCTATCCTTGCCTTTGGTGTATTGGCCCTTACGGGGCGGCATCTGGCATTGTTCTTTGTGGAGAGTGCCGAGACACAGGTCATTGATAATGTATATTTATTTTTGTTGATTAACAGTGCGTTTTATATTCCCCTTGCCTTTGTCAATATCGTAAGATTTTTGATACAAGGTATGGGTTACAGTAAATTTGCTATCTTAGCGGGGGTCTGTGAGATGGCTGCGAGAACCTTAGTGGGCTTCATATTCGTCCCTATTTTCGGGTTCCCGGCTGCCTGCTTTGCAAGTCCCATCGCATGGATTTTTGCCGATGCTTTTTTATTCCCGGCATATTTCCATGTGTTCAAAAAGACAAAGAAAATGCTGAATATAGCATAAATGCAGTGTTTTGGCTGAATACAGCAAGATAATGTGAGAGAAGAAGCATAAATTATTTTGAAACGGTAAGTGAACATATTAGATTAAGGAAAAGCAACATGAGCATATTAAACGTAGAACATTTAACCCACGGCTTTGGCGACAGGGCCATCTTTGACGACGTTTCTTTCCGTCTGTTAGCGGGAGAGCATATCGGTTTAGTGGGAGCCAACGGCGAAGGAAAATCTACCTTTATGAATATCGTCACCGGAAAACTACAGCCGGACGAGGGAAAAGTAGAGTGGGCGAAAAATGTCCGGGTAGGTTATCTAGACCAGCATTCCACCCTGACAAAGGGCATGACCATCGAGAGCGTGTTAAAATCCGCCTTTGCCTGGCTTTTTGAACTGGAAGAGAAAATGAATCGGATCTGCGACTCCTTAGGGGAGGCAGCGCCGGAGGAAATGGATTCCATGATGGAGGAGCTGGGAGTCATTCAGGACATGCTGACCCTTCATGATTTTTATGTCATCGACGCCAAAGTGGAGGAAGTGGCGAGGGCATTAGGGCTGCTGGATTTGGGCCTTGACCATAATGTGACGGATTTGAGCGGCGGGCAGCGTATGAAGGTGCTGTTAGCGAAGCTGCTGTTAGAAAAACCGGAGATTCTGCTTCTTGACGAGCCCACCAATTATTTAGACGAGGAGCATATCGCCTGGCTGAAACGTTACCTACAGGAATATGAAAACGCCTTTATCCTGATTTCCCACGATATTCCGTTCCTAAATGATGTCATCAACATCATTTACCATATGGAGAATCAGCACCTTGACCGCTACGTGGGAAATTATGATAAGTTCCGGGAAGTCTATGAGGTGAAGAAATCCCAGCTTGAGGCGGCGTACCGCAAACAGCAGCAGGAAATCAGCGAGTTAAAGGATTTTGTGGCGAGGAACAAGGCGCGGGTGGCAACCAGGAACATGGCAATGTCCCGCCAGAAAAAGTTAGACAAGATGGAGGTCATCGAGCTTGCCACGGAGCGGCCGAAGCCGGAATTTTCCTTCCGGTTAGGGCGCACGCCGGGAAAATATATTTTTGAGACGAAGAACCTTGTCATCGGCTATGACGAGCCGCTGTCGAAGCCCCTTAACATTTCTTTAGAGCGGGGGAATAAGATTGCCTTAATCGGAGCCAACGGTATCGGAAAAACCACGCTGCTGCGGAGTATTTTAGGGCTGGTTCCGGCATTGAAGGGCGAGGTGGAATTAGGGGAAAATTTAGAGATTGGCTATTTTGAGCAGGAAATCAAAGGGGAAAATAAGAATACCTGTATCGAAGAAATCTGGGAAGAATTCCCCGCTTTTTCCCAGTACGAGGTCCGCAGTGCGCTGGCAAAATGCGGCCTTACCACCAAACATATCGAGAGCCAGGTGCGGGTGTTAAGCGGCGGCGAGCAGGCGAAGGTGCGTCTCTGCAAACTGATGAACCGCAGCACCAATGTCCTGCTTCTTGACGAGCCCACCAACCACCTGGACGTGGATGCCAAGGAAGAGCTGAAGCGGGCGTTGAAGGAGTACCGCGGAACGGTTCTTTTCATCTGTCATGAGCCGGAGTTTTACCGGGATATTGTCAATGAGGTCTGGGACTGCTCTAAGTGGACCACAAAAATCCTGTAAATCGGATTCCGGGTATTTATCTCAGGAAAATAAATTTTGCAGAATGATATTGACAAAACGTCTCATATGTATTATTGTATTAACCAGATAATACATGAAAGGAGAACAGGGCAATGAATAATAATCATCGGAAAAAGATGGTGGCACCGATTATCATCGCTGGTGTGCTGATTGTGTATTATGTGGTGATTGCGGCAGTATGTTTTCTGCTGCCGGAGATACCCGTAACGGTAAAGGTGCTGCTTGCTGTGGTGCCGCTGGCATTGGCGGGGGTAGCCCTTGCCATGTTGTCAGAACGAATCAAAGAGATAAGGAGTGGTGAAGAAGATGATCTTAGTAAATACTGATTATATCAGCGGAAAAAATTTAGAGATGCTTGGCATGGTGAAAGGCAGTACCATCCAGAGCAAGAATATCGGAAAAGATATCACTCAGGGCTTTAAAACCCTTGTGGGTGGTGAGTTAAAGGCGTATAATGATATGATGAATGAGGCGAGAGCCTTAGCTACCAAGCGGATGGTGGAAGAGGCGGAGAATTTAGGTGCGGACGCCATCGTCAATATCCGTTACGCATCCTCTGCCATCATGCAGGGGGCTGCCGAGGTGATTGCCTACGGGACGGCGGTAAAATTCGTACCGTGATAAGGGCATAGGAACGGGAAAATATGAGACAATCAGCGATTTTAAAGAATAAGTTATTTTTATATCTCACCGAATTTTTTGCGGGAATGTCCGTGATGGCGGTGGAATTAGGGGCTAGCAGACTGCTTGCCCCCTATTTCAGTTCTTCCCAGATTGTATGGACGATTATCATAGGAACCATTATGATTGCCATGGCGTTGGGAAATATTTACGGAGGGAGAAGTGCGGATAAAAATCCGGACCCGGATAAGCTCTACGGCAGGATATTGATTGCGGCGGTGTGGATTGCCGCGATTCCGGTGTTAGGGAAATATGTGATATTGGGAATCTCCGCACTGCTCATTTTTACGGTAAACAGCAATTTCCTGATAGGGGCGGCTTTTGCGGCATGTATGGTGGTGTTTGTATTTCCGCTGTTTCTGTTGGGAACCGTCACCCCTTCCCTGGCGAAATATTCGGTGGACAGCTTAGCGGACAGCGGCAAAACCGTGGGAAACTTAGGAGCCTTTAACACCATCGGCAGTATCATAGGGACTTTCGTGCCCACCTTTGTGACGATACCCTCCGTGGGGACCTCTGTTACCTTTTTGATTTTTGCCGGGATTTTAATTCTGCTTTCCCTGATTTATTTTATCAGCGGGAAAAGGGGAAAAGTAAAAAGCGGCGTTTCTGCGGCGGCGTTCCTTCTCTGCTGTGTTTTGGGAGCTTCTAACAGCTTTGCTTTCTGGGAAACGGGTTTGGCGTATGAGGGGGAATCCGTTTATAATTATTTGCAGGTGAAAGAAAATGAGAGGAATGTGATTCTCTCCACCAACGTACTGTTCGGGGTACAGTCGGTGTTAGTGAAGGGTGACGGGCTTACCGGAATGTATTACGATTACGCCATGGCGGCGCCTCTTATGACAAAGACCGGGGCAAAGGGGGACTGTGAAATGCTGATTCTCGGCATGGGAACGGGCACCTACGCCACCCAGTGTAAAAAATATTTCGGGGATATGCCCATTGAGGGTGTGGAGATTGACGAGAAAATTACAGGTTTAGCACACACTTATTTTGAGCTGCCGGAGGAAGTAGCAGTTACCACCTATGACGGCAGGGCATACTTAAATGCAGTGGATAAAACCTATGATGTGATTATGGTGGATGCTTACCAGGATATTACCATACCCTTTCAGATGTCCTCCGTGGAGTTCTTTTCTCTGGTGAAAGACCATCTGAAAGAGGACGGAGTCATGGTGGTCAATATGAACATGAGGGGAAACAAGGAGGGAAATATCAACCAGTATTTAGCGGATACCATTGCCTCTGTCTTTTCTGAGGTTTATACGGTGGATGTGCGGGGCGCTACTAATCGTGAGCTGTTTGCCTCTAATAACCCGGAAATGCTGGCTTATTTTTCTGAGAACCGGGATTCCCTTGCAGACGTTGGGCTGGCAGGGCTGATGGAGACCGTGGAAGAAAATCTGGCGGTTTACGAACCGGGGGATTACCTTATGACGGACGATAAAGCTCCGGTAGAACTTTTGGGAATGCGGGTCATTGATGAACTGATACAGGAGGAAGTGGCTTATTATAAGGGCATCTATGAGGAAGGCGGTATTTCCGGCTTGTTAGAGAGCTTTTAAGGACGACTAAGGGTTGTTGCAAAATAAAAAATTTTGCAGCAGCCCTTTAAAAATTTTTACAGAATATTTGTATTGGCAGAAAGGATTTTTGAGGGGACAGGATTATGATACAGGATATTGCACCGTTACAGTTAAACAACGCTTACCGGAATAAAATACCGTCGGAGGACAGTTATATACTGGCATTTCAGGAAAACAGGATTTTTTTAAAGGCAGGGGAAGAAATCACCTATTTAAGCTACGGGGAGTTTAAAGCTGCCTGCCGAAAAGAACAAAAGGAGCTGCCGGAGTGCATCTACCTCTTTTCCATCGACACAGAAGATTATTTTCTTGCAGATTTTTGGGAAAACTGTGAAATTTCAGGTTTTGGCTGGCATAAAATGTTTGCGGTGAGGACCATGCGCCCAAGGGAAAAGGTGTTTACGGCTGCCACCGCATGGCATTTGTACGGCTGGTACAGGGATAACCGTTTCTGCGGCAGGTGCGGCGAAAAATTAATACATAGCAGGGAAATGAGGATGCTGCAATGCCCTTGCTGTAAGAACCAGGTGTTCCCTAAGATTGCCCCGGCGGTGATTGTGGGGGTGACGGACGGGGAAAAAATTCTGATGACAAAATATGCCAACCGGGAGTATAAGCGCTATGCCCTTATTGCCGGTTTTACGGAAATCGGGGAGACGGCGGAGGAGACCGTGAAAAGGGAAGTGGAGGAGGAAGTGGGACTTCATGTGAAGAATATCCGGTACTATAAAAGCCAGCCCTGGGGCTTTGACAGCAATCTTCTGCTGGGGTATTTCTGCGAGCTGGAGGAGCATGAGGCGATTCACTTAGATGAAAATGAGCTTTCTCTGGCGGAGTGGGTGGATTACAGGGATATTCCCGATGATTCGGAGGGACTGAGCCTTACGAGGGAAATGATGTTCTTTTTCCGTGAGGAGCAGAACAAGAAACAAAAAAATATTGACAGTCAAAACAATTAATTGTATTATTACAGTGACACAAGAGCGGTGGTAAGAAAGCTGTCCCATCGAACTATCTTTAGAAGCGGGGAAGAAATACGATAGAAAAAATTAAGATTTCTTAAGTCTTTCTTAAGAGCCGCATTTTTGGCAAATGTTGTGATAAAATGAGCGCAGTCAACAGGCAAATTGCAGACAAGAAAAGGGAGAAATGATGATGAAAGACAAGAATAATCAAACGCAGGCAGTGGCATTAAAGCCCAAAAAGAAAAAGAAAACCATTTTGATTGTGGTACTTATCATAGTAGTGGTGTTAGTGGCAATCATTGGAAATGCTCTTAGGAACATGACAAAGCAGGTGGAGGCAGTGATGAATATGGTAGAGGTGGAAGAGGTGCAGAAACGTGACCTTTCCGACACCATTGCCCTGAAAGGTTCCATTTCCGGCGCCAGCAGCACCAACATTGTGTCTAAGGCAGTATCGGAGATTACGGCAGTTAACGTACAGGTGGGAGATGTTGTAAAAGAGGGAGATGTGCTGTGTACCTTAGATGCCACCTCCATTGAGGAGAGCATCGCAGATTTAGAAAAGACGGTTTCCAACACCAATGCGGTAAATTCCATTAACAGCAGAACCAACGCCAAGAGCGTGGAGGAAGCTATTGCCGACCAGGCAACCCAGTTAGACGAGGCGATGAAAGCCATCAGCCAGGCACAGGAGGATTATGACGGCGCAGAGGTGCGTTATGACAGCGGACAGGGCGATTTTGCCTCCTTACAGGCAGCGCAGAGAGCGTTAGAGAGCGCACAGGAGAATTATGACAAGATATTAGAGACTACCAACCGTGCCGTTGAAGCAGCAAAGACAGCGGTGGAGTTAGATAAATACAAAAATGATGACAACACTTCCCAGGATACGTTAAAGAACCTCCGGGAGCAGTTAGAGGACTGTACGGTTACAGCGCCCTGCAGCGGCGTGGTAACAGCGGTGAATGTACGTGTGGGAGATATCAATTCCGAAAAAACAACCATGCTTACCATTGAGGACACCAGTTCCTTGAAAATTGTGGCAACCGTCAGCGAGACAGATATCCTAAAGGTACAGGAGGGCATGAAAGCCACTATTACCTCCGAGGCAACCGGGGACGAAGAGATAAACGGCGAAGTGACCCGTGTGGTTCGGGTAAAGAGCAGCGGCAGTGCGGCAGACGGCAGTTCAGGCGGCGGTACAGGCGGATACTCCGTGGAGATTACCATTGAAAGCGCCGACTTATTAATCGGAATGGACGCTAAGGCGAAAATCATGGTAAAGGAAAAAGGGGAATGTTTAGCAATTCCCTATGATTTAGTAAAAACGGATGAAAACGGCAGCACCTATGTGTTAGTAGCAGAAACCAATGAGGACGGTTCTGCCACGGCAGTCCGCAAAAACATCGAAGTGGGAGAGGAAGTCGACTATTACACGGAAGTGACCGGCGGTGATTTAAAAGAAGGTGACAGGATGTTTTATGATTATGCAGGCACTGTGACAGAGGGTCAGGTATTTACGGCAGACCAGATGTACTCCGGTGACAGCATGAACATGATGGGAACAGATGCGGAGGTTATGGAGTAGTGAGTGAACCAGTAATCCGAATGGAAAATATTGTAAAGACATATTATGAGGGAAAACCCAACGAGCTTGAAATTCTCCATGGGATAAACCTCGATGTACATAAGGGCGAATTTGTTTCCATCGTAGGTGAATCCGGTTCCGGAAAAAGTACTCTGATGAACATTATCGGCGTGTTAGACCGACAGACTGCGGGCACCTACTATTTAGAAGGGCAGGACGTCAACAGCATGACGGATGAGGTGCGCAGCGCCATCCGTAACCGCAGGATTGGATTTGTATTCCAGAACTTCAATCTGCTGCCTAGGGCAAATGCACTGAAAAATGTGATGGTGCCCCTGATGTACGGAGAAAAGAAAACAAAAAACGCCAAGGAGCACGCCATGGAAATGCTTGCCATGGTGGGAATGGAAGAACGTGCAGGACACCGTCCCAACGAGCTTTCCGGCGGTCAGAAACAGCGTGTGGCGATTGCCAGAGCCATGATAAACGACCCGGCAATCATTTTGGCGGATGAGCCCACCGGAGCCCTGGATTCCAAAACAGGGCATATGGTGATGGATTTGTTCCATAAGCTTCATGAGGAGCAGGGAAAGACCATTGTACTCATCACCCATTCCCAGGAGCTGGCCTCCGAGACACAGCGGATTGTGACACTGCTTGACGGAGATATTGTGGCAGACAAGGGAGGTGAGCACTGATGTTTATCGAAAACATCAAAGAGGCAGTTACCAGTATTTTCAGCAATAAGATGCGTTCCCTGCTGACCATGCTGGGTATCATTATCGGTATCAGTTCCGTGATTATTATTACTACAATTGGTGGTTCCATCCAGAGCACCTTAACGGCAACCTTAAATTCTCTGGGAGGGAATACCGTCTCTGCTTATGTGCAGGCAAGATATCCGGAAGATGATGACGAAGAGGCATGGGCAACGTGGGTTTATCCGGAGATGGAAGAAGAGGATTATGTGACACAGGAGATGATTGACGGGTTAGTGGAGGCTTATCCCGATGAAGTCAGCGGTGTGGCAGCACAGCAATACCTTGGTTCCGGTAAAATCACGGATGAAGCGGATTCGGACAATTATGCCAATGTCAATATTAACGGTATCACACCGGAATATTTAGATTATATGAAATTAAAAATGGCTTCCGGACGCTGCCTTACCAAAGAGGATAATGCGGGACAGAAGCGTGTCTGCGTGATAGCGGATACCATGGCAAAGCGTTATTTTGGAGAGAAGAGCCCTATTGGTGAGATTGTGTCTGTGGCAACTTCCGACGGAAGTATCTATGACTTTGCCATAGTGGGGGTTTATGAATATAATCAGGCGCTTTTTGGAAGGGTAGACAATACGGTTGCGGAAAAGGACCGTGTGACGGAGCTGATGATACCGCTGCAGACTTGTTTTAAGCTGCAGGGAGCGGAGCAGACAGGATATGAATATTTCAATCTGCTGCTGACGCCTTTAGCGGATGTGGAGCAGGCAACCGTGCATATTCAGAGCTATTTTGACGAGATTTACGCAAATAATCAGAAATTTTATATTTATACCTATAACATGCAGTCTGATATGGGAATGATAAATACGGTGCTCGGCGTCATTACGGTGGCGGTTTCCGGTATTGCAGCAATTTCACTGATTGTAGGCGGTGTGGGTGTTATGAACATCATGTTAGTTTCCATTACCGAGCGGACCAGGGAAATCGGTGTGCGTATGGCACTGGGAGCGAAACGCCGTACCATTAAAATGCAGTTCGTTATTGAGGCGATTGTGCTGTGTCTTATCGGCGGCCTTATCGGCGTATTGATTGGCGTGGGCGTAGGCGCCCTGTTAGGTATGGTGGCGGGCACTGTCATTCAGAGTATGTATGCAGAGTATTCCGATTACATTATTCTTTCGGTACACCCCTCCGGGCAGGCGATTATGCTCTCCCTGTTCTTCTCTATGCTGACGGGCGTTTTCTTCGGATATTATCCGGCAAACAAAGCCTCAAAGATGGAGGTTATCGATGCACTGCGTTACGAATAACGGCAGAGGTTAAAAGCAGTCCGGCATTGCTGGAAAATAACGGCAGGGAAAGCCGGGAGATATGCAGCAAAACAGGATTGTCGCAGAAAAAAAGGCGGCAATCCTGTTCTTTTTAAGTATAGGAAACGCAATGTTTTTTTGTGTTTCCTATAAAACGGGAAGGAAGCAGTAACAGTTGATTTTCGGCACTGGCAGTGATAAGATAAATAGGCTGTTTCGGGGGGATTTCGGGGATATCCTTTATGGAAAGGAATTTGAGAGAAAATGAAAAAAGGTTTTTCAATCAACGGAAAGGGCAGGAAGTGGTATTTTTTTGCTTATACTCTTTGTTTTGCTGTCATGGCGGCGGCAATCTTTTCTGTTTTTCTTCTATATAAAAAGAGCTTCGTGTGGGTGCCGGACGGTCTGCAGCAGCATTTTAATGCACTGCTTTATTATCGCAGATGGCTGCTTGACATCATACATACACTGACAGCGGAGCACAGGCTTGAGATTCCGCTGTGGGATTTGAGCATTGGCATGGGTTCTGACATTTTGACGACACTGCACTATTATGTGATAGGGGACCCGCTGAATTTACTGTCGGTCTTTGTGCCGGGAGAACAGTACATGGAGGGTTTTTACTGTGGTCTTGTGCTTTTCAGACTGTATTTGGCGGGACTTTCCTTTTCCGCTTATTGCAGGTATCATGGACAGGAACCCTATTGCATGCTGTTAGGGACACTGGTTTATACCTTTTGCTCCTGGTCGATTGTGGCGATGCGCCACCCTTATTTTCTGAATCCCATGATATATCTGCCGTTGATTCTTATCGGAGTAGATAAGATTTATAAAAAAGAGAAACCGTGGCTTTACGTTGGCATGTTAGCAGTTTCCACCGTCAGCAGTTTTTATTTTGCCTATATGATTTGTATTTTCGTGGTGGGCTATGCGTTGCTGCGGTATCTGATGATTTTCCGAAAAATAGAGTTAAAAAACGTTTTGAAGTGGGTGGGGAAATTTGTGGGTTATTCCTTAGCGGCTTTAGCGTCGGTTTCCGTGATATTGCTGCCGGTGGTGATGATGACTCTTTCCACCGGGAGAGCAGGGGCGGAGCATGACTTTTCGATACTTTATCCCTTTTCCTACTATCGGAAATTCCTTTCCGGCTTTCTCATCGGGGGAGCCGGATACTGGAGCGAACTGGGGTATACGGGATTGATTTTGGTGGCTGCGATATTTCTTTTGAGCAATCGGAGGAAGTACACCGGGCTTCGGATTGCCTTTGTATTTATGACATTGTTGCTGCTTCTGCCTTACGGCGGGCTGGTGTTAAACGGCGGCGGCTATGTGATTAACCGTTTCGTGTGGGCATATTCCATGTTAGTATCCTTTATTGCCGTGAAAATGTACCCTCAGATTATGGAAATGCAGAAGAAAAAGAGGGTGGAGCTGCTGGTGGCAGGGGGGCTCTATATGCTTCTCTGTCTGGTGATTTGTACCAAAAGCCAGAAACGCTATCTGGTGGCAGCACTGGTGATGTTTGCGGTGCTGCTGGGGCTTATCATCGGCACAAGGAAAAAGACGAAGGAAAAAGCGCTTTATAAGGGAGTTCTCCTGGCGGTGGTAATGGTGGAGCTTGTCTATCAGGGCTGGGTGAAATATGCCCCCTGGGCGGAAGGGTATGTGGAGGAATTTGCAGACAGGGGAGAGGCTTACCACATGCTGACGGATGATGCGGCGGGCAGCCTTGTAAAAAATGCGGCAAAGGACGGCTCGGATACCGTCTGGCGCTATGAGTCCCTACAGGCAGAGGAATGGAAAAATACTGCCATGCAGCTGGGGCTTTATGGGGTTTCCTATTATTTCAGTCTTGCCAATCCCTATATCAACGAGTTCCAGCGGGAAATGTATTTAAACCAGACCAGAGACTTCTGCTACTCCGGCTTAGACGGAAGAACTCTGTTAGACAGGCTGGCGGGAGTAAAATATTTTGTGGTGCCGGAGGAAAATAGGGGGCTTCTTCCCTATGGCTATGATACTCTCATTAACCGGGGAACACTGGGAAAGGGAAGCCAGTATGAGGTGGCGGCTGCCGCTTATGAGAGTGATGATGTGCTGCCCCTGGGGTTTGCCAGTGATACCTATATTTCCAGGGAACAGTACGAGAAAATGACGGTGACGGAAAAGCAGCAGGCTCTGTTGCAGGGTATTGTGGTAGAGGACGGCGGGCTGCCGGAGAACCTTACCCTGGCAGACCCGGTTTTTACCGATGAAAATCTGCCCTGTGAAGTTACAGAGATAAAAGGCGCCCGGTGGGTAGAGGGTGGAATTGCCGTGGAGGAAGAAAATGCCAGGGTGACGATGAAGTTTCACGGGCTGCCGGAGAGTGAAACCTACTTTATCTTTGAAGGGCTTGACTATAAGGGGAATGAGGGGTTAAAGAAGAAACCCCAGAGCCGTCTCCATATCCAGGTCACCTGCGGGGCAGTGTCGAAAAAAATAACATTTTTGACGGACGAAAACAATTTTTACAGCGGGGTGACGGATTTCCTTATTAATATGGGTTACCGGGAAGAAGCGCCGGAGGAGATTACGGTGGAATTTCAGGAGACAGGCACCTATTATTTTGAGGAAATGCGTGTGGCGGCACAGCCTATGGAAACAGGGCAGGGGGGAGCATTCGTGCAGGAAACGTTAGAGGCTGTCAACATTGGAACAAATGAGGTGACAGGAGAGATTTCCGTGGACAAAGAAAAACTGCTCTGCCTCACCCTGCCCTACAGCACCGGGTGGGATGCTTATGTGGACGGTGAAGAGACGGAGATTTTGCAGGCGGACACCATGTTTATGGCAATCTTAGTGCCGGAGGGCAGCCATGAAATCAGACTGACCTACGGTACGCCGTATCTGAAAGCAGGCGGAGCCCTTAGCCTGATAGGGCTGGGGAGCATCGGCTGTATGGCGGCAGTACCCGTTCTCTGTAAAAAGGTAAGGAAAAAGAAGCCGGTGTATCTTTCGGGAAAAAAGGAATACCGTGCCATAGATTTTGCAAAATTTATCGCAGCCTTTCTTGTGGCGGCAATCCACATTCCGCCCTTAGAGGACTGCAGCCCCTGGCTTTCCCATGAAGTTCAGCAGGTGATATGCCGCATGGCAGTGCCTTTCTTTTTCCTGTGTACGGGTTTTTTTCTGGGCGGAAAGCTCTGTGACAGGGAGCGGACGAAAAAGTATCTGTTCCATATATTAAAAATGTATCTTTTCTGGACGCTGTGCTATTGTCTTCCGATGCTAGAGCGTTTCTGGAAAGGGGACAGGACTTTTACGGAAAATGCGGGGGAGATGCTGCGCCGTTTTTTTCTTATCGGTTCTTACATACAGCTTTGGTACCTTCTGGCAACGGCGGTGGCGGCGGTATTGCTGTACGTTTGCGTCTCTGTCTTAAAATGGGGGGACAGGACGCTGATAGCTGCCACGGTATTTCTTTATGTCATAGGGGTTCTGGGAAATTCCTACCGCCATGCCTTTGATGGGGTTCCTGCCGTGGCAGCGGGGATAAAGTTTTACCAGGCGGGGTTTCTCACCACCAGAAACGGTATCTTTTTCGGCTTTCCCTTTGTGGCGGCGGGATATCTTTTGTGGAAATACCGGGGAAAAATCAGGCAGCATTCCTATGGAGTGTGGACAACGGTATGTTTAGCGGCAATGTTTGGAGAAGAATACCTGGTGAGGAAAGCCTGGGGAGAGGGTTCCCATGATATGTACCTGCTTACCCCGGCAGCAGCGGTCTGTCTGTTTCTGGCCCTTGCGTGGATTTCTCTGCCGGAGCGGATGGACTCCGCGGCGAAGCTTTTGCGCAGGCTGTCCACCTATCTGTTTTTACTGCATATGCTAGTGAATTTCTGGTTGAAAAAAACGCTGTTATGGCAGCAGGCATGGGTGAAATACAGCCCTGTCCATTATGGTATTGTGACGGGTGTCAGCATTCTCCTGGGGCTTGTATTCTGCCTTGTGCAGGACAGGTGGAAGCGTTTGAATAGGGTCAAGTAGGTTTGTGAAAAAGCACTTTGGGAGTTAGAATGAGAGACGGAATCCAATCTCATGCTATCGCTCCGTAGTATCGCGCCGTATCAGAATGGGGGTAATGATTTTATGTATTGGTTCTTTTAAAGGAACCGGTTTCCTTTTTTTTCGCTCATTCATCAGTTCTACAAGAAGGCTGACGGCTTCATATGCAATCTTATTGATCTGCTGTCCGACGGTACTGATGGGAATGACAGCTTCTCTGGAAATCGGCGAATCGTCAAAACCGATGATAAGATAGTCATCGGGGAGAGTGCCATATTTTTTTATAAGAAGATTTAAGAAAACATTTGCATGAGTATCATTGGAAATAAAAATCCCTTTTTTCTGACCGGAATAGGAGATTTCCAGTTCTTCTAGTATTTCCCTGAGATTTTTCTCTATAAGCTCATAGGTATTTCCAAAAACTTTATAGATAATTCGGTGGTTCAGATGTTTTTCCTCACAGATATCAAGAAAACCTCTGATACGCCCATAAGAAGGGATTTCCGGGGGAGTAGGCGAATTAATATGGATGAGAATGTCACAATTATGCGTAGCAAGCAGGCTGGTTGCCTGAACACCACCCATGTAGTTGTCAGTGTTGACACTGCACACATATTGATCCTCCCGTTCAATGGTTACCACGGGAATTCCTGAATCGGCAAGTTCTCTGGATGGAATTGTAAAGCTTAAAATAATCAGCCCTTCAATATGGTAGGCAAGAAGCTCCTGAATATATTGCCGTTCCGATGCCTCGTGCTCGTTTCCGATAAAAACGAGAAATTTATAGCCAAATTGTTCATAGGTAAGCAGAATTTGATTCAGCATTTCAGAGTAGTAGTGATTCATTAAGTTTGGGATGATGATGCCGATAAACTCTGTTTTTCCGTTTGCGAGAATCCGCGCCACTTTATTTTCTTTGTAATCTAAATCCGACAGTGCTTTTGAGATGATTTCCTGATTTTCCAAAGTCAGGGAATCGGGATTGTTAAAATATCTGGAAATGGTTGTTTTGGAAAAGCCTGTATATTTTGCAATATCATCAAATGTCACATTCTTTTTTTGTCTCATCACATTATTGTCCTTTTTATGGAAGTTTGATTCGGAAGGATGTCGGTGGCAAAAGAGTGTTCCGTTATCGAAGGATTTTTTGCCTTGACATCATAGAAAAAGTATAGCAGAAATTTGTTGGGAGTACAAGGAGTAAGCGGTTAAGTAACCGGTTTTGTTAAAGCTGTATAAATATTGGTGTCAAAAATCGGGAAGTATTCACAAAGTGATAGAATGTAGTTGACGGACATTGGTTTGAGTGATAAGATAAAACCATAAAGTAACCGGTTACTTTACCGGTTACACAAAAGGCAAAACAGAAAAAATAATGAGGAGGAGAGCTTCATGAAAAAGAAAGTAACGGCGGAAATCATTGCCTCGGCACTTACGGTTACACTTGCAGCCACAACCTTGACGGGATGTCGGTTTGGATTTGCAAGCGACCCGGATGATCCTAATGAGGTAGAAGAGGAAATAACGATTGACACTTCAACAGACACATTCCGGTATGACACCGATTTAAATGGGACGAATATAACACTGTTGAATTCCAAGGCGGAGATACAGGTTGCACTGGAAGAAATGGCAGCTGTGTTTGAAGAAAAATCGGGCATTCATGTAGAGGTTATGCCGGTTACGGACGGAGATTCCCCATACACAAAGGTAGTAAGTCTTTACAATTCCGGAAATCCGCCGACACTGTCTATTCTGGATACTACAGACGTTATTGCACTGGCAGAGGAAAAGGCGGAGGATTTGACCGAAGAAGCCTGGACAGAGGAGACAGAAGGATATCTGACGGAAGTGAATGGAAGAATCTATAGCTTCCCATTGTGTATTGAGGGAAGGGGTCTTATTTATAATAAAAAGGTAATAGAAGAGGCATTGGGCGAAACATTTGATCCTTCTTCCATTAGGACACAGGATGATTTGGTAGAGATTTTGGACAGGCTTGTGGCGGCAGGCATCGAAAAACCAGTGTCGGTGGCAAAAGAGGACTGGTCTTTAGGGGCACATCAGTTGCAGTACGTTTATGAAACATATGACGGAACAACGGAAGGTGCACAGGAAATGATAGAGCAGATTAAATCCGGAAAACTGGATTTGAGAGAATATAACCGCATGTCCGGATTTCTCAATATGTTTGATATATTGAAAAAGTACAATGTGGCAAAGGGCGACCCGCTGGGAGCGGATTATGACGAAATGGCCATTGACTTGGCAGACGGAAAGACGGCATTCTGGCTGAACGGAAACTGGGCATGGCCCAATCTTGAGGAAGCGGGAGCGAAGAAAGAGGATGAATATGGCTTTTTACCATATTTTATGAGTAATGATGAAACGGACTTTGCGAATCAGATGATTCAGGGGTCGCCCTCAAAGCAGGTGATGCTGGACGGACAGATGGCGTCTGAAACAGAAAAAGCCGCGGCAAAAGAGTTTTTAAACTGGATTGTGTACAGTGAAATTGGACAGCAGATGTTGGTAAAGACCTGTAATTTAATTCCGCCGTTTCAAAATAATCCATATGAGCCGGAGGATCCGTTAAGCAGGGATATTTATGAGCATGTTCAGGAAAGCAGCGCCTTCAACGCTTCTGCAATTGTACCTAATGATCACTGGTCCGTACTGGGCAGTGCAATGCAGAAATATCTGGCAGATAGATGCGACAGAGAGGAATTAATAGAAGTCATAGAAAAATATTGGGCAGAACAGGAATAGGAAGGAGGGTAAAATTATGAATTTAAAAAATAAAGGAAAAGATTTCTGTATCTTTGCGCTGCCGGGAATGTTTTGTTTCTTTGCAGTTGTGATCATACCATTTATTTATGGGGTATATCTGACATTTACCGATTGGAACGGGGTATCGCAGACAAAGAATTTTATCGGCCCTAAGAATTTTGCGGGCGTTTTGCAGGACAGTCAGTTCTGGTCATCTCTGCTGCTGACTTTTAAATATGTCATTGTAGTTGTGATACTGGTAAATGTGATTGCATTTGCAATAGCTTATCTTTTGACAAGAGGAATTAAGGGACAGAACTTCTTTCGGGCAGGTTTTTTTACACCGAATCTGATTGGAGGAATTGTACTCGGATATATCTGGCAGTTTGTTTTTTCGAGAGTGTTTGTGAGTGTCGGAGAAAGCACCGGCTGGAAATTATTTGAGATTTCGTGGCTTTCGGATCCGGACAAGGCATTTGCCGCGCTGGTATTGGTATCTGTGTGGCAGCTATCGGGATATATGATCCTGATTTATGTAGCTGGTTTTATGGGACTGAGTGAGGATGTTATGGAGGCAGCCAGCATTGACGGAGCAGCAGGGTGGGTGAAATTGAAAAATATTATATTGCCTCTTATGATGTCATCTATAACAATCTGTCTTTTCCTTACGCTGTCACGGGCATTTATGGTGTATGATGTAAATCTGTCACTGACATCCGGCGGCCCTTACGGCACAACGGAGATGGCTGCCATGCACGTATATGAAAAGGCATTTACATCCAGACAGTTTGGCGTAGGACAGGCGGAGGCATTTATCTTATTCCTTGTTGTGGCATGTATCAGCGGCCTTCAGGTATATCTGACCAAAAAACAGGAGGTAGAAGCATAATGAAACAGACAATGACTGGTGGAAATAAAAGAAAAATCGCAAATATACTGGCAATGGCCGGACTGGTTCTTATTTTTATCGCATATATGTTTCCGTTTCTGATGGTAGTCATTAACTCATTGAAGCAGAAACGGGATATCATCAAGAGCCCGTTTTCCTGGCTATATACCATCAAGGGACTTTCCTTTGACAACTTTGTAAAAGCCTTTACGCAGATGGATTTTCTGAATGCCTTTAAAAACTCCTTGATTGTAACGGCTTCGGCAACCATACTTGTAACTTTGCTTGCATCCATGCTTGCCTACTATATTGTACGGAATAAAAACACTATTTCTAAGGTTACATTTGCATTGATGGTGGCATCTATGATTATTCCCTTTCAGGCTATCATGATTCCGCTGGTAAGCATATATGGCGGCACATTGAATGTATTAAACCACAGACTTACATTGATTTTCATGCACACCGGTTTTTCCATGGCAATGTCAGTGTTCATGTTCCATGGATTTATTAAGGGGAATGTACCGATTGCGTTAGAAGAAGCGGCTTATCTGGAAGGCTGTACACATTCGCAGACCTTTTTTAAGATTGTACTGCCCTTATTAAAGCCGATTATTTCAACCATGGTAATTTTGAACTCACTGGCATTCTGGAATGACTTCCTGCTGCCTTCGCTGGTTCTGACAGATAAAAAGCTCTTAACACTGCCGCTTTCTACATATAGTTTCTATGGAACATATTCTGCAGATTATGGTACGATTATGGCAGGACTTCTGCTGTGTGTACTGCCGATTTTAATTCTTTATATGGTACTTCAGAAGCAGATTATCGGCGGAGTTGTCGCAGGCGCGGTGAAATAGATACAAGGAACGGAGGGAGGCTGAGGAACATGGACAAAAATAAAATACATTTGAAGGCACCGGGGAATTGGATCAACGACCCCAATGGTTTTATCTATTATAAAGGAAATTATCATTTATTCTATCAATATTTCCCCTATGCGCCGAGATGGGGAACCATGCACTGGGGACATGCCGTGAGCAAAGACCTGGTAAACTGGGAGCATCAGGGAGTTGCGGTTTTTCCTACCAAATATGAGGACCAGAACGGCTGTTTTTCGGGCAGTGCCATAGAGCGGGATGGCAGGCTGTATCTCTATTACACCGGGGTTCATTATAACAAAATAAATCCGGAGGATATTCATCAATGTCTGAATGATGAGTTTGAGTCTTCACAGATCATGATTACATCGGAGGACGGGATTCATTTTGACAATTTTCATGGGAAAAAAGTGATTGTACCTCCGATAACGGATGAAAAGGTCGGGGACAGAACCCATGCAAGAGATCCGAAAGTATGGCGGGGAAAAGATGCCTGGTATATGGTACTGGGCAGTAAAACTCCTGATAACAGGGGAAAATTGATTTTTTATAAAAGTGAAGATTTATATGATTGGGAACCAATCAATACGGCATCGAAGGAAAGCGGATTTGGCTGGATGTGGGAGTGTCCCGATTATTTTGAAACGGAAGGCGGAAAAGTGCTTATCATTTCCCCCATGGGCTTTAGGAAAGAAGCAGGGCTGGAAGAAAATCATACCATCTGTATGTTGGCAGCTTTTGAGGAAGCAGCTTGCAGGATGGAAATGCCGGAAACGTATCAATATCTGGATTACGGACTGGACTTATATGCACCGCAGTCCACCGAGGATGAAGAGGGAAGAAGAGTTCTGGCAGCATGGCTTCGTATGCCGGAGGCAGTGAATGGAAAATGGTGCGGGATGTTCTGTATTCCAAGGGTAGTGGAAGTAAAGGATGGACATATTTATTTCCGAGTGCATCCCAATATTGAAAAAATGTATACCCGGCGGATTTCCCATGCATCACAGGCCGACAGTGCAGGATATAAAGTCAGCTTTGAAATAGGGGACGGGGAAACGGTAAACATCGGCGGATACAAAATTTCACGAAGAGGCAGGCAGATTTGTACGGACCGGCAAGGGGTATTCCCGGAGCATACAAATTTCAGAATGCAGTGTGCGACTCCGGAAGTAAAAGAAGGATTTCATCTTGATGTTTACGTGGATTCAAATCTCATCGAGGTTTTTGTAAATAATGGTGAATATGTTATCAGCAATACCGTTTATGGTTTGACGAGGGAAATCCGGGCAGAAGAAACGGAAAAGTTACAGATAGATACATTGGAATAACAGCCCTGGAGGGTTGAAGGAGGGAATATGAAAACATATGATGTAGTGGCATTGGGAGAATTGCTGGTTGACTTTACGGAAAGCGGGGTAAGTCCCCAGGGAAATCCGCTGCTGGAAGCCAATCCGGGGGGAGCGCCCTGTAATGTTCTCGCAATGCTGAACAATTTGGGAAAGAAAACAGCATTTATAGGAAAAGTGGGACAGGATTCCTTTGGCAGAATGCTTGGGGAGGCGGTAAAGGAGAGCGGTACGGATGTGACGAATCTTGTAATGGATGAAAAAGTACCCACTACCCTGGCATTTGTGCATACCCTGTCGGATGGTGACCGTGATTTCAGCTTTTACCGGAATCCGGGGGCAGATATGATGCTGAAGAAGGAAGAAATCATGGAAGAAGTGATTGAGGGCGGGAAGATATTTCATTTTGGCACACTGTCTTCTACGCACCCGGGGGTCCGGGAGGCAACCCGGTATGCAGTCAAAGCGGCAAAGGAGCATGGTCTTCTGATTTCCTTTGACCCCAATTTAAGGGAACCGTTATGGGACACATTAGAGGATGCAAGAAAAGAAATTGCATACGGACTTTCCCAATGTGATATTTTAAAAATTTCGGATAATGAGCTGGAGTTTATGACGGGAACGAAGGATTACACGGAGGGAGTGGCGATTCTACGGGAAAGCTATTCCATTCCCCTTATTTTTGTGACGATGGGCAGAGACGGAAGCAGAGTTTACTATAAAGATATGGTGGTGGAAGCAAAGCCTTTTTTACAGAAGAATACAGTTGAGACAACCGGAGCAGGAGATACCTTTGAGGGCTGTGCCCTGAATTATATTTTAGAGCACGGATTGGCAGAATTGTCAGAAGCAGAGCTAAGGGAGCTTCTTATTTTTGCCAATGCGGCAGCTTCTATTATCACTACCAGAAAAGGAGCTTTAAAGGTAATGCCGAAAGAGGAGGAAATCAGAAAACTGGCAGAGGAGAGAAGCTGAGAGGCGAAAAAAGAGGAAAGGATAGATTGAAAATGGCAAAAGCAGAGGATATTTTTCAAAAAAGATTAGAAAAGCACCATGATGAACTGAGATGGCTTTACATGGAATTGTATCAAAATGATTCTATGTTTGCTGAGTTGTGTACAAATATGTATCAATACTATATGAATCGCAGGCAGCAGCTGAAAATGCGGGATGAACAGAGAGAGAAGAATCCGGACTGGTTCAGACAGAATGATATGCTGGGCATGATGCTGTATATTGATAATTTTGCGGGGAATTTGAAAGAAATGCAAAAAAAGCTTTCCTATCTGGCTTCCTGTAACGTAAATTGCATTCATCTGATGCCTTTTTTGGACTCTCCGAAAGGGCGGTCTGACGGAGGATATGCCGTGGCAGATTTTCGCAAGGTAAGACCGGATCTTGGGACAATGGAAGATTTGGCAAAGCTGGCGGATATGTGTCACAAGAAAGATATAAATCTCTGTATGGACTTTGTGATGAACCACACTTCAGAGGAACATGAGTGGGCGATTCGTGCAAGACGGGGAGAGGGTGAGTATATGAGCCGGTATTTTTTCTACGACAATGATGAAATTCCGGCCAAATACGAAGCCACCGTTCCACAGGTGTTTCCCACTACGGCACCGGGAAATTTCACATATCTGCCTGAAATTGGATATTATGTTATGACAACATTTTATCCCTATCAATGGGATTTGAATTACAGGAATCCCAGAGTGTTTAATGAAATGATGTATCAGTTTCTGTTCTTTGCGAATCAGGGAATGGATATTATCCGCATAGACGCAGTTCCCTATATCTGGAAAGAATTGGGAACAAAATGCCGGAATCTTCCCGAGGTGCATACGATTGTGCGTATGATGCGCATGATAGGCGAGATTGTCTGCCCTAGTGTGCTGCTGTTAGGAGAAGTAGTGATGGAACCGGAAAAAGTAGTTCCGTATTTCGGAACCATAGAGAAGCCGGAGTGCCATATGCTTTATAATGTAACTACTATGGCAACTACATGGAACTGCGTGGCAACAAAAGACATACGTCTATTGAAGCGTCAGATGGACATTGTGAACAATCTGCCAAAAGAATATACCTTTTTGAATTATCTCCGCTGTCATGATGATATTGGCTGGGGATTGGATTATTCCGTCTTACAGCAGTGGGGAATGGAGGAAATACCCCATAAGCGTTTTTTGAATGATTATTTCACGGGCAAAACAGAAAACAGCGTCAGCCGGGGAGAACTATATAATGAGGATCCCATCACTCAGGATGCAAGATTTTGCGGCACTACTGCCTCTATGTGCGGAATAGAGAGTGCCCGGCTTGAAAATGATTTGTCTAAGATAGATAAGGCAGTGGAGCTGGATGTTATGCTTCATGCGTATATGCTGGCCCAGTCAGGGATACCTATGCTCTACAGCGGTGACGAAATTGCCCAGCTTAATGATTATAGATATAAAGAGAATCCGGATAAGGCAGGGGATTCCCGTTATATTCATCGCGGTAAATTTCAGTGGGATCTGGCAGAGAAAAGAAAAGAGAGCACAAGTGTACAGGGGAAAGTGTTCTGGGCTCTTGACAAACTTGAAACTATCCGCAGAAAAGAAGCTGTTTTTCAGGCATCCGCTAATGTCTATACCTATGATGTACATAACGATTCTGTTCTTTGTATTATGAGAGAAAATGGGAGTGATGTATTTTTTGGAATATTTAATTTTAGTGACAGAGAAGAAACCGCATGGATTCAGGAGGACGGCATTTTTACAGACCTGATGGCAGGCGGGAAAATCGAAGTAAAAAATATAACACTTCCCGGGTATGGTTTCCGTTGGACAAAGGGAGAGAAAAAGCTTCCTAAATAAAATAATTTTCACTGAATCAATACGCCTGACCTGGCTGGCTGCATCAGACAGGTCAGGCGTATTGATATACAAATCATTCTATCCTTAAATCTAATTATTAAAAATGTATAAATTCCGCAATTTTTCCTAAATTCCCTGTTGACAAAGAATACCACCAGTGCTATCTTAAGTACATAGATGTTAGCACTCCACAACAACGAGTGCTAACAAAAGAAGATGGAGGACGGAATGGACGAATTCGAATTAGATGAACGAAAAACGAAAATTCTAAATGCCATTATCCGAACTTACTTAGAGACAGGGGAGCCGGTGGGCTCACGAACCATTTCAAAGTACACGGATTTGAATTTAAGTTCTGCCACCATCCGAAACGAGATGGCAGACTTAGAGGAGTTAGGGTATATCTTACAGCCCCACACCTCAGCAGGACGTATTCCCTCCGATAAGGGTTACCGCTTTTATGTGGATCATCTGATGGCGGACAAGGAACGGGAAGTGGACGAGATGAAGAACTTTGTCATTGAGCACACCGAAAAGATGGAGCAGGTATTACAGCAGGTGGCAAAAATCCTTGCTAAAAATACCAACTATGCAACCATGGTGACAGCGCCCACCTACCACAAAAATAAAGTAAAATTTATTCAGCTTTCCCACATGGACGACGAGCAGATACTTGCCACCATAGTCACTCAGGGAAATCTGGTAAAGAATAAAATCATTCCGGTGGAAGAGCCCATAGACAACGAGACGATGTTAAAGCTGAATTTTCTTTTAAACGCCAATCTGAACGGTCTGGCATTAGAGGAAATCAATTTGGCCACCATAGCAAAGTTAAAGGAACAGGCAGGCATTCACAGCAACATTATCAGCAATGTGCTTGATACCGTGGCAGAAACCATGGGGCAGGAAGAGGATATCCGCATTTACACCAGCGGAACCACAAATTTTTTCAAATATCCGGAATTGAGCGACTCCGAGAAGGCAAGCGAATTGATTTCCACCTTTGAGGAAAAGCAGCAGTTAGCCAGTCTGGTCACTGAAAACCTGTTGAATGAGGAAAAGACAGGGATTCAGGTTTATATAGGAAATGAAAGCCCCATTCAGACCATGAAGGATTGCAGTGTTGTCACCGCAACCTATGAATTAGGGGAAGGCATACGGGGAACGATAGGAATTGTCGGACCAAAACGTATGGATTATGAGAAAGTAATGGATAACCTAAAGACCTTGAAGAGTTCCTTAGATGGAATTTTAGATAAGTCGAAGGAAGAGACATAGAAAGGCGGTTTATAGATGGCAGAGAATAAAGAAGAAATTTTAGAAGAAGAAAATGATATAGAGACAGCAGCAGAGAATGTGGCAGAAGAAACCACAGAGGCAGCGGAGGAAAACAGCGCAGAGGAAACAACAGAGGAAAACAGCGCAGAGGAAACAGCGGAGGAGGTTTCCGGGGAAGCCGGGGAGGAAGAAACCTCCGGGGAAACGGCAGAAGCGGCTGCCGGGGATAAGGATGGCAGTGCCAGGAAAGGCTTTTTCAAAAAGAAAAAAGACAAAAAGGATGAGCAGATAGAAGAACTCACCGACCAGGTAAAACGCCAGATGGCGGAGTTCGATAACTTCCGGAAACGTACCGAAAAAGAAAAGACACAGATGTACGACATGGGAGCGAGAAGCATCGTTGAAAAAATCCTTCCGGTGATTGACAATTTTGAGCGGGGGCTTGCAGGAGTGTCGGAGGAACAGAAAGAGGACGCTTTTGTGGTGGGAATGGATAAGATTTACCGCCAGATGCTCACCGAGTTAGAGACCATCGGAGTAACACCGATTGAGGCGTTGGGCAAAGAGTTTGATCCGGAATACCACAATGCAGTCATGCAGGTGGAGAGTGAGGAATTTGAGTCTGGCGTGGTGGCACAGGAATTACAGAAAGGCTATATGTACAAGGACAGCGTGGTAAGACACAGTATGGTGGCAGTCGTATCTTAGTATGGCGGCAAAGGTTCAGACATAAAGGTCTGGAGACAGATTTTTATAACACATAAATTAGTTTATTAATTTCATTTCTTAGAATGAGGAGGAATAAATCATGGGAAAGATCATTGGTATTGACTTAGGAACAACAAACAGCTGTGTAGCAGTTATGGAAGGTGGAAAACCTACCGTTATCGCAAATCAGGAGGGCGCAAGAACGACACCGTCCATCGTTGCATTCACAAAGACAGGCGAGAGATTAGTAGGTGAGCCGGCAAAACGTCAGGCAGTAACCAACGCAGAGAAAACCATCGCGTCCATTAAGAGACATATGGGAACAGACTATAAAGTAGCCATCGACGACAAACAGTATTCTCCGCAGCAGATATCCGCTATGGTGCTCCAGAAATTAAAAGCAGACGCAGAGGGCTATTTAGGAGAGAAAGTAACTGAGGCTGTTATCACTGTTCCGGCATATTTTAACGACGCTCAGCGTCAGGCAACCAAGGACGCAGGTAAGATCGCAGGCCTTGATGTAAAACGTATCATCAACGAGCCGACAGCAGCAGCATTAGCTTACGGCCTTGACAATGAAAAAGAGCAGAAAATCATGGTATACGACTTAGGCGGCGGTACCTTCGATGTTTCCATCATTGAGATTGGTGACGGCGTTATCGAAGTATTAGCCACCAACGGTGATACACGCTTAGGCGGTGATGATTTTGACAATAAGATTACCCAGTGGATGATTGACGAGTTCAAGAAAGCAGAGGGTGTTGACCTTTCTAACGATAAGATGGCGTTGCAGAGATTAAAAGAGGCTGCTGAGAAGGCAAAGAAAGAGTTATCCTCCGCAACCACAACCAACATCAACCTTCCGTTTATCACAGCAACGGCAGAGGGACCGAAGCATTTCGATATGAACCTCACCAGAGCAAAATTTGATGAGTTGACACATGACTTAGTAGAGAAAACTGCAATTCCGGTTCAGAACGCTATGAAAGACGCAGGCTTAACCAACGCAGATTTAGGTCAGGTATTATTAGTCGGCGGATCTACCCGTATTCCGGCAGTACAGGATAAGGTAAGACAGCTGACAGGCAAAGAGCCAAGTAAATCTTTAAACCCGGATGAATGTGTAGCAATCGGTGCTTCTATCCAGGGCGGTAAATTAGCAGGAGATGCAGGTGCAGGTGAAATCTTACTTCTTGACGTTACTCCACTGTCCTTATCTATCGAGACCATGGGCGGTGTAGCAACCAGATTAATCGAGAGAAATACAACCATTCCTACCAAGAAGAGCCAGATTTTCTCCACTGCGGCAGATAACCAGACTGCAGTTGATATCAACGTTGTACAGGGTGAGAGACAGTTTGCAAGAGATAACAAATCCCTTGGACAGTTCCGCTTAGACGGTATTCCGCCAGCACGCCGCGGTGTACCTCAGATTGAGGTTACCTTCGATATCGATGCAAACGGTATTGTAAATGTTTCCGCAAAGGATTTAGGAACAGGAAAAGAGCAGCATATCACCATCACGGCAGGTTCTAATATGTCTGATGACGAAATCGATAA
Organism: Lachnospiraceae bacterium; assembly: GCA_021770785.1. Taxonomy (GTDB): domain Bacteria; phylum Bacillota; class Clostridia; order Lachnospirales; family Lachnospiraceae; genus Roseburia. The sequence goes on from JAETQH010000003.1 coordinate 69,758, forward strand.
GGCAGTCAGAGAGGCAGCAGAGTACGAGGCACAGGATAAGAAGAGAAAAGAAGCCATCGACGCAAGAAACGATGCAGACTCTTTCGCATTCCAGACACAGCAGGCATTAGATCAGGTAGGGGACAACATCGACGCAGCAGACAAATCTGCAGTTGAGGCAGATATTGCAGCAGTCAGAAGCTTCTTAGACGCACACCAGAATGCAGAGGAGATGACAGAAGCGGATGTAACAGAACTGAAATCCCTGCAGGAGAAATTAACCCAGAGTGCACAGAAGGTATTTGCAAAAATGTATGAGCAGACCCAGGGTGCAGGTGCAGCAGGCGCAGGCCCGGATATGAGCAACATGGGAGGAGCAGGTACACAGGCAGGCGGAGCTGATGACGACGTGGTTGATGCAGACTACAAAGAGGTTTAAAAACAGCTTATGATATACTTCCGGTGACAGTATCAGGAAGGAGACAAACGGGGGTTCCGGGTGAAAATTCGGGAACCCCTGTATGCAGTTTATTTGAATGTAGGACGGAAAGAGGAATCAGTTATGGCGGATAAGAGAGATTATTACGAGGTTTTAGGGGTAAGTAAAACCGCATCGGATGATGAGATTAAGAAAGCCTTCCGTGCAATGGCAAAAAAATATCATCCCGACATGCACCCGGGAGATAAAGAGGCGGAGGAAAAATTCAAAGAAGCTCAGGAGGCTTATGCGGTCTTAAGTGACGCGGAAAAGAGACGGCAGTACGACCAGTTCGGCCATGCAGCCTTTGACGGCACAGGAGGCGGTGCAGGCGGCTTTGATTTCTCCGGCATGGATATGGGAGACATTTTCGGAGATATTTTCGGAGATTTCTTTGGCGGTGGTTCGAGAAGAAGAACCAACGACGGTCCGATGAAGGGGCAGAATTTGCGCACCAGCATCCGCATTACCTTTGAGGAGGCGGTGTTCGGTTGTGAAAAAGAAATCGAGATGGTGCTTAAGGATGAGTGTAAGACCTGTCATGGAAACGGTGCAAAACCGGGGACTTCGCCGGAAACCTGCCCAAAGTGCGGCGGAAAAGGAAAGGTAGTCTTTACCCAGCAGTCTTTCTTCGGTACCGTGCAGAATGTCCAGAGCTGTCCCGACTGTAACGGAACCGGAAAAATTGTCAAAGAAAAATGTCCGGACTGCCGCGGCACAGGCTATATTGCCAGCAAGAAGAAAATCAAAGTATCCATTCCGGCGGGAATTGACAACGGACAGAGTGTACGTATCCGTGAAAAAGGCGAGCCGGGGGTAAACGGCGGTCCCAGGGGAGATCTGCTGGTGGAGGTTGTGGTGTCAAGACACCCACAGTTCCAGCGTCAGGATATGAATATCTATTCCACCGCACCCATTTCCTATGCCCAGGCGGCATTGGGCGGTGAAATCCGTATCAGTACGGTAGACGGGGATGTACTTTACGAAGTAAAACCGGGCACACAGACCGATACCCGTATCCGTCTAAAGGGCAAGGGAGTTCCGTCCCTGCGGAATAAATCCGTTCGGGGCGATCAATATGTCACGCTGGTGGTACAGGTTCCTACAGGATTGAGCAGTGAAGCGAAGGAGGCTCTTCGCAAATTTGATGAACTGACCGGAGGCTCCCTGAATAAGGGCGGCAGCGGCGAAGGTACAGCGGAGAAGCCGAAGAAAAAGAAAGGCTTTATGGATAAGATGAAAGAAGCCTTAGATGATATTTAAACTGCCATATTTCTAATACCTAGTACCTATTACCTATTGAGGGCGGATACTAAATGTAGTATCATGTCGATAAATGGTGAAAAATTTCAACCAGATATTGTGTTTCTTGATAGGTGAATCCCATAGAGCAAAAGGAATGGGATGTTTTTGTAGGAATTAAGGAGTGTGTGCGATGAGCCAGTCGGCTGTAAAAGGCAGCAATGCGAAGGTAGTATTTCAGCAGTGGCGTTTTAAGCAGGAGATAAAACTAGAACATCAGAAACAGGAACTGCAGGAAGAAAGAAGGGAGCTTGAAAAAGCCCGGAGGGAGTTTGAGCGGGAGAAAAGAGAATATACCATCTGGAAGAAATCAGAAGACGGAAGGCTGAAAAACGAGAGCAAGCTTTTTCAGATGAAGTGGAAGATTTTAGAGGAAGAGTTAAGAAAGTTGGCGGATGAGAAACAGCAGGTGGAAAAACAGAGGAACTTCTACCGCTTTGTAGAAGAACACGAGAAAAAAAGCCAGGCGAGAATTCCAGAAAACGGCAGCAAGGCAGAGATGTTCTTCGTGGGCGTCGGCAACGAACACGCTTTAAAACGCCGCTATAAAGATCTCATTAAAATTTATCATCCCGATAATTTAAACGGCGACACCGGAACATTGCAGGAGATTAACAGAGAGTACGACAGATTAAAAGCAATATACCAATAAAAATACCGCATTTAAGAAAAATCTTAAATGCGGTGTTTTTATGCACACGGGTGCGGAGTAGAGGGATAAATCAGATGCGCTTCGTCAATGCAGTAAAGTACATTTTCTAAGTAGCGGCGGGCGAGGTAGTTTGCCATGCCCAGATTCATATCTAAATAGTTGCCGCAGTCCTTCGGCGACGCTCCCGGCACCTCATCCTTGAAATCCCGGATAAACTCAAACATTTCAATCATCAAATCCACGATATCCTTTGACTCGTAATCTCCGGCAAGCAGCAGATAAAATCCGGTGCGGCAGCCCATAGGCCCGAAATAGATGGTTTTATCCTTAAACTGCGGGTGGTTGCGCAGAAAGGTGGCGGCGAGATGTTCAATGGTGTGCATTTCCGCCGTGTTCATCACCGGCTCATCGTTGGGGGAAGTCATGCGCAGATCAAAGGTTGTGATGACCTCGGAACCCACCGTATCTTTTCTGGAAACGTAGACACCGGGCTGTAATTTGATGTGGTCTATGGTGAAGCTTGCAATTTTTTCCATGGAAACCTCCTGAAATTGAAATTTTATTTTTTTGACTATGCCTTTCTGTAAAGGGAAAGCAACTGTCAAAATTTATTGTAGACGATAAAATCACAACATGCAAGGGTGAAAAAGCGCAGGTGGGATAAAATGTGAAAAATCCCATAGCGTTTCTGCCATCCGGTGTTGACGAAGACCGCATTACGGTGATAGGATAAGGCATGAAAAAGGTTTTTGAGTAGCAGAAAGGGATAGAAATATGCTGATGAAAGAAATGATAAATACAGGGGTTGATATAGTTGTCTGGAAAGAAATAGAACAATTTGTCGAAAAATACAAAATACAAAAGGTAATTTTATTTGGTTCAAGGGTGCGGGGAGATTATCGGAAAACCAGTGATATTGATTTAGCAGTATACGGGGGCGACGTGGCAGCATTTATGCTGGATGTGGACGAGGAAACATCCACGTTGCTGAAATTTGACATTGTGAATATGGATAAACCGGTACAGGAGCAGCTAAGACAGTCTATTAGGAAAGAAGGAAGGGTAATTTATGAAAAAGTATGAGAATTTTTGTGCAGCATTGAAAAATTTGAAAGATATTTATAATTATGAAGAACCATACACTAATGTTGTTTTAACAGGATTAGCAGCTTTATATGAGATATGCTTTGAACAGTCGTGGAAGGCAGTAAAAGAGATATTAGAGCTGAATGGATTTCCAGAAGGAAAGACAGGTTCTCCCAAGCAGATTTTAAAAACAGCATATCAGGCAGGTATGATTAAAGATGAAAAAATATGGGTAGAAGCGTTGGCAACCAGAAATAGCGTGGCACACGCATATAATCAGGCAGTTGCATTAGATATTGTCAGAGCAACGAAGAAAAAGTATTATCAGATGTTCTGCGATTTAAAAGACGAGTTGGACACAAATTGGATGAATTAGAAATAAGGCAGGTACAAAATGCAGAAATATGATTTTAAAACACAGCCCTCTATTTTAATACAGGGAGCGATGGATACGGAAACGGAATATCTGATTGAAAAATTAGAGGGACGGGAAAAAATCACTCTTGGGAACTGGGAATTTCATACCGGGTTCCTGGGAAAATACAGGGAGCCGGTGATTATCTCAAAAACTTATCAGGGTATGGTAAACGCAGCGGCAGCCAGCAGCCTCGCCCTGGCATGTTTTTCTCCGAAAACGGTGATCAATCAGGGGATTGCGGGGGGACATGATACCTCTTTTCACAGAGGAGATGTTGTGATAGGGGAAAAGGTAGTTCCCATGGGAGCGATGGTGCGCAGATACGCTCCCCATGGAGCAGGCATCAGCGAGACGGATTTTGAACCGCTGCCCATTGAAATTTTTGACAAAGGTTTGGGAAAAACCAGAAAAGTGGTGGATTTTCCCTGTGATGAAAGGCTTATCGCCATAGCAGAGCAGATGGAAGCAGGGCTTACAGCGGGGCGGGGGGTGTTAGGCTCGGCAGACGAGTGGAATAACCAGATAGACAGGATAGCCCTGCTTCGGGAACGGTATCACACAACGGCGGAGGATATGGAGTCGGCGGCTCCCGCAGAATTATGCCTCTCCTATGGGATCCCTTTTATCGCAATCCGGATTCTGTCCAATTCCGTTGTAAACGGAGAGGAATTTGACGAGTCCGTGGGCTTAGAGGGACAAAAATTTGTGCTGCGGTTTGTGGAGGCATTGCAGGGCCTATGAAAAAAAGAATAGGGCAGTGCATCAGGAAAAGGGCGGGCAGGGGGCTTACATTAGCGGCGGCAATGTTGTTACTGATGTCCGGCAGCGTGCAGGCAGCGGAATGGGAGCCTGTAACCATAGATTTTACAGAAGAGGAAAAGGAATTTATTGAAAATTCCGGGGAAGTTACGGTTGCCTTTATTCCCGACCGGGCGCCGCTTTCGAACATAGACCAGAAAGGGGAAATCACCGGAATTACCGTAGATATCCTTAACATGATAGAAAAACGCAGCAACATTCATTTCCGGTATGAAATGATGCCCTCGGGAATGCGGGTGGTGGAATATATAGAGCAGCACCCGGAGCAGCTGGTGGCAGGGGTGCTTTCCGACAGCAGGGAGTTTGTGGATGAAAAATATCTGCTGACGGACGATATCTATTCCGATGATGTGGCGTTAGTGTGCAAGGCGGGCATTGACTACGAAATAGATGCAAAGGATGGCAGCTACCAGCTGGCGATTCCCAAAAATTATGCCACCTTTGAGCATTATGTAAAGGAGCAGTTCCCCCAGTTTGAGGTTGTTATGGTGGATTCCACGTTAGAGTGTATCCGGATGGTGGAAAACGGGGAGGTGGATGTGGCGGCGCAGAATGTGAGGGTGCTAGAGCCCCTTCTTTCAGATCCGCATTTTGAAGATATTACCGTGCTGCCTACCTTTTTTATGAGGGAAAATACAGCCATTGTCTCCGGGGTTTCGGAAGACCATCAGATTCTCACCGGAATTTTAAATAAATGTATCGCCACGATTTCCGAAACAGAAATTTCCCAGTTTACTGTGGATCATACGGTGGCAAGTGTGTACCGTATGACGTTCTCGGATGTGCTGTACCAGTTCCGTTACCCTTTTATTGCCATTGGAGTGCTGGTCTTAACACTGCTTGCCCTAATGGGGGCGTTTCAGGTATCGAAAAAGCAAAGTTTTGTACTTCTGGAAGAAAAGAATAAAGAACTGGCGGAGGCGGTGGAGCAGGCGGAACGTGCCAATGCGGCAAAAAGCGAATTTCTGGCAAGGATGAGCCACGAAATCCGTACGCCGATGAATACCATAGTGACGTTGACAGAACTGGCAAAGGAACAGCAGGCGCAGCCGCAAAAGTTAAAAGAGGATTTAGAAAAAATTCAGGTATCTTCCAAACTGCTGTTAAATATTATCAATGACGTTCTTGATATGTCTGCCATAGAACTGCACAAAATGAAAACCGCCAAAAAGCTTTTTGACATGCAGGAGCTGATTGGTTCCATTGCCACGGTTTATGAGTCGGAATGCAGGCAGAAGCATATCACATTCGGCTTAGAGATGAAAATGGCGGATGGGTATGTGTTGGGAGATGCCATCAGGGTGCAGCAGATTATTATGAATCTGCTTTCTAATGCCTATAAGTTTACGCCGGAGGAGGGTGAAATCAGGGTTACGGTAAAGGAGATTCCCACGGAGAAAAAAAATGAGGCTTATTACAAATTTGAGGTCAGGGATAACGGTGAGGGAATCACGGAGGAAATGCAGCAGCGGTTGTTTCTGCCCTTTGAGCAGGAGCGGGCAGACACCTACCATCAATATGGAGGCAACGGTCTCGGGCTTGCCATTGTAAAAAATTTAGTGGAGCTGATGAAGGGAACCATTGCCTGTGAATCCCGAAAGGGGGAGGGCACAGTATTTACGGTGATATTGCCTTTTGAACTTGCCCCGGAGGAAACTTCCAAAGAGGAAAAGAAGGGGAAGGACAAGCAGGTAGAAGTCGAGAAAAAACAGTATGATTTTGGAGGAAAAACCGTACTTTTGGCAGAAGATACGGAGATGAATGCGGATATCACCAGAGATTTATTAGAGCTGGTTCATTTAAAAACTGTCTGGGCACGGGACGGGGAAACAGCGGTAAGGCTGTTCGAAGCCTCCGCCCCGGGAGAAATTGCAGCGGTGCTGATGGATATCCACATGCCGAAAATGAGCGGTTATGAGGCAGCCCGGGCAATCCGCTCCATGGAGCGCCCCGACGCTGCGGAAGTACCGATTTTCGCCATGACGGCGAGTGCTTTTGAGGAAGATATCAAAGAATCGCGAAATGCGGGCATGAATGAGCATATTGCAAAGCCGGTGGATATTTATCTGCTGTATGCACTTCTTGCAAAATTTTTGCAAAAATAACGGAACTGTGTTATGATATTTTCTAGTGCGCCAAAAGCCGCCTAAGCAGCAGGGAGCATTGGACGGAAAGCTGTGGCGGCATTTGGCAGAAAGGTTCGGAGAGAAAGAGTGAGGGCGGCATTATGAAATGGAAAAAATATACCATTGAGACAACAACGGCGGCAGAGGATTTTATGAGCTCCATGCTGATGGAGCTTGGCATCGAGGGAGTGGAGATTGAGGATAATATTCCCCTTTCTAAGGAGGATCAGGCGGATATGTTTATTGATTTTCTGCCGGAGCTTCCACCGGATGACGGCGTGGGCTATGTGAGCTTTTATCTGGAGGATAACGGGGAGGACTACACGGAGCTTTTAAAGAAGGTGAAAACAGAACTGGAAAATCTGCGGAAAATCGTAGATGTGGGAAGCGGTGTGATTACCTCCGACGAAACCGAGGATTTAGACTGGATCAATAACTGGAAAAAGTTTTTCAGCTCCTTCTATATTGATGATATTTTAATCAAACCCACCTGGGAGGAATTAAAGGAAGAGGATAAGGACAAATTCCTCATTGAGATTGATCCCGGTGTTTCCTTTGGGACCGGAAAGCATGAAACCACCCAGCTTTGTATTAGACAGCTGTTAAAATATATCCGTGGAAATAAGGATTTTCAGCCGGAGAAGACAGCGCCGAAGGTGCTAGACGTGGGCTGTGGCAGTGGTATTCTGTCCATTGTGGCGTTAAAATTAGGTGCTTCGGAAGTGGTGGGGACAGACCTTGACCCGGACTGCATGACCTCCACCCATGACAACATGGAAGTCAACCATTTAGATTTAAGCAAGGGAACCTTCTATGTGGGAAATCTCATTGATGACACCGCTCTGCAGGAAAAAGTCGGCACGGAAGAGTACGATATCGTGGTGGCAAATATTTTGGCGGACGTGATTATTCCCATGGCTCCGGTGATTCCGGCACGACTGAAAAAGGGAGGCTATTTTATCACCTCCGGTATCATTGATTTTAAGGAAAATGCTGTGAAAGAAGCCGTTGAAAATGCCGGGCTTAAGGTGGTGGAAATCAACCGTCAGGGCGAATGGGTGAATATTACGGCATGTAAGGAAGCATAACAAGGAAATGAGGACAGGATGTATCAGTTTTTTGTAGAGGATTGGCAGATTGCCGATTCGGCTGTGACGATTGAGGGCAGTGATGTCAACCATATCAGAAATGTACTCCGAATGAAAGCCGGGGAAAAAGTGAGAATCAGTACCTCTTCCGGGAAAAATTATTTCTGCCGCCTGTCGGAAATCGGCGAAGCAATGGTGCAGGCAGATATTTTAGAAGAGCTTTCGGAGGGGACGGAGCTGCCGAATAAAATTTATCTGTTCCAGGGGCTGCCTAAGGGTGACAAAATGGAGCTGATTATTCAGAAGGCGGTGGAATTAGGCGCATACGAAATGATTCCTGTGTCCATGAAAAACTGCGTGGTAAAATTAGATGCCAAAAAGGCGGAGAATAAAGTGAGACGCTGGCAGGAGATTGCCAAAAGCGCTGCAAAGCAGTCAAAACGCAGCCTGATACCGGAAATATGTACTCCCCTTACCTATCGGCAGGCAGTGGAAGCGGCAAAGGAATTGGATGTAGTATTTATCCCTTATGAAAATGAGCGGGGAATGGCGGCAACCAGAGAGGCGGTGGAGCAGCTTAAGGCAGGGCAGAGCATCGGAATTTTTATCGGACCGGAGGGCGGATTTGCCCCGGAGGAAATCGAACTGGCAAAAAAGGAAGGAATGCAGCTGATTTCCCTCGGAAAACGGATTTTGCGGACGGAAACCGCCGGGCTTGCCGCGCTGGCGGTGCTGGCTTATCATTTGGAAACGTTGGATTTTTAGACCGACAGTTAGAAAGAGTGAAAAACATGCAGGCATATTTAGATAATTCAGCCACCACCCGCTGCAGTGAGCGGGCACGGGATATCATGGTGAAAGTATTGACGGAGGATTTCGGAAATCCCTCCTCCCTTCATACCATGGGGATGACGGCGGAAGGCTATATCAAAAAGGCAAAGGAGCAGATTGCCAAAACCCTGAAAGCGGAAGCAAAGGAAATTCTCTTCACCTCCGGCGGAACGGAATCCAACAATCTGGCGTTGATAGGGACGGCGCTTGCTAATAAACGTGCCGGAAACCATATCATTACTACCTCTATTGAGCATGCCTCCGTCTCGGCAGTGGCAGCTTATTTAGAGGAAATGGGGTTTTGTGTCACCTATTTAAAGGTGGATAAGGACGGCTTGATTTCGTTGGAGGAATTGAGGGAAGCGGTGTGTGAGGACACGATTCTTGTTTCCCTGATGATGGTAAACAACGAAATCGGCGCAGTAGAGCCCATTGAAGAAGCGGTAAAAATCATCAAAGCGAAAAATCCCAAAACCCTGGTGCATGTGGATGCCATCCAGGCCTATGGAAAATACCGTATCTGCCCGAAAAAGCTGGGCATTGATTTGCTTTCTGTCAGCGGACATAAAATCCATGCCCCCAAGGGAACAGGATTTTTATATATCAAAGACAAGACCAAGATAAAGCCCATAATTTACGGCGGCGGCCAGCAGAAGGGAATGCGCTCCGGCACGGAAAATGTTCCGGGGGCTGCAGCCCTTGGAATGGCGGCAGAGGAAATTTATGAGAATTTTGACGAAAAAATCGAACATCTTTATTCCCTGAAAGAGCGTTTTATTAAAGGGGTCACTGAAATCGAAGGGGTTGCCATAAACGGAAAAACAGGGCGTGATTCTGCCCCGCACATTGTCAGCGTCAGCATAGACGGCGTCCGCAGCGAGGTCATGCTCCATTCCTTAGAGGAAAAGGAGATTTATGTCTCCGCCGGAAGCGCCTGTTCCTCCAACAAGCCCGCCCCCAGCAAAACCCTGCAGGGCATAGGCTTGCCTAAGGCACAGCTAGAGAGCACCATCCGTTTCAGCTTTTGCGTAGATACCACGGAAGAAGAGATAGACTACGCCATTGCGGCGCTGAAGGAGATTGTTCCGTTCCGCAGGAAATTTATCCGTAAATAGTACTATACTTTTGTCAGGAAACAGCCCAAGATGCCTGAACATATCCGGCATCTTGGGCGTACCTTATCGAGAAAAAGGAGAACCATATGTACAAAGCATTTTTGATTAAATACGCAGAAATCGCCATTAAAGGCAAAAACCGTTACCTCTTCGAGGACGCATTGGTAAGCAGGATGAACCATGCCTTAAAAAAAGTAGAAGGAACCTTTAAAATCCGCAAGGAGCAGGGGCGTATCTATGTGGAAACTGAGGGAAACTTTGATTTTGACGAGGCAGTGGAGGCACTAAAGTGTGTGTTTGGTATCGTAGGAATCTGCCCGGTGGTGATATTAGAGGACGAGGGTTTCGATAAACTGGCAGAGGAAGTCATCCGTTACATTGACATGGCTTACCCGGACAAAAACTTTACCTTTAAAGTCAACGCCCGCCGTGCAAGAAAAAATTATCCTCTGGAGTCCATGGAAATCAATGCCAAAATGGGAGAGCGTATCTTAGAAGCCTATCCCGGCTTAAAGGTAGATGTCCACAAACCGGATGTCATGATAAACATCGAAATCCGCAGCCAGATTAATCTCTATTCCACCGTAATCCCCGGCCCCGGCGGTATGCCTGTAGGCACCAACGGCAAAGCTATGCTGCTGCTTTCCGGCGGTATCGACAGCCCGGTGGCAGGCTACATGATTGCCAAAAGAGGGGTGACCATAGATGCCACCTATTTCCATGCGCCCCCCTATACCTCAGAGCGGGCGAAACAAAAGGTGGTGGATTTAGCAAAAATCGTGGCAAGATATTCCGGCCCCATCAATCTGCATGTGGTAAACTTCACTGACATTCAGCTTTACATTTACGAGCAGTGTCCCCACGAAGAGCTTACCATCATCATGCGCCGTTACATGATGAAATTAGCGGAGCACTTTGCCAAAGAAAATAAGTGCCTCGGTCTGATTACCGGAGAGAGTATCGGCCAGGTGGCAAGTCAGACCATGCAGTCTTTAGCGGCCACCAACGAGGTCTGCACCATGCCGGTGTACCGCCCGTTAATCGGATTTGATAAACAGGAGATTGTGGAGATTTCCGAAAAGATAGATGCTTATGAGACTTCCATTCTGCCCTTTGAGGACTGCTGTACCATTTTTGTGGCAAAGCATCCGGTGACAAAACCGAGCCTGAATGTGATTCACAATGATGAGCGTAAGCTGGAAGAGAAAATTGATGAACTGATGAAGCAGGCGATTGATACGGTGGAAGTGATTCATATTGATGGGGAATAGCCTATAAACAAAAAACCACAAAGAGTAAATCTCTCTGTGGTTTATGTTTGAAACACTGGTATAAATATGTACGAGTAATTAGATTAAGTATGGTTTTAAAGTTTCCATAATCTCATCAATATTGCTCTCAGCATGAATCGCTAAATCAATCGGTTTAGATAAATCTAAGCTGAAGATACCCATGATAGATTTTGCATCAATGACATATCTGCCAGAGATTAAATCAAAATCAAATTCATACTGTGTGATAGCATTGACAAAGGATTTTACCTTGTCAATAGAATTTAAAGAAATCTGTACTGTTTTCATAGCGAAAAACCTCCTTAAAGATTAACTATTGAAGTTACTCTTATACTAAAGGTTTTTTGTGGAAAAGTCAACAGTAAATGTAAACGGAGGGAAAGTAAAGTAATGAAAAAAGCGGCATTACATAATCTTGGCTGCAAAGTAAATGCTTATGAGACAGAGGCCATGCAGCATATCTTAGAAGCGGCAGGTTACGAGATTGTGCCATTTACCGAAAAAGCGGATGTCTATGTGATAAATACCTGTTCTGTCACCAATATAGCGGACAGGAAGTCAAGGCAGATGCTTCATAAAGCGAAAAAAAACAATCCCTATGCTGTGGTGGTGGCGGCGGGCTGCTATGTGCAGACAAAAGAGGCGGAAACTGCCTTAGATGAGAGTATAGATATTATCATTGGGAATAATAAGAAACACGAGTTAGTGAAATTGCTGGAAAAATTTGAAGCAGAGAAAAAACAGGAAGAGACAAAGCAGAACAGGAAAGCGCAGCTTGCCAGTATAGCTGATATCAATCATGAAAAGCAGGAGTATGAGGAACTTTATTTAGAGAGGACGGCGGAGCATACCCGTGCCTTTTTGAAGGTGCAGGACGGCTGTAACCAGTTTTGCAGCTATTGTATCATTCCTTTTGCCAGAGGCAGGGTCAGAAGCAGAAAGGCGGAGGACGTGTTAGGGGAGGTGAGACGCCTTGCGGAACACGGTTACCGGGAGGTGGTGCTGACGGGAATTCATCTCAGCTCCTACGGGGCAGATACCGGGGACAGCCTTCTGCATCTGATTGAACTGGTGCATGAGGTGGAGGGAATGAAGCGGATACGCCTCGGCAGCTTAGAGCCGCGGATTGTGACAGAGGATTTTGTGAAACGGCTTTCCCGGTTAGAAAAAATCTGCCCCCATTTCCATCTTTCCCTGCAAAGCGGGTGCGATACGGTGCTTGCCCGGATGAACCGGCGCTACGATACGGCGGAATACGAGGCGGGCTGTCAGATGTTGCGGAAATATTTTTCCCACCCGGCTATCACCACCGATGTGATTGTGGGCTTTCCGGGGGAGACGGAGGAAGAATTTCAGATTACGAAGGAATATTTAGAGCGGATTCATTTTTATGAAATGCACATTTTTAAATATTCCAGAAGAGAGGGCACGAAGGCGGCGGCGATGAAAAACCAGGTGCCGGAGCCGGAAAAAACCAGGCGCAGCGCTATTTTGCTGGATTTGGAGAAAAAAATGTCAGAGGAATTCCGCAATGCCTATCTTGGGGAAACGGTGACGGCGCTGTTAGAAGAAAAGATGGAATTTGAAGGAAAAACGTATTTTACAGGTTACACGAAGGAGTACGTGAAAGTGGCTTTTGAGGCAGGGAGCGACCTGACAAATCAATTTGTAACAGGAAAAATTTCCGAACAATTAACCGGGGATATCTATCTTATGGTTGAATTTTAGGACAAACTATATTAAAATAATATACAGCAATGCTTTTTGAGCAGGTATAAGGGCGTGATAAATATGCAGAATATCAATAATACACAATATTTCAAAGTGGAAAAGGAACCGGAGCTGAAAGTGGGAGACATTTTAGAGATTGTCTATCATGCACTCAGTGAAAAAGGCTATAATCCGGTGAATCAGATTGTTGGATATATTATGTCTGGAGATCCTACTTACATTACCAGCCATAATAATGCAAGAAGCCTGATTATGAAGGTAGAACGTGACGAGTTGGTGGAAGAAGTATTAAAATCTTATATCAGAAACAATCGTTGGTCGTAGTAACGGAGAGAGTATGCGGATTTTAGGATTAGATTTTGGCTCAAAGACTGTCGGCGTGGCAGTCAGCGACGAGCTTTTGTTGACGGCACAGGGACTGGAAATCGTAAGACGACAGTCTCCTAATAAGTTGCGCCAGACATTGGCGAGGATTCAGGAGATTGTGACGGAATATCAGGTGGAGCGCATTGTGTTAGGTTTCCCGAAAAACATGAACAATACCGAGGGAGAGCGTTGCGAGAAAACCAAAGAATTTAAAGAAATGTTAGAACGACGCACCGGCTTAGAGGTGGTATTGTGGGACGAGCGGCTCACGACAGTTTCAGCAGATAAGTACATGATGGAAACGGGTATCCGGAGAGAAAACCGCAAGCAGTATGTGGATGAGATTGCGGCAGTTTTTATTTTACAGGGATATCTGGATTTTCTGGGTCATGAGAAGGTTTCTGTCTGAGACGGATGACGGCAGGAAAATCAAAAGGAAAGGAAATGGTTCGTCAATGGAGAAAGTAACATTTGTTGACCCGGAAACAAAAGAAGAACTACAGTTTTTTGTGGTGGAAGAGACACAGATTAACGGAATCCGGTATCTTTTTGTGACAGAGGAAGAGGACGGTGACTGTGATGCCTATATTTTAAAAGAGATTGCGGCAGAGGAAGAGGATTCTGTCTACGAGATGGTGGAAGATGATACGGAGCTTGCGGCAGTAGGAAAAATTTTTGCAGAATTGATTGAGGACGCGGACATTGAATATGAAAAATAAGGAATTAGAACTGACAACGATCAGTGAGGAAGTAAAAGCAACAGAAAAGAGAAAAACAGAGCGGAAAAAAAATAACGGAGGTAAGAATTTGAAAAAAGAAAAAAGTTCAAAGCTGAAGATTATTCCATTGGGCGGCTTAGAGCAGATTGGAATGAATATTACAGCTTTCGAATATGAAGACAATATTATTGTGGTGGACTGCGGTCTGTCCTTTCCGGAAGATGACATGTACGGAATCGATTTGGTTATCCCGGATATCACTTATTTAAAAGATAATATTGAAAAAGTAAAGGGATTTTTCATTACCCATGGCCATGAGGACCATATCGGTGCGATCCCTTATGTGTTAAAAGAGGTCAATGTACCAATTTATGCCACGAAACTGACCATCGGTATCATTGAGCATAAATTAAAAGAGCACAACATGCTCACAAAGGTAAAACGAAAAGTAGTAAAATACGGACAGCACATCAACTTAGGCTGCTTCCGTGTGGAATTTATCAAGACGAACCATAGCATTCAGGATGCGGCAGCCCTTGCCATTTATTCTCCGGCAGGCACCGTAATCCATACCGGGGACTTTAAGGTGGACTACACCCCGGTATTCGGTGATGCCATTGATTTACAGCGTTTCGGCGAGATTGGAAAAAAAGGCGTGTTAGCGTTGATGTGCGACAGTACCAATGCGGAGCGCCCCGGCTTTACCATGTCGGAAAAGACAGTGGGAAAAGCCTTTGACGAGATTTTTGCAGACCATAAAAATACCCGTATTATTATTGCTACCTTTGCCTCTAACGTGGACCGTGTACAGCAGATTATCAACACGGCGTACAAATACGGCAGAAAGGTAGTGGTTGAGGGACGAAGCATGGTAAATATTATCGGAACCGCTTCGGAGCTCGGCTATATCAACATTCCCGATAATACACTCATTGACATAGAAGAATTAAAGAGCTATCCGGATGAGAAGACCGTGCTCATTACCACAGGCAGCCAGGGCGAATCCATGGCGGCATTGTCCCGGATGGCATCCGGCATTCACAAGAAAGTGACGATTAAGCCCAATGACACCATTGTATTAAGCTCCAATCCAATTCCGGGAAATGAAAAAGCCGTTTCCCGTATCATCAACGAGCTTTCCATGAAGGGCGCCAACGTGATTTTCCAGGATGTGCACGTATCCGGTCATGCCTGTCAGGAGGAAATCAAGCTGATTTATTCCCTGGTAAGACCGAAATATGCCATTCCGGTACATGGCGAGTACCGCCATTTAATTGCACAGGCGAGAGTGGCAGAAGAGCTTGGAATCAACAAGGACAATATTTTCATTTTATCCTCAGGAGATGTGCTGGAATTAGACGAGGAAAGCGCAGACGTTACCGGAAAAGTCCATGTGGGCGATATTATGGTAGACGGACTCGGCGTCGGAGATGTAGGAAATATTGTGCTCCGTGACAGACAGCACTTAGCGGAGGACGGTATCATTATCGTAGTCCTTACCCTAGAGGGCGGTTCAGGACAGCTCCTTGCCGGGCCGGACATCGTATCCCGCGGTTTCGTTTACGTCAGAGGTGCGGAGAGCCTGATGGAAGAGGCAAAGCATCTGTTAGACGATAAAATGCAGTACTGCATGGATCGCAACATCACCGACTGGGGTAAGATTAAGAACGAAATCAAAGATTCTTTAGGCGATTTTGTCTGGAAGGAAACCAAGAGACGGCCGATGATTATGCCGATTATTATGGAAGTTTAGTGACACAAAATTTTTGAGGCAGCGGCAGGGGGAAGAAAGGAATGGCAGCAGCGATGAACTTGAACAAAATAGTTTTTAAATTTGTCAGATTCAGTTTCTCAATTCTGGTGATGCTGTTAGTGGTGGTATGCTTAGTAAAACTGGGAACTTTCTGCTATGAATTTGGTTACCGTGTATTTACGGAAGCGCCCATGGAAGAAACTCCGGGAACGGAAAAGGCCGTGGAAATAACCGCAGATATGTCAGAGGGCGATATCGGAAAGCTGTTGAAGGAAAAAGGGTTGGTGCGGGACGCAAAGCTTTTCTATGCCCAGCTGAAACTGTCTGCTTACGCAGGAAAGTTAAGACCAGGCACCTACACCCTGAATACCTCCATGACAGCAAAAGAAATGATGGTAATTATGGCAACCGTACCCGAGGGGGAGACGGAAACTGAGAGTGAGGCAGGAGCAACGCCGTGATAGTAGACGAAAGACTGGTTACCTATATCAATTCCCTTGACACAGGCAACACAGAAATTTTAGACCGGATAGAAAAAGAAGCCATAGAAACCTATGTGCCCATTATCCGAAAAGAAATGCAGCAGTACTTAAAACTGCTTCTTTCCATAAAAAAACCGGAGAAAATATTAGAGGTAGGTACAGCGGTAGGTTTTTCCGCCCTTCTGATGGCAGAATGCAATCCCGTCCCCTGCCACATTACCACCATAGAAAACTACGAAAAACGCATTCCCCTCGCCCGGGAAAACTTCCGCCGCGCCGGAAAAGAATCCCAAATCACTCTCCTAGAGGGCGATGCCGCCGACATTTTAAAAACCTTAGAAGAACCCTACGACTTCATCTTCATGGATGCCGCCAAAGGACAATACATTCACTTCCTGCCTGACATCCTGCGCCTTTTGGCAAAGGACGGCATCCTGGTTTCCGACAACGTACTACAAGACGGCGACATCATCGAATCCCGCTTTATCGTAACCCGCAGAAACCGCACCATCCACAAGCGGATGCGTGACTACCTATACGAACTGACCCACAACGAAGAACTCATAACCTCCGTTCTTCCTATAGGCGATGGAATTACGGTAAGCACCCGAATTTCACCCAAATGCACCTAAACTATCGTAGCAAGTACGTGCGTAAAGTTTCGCCAATAAACAGCTTGGAACGGCAGGCATTTTTGGCAGACCCTTCCAAGGGTGCCGGTGCTTAACGAGGTTTTTTCGAGTTTAGAATCCGCTGCGTTCCAGCATCACCGCAGGTGCTGCGGGAGCGAGAGCGTGTCAGACAAAAATGCCTGCCGTTCCAAGCGTCCCTATTGAAGAACCTAACGAAAACCATTGAAAGGATACCCCCCAACGTAATGAGAACCCCCGAACTATTAATCCCAGCCAGCAGCCTAGAAGTCTTAAAAATCGCCGTCATCTTCGGTGCCGATGCCGTCTACATCGGCGGTGAAGCCTTCGGTCTCCGTGCCAAAGCCAAAAACTTTTCCATGGAAGAGATCAAAGAAGGCATAACCTTCGCCCACGCCCATGACGTAAAAGTCTACATCACCGCCAACATACTGGCGCACAACAGTGATTTAGCGGGCGCAAGAGAGTACTTCACCGAGCTTTGTACCGTCAAACCCGACGCACTGATTATCTCAGACCCCGGCATGTTCCGGTTAGCGCAGGAGGTCTGTCCCGAAATTGAATTGCACATCAGCACCCAGGCAAATAACACCAACTATGCAACCTACCGTTTCTGGCATGAGTTAGGGGCAAAAAGAGTGGTGTCCGCTAGAGAGCTTTCTTTAGAAGAAATCAAAGAAATCCGTGCCAATATCCCGGACGATTTAGAGATAGAAACCTTTATCCACGGCGCCATGTGCATTTCCTATTCCGGAAGGTGCCTGTTATCCAACTATTTCACCGGAAGAGATGCCAATCAGGGGGCGTGCACGCATCCCTGCCGCTGGAAATACTCCATCGTGGAGGAAACGAGACCGGGCGAATATATGCCGGTTTATGAAAATGAGAGAGGAACTTATATTTTCAACTCCAAAGACCTCTGCATGATAGAGCATATTCCGGAATTAATAGAATCAGGTATTGACAGTTTTAAAATAGAGGGTAGAATGAAGACAGCACTATATGTGGCAACGGTAGCGAGAACCTACCGGAAGGCCATTGACGATTACAGGGAATCGCCGGAGCTTTACAGGGAACATCTTCCCTGGTATTTAGACCAGATATCAAATTGTACCTACCGTCAGTTTACCACCGGATTTTTCTTCGGAAAACCTTCGGAGGAAGCCCAGATTTACGATAACAACACGTACCTTAAGGAATACACGTACCTTGGAATCGCAGGGGAGCCAAACGAAGAGGGGCTTTACCGGATAGAGCAGCGGAATAAGTTTTCCGTGGGCGAGGAAATCGAGGTGATGAAGCCAAACGGAGAGAACCGTAAGGTGACGGTCCGCCGGATTTTAGACGAGGAGGGCAATGAGATGGAGTCTGCACCCCATCCGAAGCAGGTGTTATATATTGATTTGGGTGAGCCGTTAGACAGATATGATATATTGCGAAGAAAGGAATAGGAGGGTGATTACCATGAAAGAGGAAAAGTATGTTGCATACGTGGGCACCTATACCCATGAGAATAGTGTAGGAATCCATATTTACGATGTGGATGTGGAAAAGGGGCAGCTGCATGAGCGCAAGGTTGTGCCTATCAACAATCCGTCGGATTTAGTGGTTTCTAAGAATAAGAAATATTTGTACTCTATTGCGGACGAGGGCGTGGAGGCCTTTCGGATATTGCCGGACGGCGACTTAGAGGCAATGAATAAGCAGTGGATTGGCGGCATGAGAGGCTGCTATGTGGAGACAGATAATGAGAACCACTTCCTCTTTGTGGGAGGACATCATGACGGGCGTGTCACCATGATGCGGCTTTTGCCGGACGGAAGCATCGGTGAGATTGCAGACGGTATTTTCCATAAGGGGACGGGAAAAGTCAGCGACAGACATAACAGTGTGCCTCATGTGGACTGCGTGAAGCTGACACCGGACCAACAGTTTTTATGTGCTGTGGACAACGGGCTTGACCAGGTAAAGATTTACCGGGTGGATTATGAATTTGGCAAGTTAAAATTGATTGATATTATCCGAGGACCTCTGGATTCTGCTCCCCGTATGATACGTTTTTCCAGAAACGGAAAATTCGCATACATATTGTATGAATTGTTGAATGTGGTGGAGGTTTATAAATACAGCCTCAAGAATAACCAGCCGGTATTTGAGAAGATACAGACCATTTCCACGGAATATAAGGATGATGAGGATATCTGCTCTGCTTCCGGCATGGAGATTTCAAGGAGCGGCAAATACCTGTTCTGCTCGAATGCAGGGGTAAATTCCGTAGTGGTATTTTCCATTAATGAGGAGACCGGGGAGCTGACCGAGACATTCCGCACCAAAGTGGACAGTGAATATCCGAAAGTGTTGGCGGTTTATCCCGATGAGAAGCATTACCTGACTTTAAACAACGCTTCTAACGAAATCGTCTCTTATACCATCAACTATGAAAACGGTTACTCCCTGCAGGCTGGAGCCCCGGTGAAGGTGGATAAGCCGAATTGTATTTATATTTTAAGAATAGAAGAATAACATAAAAATGCAGTCCATTGCGGGCTGCATTTTTTGCAGGATAGGAAATTCCAAGATGTGGGAAAAGGGAAAAGCCGCAAAATTCCTATGAGCCGAAACTGTCGGACAGGTAAAGCTCTTATTTTAGGGAAAAGAATCAAAAACATGGCATGTTATCTCTCAAAGCGGATAAACTAAAGAATAGCAAGAATTTTCTTTCCTCCGGCAGGCTGCGGGGGAAAGCAGCAGGAGTAAGGGGCAGGCTATGAGAGACGAAGAGAAGATACAACGGCAAAAGGATTTTCTGGTGGGCATTGCATTCTGGGGTGTCTGGGGCGTGATTGCCTTTCTTTTTTTGAAAGCGGCGGGGTCTGTGCTGCTGCCCTTTGTCATTGCCTTTGCCGTGGCGTGGATGTTGGCAAAGCCGGTGGACTTCATCACGGAAAAACTCCGTTTGAGGCGGAGCATTGGGGCAGTTGCCGCAGTCCTGCTTTTTTATGTGCTGCTGGGTGTTATCGTCTATTTTGCGGGAAGCCGCCTGCTCCATCTGATTTATGATACCTTTTATGAAATGTCTTATTTCTTTTCCGACACAGTGATTCCCGTGCTGCAAAAATTTTTTTCCTGGCTGGAGAAGCTATTGGAGTCCTTTACGCCTGCATCGCCGGGCATCATGGGACGGGGAGCGTTGGTTTCTTCGGCGGAAACCGCTTCTGCCGGAGGGCTGGAAAAAGCGGGCAAAGTGGTTTCGGAGCTGTCGGGAGACTTAATTACAGGTGTCTCTGACATGGCGGCGGGCATTCCCGGGATTTTGATGAAAATGCTGATAGCGGTGATTGCCACCATATTTATGGAGGTGGAGTTTCACGGAATCATGAGCTTTTTAAAAAAGCAGGTGCCGGAAAAATACCGGAAAATGTTCTCGGACGGGAAATGCTATGTGACGGGAACGTTGGGGAAATGTATCTGGTCTTATTGTTTGATTTTCGGGCTGACCTTTTTGGAGCTGTGGGTGGGGCTTTGTATTCTGGGAATTGACGGAGCGGTGTTGATTGCCTTTATCATCGCAGTGTTAGACATTCTCCCCGTATTAGGAACCGGCACGGTGCTGCTGCCCTGGTCCGTCATTGCCTTTGCTTCGGGAAATGCGGGGATGGGAGCGGGAGTTTTGATTCTCTACCTGTTTATCACAGTGGTGCGGAATATCATTGAGCCGAAGCTGGTGGGGCACCAGATGGGGCTCTCCCCGGTGGTCATGTTGCCCTGTATGCTGGTGGGATTGAAGTTTTTCGGTATCATTGGGTTGTTTTTGGTGCCCCTTGGGGTGGCGTTTCTGAAAAGTTTAAATGACAGGGGTGTGATTCACCTGTTCCGTACCTGAAAGAGTGGGCTGACGTTTCCGGTATTCGCTGGGGGTCATGCCCATTTTTTGACGGAATTGTTCGCAGAGGTAGTTGCCGTGGCAGTACCCGGTTTCCTGGGCGATTTCCATAATGGATTTGCCACTCTGCATTAACAGGCGGCAAACATGGCGCAGCTTGATATCCGTCAGATAGGTATGGTAGGATTTCCCCAGCTGGGCGGAAAACAGCCTGGAAAAATAAGCGGGAGAGAAGCCTGCCTGCCTCGCTGTTTCCTCTAAGGAGGGATTTTTGTAATAATAATTTTCCATATAGTAAAGAGCGTTGATAACAGGCTCTGTCAGCGGCGTATGGGAAAGCTCCGTGGTTTCTTCCGGCAGCTGGTTTTCGTAGACAGCGGCAAAGAGTCGGAAGAGCATTCCCTGTAAAACCATTTCTTTGTAGGGGGTATCCTTCTGATATTCCGCCACCATATCCCGAAATAAGATAAAAATCTGTTTGGAAATCTCCGGCGGAAAGCGGCAGACACGTTTATCGTAAAGAGCATCAAAATTCTGCTGTCCGAATCTTTCGAGAAAGGGTGCAATGATTTTCGGGGAAAATTTCACCAGAATACGTTCGTAGGGCTGTTCCGATACGGAAAGAGTTTTGCCGTAGACATAGGGCCGCATCATGGAGACGTCTCCGCTGTGGTAGCTGTAGCTTCCGGTGGGGGTGATACATTTCCGGTCTCCCGAAATGGTGTAGCCGATGTTGTAGTGGTCGGTGGCCATCTCCATGGTGGGCATGGCGTAGTGGGTGGAAAAATTTTTATGTTCTACATAAATGTTGGTGTTTTGCGGCAGTGGGATTGGCATAGAAAACTCCCTCCTTTGAAAAATTGTCAAAAAAGTTACTTTGGATTTGAGGACGGTTTGAGAAACGCCCACAGTCATCTTGTTACTGATAGAATGTCACAAATCCTTAGATTTTTCAAGAGATATTACATAAATTTGAATGAAAAACAAAACTTTTGTGTCTATACTGGGAAATGTGAAAGGCAAAATTGCCTTTTACCTTATGGGAAAATGAGTTGCCAAGTACAGCCGAAAAGGAACGAGTTTTGCCGTTACAGGAAAATGCGTTATCAGGCGCAGTGAATTGGAGGAGTGAGAGAACATGGAAAAAGAAAAGAACATGCACCCGGCATGGCGTACCATACGGTACATTCTGCCTTACTGGTATCTGATTGCAGCTTCTACGGTTGCCGGAGTTTTAAAGCTGACGGTGCCTCTGGTTCTGCCCCAGGTGGTGAAATATTTTACGGACGTTGTGTTAGTTTCCGGCAGTCCCTTAAGCGCAGAGGAAAAAATGGCAGAGATTTATAAGTGGCTGTTGATTTTGCTGTGCCTTTACATTTTTATCTACATACCGGCGGCATTTATCCGTCAGGCAGGCTCCACGGAGGTGTCAAACCGGGTAATGCACACTATGCGCTGCCAGCTCTTTAACCATTTACAGGGGATGTCGGCGCAGTTTCATCATGAAAATAAATCCGGCAGCCTGGTGACTAGGGTCAACAGTGACGTGGAACAGGTACACGGATTTATCTGGAATGTGGCGACCAATATCTGGATTGATTCTATTGTGTTAATGATCTATCTGGTATTAATGCTGCGGATGAATGTACCCTTGACGGTTGTGGCGGCAGTTACCCTGCCATTATCTGTCATCGCCACGAAAAAAATCCGTGCCAGAATCCGCAAAGCCAACAAAAAAGTACTTGGTGAATTTTCCGATATTTCCGGCTATATGCAGGAGCGGATGGCGGGCTTTGCGGTGGTGAAGCTCTTTGGCATGGAGGAACAGGAAAAAGACAGGTTTCATGACATATCGGAGTCCATTTACTGCAATAACAGAAAGGTCAACCGTTATTTTTCCTTAGGGGAGGCATTGACGGCCTCTTTTTCGGAGATTATCTGTGCCGTGGTGGTGTGCTTTGCCGCCGGGTTTATTGTAAAGGGAGATATGAGTATTGGAGATATGATTGTCTTTTATTCTTATCTGGGATATTTTATCACCCCAATTCGACGGTTTGCGGAGCTGAATGTAACCTACGCCAGAAGTATAGCGGGCATTGAGCGTGTCTATGAAATCTTAGATACCAAGCCGGACATTGTGGAGAAAAAGGAGCCGGCAAGGCTGCCGAAAAATGCCAGAATGGACATTGCGTTTCGCCATGTGTCTTTCCAGTATGATAAGCACAGCTATATCCATAATATTGATGATGTGAGTTTTTCCGTGCAGGAAGGGGAAAAGATAGCCTTAGTAGGTTCCAGCGGCTGCGGGAAAACCACGATAGTAAATCTCCTGACAAGATTTTATGATACCGACAGCGGAACGATCTATTTAGCGGGAAAGGAGCTGCGGGAGTATTCTCTGGATTCTTTATATGCGCAGATGGGAATGGTATTTCAGGAAACGATACTGTTTTCCGGTACTATTGAGGAAAATCTCCGTTACGGAAAGCCGGACGCCACCATGGAGGAATTAGAGGCTGCGGCGCGGGCGGCAAATGCCTATGATTTTATTATGAAAACGCCGGACGGGTGGAATACCATGTTAGGAGAGCGGGGAATCGGGCTCTCCGGCGGACAGAAGCAGAGGATTTCCATTGCCAGGGTATTTCTCCGCAACCCGAAGCTTTTGATTTTAGATGAGGCAACCAGCGCTCTGGATTCTGAGTCGGAGAAGCTGGTGCAGGAGGCGTTAGACCAGTTGATGGAGAACCGCACCACTATTGTGATAGCCCACAGGCTTTCCACCGTTGTCAATGTGGATAAAATCTTTGTGATGGATAAGGGCAGGATTGTGGAGATGGGAAAACACGAAGAACTGCTGAAAAAGGGCGGGCGTTACACAGAACTGTACCGAATGCAGTTTCAGGATGTATTAGAGGCTGTGTAAATTTTTCCGTGGAAATACCGATATAATTAAAAGAAGAAAATGTGTGCCGTATTTTTTGCCGGATTGCCGGGAAATGCTGTGTGAGACGGCAGAAAGACAAAAGAAGCGACAGACAGAAACGGATTTCAATAAGATATTTTCAAGGAGGAAAAAGCAATGAGCCAGATGAGTAATGTAACAGGAACCTATGGAACAGAGTACCAGAGCCGTACGGAGCAGACCAGAAAGAAACAGCAGACTGCAGCGGTGGAGCGTATGGACCGCAACTACGGCAGGGTCATCGGAGAGCCGGAGTTAAGCGATACCGCCAAGGAGTATTATGAGAAATTAAAGAAAAAATATTCCGGTATGGATTTTATCTTAGTTTCCCCGGAGATGAAGCAGGCGGCGGAAGCCAGAAAGGGCAGCTATTTAAGCTCTAAGGAGCTGTTGGTGCTGATTGATTCCGACAAGATTGAAAAGATGGCGACGGACGAAAATTACCGCAGGAAGTACGAGAGTATTTTAGATACCGCCATGGTACAGACCCAGCAGATGAAGAAGGATTTAGGCAGCAATGCGGAGGCAGTGACCTCTTTTGGCATGACTTTTGATGATAAGGGAAACGCTTCCTTTTTCGCAGTGGTGGACAAATCCTTAGCGGCACAGAAGGAGCGCATCACCGAGAAGAAAGCAGAGGCGGCGCAGGAGAAAAAAACCGAAGCGAAGAAAGAGGCGAAAAATAAGAGGGGAGGAAAGGATTCCGAGGTGACAACCCTGACGGCATCCTCCTGGCAGGAGCTTTTGCAGAAGATTCAGGAGACACTTGCCTCCGACGGAACAGGGAAGAATCTGACGGCTGAGGAAAAAGCGCTGGGGCAGTCCATTGACTATACCATCTAACAACGAAATCAAGCTGTTTTAAAAGGATAAGGAAACCTTACTGATCTTACAAAAACCGGATATCAGTAAGGTTTTTTCCTAACTTGTGGCAAATCCTCCGGGAAACTGTTATACTATACCTATCAAAGGAAGAAAGCAGGTGAAATGTATGGATTTAGGTTTACAAATAACAGATATGGCGGGAGCAAGTCCGGAGCATTCATTGGTAATCGTTAATTTTGTGTCAGCAATCAGAAAGCAGCTAAAAAATAGTACCTGCTATGTGTATTCTGATAATATTCAATATAGATTTAAAAATACAGAGGGAGAAGATAAAGTGGTTATTCCGGATGCTTCCATAAATTGTCGTGTAAAAGCAAGGCGGGGAAATGCATTTGTAGATGCTCCCCGCATGGTTATGGAAGTCGTTTCTCCGACGACTGAAAAATATGATAGAAACGAAAAGATGGATTTATACCGTCAGCAGGAAATTGAGGAATATTGGATTGTTGATTGGAAAAAGAAGCAAGTTGAAATATATGAGTTAGATTATGAAAATCAGGTGCCGCAATATTATTTGTGGAATGTAATCACAGAAAAGAATCGGGACGAATTAAAGATTATTCATTTTCCAAACGTGGAAATTACTTTTGATGAATTGTTTGACGAGATAGAATAAATACTTGAAAAATATAAGGCAGATAAGCTTCAACATGCTTAAATGCCCTGCAGAAACGGTTAAATTTATTTTTAAAAGAAAATTGCGGTTGACGGATAAAATGTGTATAATAGACCCATAGAAAAAATTGACAGGGGAAGAATGATGGCAGAAAAGATTATTTTAACAGGTGACCGTCCTACCGGGAAATTACACGTAGGACATTATGTAGGTTCTTTGAAACGAAGGGTAGAGCTTCAGAATTCCGGGGAGTTTGACAAGATATTTATTATGATTGCGGACGCCCAGGCGTTGACGGACAATGCGGACAACCCGGCAAAGGTGCGCAGCAATATTATGGAAGTGGCGTTAGACTACCTCTCTGTGGGGCTTGACCCGGCGAAATCCAACATTTTCATCCAGTCCTACGTGAACGAGCTGACAGAGTTATGCTTTTATTATATGAATCTGGTGACGGTTTCCAGATTACAGAGAAATCCTACCGTAAAATCCGAGATTCAGATGAGGAACTTTGAAACCAGTATTCCGGTAGGATTCTTTAACTATCCCATCAGCCAGGCAGCGGATATCACCGCCTTTAGGGCAACCACCGTTCCGGTGGGGGAGGATCAGATGCCCATGCTAGAACAGACAAAGGAGATTGTACACAAATTTAATGCAGTCTACGGGGAGACCTTGACCGACCCGCAGATTTTACTGCCGGAAAACAAGGCATGTTTAAGGCTTCCTGGTACGGACGGCAAGGCAAAGATGAGTAAATCCTTAGGAAACTGTATTTACCTTTCCGAGCCGGAGGCGGAGGTAAAGAAAAAGGTAATGTCCATGTTTACCGATCCGAACCATATCCGCATTGAGGACCCGGGCAATTTAGAGGGAAATACGGTGTTTACTTACTTAGACGCATTCTGTAATGACGGTCATTTTGCAGAGTACCTTCCGGAATATTCCTGTTTACAGGAGTTAAAAGACCATTATACAAGAGGCGGCCTTGGTGACGTGAAGGTGAAGAAATTCCTAAATAACGTCATGCAGGAGGAATTAAGCCCTATCCGTGCCAGAAGAAAGGAATACGAGGGACGGATTGAGGATGTTTACGAGATTTTGAAAAAGGGCAGCGAGGTGGCAAGGGAAGAGGCTGCCAAGACTTTGGCAGATGTGAAACATGCCATGAAAATTGACTATTTTGAGACGCCGGAGTTTTTAGAGGAACAGAGAGAGAAATTTGGAAAATAATAAAAAAACCTGCTGTGTCGGAAAACAAAATCCGATACAGCAGGTTTTTTTGAGATTCGGGGGCGGGGCTGGGGAAGGGTATGGAGCAGGTTGCACAAAGTGGGGGCTGTTTTTGTTCCGATGTCCAGAGATAAGATGTTCTAAGAAATCTGGGCAGGGGCTGTAGAGTAGGGACGTAAACGGTACAAAGGCGCCTTCCATGGCGCCGTTGTACCTCGCCCAGCCGTCCGTGGCTGGGCGTTACTGGGTACCGACAGATTTCTAAGAACCTCTAATCTCTTCCCATAGTCACAAAAACAGCCCCCACTTTGT
This sequence comes from Lachnospiraceae bacterium, assembly GCA_021770785.1. Lineage (GTDB taxonomy): Bacteria > Bacillota > Clostridia > Lachnospirales > Lachnospiraceae > Roseburia. Next base: position 96,539 of record JAETQH010000003.1, read on the forward strand.
GCAATCTGCCAATATCAGTTATCGTCAGCCCCGCTTCGATAAGTCCAAAATATCGGTAACGGTTACTGGCAGCCGCTTTTGATAAGAGAAAAATATCGGTAACGGTTACTGGCAGCCGCTTTTGATAAGAGAAAAATATCGGTAACGATTACTGGCAGCCGCTTTTGATAAGAGAAAATACTGGTAACGGTTACCGTCAGCTGCTTTTGATAAATGAAAAACATCGGTAACGCCTACCGTCAGCTGCTTTCGAGGTCTGTACTTCCATGGGGAGAAAATACTATGAGAAAAACAAAGCACAGTATATCAGAAGAGACAGGTATAATGCTGGAGTCAAAAGGGGGTTCGATAACTGATATTGGCAGATTGCACAAAGGAGGCTCTGTTTTGTGACTATGGGAAGAGATTAGAGGTTCTTAGAAATCTGCCAGAACACCAGTAACGCCCAGCCACGGATGGCTGGGCGAGGTACAATGGCGCCATGGAAGGCGCCTTTGTACCGTTTACGTCCCTTTTCCAAAACTTTTTCGCAGATTTCTTAGAACATCTTATCTCTGGACATCGGAACAAAAACAGAGCCTCCTTTGTGCAATCTGCCTCACAACCTTATCTCCCCCCTACTTTTTTTGCCCCCAACAATTATTATAGCAGCACGCAGAAGCAAGCCCCGTCTCCCGGTGCGTCCGTCACAAAGAGCTTTCCGTGATGGCCTTCTACGATTTCCCTTGCAATGCAAAGCCCAAGACCAAAATGCTCCTTGTCAGTACGGGAGCTTTCTCCGCGGTAAAACCGCTCGAAAATCAGCTTTTTATCGTGGTCCGGCACTCCGGGGCCTGTGTCGGATACCCGGAATAACAAGCGGGCGGTTTTCGGAAAAGCGATTTTTGTACCGGAGACGGAAAGCAGGTCGACGGGCGGCTTCCTCAGGGCGTCAGGGGAGGACAGTGTGGTTACGGACAGGGTCACCGTCCCGCCTGCCGGGGTATAGGACAGGGCATTATCTAACAGAATAGAGAGCACCTGCAAAATCCGTTCCCCGTCACAGCAAATATCCGGCAAAGGCCCCTCCGGCAGCGTCAGCTTTAAGGTAATCTGTTTTTTCTTTGCCAGTAGCTCATATTTTTCATAGGCGGCAAGCAGCAGTTCGTCCGGCTGGCAGGGGAGGGACTGCAGGTGCAGGGAATTAGCGTCGGAGTTTGCTAAAAGCAGCATATCGGAAATCAAACGCTGCATCCTTGTCCCCTCCCGGCGCATAATATCGGCAAAATGGCGCTGCTCGTCAGGGTCTTTTGATTTTTCAAGGGCCTCTAACCCGGAAAGAATCACCGCAAGGGGTGTCCGCAGCTCATGGGAGGCAGAGGCCACAAACCGGTTCTGTTTCCGATGGTTTTCTTCTAAGGGCAGTAACATGCGCTTTGTAAAGAACCGGGAAAAGAGGGCGAGAAGGAATAGACCTAAAGTATCTGCCAGGGCAAAGAGAAGGCGCTGGATAACAATCTGTCTTTGCTGCTGTTTCAGGGAATAAAAAATCAAAAAAGACAGCAATCCGTTGCTTTTTGATATTTTTCCGGCGCAGACATAGTAGGCTTCCTCCCCTTTGGGGGATAGGGGGAATTCTGCGTGGCTGCTTAACTGACTGCGGTTGTCGGAGAGAAGGGAAAGACGGTAATCCTCCTCGGCTGTTTTTATGGCAAGGCGGATAAGCCTTTCGCTTAGCTGTTCTTCCGGCGCAGTTAGCTGTTGGGAAAAAAGTGGTGTACCGTTGTCGTAGAGTACAAATTCAAAGCTGTTTTTTTCCCGGAGACCGTTGAGGTATTGTAAGGAAACGGTATCCTGCTCCTGCAGGTGGGAGAGAACGGAGCTGCTTTCCTTTAAAAAAGAAGTATAGCTGTTCTTTTTCAGCCCGTTTTCCGCCACAAAAAGGCAGACAACTGTCATCAAAATCAAAATCGCCCCGGTGACAGCGGTACAAAAAAGGGTCATTTGGCGGTGTAAATTATGAAACATGGGTGTCCTCCAATCGGTATCCTGCGCCCCGGATGGTGGTGAGGGAGAGGGTGCTTCCTACAGTGGCAAACCGTTTCCTTAAGAAATGGACGTAGGTATCTAAATTTCCCTCTTCCACGTCGGCGTCGGCGCCCCAGACACGGGAGAGGATGACCATACGGCGCAGCAGGGTTTCCGGTTCCCGCAGAAAGACCTCCGCTAACCGTCCCTCCCTGCCGGAGAGCATCAGGCTGCCCTTTGGCCCGTTTAGCTGGCGGATATCCACATCATAGGAAATGTCCCCGTAGGAGAGGGCTTCGTGAGCCTCCCATTTGCCGCTGCGCCTGCCTAAGGAGCGGATTCGCGCCGACAGTTCTTCGTAGGCAAAGGGTTTTACCATGTAATCGTCCGCACCGCTGTCAAGCCCTTCAATCCGGTCATAAAGCTCCCCCAAAGCCGTGATGACGATGACCGGGGTTCTGATACCGGCAGCTCTCGCTCTTTTTAAAACCAGAAGCCCGTTCATGGTGGGCAGCATACGGTCTAAAAGAATCAGGTCGTAAGCATCCTGCAAAAATAAATCCAGCCCGTCCCTGCCGTCGTGGCAGACCGTTATTTCGTGGTGCTCCTGTTTCAGCTGGAAAGCTAAGGTATCACATAAATTTTTATCGTCCTCAATCAGTAAAATCCGCATAAGTATTTTGCCTTTCTCTTTTCACTTTCACTTTTGCGTTCATTATAACCTTATTACTGCGCAGGCATTATGCGCATCTCAAGTTTCGGAGAAACTTGCATAGGAACGCTGGTTTTGCGTTCATTATATCATAGTAATCTTAAAAGTTTCTTTAAAAAGTGAGCTTTAAAACTGCCGGAAAATTAAAGGCACATTTAAAGAAAATTTAAAGAAAGTTCTGGTAGGATAAATCTATACCGAATTGGTATCTGAAAAATATACGGAAAGGAACGAGCATATGAGAGAAAGAGGTATGACAAGACTGGTCAGCCTGCTGCTCTGCCTAGTGCTTATGACAGCAGGGCTTAGCGGGTGTAAAAAAACTTCCCCCTCCACAGAGGAAAATAACGGGGCAACAGAGCTTCTGTCGCAGGAGGAAGGGACGGGAGGCAAGGGAAGATTTTTGGAAACGGAGCTTCCCCTGCCGGAAAATATAAGGGAACTGTATGCCATGTCACTGTTGGAGGACGGAAGGATTGCCCTGTTTCTTTGGAATGACAAAGAAAGGGCCTATCAGGTTCAGGAAACAGAGGATGAAGGAAAAAGCTGGAAGGTCCGGAATATCGACCTGGAGGCGGCGAAGGAGCTTTTCGTCGGCTATCTTAACACGGCTGCCATCAGACCGGACGGGACGGTGGGGGTTCTTTCCCAAAATGACGGAAGGCTTCTTCTGGGGATTATCCTGCCGGACGGCAGCGTGGAACTGCGGGAACTCTCCCTGCCGGATGTGGAGAGCCAGGAGCAGGAGTATGCACAGAACATTATCGGAAGCGCTTTTGACGCAGATGGTAATCTTGTGATAGAAAATCTGAACAGCCATTTCTATAAAGTAGATTTAACAAACGGAAACTGCGAGCCGCTGCTGGATCTGGAAGAAAAATATATCCGGCATTTTGGAACAGCAGGAAATAAGGTGCTGGCAGTGTCGGCAGAGGAGGTTGTCCTGTTCGACAGCACAACTGGGGAGCTTTTAGAGGGAGAGACGGTGTTAAATGATATGCTGGCGGCGGACAGCTCCCTTTCGGAGATAGTGAGCGATTCGGGGAAACCGCTGGTATTTGCCGGAGAAACCGGCGGAGAGGTCATATTTTATGCAAACCATCAGGGCTTATTCTGCCATACTCCGGGGGGAAGCGTCAGTGAACAGCTGATTAACGGCTCACTGACTTCCATGGGAGATACCACGGTGAGTTTTCTGGATTTGGTGATGGTAGACGAAGAGCATTTTCTTCTGGCAGCGGTGGGGAGTTTTGGGGAGGCTAAGCTGTTAAAGTACTCCTATGATAAGAATGCACCCTCTGTCCCGGAAACAGAACTGAAGGTTTATGCGCTAGAGGATTCCGCCTTTTTGCGGCAGGCAGTATCGGCATACCAGAAGGGACATCAGGATGTGTATGTGAACCTTCAAATCGGGCTTTCCGGTGATGACGGGATGACGGCGGAGGACGCCATCCGTGCCCTCAATACGGATATTTTAGCGGGCAGCGGGCCGGATGTGCTGATTTTAGACGGGCTTCCGGTGGAGAAATACATAGAAAAAGGGATGTTAGCGGATATCAGTCCTGTGATAGAAGAAATTGCAGATAAGGACGGAGTTTTTGAGAATGTCAGACAGGCGTATGACAGTGACGGAGTCATTTACCAGTTCCCGGCAAGGTTTTATGTCAGCCTGGTAAACGGAGAGGAAGAGGCAGTGGAGGCAGGCGGAAGCCTGAAAAAGCTGGCGAATTTTGTGACGGAGAAAAAGGCGGCAGGGGAGAGTAAAATTTTCCCTATGCGCAGTGCGGAGAATTTACTGGAAAAACTATACTTTGCGGATTCTGCCGCATGGACAGAGAGTGACGGGAAATTGAGCGAAGAGGCGGTAACGGAATATTTAAGCTGTGCAAAGCAGATTTATGATGCGGAGCCTGTGGAAAGCGAAGATGTTTATTATTCCAATGGGGGCGTGGCATCAGACACCATAGGAACGTTAGATGCCATGGGAGTCGCCTTAAAAACCTCAAAGCTGAATTACGGTACAATTGTCAGCATGACGGAATTTACCATGGTATATTCCATGAAGTCACAGTATGGTATTGAATATGAACTGGCGGACCGGGAGACGGCAAAGAGCTTTGTCCCCTGCCAGTTAGCAGGTATAAGCAGCCAGACGGCAAAAAGTGCGGAGGCGGAAGAATTTTTGCGGGTACTTTTAGGGGCGGAATGCGGCGCGTATTCTTTTAGCGGATTTCCGGTGAATCGGACAGCCTATGAAAAGGTGGTGGAGGATGCGGCAGAACGTTATGATGAGTATTCCAAGGGTGGAGTTGCGGTTTCCACGGATGAGGGAGATTTTTTTGAGATGATGTTTGAAAATCCCACGCCGGAAGAGTTTGATAAAATCACCGGAATCTTAGAGTCGGCAAAAAAACCTGCCTGTATGGACCGGGTGATAAAGGAGATTGTCCTAGAGCAGGGAGAGAAGGCATTAAAAGGTGAGATGACCGTAGAAGAAGCAGTCAGCGAAATTATGAAAAAATGTAATCTCTATTTGTCGGAGTAGGGGAAGAAGCATGAAGAAAAAATATACCGGATATCTTTTTGTGCTGCCACATTTTTTAGGGGTGTGCCTGTTTCTGCTGCTGCCTTTTCTGGATGTGGTGCGGCGCGCCTTCCTGCGGACGGCAGGAGGCTTCTGCGGGCTGGAAAATTTTAAAACCGTGGTTTTTAATGAGGCATTCCGCCTTGCAGCGGGCAATACCGTAAAATTTACACTGGTGTGCCTGCCCCTGCTGCTGTTTCTTTCCCTGCTGTTAGCAGTCCTTGTCTACAGTATGGGAAAGGCGGCGGGGGTTCTGAAAAACTGCTATCTGGTGCCTATGGCAATCCCCGCCGCCTGTGTGGCGCTGCTGTGGAAGCTGCTGTTTGATTCCCACGGACTGGTAAACGGGGTGGTGACTTCCCTTGGAGGAAGAGCTGTGGACTGGATGAATACAGGAAGCGCTTTCTGGGTGCTGGTGGGGAGCTATCTATGGAAAAATACAGGCTACGTCATGGTATTGTGGATTGCGGCGTTAGACGGCATTCCAAAGACGGTGTATGAAGCGGCAGAAATAGACGGAGCGGGGCGGGCGGCGGCTTTTTTTTACATTACGCTGCCCTGTATCCGCCCGGCGGCATTTACCATTGCGGTATTTTCTTTTCTGAACTCCTTTAAGGTTTTCCGGGAGGCGTATCTTGTGGCGGGAAATTATCCTCATGAGAGCATTTATCTGCTGCAGCATGTGTTTAACAATTGGTTTTTAAGCCTGTCGGTGGACAAGATGGCGGCGGGGGCGGTGCTCCTTGGGCTGGTTGCCGGAGCCGCCGTATGGGCGTTGCAGAGGGCATGGGAGCGGCAGTGAGAAGGCTGCTGCCGGAACGAGGCATGGAGTGAACAAGATGAGAGAGAGTATTAGAAGAAAAAGAGCTGCGGGAAGAAAAAGTGCAGCCGCAGGACGGATATACCATGGGGCGGTATGGATATGCCTCAGGGCAATCTGGATATTTTTTGCGGCATTTACGGTAAGCCCGCTTTTTTTCCTGATTACCGGAAGCATGATGGGAACGGCGGAACTGCATGGCTATCTGTCCCCGGTATTTTCGGGGCAGGAGGGATATGCCCTCTGGCGGTTGTTTCCGCTCTATCCTACCCTGAAAAATGTGGTGGAGGTGCTGTTTGATTCTCCGGAATTTTTCCACATGTTCTGGAACACCATGAAGCTTACAGCAGGGATTATTTCGGGGCAGGTTCTTTTTGCAGTTCCCGCTGCCTGGGGGCTGGCACGGTATTCGTTTTTCGGGAAAAAGCTGATCTATCAGATTTATATTCTTCTTATGATGACGCCCTTTCAGGTCATGATGCTGTCGGAATATCTGGTGTTGGAGAAAATCGGGTTAAATAATACGCTGTGGGCGGTGATTTTGCCGGGAGTGTTTTCCACGTTTTCTGTGTTCTTAATGTACCGCTTCTTTTCGGAAGTGCCGGAGGAAATCTTAGAAGCGGCAAGGGTAGACGGAGCCGGGGAAGGGAGGCTGTTTTTTTTGGTGGGGGTGCCCCTGGGAAGGACGGGGATTGTTTCGGCGCTGCTGTTACAGTTTTTAGAGTGTTTTAGCATGATAGAGCAGCCCATTGCTTTTCTGAAGGATAAGTCCCTCTATCCGCTGTCTTTGTATCTGCCGGAGATTGAAATGGGGCAGACGGGTTTCGCTCTTTGTGCGTCCTTGATTGCCCTTTTGCCGCCGTTGTTTTTGTTCATGGCGGGAAGTGATGATCTGGCAAGAGGAATTGCGGCGGGGGCGGTGAAGATGTGAGGGATGCTGCCGGAAAATAAAATGTTCCTGGCAAAGGATACGCGTCAAAGGAAGGGAATAGGATGAATAAGTTTTGGGCAAAAGGATTTGTGGTATTGCTTGTGGTAATGTTGTTTTTTACGGTGGTGTCGAGGGCTGCGGACAGTTTTCTGGTGGCGCAGGTGTCGGCGGAGCCTTATACGGCAAAGAAGATTGAACATATCGTAAGAGCCGGGGCGGTGGCAGAAAAGGGGCCGGAGTTTCCGGTGATGACGGAGGCAGGGCTGCTGGTGAAGGCGGTTTATGTGCGGGAGGGGGAGTTTGTGGAGCAAGGAACGGTTTTGGCAGAGATTGATTTGGAGCAGTTAGCAGAAGTGGAAAGGGGGCTCCGGGATGAAATCCGGGTGCTGCAGCTGCAAAATGAAGCGGCGGAGCAAAATCAGGCATTAGTCTTGAAAGAAAAGGAAAAACAAAAGAAACGGGCGCAGGAGGACTACGAGAAAGCGCTTAAGAAACGGGAGGAAGCCCTGTGCCGGGCGGAGGAAGAATTGCAACAGGTGGAGGATGCCATTGACGTGTTTGCGGCAGGAGACAGAGCAGCTATGACCCAGGAGGAAGCGGCGGCGAAAAAGGCGGAGCTGTGGCAGACATATTTTGCAAAAAAGCAGGCGCAGGCGGAGACAGAGGAAGCCATGGAGGAAGCAGTCACTGCGGCGGAGCGGGCGTTAGAGGACGCCGACGGAGCCGGGACGGCGGACAATTCCGTGGCAATCAATTCCCTTAGTATTGCACAGAAGGAGGAATGTCTGAAAGCTTATGAAAAGATAGCGGAAGGAGGCGGGAAAATCATGGCAGGGAAGGCGGGGACAGTGACGGGAGTGCTGGTGCAGACAGGGCAGAAAACCGCTGACACGGCAGCCTTTACCATGACGGAAACGGAGGGAGGAACTAGACTTTTGGCGGAGATTTCCAAAGAGGACGCCCGCTATGTGGAGGTTGGCGATGATGTTACGGTGGAAAAAAACGGGGAAAAATATGAGGACTTTTCTGTGACGGGAATAAGGCAGACGGAGGACGGCGGCCTGGAACTGACCGTCAGCTCTGAGGAACACGCAGAAAGTTTTCGGATGGGAGAGAGTGCAGAAATCACTGTCACAAAACAGTCCGGAGTTTACAATACGGCGGTGCCCCTTGCCGCAGTCCACAGGGAGCAGAACAGCACCTATGTTTATGTGGCGGAGCAGAGGGATACGGTGCTGGGAAAACAGTATTTTACCAGAAAGGTGGAGGTAAAGATTCTGGAGAAAAACAGCAGCTATGCAGCCTTAGAGGACGGTGTGCTAAACAGTGAAAATCTCATTGTTACGGATTCCGATACATACTTGCAGGCAGGCGACAGAGTGCGCCTGCGGCAGCAGTGAGGCGCAGTGTCAGATGGGCGGTTTTTGCCGTCTGTCTGATGGGAGCAGTGCTTCTGGGGACTTTGGGAAGTGTCTTTTGGAAGAGGAATGATTTTTCGGAAACGGGAATTATCCTGGCTACGGAAAATACTTATGGAGCAGAGGGGGGCAGTTCAGGTGGAATCACACCGGCACAGGTAAAAAATATCAGGGAAAAAGAACAGGAGAAAGAAAATCCCATCGGGTTTACAGCGTGGCGGGAAGAGCCGGGGGCGTGGGTGACGGATGAGGACGGTTTCCGCAGCACAGACACAACGGTTTTGCGGCTTTGCGGCACGTCGGAATATCTGATTCCCCATGGAAAAATTCTCGGGGAGGAGGATACGGAAGGCTGCCTGTTAGGTGAGAGGACGGCAGAACAATTATTTGGAAGCCGCAGGGCAGAGGGACTTAAAATTCTGTGGTGCGGCAGAACGCTGCTGGTGCGTGGCGTGCTTCGGGAGCCGGAGGAAGTTCTGGTTGTACAGGAGACAGGGGAGACGACGGTTTTTGATTGGATAACTCTGGAAAAAAGCGGAAATACGAAGGAGCGGGCAAGGAAGTTTAAGGACAGCTACGGGCTGGGAGAAATGATTCTTACCCACACAGGAGAAGGCTGGGCGAAACAGGTGCTTGGGCTGGTGCCGGGGAAGTGGTCAGATTTTTCCGGATGGCAGGCAAATACGGAAAAACGGCGGGAAGAACTGGCGGCGGAGGCGGGGCTAAAAAAAAACATGTTTGAACTGGCGGAGCAGGAGGGGAGAAGAAAAGGTTTTCTTTTGTGGATTTGCAGTATCGCTTTACTGTTTTGCAGTATGGGGATTGTAAGGAGAGAAAGGAAAGATTAATTATTATTTACCGCAACGGCTGTAAAAAGGAAATGGCAGTCAATCTTAACAAAAAGTGGCAATTCATGAGATATTTTACTTGCGCCTTGACGGCGTATCATGTATGATATTTTATGAGTTGCTCTTTCTTTTGGAAGATTCCGAAGAAAGGGCGCAGGACAGATATGAGGAGGATGCAGACATTATGGAAAATGAAAATGTCTCAAAAAATTTTATTGAGCAGATGATTGACAAAGACATACAGGAGGGGCACTGTAAGGTTGTTCACACCAGATTCCCACCGGAACCAAATGGTTACCTTCATATCGGACATGCCAAGTCCATTCTTTTAAATTACGGACTGGCACAGAAATACAACGGACAATTCAACTTACGTTTTGACGATACAAACCCCACCAAGGAGAAAACGGAGTTCGTGGAGGCTATCGAAGCGGACATCAGATGGCTCGGTGCAGACTGGGAGGATAGATTGTTTTTTGCGTCTGACTATTTTGACCGGATGTATGAAGCGGCAGTGACCTTAATTAAAAAGGGAAAAGCTTATGTTTCCGACCTTTCCGCAGAGGAAATCAGGGAGTACCGGGGTACGCTGACAGAGCCGGGAAAAGAGGACCCTTCCTCTCACCGCAGCATGGAGGAAAATTTAGCACTGTTTGAGGATATGAAAAACGGCAAATTTGCAGACGGGCAGAAGGTGCTCCGTGCCAGAATTGACATGGCTTCTTCGAATATTAATATGAGGGACCCGGTGATTTACCGTGTGGCGCATATGAGCCACCACAGAACCGGGGACAAATGGTGCATTTATCCGATGTATGATTTTGCACACCCCATTGAGGACGCCATCGAGGGCATTACCCATTCCATCTGTACCCTGGAGTTTGAAGATCACAGACCCCTTTACAACTGGGTGATTGACGAGGTGGGGGCGGACTTAAGACCGGATAAGGGAGAGATGCCCCCACAGCAGATTGAATTTGCAAAGCTTTATCTGACAAACGTTGTGACCGGAAAGCGTTATATTAAGCGTCTGGTGGAAGAGGGCATTGTAGACGGCTGGGACGACCCGCGTCTGGTGTCTATCGCAGCCTTAAGAAGGAGAGGCTTCACACCGGAGTCCTTAAAAATGTTCGTGGATCTCTGCGGTGTGGCAAAGGCAAACAGCTCCGTGGATTATGCCATGTTAGAGTACTGTATCCGGGAGGATTTGAAGTTAAAGAAACCGCGTATGATGGCGATTTTAGATCCGGTGAAGGTGGTGATCGACAATTATCCGGAGGGAGAGACAGAGTATCTTGAGGTGGTAAATAACTTGGAAAATGAAGAACTCGGAACCCGTAAGGTGCCTTTTTCCAGAGAAATTTATATTGACCGCGAGGACTTTATGGAAGAACCGCCGAAGAAATATTTCCGTATGTTTCCGGGTAACGAGGTACGCCTGATGAATGCCTACTTCGTGACCTGCAACAGCTTTACTAAGGACGAAAGCGGAAAAGTAACGGAAATCCACTGCACCTACGACCCGGCTTCTAAGGGCGGGAACAGCCCGGACGGCAGAAAGGTAAAGGGCACGATTCAGTGGGTGTCTGTGGCTCACGCAGTGAATGCGGAGGTTCGACTTTACGAAAATATTGTAGATGAGGAAAAAGGGGTATATAATGAAGACGGAAGCTTGAATTTGAATCCCAATTCCTTGACAGTTTTAAAGGACTGCAAGATAGAAGAAAATATGAAAGAGGCAAAGGCATACGACAGCTTCCAGTTTGTGAGACAGGGCTTTTTCTGCGTAGACGCAAAGGATTCCTCACCGGAAAAATTAGTATTTAACCGGATTGTGTCTTTGAAGAGTTCCTTTAAGCTGCCTACGGTGTAAACAGGAACCACTGCTAAGGAGTGGACAGTAATATGATTATGCGGAAAGGATAGGAAATAGATATGAATTTATTTGCGGGATTAGAAAAATTTGGAATTAAAGCAGGGAATACGGCAAATCTTTTTGAGGAAGAGAAAAAGACAAGTACAGATGCCGACGGAACCGTAAAAGAAGAGATACCCAGCGAGGACAGCTTTCTTTTGGACAAAGCAGTGCGTTGCACGGTCTGCGACAAGGTGTTTAAGACGAAAATCATCAAGAACGGCCGTGTAAAGCGTATGGAGCCGGATATGGATTTGCGTCCGAGATTTGAGCACATTGATACCTTAAAATACAATGTTGTGTCCTGCCCATACTGCGGATATACCGCATTAAACCGTTATTTTGAGCATTTGACCTCCGGTCAGAGAAAGCTGATTAATGAGCAGGTTTGCGCAAACTTTAAGGCGGGTGCCTGCGTTGACCCTGTATTGCTTGATTATGATGAAGCTATCGAGCGTTATAAATTAGCTTTGTTTAATACCATTGTGAAAAAAGGGAAAAACAGTGAAAAGGCATACATCTGCTTAAATATTTCCTGGTTATATCGGGGGCAGGCGGAAACTCTTGATTCTTCTGACCCGGAGGCTGAAAAGAAAAAAGCGGAGTGCAAGGAGCAGGAGGAAGCCTTTTATCAGCAGGCGTTTGAGGGATTTATGAAGGCCGTTTCTTCCGAGGACTTCCCCATGTGCGGCATGGATTCCTGCACGGTGGATTACCTGTTGGCAGCGATGGCATACCACTATAAGAAATACGATGTGGCATCAAAGTGTATTTCCAGAATCCAGGGAACGGCTTCTGCTTCTAAGAAGATGAAGGATCGTGCCTATGATTTGAAAGAGAAAATCGTGGCTGAGATTAAAAACAATAAATAGGCATAATTCCATGATAGAAATAATGATTGACTTGCAGGGGGGAGCGAAAGCTCCCCTTTATGAAAAAATTTATACCTATATTAAAAACGAAATCACCATCGGAAAGATGGCAACCGGAGAAAAACTGCCCTCCACCAGGCTGCTGGCGCAGAATCTTTCGGTGAGCCGCAGTACCGTGGAAATGGCATATGAACAACTCCTGGCAGAAGGTTACATTAAAGCGGAACCCTGCAGGGGTTTTTTTGTATGCGATGTGACGGAGCTTTACCGTCTTGGGGTACGTGTGCCGGAGAAAGACGGAGGACAGGAAAAAAAACGGGAGAGGGCAGGAGCATATGGAAGCCCGGGGCAGAGTCCGGAAACACAGGAGCAGGGAAAAGCCCGGAAACGCCTGCAGGGGGAGGCTGCCATCGAAATTGACTTTTCCCCCTATGCCATTGACACGGAGCATTTCCCTTTTAATATCTGGCGGAAAGTCCATAAAAATGTCCTCTTAGATGATAGGGAGGAATTGCTGTATGCCGGGGACGGACAGGGGGAGTTCGGCTTAAGATGTGCCATTGCCTCCTATCTGCATCAGGCGAGAGGTGTCAACTGCGAAGCCTCCGACATTGTGGTGGGAGCGGGAAATGAATATTTAGAGCTTTTGCTGACCCAGATTTTAGGCGGGGGACAGAAGGTGCTGATGGAAAACCCCACCTATCCCCAGGCATACTATACTTTCTGCAATGCAGGGTATCAGATGGAAATGCTTTCGGTGGGAGACGGGGGAATAGAGGCGGAGAAAGTGCGCCGGAGGAACCCGGATATCGTTTATATGATGCCTTCGCACCAGTTTCCCCTGGGGACGATTATGCCGTTAAAACAGCGGTTGGAGCTGTTAAAGTGGGCGGCGGAGGGAGAAAACCGCTATTTAATCGAGGACGACCACGACAGCGAATACCGTTACCGGGGAAAACCGATTCCCTCCCTGCAGAGTGTGGATACTGTGGGAAAGGTGATTTATCTGGGGACTTTTTCGAAAAGTATCGCCCCCTCGCTGCGTATCAGTTATATGGTGCTGCCTCCGGTGCTGTTGGAGCGGTATCACAGGTATTGCGGATTTTATTCTGTCACCGTGCCGAAAATGCAGCAGGAGGTGCTGCGGACGTTTATTGAAGAGGGACATTTTGAGCGCCATTTGAATAAAATGCGTGGGATTTACCGTTCTAAGCATGATTTTCTTCTGGGGGAATTAAAGAAGAGAAACTGGGTGAAAGATGTCCGGGGAGAACATGCGGGGCTTCATGTGCTGGTGGAGGTTCGGACTAAGCTGTCGGAGCAGGAAATCTGTGCACTGGCAGAGAAACGCGGAGTACGGGTGCATGGGATTTCGGAATACTTTATTTGCGGGGAGGAAGAGAAGAGAGAAAATGGGGGAAAAGACGATGCCGGGGATAGAGGCTGTCCCTATCCATCGGAGGAAGATAAGGGAGAACATGCGAGAGGAGCCAGCCGGAAAACGGCTGGCTGCCCGGTGGTGGTGCTAGGTTACGGAAAATTGACGGAAGCGGAACTACGGGAAGGGTTAGAGAGACTGGATGAGGTGTTGAATTAGGAACGGTTATGGGAAGTGGCAACACGTAAAACGTAACATAATATGTCGAAAACGGGAAAATGTTTTAGAAAAAAGCGCCGCTCTATATCATCGATAGAGCAGCGCTTTTTCATCTTATAGGAAATTGTGGTTATATAGAAAAAATTATTTTTCCTGTTCTAATTCCTGCATTTTCATGGCACGAACCTTTAATGGCAGACCAAACAGGGTAATAAATCCCTCTGCGTCATGGTGGTCATATAAATCACCTGTGGTAAAGCTTGCCAGAGACTCACTGTAAAGAGAGTATGGAGAAGTAGTTCCGGCCTTGATAATGTTGCCTTTGTACAATTTGAATTTAACTTCTCCGGTTACATATTCCTGGGTAGAGGAAACAAAAGCCTTTACCGCGTCGCAGAGCGGAGTAAACCATTTTCCCTCGTATACAATCTGCGCCAGCTTATTGCCCATATCTTTCTTTACTTCCATGGTAGCACGGTCTAACACCAGTTCCTCTAACTGCTGGTGAGCCTCCATCAGGATAGTTCCGCCCGGAGTCTCATAAACGCCACGGGATTTCATACCAACCACACGGTTTTCCACGATATCAATAATACCGATACCATGTTTTCCGCCTAAACGGTTCAATTCACGGATAATATCGGAAACCTTCATTTCTTTGCCGTTGACAGACTTCGGAACACCCTTCTCAAAAGTCATAGTCACATACTCGCCCTCTTCCGGAGCTTTTTCCGGAGATACTCCAAGCACCAATAAGTGGTCGTAATTTGGTTCACATGCCGGATCCTCTAATTCCAGACCTTCGTGGCTGATATGCCAGATATTGCGGTCACGGCTGTAGCTTGAATCAGCAGAGAATGGTAAATCAATGCCATGAGCCTTGCAGTATGCAATCTCAGACTCACGGGAATCCATATTCCACTTGTCATCTCTCCAAGCTGCAATGATTTTAAGGTCAGGAGCCAGTGCTTTGATACCAAGCTCGAAACGAATCTGGTCATTTCCCTTACCGGTTGCACCGTGGCAGATAGCAGTAGCGCCTTCTTTTCTGGCTACCTCTACTAATTTTTTCGCAATCAGAGGACGTGCCATAGATGTGCCAAGCAGGTATTTGTTCTCATAAACAGCGTTTGCCTCCACGCAGGGCATGATATAGTCATCGCAGAACTCGTCGATAATATCCACGATATATAATTTAGAAGCTCCGCAGGAAATCGCCCGTTCCTCCAGACCGTCTAACTCCTCCTCCTGTCCGCAGTCGATACAGCAACAGATAACTTCATAATCATAATTCTCCTTTAACCAGGGGATAATAGCCGTGGTATCAAGACCGCCGGAGTACGCTAAAATAACTTTTTCTTTCATAGGATAGATTCCTTTCCGTTAGTATATTTGATGGTGAACATCGATTAAAAACAATATATAACAAAATGAGGGGAAATGCAAGTGAAAAAATATACAGATATTCCTTATAAAAATTCATGGAGCGTATACAAAGTGACTGTTTTTTGGGGGGAATTGAAAAAAGGGACGCTTAGAATGTCAGAAAACACCTGACATTCCAAGCTGACTTTCTCAATATCTTATAGAAAAACAGTCATTTTATATATGCGTGAGAAAATGTCGGGGGAATAAGAAACTGTTGGTGTAAATTGCTTGTGAGGTTGAGAATCTGGATATTTTGAAAAAGTCTGATATCTATATTTTGGAAGAAAAGCATATTTTTTTGTTGAAAGGTTGAGAATATCTTTGAGGAAAGGCAGCTTTTTTAATGAGAGGTTGAAAACGTCTTTGAAGGAAGACAGACTTATTGAAGAGAGGCTGGAAATATCTAAAAAAAGAAAATACAATATTGAAGGAAGGCAGCTTTTGCCGCAACATAGTTGACTATATAATAGTAGAACTTCCATAGAGTTTTCCCACCTTATTCCAATATAAGATTCATTCATGCAGCCCAACCTCTCATTTCCCCTTAAATCATTCCAATCACATATATCTTCCCGCCACCTCCAGAGAATTTTTCCCCATGTGGCGTTTCATTTTTCCCGGAAACAGTAACAGGGGGCTGTCGATAACGTATATTGGTAGAGGGCACCAGGGGCAGGGGGAAGGGTGGCTTTGGGAAGAGATTAGATGTTCTTGGAAATCTGCCCAGTACCCAGTAACGCCCAGCCACGGATGGCTGGGCGAGGTACAAAGGCGCGCATGGATGGCGCCTTTGTACCGTTTACGTTCCTTTCCCACAACCTTTGCTGGCAGATTTCTTAGAACATCTTATCTCTGGACATCGCCACCCTTCCCCCTGCCCCTGGCGCCCTCTGCCGACACACCCCCTCATCCAGCCCCCACCCCCCATTCCACAAAAAAATAAACCCCACAAAAAAAGGGTATTGCATAAAAATGTGAATGAATGTATAATTATGCAAAGAAAAACACAAAATGAATAAAAATTACACTTTACTATACCCCTCCCCTGTACTAATATAGAAAGTGTGCAAAAATTAACGTCCTGACACATTGATATTCCGGCAAGGCGCTTTGCCGGATATCAATATGCCGGTACCTCAGGTAAAAACCAAAACGAAAGGATACAAAAATTATGATAAAAGCAGGAATTATCGGTGCAACCGGATACGCAGGAAATGAACTGGTCCGCATTTTAATGGGACACAAAGAAGTAGAAATCAAATGGTACGGTTCCCGCAGCTACATAGATAAAAAATACGCAGAGGTCTACCAGAACATGTTTGAAATCGTAGACGACACCTGTTTAGACGATAATATAGAGGAACTGGCAAATCAGGTAGATGTTATCTTCACGGCAACACCTCAGGGATTTTTAGCAGGCGTGCTTACGGAAGAAATCTTAAGCAAAACCAAAATCGTAGATTTAAGCGCCGATTACCGTATCAAAGATGTAAAAGTTTATGAAAAATGGTACGGCATTGAGCACAAAAGCCCCCAGTTTATCGAAGAAGCCGTTTACGGACTTTGCGAGATAAACAGAGAAAAAGTCAGGGGTGCGAGGCTGGTGGCAAATCCGGGCTGTTATACCACCTGTTCCATTTTAACCGCTTATCCGCTGGTAAAAGAGGGTATGATTGATACCTCCACCCTGATTGTTGACGCCAAATCCGGGACTTCCGGTGCAGGCAGGGGGGCGAAACTGCCGAACCTGTTCTGTGAAGTCAACGAAAACATGAAAGCCTATGGAGTGGCAAGCCACCGCCATACGCCGGAGATAGAGGAACAGTTAAGTTACGCGGCAGGGGAGGAAATCATGATTAATTTTACCCCCCATTTAGTTCCCATGAACCGGGGCATTCTGGCAACAGAGTATGCCACATTAAAAAGAAAACCGGACGGCAGCCTTCCTACCTATGAGGAAGTGAAAGCAGTCTATGATAAATATTACCAGAAAGAAAAATTTGTTCGTGTCCTTGAAAAAGACGTACTGCCGGAAACAAAATGGGTGGAGGGCGGCAACTACGTAGACATCAATTTCAGGATTGATGAACGTACCGGAAGAATTGTAATGCTGGGAGCTTTGGATAATCTGGTAAAGGGCGCAGCCGGACAGGCGGTGCAGAATATGAACCTGTTGTTCGGGTTTGATGAGGCAGAGGGATTAAATTTAGTTCCGATGTTCCCGTAAATGACAGGAAAAGAACCTCGGAGACAAAGAGATTCTGATTCAGCAGGAAGAAAATAAGGGGATTGAAATAATGAAAGAAAACGTAACCA
Source organism: Lachnospiraceae bacterium (assembly GCA_021770785.1). Lineage (GTDB taxonomy): Bacteria > Bacillota > Clostridia > Lachnospirales > Lachnospiraceae > Roseburia. The sequence goes on from JAETQH010000003.1 coordinate 113,987, forward strand.
TCCGGAAAATGACCATGGAGGATTTTGAGGAAGTACATGGACTGTGGATGCAGATACACGGATTTGGAATAAGGAGCGTGGACGATTCCAAAGAGGGGGTGGAGCGGTTTATCCGCAGAAACCCGGACACCAGCATGGTGGCAGTATTAGAGGGAAGGATTATCGGCGCTATTTTATGCGGGCATGACGGGCGGAGAGGCTGCCTGTACCATGTCTGCGTCCATGAAAATTACAGAAAGCACGGTATCGGCCAGAGAATGGTAAAGGCCTGCTTAGAGGCGCTGAAAAAAGAGCATATTTGTAAGGTGAATCTCATTGCTTTCCGAAAAAACGAGGTAGGAAACCGTTTCTGGCAGGGAATGGGCTGGACCTTCCGGGAAGATGTGAATTACTACGAATGTCTGCTGGACAAAAATAACGTGACAACTTATAATCCGTAAAAAGTGTGAAAATTTCGAAGACCGCATCAGCGGGTGTGGAATGAAAATGAGCCGGGAATATCCAAAAGAACCCCTCGGACTTTAAGAAAGGCAGGAAAAAGATATGGAACAGATAACAGGCGGCGTTACCGCGGCAAAAGGCTTTGCGGCAGCTTCTACTGCAGCAGGAATCAAATATAAAGACAGAACGGACATGGCGATGATTTACAGTGAAGTACCCTGCAATGTGGCAGGAACTTTTACAAAAAATATCGTAAAGGCAGCTCCGGTGAAATGGGACCAGAAAGTGGTTTATGAGACGAAGAAGGCACAGGCGGTTGTTATCAATGCGGGAATCGCCAACGCCTGCACAGGGGAAGAGGGTATGAGTTACTGTAAGGCAACCGCAGAGGAAGTGGAAAAACAGATGCAGATTCCGGCAGAACAGGTATTGGTGGCCTCCACCGGAGTGATTGGAATGCAGCTTCCCATCGATAGGATTTGCGCCGGAGTGAATGTCATGATTCCGCAGCTGCAGGGAGATTTAGAGAGCGGACATAAGGCGGCACTTGCCATTATGACCACCGATACCCACGAGAAAGAAGTGGCAGTACAGTTAGAAATCGGCGGAAAGACCGTAACCGTCGGGGGTATGTGTAAAGGCTCCGGCATGATACATCCTAATATGTGCACCATGTTAAGTTTTGTCACCACAGACGCAGCTATTTCGCAGCCATTGCTGTTAGAAGCATTGCAGGCAGATGTGGAGGATACCTATAACATGATTTCTGTGGACGGCGATACCTCCACCAACGATACCTGCGTGGTTTTGGCAAACGGCATGGCGGGCAATCCGGAGATTACAGAGAAAAATGCAGACTATGATGCGTTCCGGCAGGCGCTCCATCTGGTAAATGAAACCCTGGCAAAAATGATGGCAGGAGACGGAGAGGGGGCTACGGCTCTCTTTGAGGTAAAGGTCATCGGGGCAGAGAGCAAGGAGCAGGCAAAACGTTTAAGCAAATCAGTGATTACTTCAAGTCTGACGAAGGCGGCTATCTTCGGACACGATGCAAACTGGGGCAGAATCCTCTGTGCCATGGGATACTCCGGTGCGCAGTTTGATCCGGAAAAAGTAGATTTGTTTTTTGAGAGTGCAGCCGGAAAAATGCAGATTATCAGAGACGGCGTTGCTTTGGATTACAGTGAAGAACTGGCAACAAAAATCTTATCTGAGCCTGCAGTGACAGCCATCGCAGACATAAAAATGGGAACTGCGGAAGCTACGGCATGGGGATGTGATTTGACTTTTGATTATGTAAAAATTAATGCGGACTATCGCTCTTAACATACGAAAACCCTAGAGAAAATAGAACAGATACTGAAATTTTCTTAAATCCAGTTTATATGTGTACAAACTGGATTTAAGAGATAGTTTCAATAAAACGCAAGTGAAATGTGGAGGACGAAAATGGATATCGAAGAGAAGAATATACAGGAATTATTGCAGAAAGCAGAAGTGTTGATTGAGGCACTTCCTTATATACAGCGTTTTAACCGTAAAATTATCGTGGTAAAATACGGCGGCAGCGCCATGGTGGACGAAACCTTAAAGCATCAGGTGATTCAGGACGTGACCCTGTTAAAATTAGTAGGCTTTAAATCGATTATTGTCCACGGCGGAGGAAAAGAAATCAGCAAATGGGTGGAGAAATCCGGTATGGAGCCGGAGTTTGTCAACGGTTTCCGTAAGACAGACGAAGCCACCATGGAAATCGCTGAGATGGTATTAAACCGTGTGGGAAAATCCCTGGTGAAGCTGGTGCAGGAGTTAGGCGTTAATGCCGTTGGAATCAGCGGAAAGGACGGCGGTCTGTTAAAGGTTGAGAAAAAATATGCCGACGGAAAAGACATCGGTTTTGTAGGGGAGATAACCGAGGTGAATCCCAAAATCCTTTATGATTTGCTGGAAAAAGATTTTCTTCCTATTGTCTGTCCGGTGGGAATGGACGCAGAATACAACAGCTACAACATCAATGCAGATGACGCGGCATGTGCCATTGCAAAGGCAGTTAATGCGGAAAAACTGGCATTTTTAACAGATATCGAGGGTGTTTATAAAGATCCTTCCGATAAGAGCACCTTAATTTCTTCCCTGACCATACCGGAGGCGAGGGAGCTCATCGGCGGAGGCTTTATCGGCGGAGGAATGCTGCCGAAATTAAATAACTGTATTGACGCAGTGGAAAACGGCGTATCAAAGGTGCATATTTTAGACGGACGTATCGCTCACTGCCTGCTGTTGGAAATCTTCACCAAAAAAGGTATCGGCACGGTAATTTTAGGCGACCAGGTGACCAGATTTTAATAGAGGCAAGAGCCTGGCATTTATGGAAAGCGGGAATAGAATGGCTTCTAGAAGCTTAGGAATGTTGAGTTTAAGAGTTAGAGAAAGGCAGGATGATTGTTATGAATCAGGAAAGTTATATTGAAAAAGCGGAAGAGAATATCCTTCATACATACAACCGTTTCCATTTGGTGTTAGACCATGGAGAGGGCGTTTATCTTTATGATACTGACGGAAAAGAATATTTAGATTTTGCGGCAGGCATTGCGGTGCAGGCATTAGGCTATCATAATAAAGAATACAATGAGGCGTTAAAAGCGCAGGTAGATAAACTGCTTCATACCTCCAACCTTTATTATAATGTTCCCATTGTTCATGCGGCGGAACGGCTAAAGGCAGCCAGTGGCATGGACCGGGTGTTTTTCACCAACAGCGGCACGGAGGCAATCGAGGGCGCCATTAAGACGGCAAAAAAATATGCTTTTACCAGAGACGGCCATGCGGGACACGAAATTATTGCCATGAATCATTCTTTTCACGGCAGAAGCTTAGGAGCATTGTCCGTTACCGGAAATAAACATTATCAGGAACCCTTTGAGCCGCTGATGCCGGGAGTGAAATTTGCGGAATTTAACAATTTAGACAGTGTAAAGGCTCTCATTAATGAGAAAACCTGTGCAATTATTTTTGAGACGGTGCAGGGAGAGGGCGGAATCTACCCTGCCACGGTGGAATTTATCGAAGGGCTGAGAAAGCTTTGCGATGAAAACGATATCCTTTTGATTTTAGATGAAATTCAGTGCGGCATGGGAAGAACCGGGGAAATGTTTGCGTGGCAGCATTACGGAGTGAAGCCGGATGTGATGACCAGCGCCAAAGCCCTTGGCTGCGGTGTTCCGGTGGGAGCGTTCCTTATGACTGAAAAGGTGGCGGAGAAATCCTTAAAACCGGGAGACCACGGAACTACCTACGGGGGCAATCCTTTGGTGGGAGCCGCTGCAGATAAAGTGTTGGAAATCATGGAGCGGGACGATATTCCGGGACATGTGCGGGAGATTGCGCCTTATCTGGAACAGAAATTAGACGAACTGGTGGAAAAATACGACTTTATCACGGCGAGACGGGGCATGGGACTGATTCAGGGACTCGTGTCAGAAAAGTCGGTGGGGCAGATTGCGGCAAAAGCCATTGAAGAAGGGCTTCTTGTGATAACGGCAGGCTCTGATGTCCTTCGTTTTGTACCGCCGCTTATTATTGAGAAAAAGCATGTGGACGAGATGATACAGAAATTAGAGCATGTATTGCAGAGTATATAAAAGCAGTTATTTTTCAACAGATCTTAAGTAATATGTGAGGAAAAGATGGGAACATTACAGAAGAAAATCGTATCCGTAATCATAGTAGCGGGTTTGCTTATTTTGACAGTGGCAAAAGTTCAGAACGCTTCTGTCTCCGGGAACAGGAGTGGGGAGCAGGAGACGACGGTAACCGGAAACGGCGAGACGCCAGCAGGCGGCAGCGGGCAGAAAAACACAGAAAATTCTCACTCGGGGGACAACGCCTACCGGCAGGCGGATGCGGATCTGATTTTCTGGTATAATGACAAATCTTACGATACATTCTTTTTGCTGGCGGCGGAAGAATATTTTAAAGAGACAGGGATAAAAGTGCAGCCAGTGTATGAGGGAAGCGCCGAATATCTGACGGCGGTTTATGATAGGACCATGCAGAATGACGCATATCCGGATGTCTACCTGATTTCGGGGGACAATTTGGAGGCAGCATATCTTTATGGTCTTGCTGCCGTGAACGAAAGGGCGGAAAGCTATGGAGGAGCGGCGGAAAATGCGCTGGCAGCCGCTGCTTACGGGGATAAGCTGTTGGGGTATCCCCTCAATTATAGTACCTGTCTTTTTGTTTACCAGAACAGTTATTTTGAGACAGCGCCGGTTTCCATGCAGGAAATCATTGATTATTCCAACGAGAACGAGCCGGGGGAAAATGTAGAGTACTTAGTGGAATGGGATGTGAATGACCCCTTCTATGATTTCCCCTTTGTGGCAAACTGCATTACCTTTGAAAAAGACGGACCCCAGCGGATGAATGTGGTTTATGACGAAGAAATGTATCAGAAGGATTTGGAATTTTTTGAGACTCTGTTAGCCTCTTTTTCTGTCAATGCGGAAACAGTTTCCGAGGAAACTATTTTAGAGAATTTCAAAGGGGGAAGGACACTTTGCGCCATGCTTGACACGGATTCCCTCTGCCAGCTGGAGGGTTATACCTATTCGGTGACGCAGATACCGGATTTGAATGAGGAGTTAAAGACTTCCGTCTGTGCCATGACGGAAATGCTGGTGGTAAATGATTTCTCGGAAAAACAGCAGCAGGCGGTGGATTTTGCAGAATTTGCCACGGTGGAACTGGCGGACAGGCTGTATGAAACCTCCGGCCATTACTCCGTATTTCTATCGGAGCAGGCGGACATGGTAGAACAGACTGCCTATGAGACTTATGAAGGAGCGGTCTTAGCGCCGGATTCCCAGGACGCAAGGGATTTTTGGGTAGGCTTGAAGGAGACGATTGCAACGTATTTTTAAAATATTATTAAAATATTTTTAAAATACGTGAAAAAAAAGGTTTATGCTCTTGTCATAAATAGGAAATTTCGTTAAAATAAGAATGGGCATTGAGGACTCCTGTCTTGTGGAAAAGATAAGGAGAATGCTTATGAAACGAAAATTAATGGCGGCAGCAGTCCTGCTTTTTTTAGGTATGGCAGGGACTGGCTGTGGAAATGATAAAACGGCTTATTTTGAGATGCCGGAAGCAGCAGATGCGACAGAGACGGAACGGGCTTTGGAGCATGAGGACGAAGCTCCGGCAGGGCAGGATTTAGGAAATACCGGAAATGACAGCAAAGTTTTGGAAAATCAGAGCACGGAGCAGGACATATATTACGTGTATGTCTGCGGGGCAGTGAAGGAGCCGGGGGTCTATGGGTTAGAACCCGGAGCCAGAATTTACGAGGCGGTTGAGGCCGCGGGCGGTCTGACGGAAGAAGCAGAGTTCTCCTCTGTCAATCAGGCGGAGAAGGTTTCGGACGGACAGATGGTTAAAATTTTAACAAAAGAAGAAGCTGAGGCTTTGGGTGAAACGCCAGCCTCCGTTGAAACAGTAACTTCCGGTGACGAAGCGACAGTGGTTTCCGGTAATGCTGTGGCAGAGCAGGACGGACGCATCGATATTAATCTGGCGTCCGCAGAAGAGCTGATGACACTGCCGGGGATTGGCAGGGCAAAGGCGGACAGTATCATATCCTACCGTGATAGCAGCGGTGGGTTTTCTTCCATTGAGGAAATCATGCAGGTGGAAGGAATCAAAGAAGGCGTATTTAATCGTGTGAAGGATAGTATAAAGGTGAAATAGAATATGGCAAAAAAGGTTCTTGTTGTAGATGATGAAAAGTTAATTGTAAAGGGCATCCGGTTCAGCTTAGAGCAGGACGGCATGGAAGTAGACTGTGCATATGATGGGGAAGAGGCGCTAAAGCTTGCGACGGAAAATGCTTACGATATGATTTTGTTAGATGTGATGCTGCCGAAGATGGACGGCTTTGAGGTCTGCCAGCAGATAAGGGAATTTTCCAATATGCCGATTGTCATGCTGACGGCAAAGGGCGATGATATGGACAAAATTTTGGGACTCGAATACGGCGCCGACGATTACATTACCAAGCCCTTCAATATCTTAGAGGTCAAGGCAAGAATCAAGGCGATTATGAGAAGGACGGCGGGCAGCCAGCCGAAAAAAGAGGACAGCAAGGTCATTGAGGCGGGAGATTTGAAGTTAGACTGCGAGAGCCGCAGGCTGTTTATTCTGGGAAAAGAGGTAAATCTGACAGCAAAAGAGTTTGATTTGTTGGAGCTTTTAGTGAACAATCCCAACAAGGTATACGGCAGGGAAAATCTTCTGAATTTGGTGTGGGGTTATGAGTATCCCGGCGATGTGCGTACCGTGGATGTCCACGTGAGACGTCTGAGAGAAAAAATCGAGAGTAATCCAAGTGAGCCGAAATATGTTCATACAAAATGGGGCGTAGGCTACTATTATTCCCAGAATTAATAAGGTGCGTGTAATGACAAAATTTAAAAAAGTATTTGATTTTTTTAAAAGCTTAAAGATAAGGCTTATCCTTTTATTTCTCTTAATTGGGATCATACCGGGCATCCTGCTTCGGGTCGGGATGCTCAATTCTTATGGGAACCGGGCAGTTTCCATTCGGACAAGCGAGATACTCAGTCAGGCGAAGATACTGGCAAACCAGATTGTATCAAACGATTATCTGAAACATTCTTCCTCCACCCATATCAATGCGCAGTTAGAGCAGCTGTCTACCATCTACGACGGCAGAATGATGATTATTGACGATGAATTTCACATTATCAAGGACACCTACCGTCTTGACGAGGGAAAAACCATTATTTCCGAGGAAGTAATCAAAAGCTACAACGGGGAGGAAATCACGAAATACGATTCCGAGAACCGTTATATTGAACTGACCATTCCTCTGGTGCAGCCCCAGTTGGACAGTGAGGAAAAGAAGATTATCGGCGTCATGCTGATGAGTGTCTCAACGGACAGTATCAATCTCAATTATGAGTATCTTTCTGTCAATGCCATGGTCATTGAGCTGTTGTGTGCCTTTGCAGTAATCTTTATCAGCGTCATTGCTGCGGTGCAGATAGTAAAGCCTTTTCGCAAAATGTCCGCTTCCATTGATATGATTCAGACAGGGTACGGGGAGGACGCCCTTGCAGTCAATGATTATACGGAAACCAAAGTTATCTGCGAAAAATTTAACAGTGTGTTGAGCCGGATGAAGGTGCTCGACGATTCCAGGCAGGAGTTTGTCTCCAACGTGTCCCACGAATTAAAAACGCCCCTGACTTCCATGAAAGTGCTGGCGGATTCTATCAACAGCATGGAGGATGCACCCGTTGAGCTGTACAAGGAATTTATGCAGGATATCGGAAACGAGGTAGACCGGGAGACGAAGATTATCAATGACTTGCTCTCCCTTGTAAAAATGGACAAGGCGGCGATGGATTTAAATGTCACCAATATCAATATCAATGAATTGTTAGAACAGATATTAAAGCGCCTAAAGCCCATTGCGGATAAACAGAAGGTGGAGCTGGTATTAGAGAGCTTCCGTCCGGTGAGTGCGGATGTGGACGAGGTAAAGATTACCTTAGCCATTACCAACCTGATTGAAAATGCTATTAAATACAATAAAGAAGAGGGCTGGGTGCATGTGACGTTAAATGCCGACCATCAGTATTTTTATCTGAAAGTGGAGGATTCCGGTATTGGCATTCCGGAGGAAGCGTTAGAGCATATTTATGAGCGCTTTTACCGGGTGGACAAGTCCCATTCCAGGGAAATCGGCGGTACAGGGCTTGGGCTTGCCATTACAAGAAATGCTATTTTAATGCACCGCGGAGCTATCAAAGTATTTAGCACAGAGGGAGAGGGAACGATATTTAATGTCCGGATTCCGCTGAAATATATTTCGTAGCTGTAGAAACAGAAATCATTTGTCCCTGTGGGTTTGCCCAGGGGCGGCAAAAGGAGATTTATGATAAAAAGATATATTCTTGTGCAGCATTTTTTGCCGCAGCAATTCTTGCTACTGATTTCATTGCTGCTGCTTCTCACCGGATGCGGGCAGGAAGAGGTGAGCAGTGAGTATCATATCGAATACCTGAATAAAGAAAAAACAAAAATTATAAAAATGCCCTATGAACCCCAGGCGGATTCTGTGGAGGAGTTGATACCCCAATTTCTGGCAATGCTAAGCTCGGATCCCGATTCGGTGGAGTGCAGGAAACCCATTCCCAATGATGTGGAGGTTACGGATTACTCCTTAGACGGGGCGCTGCTTTCCATTTATTTTGATTCCGATTATAACAATATGAATGCAGTGGAGGAAGTGCTCTGCCGGGCTGCGGTGGTGCGTACCATGACCCAGATTGACGGGGTGGACTGTGTCACCTTCTATGTGGGGGAATCGCCTTTAAGTGATGCAGATGGAAATATCATCGGCAGCATGAATGAGGAGAGCTTTATCGAAAATCCGGGGGAGCAGATTAACTCCATACAGAATACGTCTCTGACCTTGTATTTTTCCAATGAAGAAGGAAACGGGCTGGTGAAAGAAATCAGGGAGGACGTTTACTATAGCGGTAACATTTCCTTGGAAAAACTGATTATGGAACAGCTTTTAGAAGGACCGCAGATGGAGGGGATAAAATCTGCCATTCCCGAGGGGACGAAGCTTTTGACCGTATCTGTGGTGGAAGGAGTCTGCTATGTCAGTCTGGATGGTACCTTTCGAAACCAGGATTATCAGGTGAGTGAGGCGGTGGTTATCTACTCGATTGTCAATTCGCTGACGGAGCTGCCTACCATCAGTAAGGTTCAGATTTCAGTGAAGGGCGACACCAGCGGTGTGTACCGTGATACCTTTGAGCTAAGCCATATGTATGACAGAAACTTAGATTATGTGGTCAGTGAAGCGGTCTTGCGGACGGAGGAAGCAACGGAGGAGGAATAAGATTGAGGGAACGGCCATTTTGCCAGATGGCAGCGGGCGTCCTGTTGGGAACTCTGCTTGCGGGTGTGCCGGCGGGGTGGCTGGCATTTCCGGCAGCGGCATTCTTTGGAATGGGATTTTTCGCATACCGGAAAAGGCGGGGGAAGGTTTTGGCGGGAACCGTCTTTTTGCTTCTTTACGGGACAGCAGCGTTTCTTGCGGCGGTGGGCGGCTATGTGAGAGCTCACGGTCTGCAACAGGGATATGATGCCTGCGAGTCCTATGTAAAAGAGGGAGAAGAACTTTTGCTGCAGGGACGCCTTGCGGGAAAAGAGGAAAAAAATCAGCAGTATATCTATGAATTATCAGACTGCCGGATGGTGCAGTGTCTATCTGCAGGATTTGGGGAAGAGATGCCTGTGGACAAATCTGACCGGACGAACCTCTCTTGTGGAAAAGTTCAGGTCTGTCTTAGTTCCGATACCTGTTCTATCGGAGAAACACTTGTATTAAAGGGAACGGCTCATTTGTGGGAAGAGGCGCGAAATGAGGGAAATTTCGATTCAAAAGCCTATTACCGTGCAAAGGGGCTGTCATTTCAAATAAGAAATTCTGAAATCATACAGACATACGGAAAAAAAGACCTGTGGAGGGAGAAGCTTTACCAGTGGAAAGGGCAGGTAAAAAATGTGTATCAGACCCTGTTGCCGGAGCGGGTCAGCGGTATCTTAATCACTATGGTGTTAGGGGATAAATCCCTATTAGAAGGGGAGGTAAAGGAGGCTTATCAGGCTGTCGGTATTTCCCATATCCTTGCCATCAGCGGACTCCATGTGTCTGTTATCGGAATGCTGGCATACCGGCTGCTGCGCAGGGCGGGGATTGGCTTTTGGGGAGCGGGCATTCCTGCAGCCCTGCTGCTGTGGTCTTACGGGGAAATGGTGGGGCCTGGAGCTTCCGTTTTTCGTGCAGTGTGTATGTTTCTTTTCCTGATAACGGCACAGGCGGCAGGACGCAGTTATGACTCCCTGAATGCCTTGGGTTTTGCGGCGGTATGCCTGCTGCTTAAAAATCCGGGAATTTTGTTTTATGCAGGATTTCAGTTTTCCTTTGGTGCCGTGCTGGGGGTGGTTCTCCTGGGGAAAATCGTAAGGAAGAATACCCAAGGGCATCCGTGGCTGGAAAAAATTTTTACCGGGGCGGCGATACAGGTGACGACCCTGCCCATGGCGGCGTGGTACTATTATGAAATCCCGGTGTATGCGGCGGCAGTGAATTTGCTGGTACTTCCCTTTGTGGGTGTGGTGCTGGTTTTTGGAATGATAGGAGGAATCACAGGGCTGTATGTTCCGGTGTTGGCAAAATATTTGTTTTTTCCCTGTCAGGTGATATTGGCCGGCTATGAAAAAGTCTGTGACATCACAAAGATGCTGCCGGATCCCGTGTGGGTGGCGGGGCAGCCTGCGGCGTGGAGAATGTTTGTGTACTATACGCTGTTGTTTTGCTTGGTTTTGTGGTGCAAATGCCGCAGGAAAAGAGAGGAAACGCAGAACTTTTCCCTTGGGAAGCTGGGGGCAGGGACGGTGGCGACGGCATGTTTACTGTTATTTTTGTTTTTTCCTGCAAAAGGGGGATTTGAGCTGGATGTGCTGGACGTGGGGCAGGGGGACGGTATTTTCCTATCTACGGAAAGCGGGTACCGTCTGTTTTTTGACGGAGGGAGTACGGATGTCTCAAAGGCGGGGACTTACCGGATAGAACCGTTTTTGAAATGCAGGGGCATCCGGCAGATAGATTACTGGATTGTGTCCCACACGGATTATGATCATATTTCCGGGTTAAAGGAGCTTTTAGAAAATGATTATCCCATTGGGAAGCTGATTTTTTCTAAAGAAATCCCCCAGGACGAAGCCTATGGGGAATTGGTGCAGCTTGCGGAGGAAAAAGGGACGGAGCTTCATTTTATGGAGCGGGGTGAGACACTTCACCTTGGCACGGCGGAGCTTAGGGCGCTGTCGCCGGGGAGAACTGAGCCGGAGCCTGGAACTTTGTCATCGGGGAAAACATCATCGGAGGCTGTGGCGCTGTCATCGGGAGGAGCTGCGTCGGAGGCTGTGGCGCTGTCATCGGGAGGAACTGCGTCGGAGGATAAAAATGCCCTGTCTTTGGTGCTGATCTATGAGGAAAACGGATTTTCCGGGATTTTTACCGGAGATATCGGGGCAGAGCAGGAACGGCAGCTATTGGCCACGGGTGAACTGGAGAAGGTGGATTTTTACAAGGCGGCGCACCATGGCTCTAAATATTCAAATTCCAAAGAGTTTTTAGAGGCGCTACAGCCCGGGGTATCCGTCATTTCCTGCGGCGAAAATAACCGTTACGGACATCCGGGAGCGGAGGCGGTTTCTCATATGGACGCGGCGGGCAGCAGGGTATTTTATACCATGGAAAGCGGGCAGATAAAGGTCAGGAGAGAGAAGGACAGATTTATCGTGGAAACGTATCTGGGGAAATAAAGAAATTTCGTTTAAAAATCAGTTTCCGTGGGCTGATTGAAATAACCACGGCATAACTGCTTGAAGAAGGACAGGGGATTGTGCTAGAATAAACCCATGAAAAGCATAGATGAAGATATTAAAACAGGACAATTGAAACAGATGTATCTGCTCTACGGGACGGAAGGGTATTTGAAAAAGCAGTATAAGGATAAGCTGAAAAACGCCCTTGCCGCACCGGAGGACAATATGAACTTTACTGCTTTTTCGGGGAAAAACATTAATCCGAAAGAGCTGATTGATTTGGCGGAGACACTGCCGTTTTTTGCGGAGCGCAGAGTGCTGCTGGTGGAGGACAGCGGATTTTTTAAAAACTCCTGCGAGGATTTGGCGGAATATCTGCCTCAGATAGCTCCTGCCGCCTGCTTTCTGTTTGTGGAGGAAGAGGTGGATAAGCGCTCAAAGATGTATAAGGCGGTGAAAAAGCTGGGGAGCGTGGTGGAATTTTCCGCCCAAAGTGAAGAACTTCTGACTCGCTGGATTGTTTTCCGCCTGAAAAAAGAGGGGAAAAATATTACCGGTTCCGTGTTGCAGCTTTTTTTGAGCAAGACAGGGACGGATATGGGAAATATTGACAGGGAGCTTGAAAAACTGGTTTGCTACGCCTTAGACCGGGATGTGATTACGGCGGAGGACGTGGAGGCGGTGGTGACGGAGCAGACCACCAACAAGATTTTTGAGATGGTGAACGCCATTGCGGAGCACAACCAGAGAAAAGCACTGGATTTATATTATGATTTGCTGACCTTAAAGGAGCCGCCCATGCGGATTATGTTTTTGATTAGCAGGCAGTTCCAGATTTTGTTCAACATCCGGGATATGTCGGCGCGGGGGCTTGACAATGCCACGATGGCAAAGGTGGCAGGCGTGCCTCCCTTTGCAGTGAAACGGAATGTGAGTCAGGCGAAGGGCTTTACTATGCAGCAGCTAAAACAGGCGCTGCGGGACGGGGCGGAGTTTGAAGAAGCCGTGAAAACGGGGCAGATGAATGACCAGATGGCGGTGGAGCTTTTTATTATGAAGTACAGCCGGAAACAGGAGAGAGCCGTATCGGTATAGGCTGCGGCGGTGGAATTATGATTACAATTAAAGAAATGGCAAATATGTTAGGACTTAGCACCACAACGGTATCTAATGTGATACATGGCAAGACTACGGAGGTTTCCCGGGAGACCATAGAAAAGGTAAATAAGCTGTTGGAGGAATACGAGTATGTTCCCAACATCAGTGCACGGAATTTAGCCTCAAATGAGTCAAAGATTGTGGGCGTCGGCATTGTGTCTAAGGAGAACAACGACAATTATTTAAAGGACGCTTTTATCTCGGAACTGGTGGGGGCGATGGAGCGGGAGCTGAAAAAGGACGGTTACGCCCTGATGATGTATTTTTCCGAGACAGCCCAGGAGTTAATCAGGACGGTGCTGTCCTGGAATGTGGACGGCATGATATTGGTGGGCATGGGAAAAGAGGATTGTGAACTGGTACAGAAGCGTTACAAAAAGCCGCAGGTGTTTGTGGACAGTTATCCGGGAGAGGCGGAAATGGCGGGCATCAGTATCGGGTTAGACGACAGGCAGGGAGGGTATCTCATGGGAAAATACCTGTCAGAACAGGGACATCGGGATATCCTTTTTCTGGCGGATAACTTTTCCGGTGTGGATTATGAGAGATACTGCGGTTTTTCTGCGGCGCTGGCGGAGGCGGACTGCCCGGTGAACCAGAGGAATTTCTTTAAACTGGGGGCAGGAGAGGAAGAGTTAGAAAAGAGTTTGGCGGAGCTGTACCGTATTTGTACGGGGTATACGGCATTGTTTGCGGCGTCTGATTATTATGCGCTGCGGATTATGAATTATCTGCGGGAAAAGGGAATGAAGGTGCCTAGGGATATATCGGTGGCGGGGTTTGATGATAATATTTATTCCCAGATGAGTTATCCGGCGATTACTACGGTTCATCAGAGCGCTACGGAGAAGGGGAAAACTGCGGTGCGGTATCTGATGAGGCTGAAGCAGGGGGAGAAAATCAGGGAAAACAGGGTTGTGCTTCCAGTGAGGCTGGTGGTGAGGGAGACTGTGAAGAGGATACGGTAATACTCACAGGTTCTAAAAAAAGCACATTGGATTTTTACAGAAAAGCAGGGCACAACAGTGACGATAAAACAGCATTTGATTAAAGTTGGGATGAATCTATCGGATATTAAAGCATTATGTGAAAATTATTTGTTGGAAAATGGCGTTTTATGTGATGAAACTGATAGAATAAAAAATGACGAGTGGCGGAGAGGATTGCAGATGGAAGAATATCTGCATAAAACTCTAATTGATGTAGCAATACCGGATATGACATTTGAGGAATTATATTATTTTATTGTAAAAGAAGGATTTCTTAACTTGGATTTCTTTGGAAACCTTGGACATTCCATTGTGAAAAATAAAAATGACAGAATATATACCGAAAAGGGAAACCATAAAAGATTATCAGATGTTGAAATGTTTACCTTTGAACCACACATCAGTATTCCTGATTCCCAATATGGATATAAGAGAGAAGATATCTATTATTTTGACAATAATAAGTTAATAAAGTTATAGACCATATAATCGGACTTTAGGAAGGAGAGTAGTTATGCGAAAATTAGAAATAGACAAGTGGGAACGCAAAGAAATATTTGATTTTATGTCTGCTCTTTCTGATCCATTTTACACAGTGTGCTTTAATATTGATGTAACCAATATTTATGAATATGCGCACAAGAAAAACATATCTTTTTATTATGCCCTTATTTATTTGGTTACTCAATCTATCAATGAAGTACCTGCATTTTTGAATGACATTATAAATAATGAAATAGTTGTTTTAGACAGAAGAAGTCCCAGCTTTTGTGATATTCACAGGGAAAGTGAAGCATTTTATATTGTAAATATGCTATTAGAAAATAATATAGATGATTTTTGTAAAAAAGCAAAAGAGAGAAGTTTTTCACAGGCATCTTTTTTCCAAAAAGATAAACCGGCAAATGAGGCATGGATTTATTTTTCGTGCATTCCATGGATAGATATTACCTGTATAACAAATGAAAGAGATTTTAATCCAGACGACACTGTTCCCCGCATAAGTTGGGGGAAATATGTATCCTGTAATGGCAGAAAGAAACTTAATATGTCTTTAGAGGTAAATCATAGATTTATAGACGGCTTTCATATTGGGCTATTTGAAAGACATTTAGCAGAAAAAATATCTTTGCTGGGTTAAATTCCCAATTTGTCGAGATGTTTGCAATGACTTGGAAAGGAAAAAATTAGTATGAAAAAAATTGGAATAGTAGCAACAATCGTTGGAGCAATTATTATAATTATGAGTATAGTGCTGAAGTTTATGGAAGAAAAAACAGTTTCTATAGTTGGCGGGGCAGATGGACCAACATCCGTTTTTGTCGCTGGTAAAATCGGAAATGGATCAGGAATGATTGGGATTTTAGTTGGAATAGGGATTATAGTTGTTGGTTTAATAATTATTTTAAGAAAAAGATAAACTCTCTTTTTGGTAGTACCATCATTAACCGGGCGTCCCCGTTTCACGATTACCCAGCATTCCTTTTGGTAGTTTGAATTATACCATAAATATAGGCTGGGGTGAATAAAATTTAGGGGGAAATGGCTTGACGGATGAGGGGAAAGGGTGTATATATAATATTACATCATAACTTATGCGCATAAGGTAATAAAAGAAGTGGTAGAATGCGTGAAATTTAGGGAGAAATGTGGAAAGTGAATGGAAAATTACGTTAAATGAGAAGAAGGAGGAAAATGTGATGAAGCGTGCATGGTGGAAAGAAGCGGTGGTGTATCAGATTTATCCGCGGAGTTTTATGGACAGTAATGGAGACGGTGTAGGGGATATTAAGGGAATTACCGGAAGGCTGGATTATCTGAAGGAATTGGGGATTGATGTTATCTGGCTTTCGCCGGTGTATCAGTCACCGAATGATGACAATGGGTATGACATCAGCGACTACCAGGCGATTATGACGGAGTTTGGGACGATGGAGGACTTTGATGATATGCTCCGGGAGGCGCATGAGCGGGGAATTAAGATTATGATGGATTTGGTGGTAAACCATACGTCGGATGAACACCGCTGGTTTGTGGAGAGCCGGAAGAGCAAGGATAATTCTTACAGGGATTATTATATCTGGAGAGAAGGAAAAGGGGAGAAGATGCCGCCGAATAACTGGGGTTCCTGTTTCTCCGGCTCTGCGTGGCAGTATGATGAGGCGACGGATATGTATTATCTCCATCTGTTTTCTAAGAAGCAGCCGGATTTGAACTGGGACAATGAGAAGGTGCGGGAGGAAGTATTTTCCATGATGGACTGGTGGTGCCGGAAGGGAATAGACGGTTTTCGCATGGATGTTATCAGTATGATTTCAAAAACGAAGGAATTGCCGGACGGTCCGGTGACTCCGGGAAATCTTTATGGAGATTTTGGACCTTACTGCATTCACGGACCGAATGTGCACCGCTATTTAAAAGAGATGAATGAGAAGGTGCTGTCCCGTTATGATTTGATCACAGTGGGAGAGACTTCCGGGGTCACGGTGGAAGATGCGAAACGGTATGCCGGAGAGTCGGAGCATGAGTTAAATATGGTATTTCAGTTTGAGCATATGGATATCGGGAATAACGGGACGAAATGGAACAGAAATCCGGTGCCTCTGGTGGAATTTAAGAAGGTGATGTCTAAGTGGCAGACCGAGCTGGAAGGAAAGGCATGGAACAGTCTCTATCTTGAGAACCACGACCAGCCCCGTTCCGTATCCCGGTTTGGAAATGACAGTGAAGAATACCGGGAACGCTCTGCAAAAATGCTTGCCACCTGTATCCATATGATGCAGGGAACGCCCTATGTTTACCAGGGAGAGGAGCTTGGCATGACTAATTATCCCTTTACGGACATCAGCCAGTTTCGGGATATTGAAAATATCAATGCCTACCATGAGCTGGTGGAGGTTTCCGGCACCAGAGAGAGTGAGGAACTGATCTCCTGCTTCCAGTACAAGAGCCGCGACAATGCAAGAACACCAATGCAGTGGGACGACAGCCCTCACGCAGGATTTACAGAAGGAAAGCCGTGGCTTGCAGTGAATCCCAATTATAAGAAAATTAACGCCAAAGCAGAAATGGAAAATCCAAATTCTGTATTCCATTATTATAAGAAGCTCATAGCGCTTCGTAAGAAATACGATATTATTGTATACGGCTCCTATGAATTACTCCTGCCAGAAGACGAGAACCTGTATGTATATACAAGAAGCTTAGAAGATGAGAAACTTTTGGTAATGTGTAATTTTACCAAAGAAAACAGGGCGATTGAAATTCCACAAGAATTTACGAAAGCGGACGGGAAAGTGCTTATTTCCAATTATGGAAGGGACAATGGAGAAATCAAGAACTTAAAACCCTATGAAGCGCTTGTTTTAATTGTCTGATTGATTTCGTGACGTAGAGTATTGCTTTATTAAGTGAATTTGGTATAATAAATCATGGCAACATTTTAGCAACGGAAAATGTTGCCGTAGATGGTTAGAAAACAAAGTTGCCGGGAAAATAAAGAAGTATCGGTAGTTATAATCAACTTGACAGAACGTATGTTTGTATATATAATAATTTATATAGTTGGAAGGAGGAGAGAAAATGTATTCGGCATTGAACATGGCAAAATATATAATTGATAAATGCACTAAGGATAGATATCCGATATCTAATTTGCAACTACAGAAAATTCTTTACTATATTCAAAGAGAATTTTTACAGCAAGGAACGGTGGCATTTCCAGAGAGTATAGAGGCTTGGCAATTTGGTCCGGTTGTTCCTGAAGTGTATAAACAATATTGTGGGTTTGGTGCGTTGCCCATTAGAATGAGATATGTAGTTGATATCCAGTCAAGCGATGAAAATATTATTAATCCTATTATTGAAAAAAAACGGATATTGAATCCGTGGGACATGGTAAGTGATACACATAGTTCCGGAAAAGCATGGGATTTGATTTATAGAGGAGGATTGGGTGATCATCAGATTATTCCGCAAGAATTAATAAAAAGTAAGGGATAAAGTATGAGGATACTAAATGAGCAGGAAAAAAGGGAGGCATTAAATGAAGTCCTGATAGAGTTATCTAAATCACAGGATATATTAAAGGAAGCGCGCGATAGAGCCTCATTTTTTATGCGGTTTGAGGATATATACTATAATTATAGCAGTAAAGAAAACTTTCGACATTATTATTCTGATATATTTTCAACATTAACTTTAATTGATGGAGATTCTAGTATAGGAAGTTTGGATATTCTGGCACAAAATATTCAGACTATTAAAGACGGATATATTCCTAAAAATATTGATGAAAACGGAAATCCTATTAATATTAGCAAAGAAATTGTAAAATTGTATGATCATACAAATTTAGATATTGCAAGAATCAATTATACAAAAACTATGACAAATGAAACAATGTCAGAGTTAGCTAAGAACAGGTTGCTTGTGGTAAGCCTGGAACAAAAAGTTCGTGAATCAGAGGACGCATTAAAGGAAATTTCCAATAAAACGGTTGATGATTTAAAACAGTTATCGGGCAAAGTTCAAGAACGACAAGAGGATATGCAGAAGGAATACATTACAATTTTGGGAATCTTTGCAGCTATTGTCTTGGCATTCACTGGTGGGATAGTATTTTCTAGCTCGGTTTTAGAAAACATAGATAAACCATCTATATATAGGATATCCTTAATGGCTTTTATCATTGGTCTTGTGTTTTTTAATTTGATTTGGATATTGATTGATTTTATACGAGATATTAATGGAAAAGCAGTTAGAAAAAAATGGATATGGATGTTAGTCAATTTAATTTTAATTGGTGGAATTATTGGGGTATGTTTTTCATATAAATATGGATGGTTTCTTCCGATTTGAAAGGATTAGATTTGTGGGTGATGGAAGAAAAACTGCAAACAATTACTGCTGTCACATAAAAAAACACCAGCATGACGGTACTGGTGTTTTTTTATGCCATAAAATATATTAAGCCATTGCATTCACAAGCTTTGTTAAGCGGGAAACTTTTCTGGCAGAGTTGTTCTTGTGGTAAACTCCCTTAGAAGCAGCGCTCTCAATCGTAGAGATAGCAACAGTCAAAGCAGTCTTTGCAGCCTCTTTATCATTTGCAGCTACCGCAGCCTCCACTTTCTTAATAGAAGTCTTCACTTCGCTTCTGATAGATTTGTTTCTTGCAGTTTTAATCTCTGTTACTAAAATTCTTTTCTTTGCAGATTTGATGTTAGCCAACTTGTACACCTCCAATTTTTTTATGGTTATCATTCATGATTCGTAACGTGAAACGCTACATCGGAAGTCTACATCAAAGCCGGACACGGACAGTTCAATGTAAACATACTAGAATATTGTAGGGCATGGAAGCATTTCTGTCAAGGGGTATTGGAAAAAATTGTTGAAAAATAATTGGATAATTTTTCTGTGGGAATGAAAAACTATAGAAAAAAAGGAGATGGAGGATGTTATGTATCAGATTCGTACCGACCTGGCTTTAGAGACACAGGAGCAAATGCAGGAAGACCATGTGGAGTTAAAGGGAGTCAGGTTTTTAGAGGAAAAGATTGATAAGAACCTCACCATCAGCACGGTGGTGATTGAGACGGAGAATGGGGCAAAGACCATGGGAAAGCCCAAAGGAACCTACATTACCATTGAAGCGGGAAATATGGACGAAGAGGACGAGGATTACCACCGGGAAATTTCCGTCCAGCTTGCAAAAATCATTAACAGTCTTGTGAAAAATAAAAAGGAGGAAATGTCCGTTTTAGTCGTAGGCTTAGGTAACCGGGAAGTGACGCCGGACGCGTTGGGGCCCAGAGTGGTGGACAATCTTTTTATCACCAGACATATCATTAAGGAGTATGGAAAATATGCCTTCGGTTCGGATAAGGTAAATAAAATCAGCAGCATTGTGCCGGGGGTGATGGCGCAGACCGGAATGGAGAGCTTAGAGATTATCAAAGGTATTATTGAAGAGACAAGCCCGGATTTGATTATTGCGGTGGATGCGCTGGCAGCCAGAAGCACCAAGCGCTTGAACCGTACCATACAGGTGACGGATACGGGGATTAACCCCGGCAGTGGTGTGGGAAACCACAGGCATGGATTAAACCAGAAAAGTCTGGGGGTTCCGGTGATTTCCATCGGCATTCCCACGGTGGTGGATGCGGCAACCATTGTCAATGATACCATGTATAACCTGATTACTGCTATGGGAGAGAGTGAGACGCTAAACAATCTGGGAAGTACCTTAGGGGAATTAAATGAGGCGGAAAAATACGAGCTGATCCGGGAACTGTTATCCCCAAACCTGAACGCTATGTTTGTGACGCCGAAGGACATTGACGAATCTGTGAAACGCCTGAGCTTTACCATCTCGGAGGGGTTGAATATTGCCTTTATGGGAGGACGGACGCTAGAGACTGCCTGACATAAGAAAATGGGGAGCTGCATAAACTATAATTATGTATGCACATCATTCTTATCATCGGTTGAAAAAGAAAAATAGAAAAACAGCGGTTATTTTTGTGTTGGCAATTCTCCTCATCCTGTTTTTGTTAAAGGAAAATACAGGGCTTTGGGAGACCCTGAAACTCCACGGCAAAATTGCCTGCTATCAGGATATTCTGGAATTATATTTGCCGGGGGCGGTTTATAATGCCAAAGGGGAGGAAGAGGACAATTTTGCGGAAACACTGTTTCAGGAACTGATCCCGGAAACAGGCGGAGAGCCTTCGGAAGAAACCATGGCGGAGGAAAGCGGCTATCAGACCCAGGTGGAAAGCGATTTGTCCTATGAGGATATCTTAGCCAGAGAGGCGGCGGACGAAAATTACGTGGACGAAAACGGAAATCTGGTGGAGGCGGGAACGGTTTCGGAGGATTCGTCAGAAACTGGTACGAGCCCGCCGGAAGAGACGGCTGCCGGGGAGGAAACTGCCGGGACAACAGAAGGTCAGGTGGAAAATCCAGACAGCGAGGGCGCAGCCCCTTTGGGGGAGAGTGAGCAGGCAGAAAACCAGACCCAGCAGACCACGGCGGAAACTGCGGTGTTAGCCGCGGAACAGAAGGTGGTATATTCCAGGGAAAAATTAAATGATTTTGACTATTTGCTGCAGAATTTTTATCAGGTGGATAACACCACCACCATCAACAGCAGCCAGCTGAATGCCGACAGCCTGCTGGGGAAGGATATGCGCCTGAGCCATGATGCCTCCACCCCTCAGATATTGATTTACCACACCCATTCTCAGGAGGGCTACAAGGATTCCGTTCCGGGGGACGCTGCCACTTCGGTGGTGGGAGTGGGAGATTATCTGACAAAGCTTTTGACAGAGAGGTATGGATTTTCCGTTATCCACCATAAGGGAGAGTATGACGTGGGAGACAGGGACCATGCCTACTCCAAGGCAGCGCCTGCCCTAGAACAGGTGTTAGCGGAAAATCCCAGCATCGAGGTAGTGATTGATTTGCACCGGGACGGAGTGCGGGAGGATACCCGTCTGGTGACGGAAATCAACGGGGTAGAGATGGCGCAGGTCATGTTTTTTAACGGACTCAGCCGCACCACGAAGATGGGGGATATTGATTATCTTTATAATCCGTACATAACGGATAATCTTGCCATTTCTTTTCAAATGCAATTAAAGGCGGCGGAATATTATCCTGATTTTACCAGGCGTATTTACCTCAAGGGGTATCGCTATAATATGCACTATTGCCCGAAATCCCTGCTGATTGAGGTGGGAGCGCAGACGAATACGGTGCAGGAGGCGATGAATGCCATGATTCCGCTGGCGGATATTTTGAATAAGGTGCTGACGGCACAGCAGTAGCAGAGGGGCAAGGAGGGGGCTGGCGAGGGGAACGCCATCACCTCTGTCTCCTTTTTTCCTTAATATTTGATATACAAAATAGTTTGATTATGATATCCTTTTAGTAATTTCAGGACGATTTTAGTAAAGGGGAAGGTACAATGACTAAGAGTTTCATTCATATCAAAGATTTTACACGCCAGGAGATATATGAAATATTTGAACTGGCGGATAAAATTGCAGATGGTACATATGGAAGTAAAATATTGCAGGGAAAGACTGTTGTTTTATTTTTTCCGGAGGCGAGTATTCGTACAAGGGTGACGTTTGAAAAGGGGATTCACCAATTAGGCGGGGACACCATTCTCTTTCCGCCTACAGCCCTTGATAAAAGAGAAAAAACAGAAGATGTGATGAAATACCTGGGGAATTGGGTAGATGCAGCGGTTGTCCGGCACAGTGATTTGACATTGTTAGAGTGTATGGCGGAATGCTCGGATATTCCTGTGATAAATGCCATGACTTCCGGGAATCATCCCTGCGAAATCCTTGCAGATATGTATTCCATATCAAAAATCTACTCTGATTTTACCCAAAAGAAATTTCTCTTTGTGGGAGGGAAAGGAAATATCGGAAATTCATGGAAGGCAGCCTCCCAGCTTATGGGATTTGAGCTAGAACAGTGCTGTCCGAAAGGATATGAAATAGAGAATATGAAAGTACATCACAGTGTGGAAGAGGCGATATCCGGGAAAGATGTTATATGTACAGATTCGATACCGCAAAATGCCAGGGAAGCTTTTGGCGGATATCAGGTTACATTGCAGCATATGAATCTGGCAAATCCCGGTGCAATATTAAATCCATGTCCGCCATTTTACAGAGGGGAAGAAGTTTCGGAAGAGGTAATCAACAGCAAATATTTTGTGGGCTATGAATTTAAGAAGCATTTATTAGAAGTTCAGCAGGCAATCATATGTTATTTGCTGCAAAAAGCCGGAAGTTAAAAAGTCAGATTTGCCGTGAAAAAAACGCAGATGGAAAAAATTGATTGCCCATAAAAATAATGGTATTCTAAAGAAAAATGCAGAAGGGGGATTTTTGTATATGAAACGATATGTTATGTCTGCGTAGCACTGGCTATTGCAATAAAAAGTGACGGATGCTGCGTTTGACGGAGTGTCATTAGGTTCAACAAATTGTTATAGCCAATGCTATTCCTGAAAAATATTAGTTTTAGGAGGCAGACATGGGCTATATAAGAGCAGAAGAAATTCTGCCCATTGAAGTAATAGAGCTGATACAGCAGTATGTTGACGGGGAAAATATTTATATTCCACGCAAGACGGAACATAGACAGGAATGGGGAGCAGGCACGCAGATTAAGCAGGAGCTTTTGGTGCGTGACCAACAGATTTACGAAGATTCTCTTGCAGGAAGCAGGACATCGGAATTAGCCTGTAAATATTATCTGTCACAGAAGAGCATACAGCGTATCCTGAGAAAAATGAGAAAACAATAGGCAGTCCGGCTAAGGATATGCCTATTGTAAGTAAAAATATGAGCTGATACCTGGTATTGGCTCATATTTTTTTCTAAAAATGTGTGAGGTGGAAGGCAATATGAAAATATGTTACGCTATACCGGATAATTGTTATGTGCATTTTGATATTCCTCTGACTTTGGAACATGAAAGAGAATTATTGCAAAACGTCGGATTTGTAATTGAAAAGGTATTGGAAAATCCTGACAACGCAACGATTATTATAGCCAGGAAAGGAGACTGATATATGGATTATAGCAGAAAAATATCGGAACGTTTGTGGAATATGCCGGATAAAGGTGAACTCGAAAGTCACCGTGAGGAAACTTTTATTGATGATATTATTCAAAAAAGCCATATTGAAAAGGAACTGCTCTCTCATTTGAATGAGATAAAAACTGTGTTTGATGGCGGTGCGGGATGTGGAAGATTTTCTATTCTTCTTGCAAAACATGGTTGTGAAGTTACACATTTTGATATATCGCAGCCTATGATAGATAAGGCAAAGGAATTAGCGGAAAAAGAGGGTGTTCTTGACAGAATAACTTTTGTGAACGGGGCATTGGAGAGTTTGGAAGCTTTCAAAGATAAATCTTTTGATATGGTGATTTCCTTTGACGCTCCTGTTTCATATACTTATCCCAATCAGGAAAAGGTAATCGGTGAACTTGTGCGCATATGCCGCAAACGAATTATGATAAGCGTCTCAAGCCGTTTAGGGTATCTTCCGTACCTGGCAAATCCGATACAAAAAAATCAATTCATATTAGATGAAAACTGTGATGACCCATTTGTAAAATGGTGCATTGGTAATAAGGCAGATGCAGTCGAAGCTTTTCGTTTCAATAAAGATGATGTGATGAAGCTGTGGGAGGAAGGACTTATGGGCGGTGACAAAGAAATTGCTGAATATGAAAAGGGAGGTGCACCGTGGTGTATCACATATACTTTTATGCCGGACGAATTAGAAGAAATACTGAAACGTTATGGCGTGAAAAATATACAACTGGCGGGTCCCGGTGCATATGCAAGGACTCTTCCGAATGAATTACTTGTAAAGATTATGAAGGATTCAAATCAGCGTTCTGACTTTTTGGATTTTTGTCATCGTTATGATTCTAATCCGTTCGTGTGCGGTATGGGAAAAGATAATCTGTTTGCCCAAGGCGAACTGTAATTATTCCGATTTGTTCTGAAAATACAATGAGAGGAGAAAGATATTATATGACTACACCTGTTTACTTTGCATAGCGTGGCTATTGCATAGAATAGAAAATTCACTTTGCAGATGTTCTATTGTGAAGAATAAAAGGAACAAGTAATGTAATAGCCTGCGCATCGTACTATGAAATGAACAGGAGATGC
This sequence comes from Lachnospiraceae bacterium, assembly GCA_021770785.1. GTDB lineage: Bacteria > Bacillota > Clostridia > Lachnospirales > Lachnospiraceae > Roseburia. Next base: position 138,739 of record JAETQH010000003.1, read on the forward strand.
AAATGAGCTATTTAAAGAAAATTGAATATGAAATTATCCCCAAAGATTCTTTTTGGGTGATTCGGAGCTGTTCGAAATGCGGCAGAAAGACACATTTTAAAAACACAAAAAAATTTCGTGTCAATGCCAACGGCAATAAGCTGGATATCTGGCTGATTTATCAATGCGAGGAATGTAAACATACCCTCAACCTTGCAATTTATGAGAGGCAGAAGGTTTCTTCCATACCTAAAGAAGAGTATCAGAGCTTTTTGGACAACAATGAGCGGCTTACAGAAAGGTATGGCAAAAATATGCAGCTATTTCGGAAAAACAAAGCAGACATTGATTTTGACAGAATAAAGTTTGAAACAAATAAGTAAAAGACAGCCAAGAAATAAAGGGCATAGCAAATAAACCATCTTTCGGTGGCTTAAAAATCAAATATAGACACAACACCTAATCAGGTAACAGGAG
>JAETQH010000042.1 GCA_021770785.1 Lachnospiraceae bacterium
CTTCCTATTCAGACACGCTTGCGCTTGGTATAAAACGTAGCGGTACATAAGGCACCAAAATACGGTGCCTAAGTGCCGACGTTTTATAAACAGTCTGAACCGGAAGAACCGCTATCCGACCCCCAAGGCACAGGGAAGGCTGAACTGTTACGTTCTCACCCCTCATTTGCAGATGGTTCCGGAACTGCGTTGTCCTGTCCCCCGGCTTCATTTGCAGGTGGTTCCGGTACCGCATTCTCCTGCCCTTCGCCTTCGTTTTCCGGTGGTTCCGGCACTTCATTCTCCTGCCCTTCGCCTTCGTTTTCCGGTGGTTCCGGCACTTCATTCTCCTGGCCTCCGGATGCTTGCGGCGCACCTGCTTCTCCATCGGTTTCCCCCTGTCCGGGCTGGTTTTCGTCCGTGTTATTTTCTGTTTCAGGGGTGTCAAATCGGTCGGACATCCGGGCATAGGGGAGAAATTCCATGGGCTCTAGGTTTTCGTGTATGCTTTCCATAAAATTTTTCCAGATGGTACCCGGATAAGTGGATCCCATGAGCTTATCCATTTTCCGGGGCATGTCGTATCCTACCCAGACGCTTGTGGTATAATATCTTGTGTATCCGGCGAACCAGCCGTCTTTCTGGTCGTTGGTGGTGCCTGTTTTCCCGGCGGAGGGCATTCCGGAAAGCGCCAAGCCTTTTCCGGTTCCCTTTGTAAGAACGCCTGTGAGCATATCTGTCATCATTCTTGCCGCGTTTTGTTTATAGATTACTTTTTCCTTCTGAGCAGAAGCGTAAAGTTCATTTCCGTCAGCGTCTAATATTTTTACAATACAGGTGGGGGTACGGTATTTTCCGTCATTTTCAAGAGTAGCATATCCGGCTGCCATCTCAAGAGCGGAAACACCGTTGGTAAAACCTCCTAAAGAGGTTGCAAGGCGGTAGTCCTCCCTGTCGAGACGGGAGAAATTCATTTCTTCTAAATAGGAAAGACCTGCTTCCGGTGTCAGTTCTTCGTATAACTTCCATGCAATGGTGTTGACGGAACGCTCCACCGCCTGCCGCAGCGTCATTTTTCCCGCATAGCCGCCCCCTGCGTTTTTCGGCCCGTCCTCAATAGGTTCATCCACCACAATACTGTCCTGGGTGTACCCCCGCTCAAGGGACGGTGTATAAACCGTCAGAGGTTTTATAGCACTGCCGGGCTGGCGGAAACTCTGGTACGCGCGATTTAAGGTGTAGCCGGAAAAATTTTGACTGCGTCCCCCGACGATGGCCTTTACATATCCGTTGGCATTGTCAATGCACACTGCCGATGCCTGCAGGGCATAGACCCCTTCCTCGTTGGTTTCCGTAAAGCCCAGAAGCGTCCCGTCCACCGCCCCCTGTAGCTGCTCCTGCATGGACAAATCCAGCGATGTATAAATGCGGTAGCCACCTGTATAAAGCTTCCGCTGGCACTCACTATAGAGCCCCCCGTAATATTCTTCATATGCCTCTCTGTCCTTTTCATCGGAAAACTCATACCGGAAGGAAAAGCCCTCCTGTTCCATCAACGCCCTTGTGGCACAGTAATAGGTATAAGTCTCCACATAATCATTTTTTGCCAGAGCTTTCGGTCTCTCCAAAACGATAAAGTCCGCCTTCGCCTCTTCACATTCCTTCTCGGAAATTTTATCGTCTTTTAACATATTATCTAAGATACGGTTTCTTCTGGCATAGGTATTCTCCTTATTGGTGATGGGGTCGTAGTCTGTGGGATTATTGGGAATGGCGCATAAAAATGCGATTTCCGATAAATCCAGCTCTGAAACATCCCGGTTAAAATATCCCCTGCTGGCCGACTGGATTCCATAGTACCCGTTTCCGAAATAAATATTATTCAGATAAAACTCTAATATCTGCTCTTTGGTGTATTTTTCTTCCAGCCCGAGGGCAATAAACATTTCTTCCACCTTCCGCTGCCAGGTCTTTTCCTGAGAAAGAAAGATGTTTCTCGCCAGCTGCATGGTAATGGTGCTTCCTCCCTGGGTCGCCCTGCCCTCGTCAATAAATGCCTTCACTGCCCTAAGAATCGCCCGGTAGTCGATACCATTGTGCTTAAAAAATTTTTTGTCCTCAATGCTGACAATCGCCGATATCACTTCCACCGGCATCTCCTCCAGAGAAATATAATAGGAATCCTTCTCTCCTTTTAACGTAGAAATCGTCGTGCCGTCCGCCGCATAAACAATACTGGTCTGGCTTGCCTTAAAAGTTTCTTCGGTAGAACTGCGTACCAGATGCTCCGCTTCTCTTTGAAGCTCCTTGATTTCTTCTGCGTATCCTCCTAAAAAATACCACCCTGTCCCGACTGCCACCAGAAGAAACAGCACCAACTGTATCTTTGCAAAAATCCAGAAAGGACGGTATTTTTTTTTCTTCTTCTTTTTTGCCAAATCTGTCGCCACCTTACTCTAACACAACTTTATGATAAGAAATTCCGAGCTTCTCCAACAGTTCCATCTCCCTGCGCTGACAGGTAAAAATAAAAATCTGTTCTTTTCTTTCCGAGAGCGCCCCCAATGCCTGCTCTAAACGCCTGCCATCATACATGGAAAACGTCTCATCTAAAAATACGGGAAGCTGCTCCTCCCTCGTAACAATTTCTCCCACCGCAAGGCGCAGCGCCAGATAAATCTGTTCTAAAGTGCCTCTGCTGAGGCTTTCCGGCGGAACATCCATACCATCAAAATGCAGCTGCAGCCTGCCGTCCGGTGCCACCGTGACACGGTCATATCTGCCTCCCGTCATCCGGGAAACCCATCCTGACACCGCACCATTTAACTCGTCCTGTATCTCCTCATAAAACTCCTCTGCCAACCGGGTAATCTGGGAAGAAGCCAGCTCCACGGCCTTTAATTGAATGCCCAACGCCTGCTCCTCCTCACCGGACTGCTGCGCTGCCTCTATCTTTTCTATAATATTATACCTTCTGGTTTCCTTTTCTGCCAGTGAATCCCGCAAATTCTTAAGCATCCGCTCCGACTGCATAAGCGCCGCATTACTGTACTGGTGCAGGGAAGGTTTTTCCTCCTGCTGCGCCTGATTTTTTTCACTTTCCCGCTTCCACTTAAGGGCTGCCGCTGCACCTGTCACTGCCAAAAGCAGTTCACTCACTGCCATCCATGGCCCCGGATAATGAAAATACCCATAAACCAGCCCGTTTATCATCATCACCAGAACACTGACTGCAAATACAGCCGCCGCCATCCTCTGCTTTCCGTTTTCTTTTGCATTCCCTTCCTCCTTCTCCATATATTTCTGTTTCATTTCGTCTATTTCTTCCGCTCTTATTCTCTTTAAATTATTGATTTCCCGCTCTGCATCCACAATGCTGCCCTGTAACCCGCGGCAATCCCGTTCCAACAGTTCTTTTTCAATCATAAGGCCATGAATCTCTTGCTTTTTCTCGTTCTTTATTCTTTTTAAATCTTGATTTAATTCCTTTTTCTTCGCATTCAAAAGGTTTTGCGCCCGTGTAACACGGACGCTGGCATCACCGCTCTCCGCCGCGTCGGAAAGATATTCTGCTAAAATATCCGCCAGCTCCTTTCCAGTAGCCGCACCGGCCTGGGGCACATCATAGGTATTCTCGAAAGCCTCTTTGCTGACTCCCCCAAACAATACCTGCAAATCCCCATAAGCAACGGAAAGCTCTTCTCCGTCCGCCTCATTTTTCAAAATTTCTTTTTTCTCTTTATGGTAAAAGTTCCGTTCCAGATAAAAGGGACGTCCCTCCACAAAAAAACGCAGCGCCCCGCTATAGTAGCCCGGTGCATGCCACGGCTCATACCTGCTGTATTTTTCTCCTGCCGCAGCTCTTCCCCGCCCTTTTTCCATACCGAAAAGCATGGCACAGAGGAAATCATGCAGGGTGGATTTTCCCGCCTCATTCTCCCCGTAAACCACATTAATCCCCGGTGCAAACTGGTAGTTTTTATTTTGCAGTTTTCCAAAGTTAAAAATTCTTGCTTCGCTGATTCTCATACTTTCCCCTGTTTTCCCAAACAATGCAGTTTCAAAAATTAAATCTTTATTCTATTTTATGTCCAAGCAACGCATTTACCCCGTATTCTAGTGCTTTTTTGTTTATTTCTTCCGCTGGCATACTCTGCAACGAGCGGATATATTCGCCCAGAATCGAGCCTGCATGTTCCTCTTTCAGCTTTTCATAGTCATAATCCGGCTCTAACTGCTGCACCACATCCACCACCCGCTCTAACTGTTCTAAACGGCTTACATCATATGTAATGTCCGGGTTTTTCTTTCCTTTTAAAAACAGGCGGAAATACTGATACACCGGACGCTCTGACAAAAGCTTCCCCGCCCACTCGTATATTTCCCGCTCTGCGGTCTGCCTCGTAACAAAGTAATTTTCATGGCAGTACTCACAATTCCGGATAGGATAAAAATGCACCCTGCTGTGTCCCTTTTCTATTTCCCCCAGCCAGTAGCCATGGGGTCCCACATCATTGCAATCCGTGGGCTCTAAGCTCCCCGCCATCACTGCCCGCTCCGGCACCAGCTGTCCGCCCTTGTGGATATGCCCCGCCGCCACATAGTCAAAGCCGTTCCTCAAAATCTGCTCCGCGGAGAACGGAATGTGGGATACGTCTCCGCCATGCGCCATCAGTATATTAATGCGCTGGCTGTTTGAGGGGAGCACATTATCGTATAAATTTTCCCTGATTTCCCGATGCCAATAGCTCAACCCGTATACACTGACGTTCTCTTTTTCAAAATCAAAGCGCCCGATTTCCTCCTGGCGGAAAAAAAAGACATTTTCCTGCCACTCATTGGAGAGATAGTAGGATTTCTGCCGGAGATAGTCATGGTTACCTGCCATCAGAATGATTTTGGTTTCCGGGATTTGCCCGAAAAGATAATTGACTTCCCGCAATTCCTTCTTTAACGGCTGTGCGTGGAACAAATCACCGGATATCAAAAGAAAATCCACCTTCTGCTGCCCTGCCGTCTCAATCACTTTGGCAAAGGATTCCCAAATATCCTGTTCCCTCTTTGCACTCCAGCTTTTTCCTGCATCGGGCTTTACCCCCAAATGCACGTCTGCAATATGTAGTAATCTCATATTAATTACTCCTGTTAAAAATACCGCCTGTCTCTTTCTAACAGAACTCCCAGAGACAGACGGCATGATTATACCTCCAACCGGTTTTTACACATAATATATAACTTATCTAACTCCAATCCAACCTGATAGCTTCCTTTGGGAAGATTCGCTTTAGAAAAGATGGTTTGATACCCTGCCAGGGAGACTTTCTTCCTGTCGGCATATACGCTCTGTAAATCCGGACGGTGGCTTTTTTTCGTCTTTACAATGTATATTTCCCCGTTATCCTCACGTTTCAGCAATACCCTCACCCTGTTGTGGTTGTTGCTTTCCTTCCGGCTGTTGAACATCCATCCGTTAATCTGAACCAGTTCTTCTTTTTCTTCTACGAAATCCACATAGTATACCAGAATTTCCTCCTCCTGACTGACACAGTGATATTCCGCAAATTCTCTCTCCTGCAGCTTTTTCACCTTTTCATGCTTAGAAGCATATTTCATATCAATGGAAAAATCAATACTGTCAGAAACCAGATTCGGATTATAGCAGGGGTCATAGCCCTTCAAAAACCGTGGGTGTTTTTCATACAGCTTTTGCATTTCCCGGCTTCTCCGCTCTTCCTTCTCCGCCGATTCCCGGTCAAGTCCCCGGCTGACCGACTCATGATGAATCAAAATGACATCGTTCCGCACCACATTAAAATAGCCCAGCTCTACTAACCGGAAACACAGTGACACATCATTGTATGCCACCGGAAAATCCTCATCAAACCGTCCCGCCTCCTCGAACTTTTTCCGGTCTATCATAAGACATGCCCCCGTCACAGAGCAGAAGTTATAATCCATTAAATTCCTGCCGTAATAATAATTAAAGGTATCATTCAGTCCATATAAGCCGTGTGCCGGTCCGATGGACAGGTTCACTACCCCTGCATGCTGAATCTGGATACCGCCCGGATAATACAATTTACAGCTTACGGCTCCGGTATAGGAAACCTGTGCCTGCCCTAGCAGAACAGAAAGCCACTGTTCCACCCCTGCCGTATAGTGAGGGCTCTTTTTTACCTCCTCACTTACTTCAATATCATCATTCAGGAAAAGCAGATACTCCCCCTTTGCTTCCTTCGCCCCCATATTGCACATTTTTGAAAAGTTAAATTCCATCGGACGGTATATATACCGAACCTGCAGTTCCCCGGTCTGCTGATAATTCAGAATAAGGCTCTCAATCTCTTTTCGGTTCTCTTCCTTACTTCCGTTATCCACCAGAATAACTTCATAGTTTTCATAATCCGTATGCTTTACAATTCCGTCAAGGCACATGGCAATCATCTTCGGATTATCCTTAGATGGAATAATGATAGAAACCATGGGATTTCCCTGGGGAAAATAAGTCACCCGGTACTGTGCAATCGCCGGCAGAAACGTGACCTCGCCTTTTAGCCCGCGCCTCACAAGCGCCTCCTTTTTTGCTTTCTCGGCAGCTTCAAGGGCATAGGGTTTTGCTGCAATGGCATTTGCCGTTGATTCCTTGCGCATCCGCCAGTGGTACAGGATTTTCGGCACATGACCAATGCGCATCGTTTTTTCCATGACCCGCAGCACCAAATCATAATCCTGAGAACCCTCAAAGCCCACACGAAGCCCGGAAAGCTCCTCAAGAAGCGCTCTCCGGTATACAGAGAGATGGCAGGTATACATAAAGGACATAAAAGTCTCCGGAGACCAGTCCGGCTTAAAAAACGGGTTGCTGCGCTCTTTTCCGTTTTCACTGATATGGTCCTCATCCGAATAAATAAAGTCCAAATCAGGATCCTCGTTTAATTTTTTTGCCACTTCATAAAGGGCATTGGGTGCATACAAATCATCGCAGTCGCACAAAGCTACAAATTCACCCTTCGCAGCATGAATGCCATCATTGGTGGTGCGGGAAATATGTCCGTTTTTTTCCCGATATATCACTGTAATTCCCGGTTTTTCTTCATATTCCCCCAGCACCTTGCGGACAGATTTCTGCGTGGAAGCATCATCTACCAGAATAATTTCAAAATTCTTATATGTCTGACTCAACACAGAATCCACACATTCCCGCAGCATATTATCAGCAACATTATATACCGGGATTACCACCGAAAACAGCGGATTATATTCTAACTCCGTCACCCGCATGATATCGCACTCATTCGCCTCTACCCATTTTTTATATGAATTTTCCCGGAATATATTTTTCATATCCAGTTTTAATTTTACTTTATATAACAGCGCATCTATGCCTTCGGCTTTCCATATATAATATGCCTTTTGTAACCGATTCATTAACATCTGCTGTTTCCTCCCTATGTGCCGTTTTGCTATCCTTTTGATTATTTTTTCAATTTATGGATTAGTTTCTTCAGCCCCTTTGGCGTTTTTTCCCTACACTTTGCCAGGAACATATCCCTTCTGTCTACTTTTATATGACATTTGATAAGGTCACGCCTGTAACCTCCAAGATGGCTGTTTAAATAATGGATGTCATCTGCGATAGATAAAAACCAGTTTTCCCCGTTCTGAATATCCTTGCCTATATTAATGGTCTTCTTTCCATAATTGGCTGTATAAATATATTTACGTTTCTCTCCATGAACATATTGCTGGAAACAGTCATCCATCCGTCGAAAGAGCCCCACCTTCGCTTCGTTCAGTCCAAACTCCGCCCAGAGCTCTGCCTCTCCTATTTTGATATAATGAATATTTTCGCTATAATAATAATATACCGTACGATAGATAAGATATTCCACCGGTATCGGAAATGTAAATACCCACTCATAATCCAGGCAAACCAGCTTTCCATCCGACAGCCGGACAAAGTTGCTCAAAATACTATCAATGTTAGAAACTGCCAACGATTTCATGCCCTTTAAAATTTCTGCGGTCTGTTCATCACCCACTACACCAAAAATATGTTCAAATTCTTTGGTCATTCTAAAATTCACCAGCATTTCCGGCGTTCTTAAAAATGCGCCGTAAATGCTTTCCACTGCTCTGTGAAGCGCCTGCAAAAATCCCTCTCTTTTTCCCAGAAATTTCGTCACTTCCTTCGCAAAACTTACTCCCTCCACAAAGGGGAACACCGCCAGTCCGTCGTCATTTCGTATCATCTCAACCGGTACCGGAATATCTGCCGCCTCCTCTGTTCCCTCTCCCCGGGACGCTATGCTCGTGAGCTTCTTTCGGTTTTCCAAAAGACCCTCGATATGGCGCCTTGCCTCCGGACGCAGGGCAGCCTTTTCTACCCATCTGTTGCCATCCTCCCCGGCAATAATCTTTGTACTAATCTGAAATTCCGGCGCTCGAAGTCTGTTATATTTCGCATACAGGACATTTTTAGTAATGTCGGACTGCTCTGTCTGTCCGTTTCCCCCTCCCTGAACCTGCGTTTCCGTATTCTGCTGCCCACAGCTACTGACAATAAGAAAAGAATTGGCAAAATCGCCGAACATTCCGTCCTGACAGATGGAATCAAAGGCAAGCCTCTCATCTAACAGCTCGTATCGGTTCCGGTCATAGGATACCGTAGCATAGCGGATACTTCCGAAGGAGGGTAAATTTTCGTCAGAATAAATCTCGGAAGGAAGCTTATAATCCGGTATGGGATAATAAAATCTGCTGTCGGAAAACCCCGCCTCCCGCAGCATTTTTTGAAGTGTCTTATGAGAAAATGTCCTTATATTTCCGGCACTCACATAGTTTTCTAAGCCGTCGAAGCATCTGCCGGTATGCTCCTCCGGCGCCCCTGCAAAATATTTCAACCCGTACCTGTTTTCTGTGGCAAGAAATAGCTTTCCCTCCGGCTTGAGACATTCCCTCACCTTTTTTAACGTATCCAGATAGGGCTGTTCCGTTTCATCGTCAGAGGGCTCCCATGTGCCTATAAGTGTCACATAGTCAAATTTTTCTTTTATTTCCATCCGGCGGAAATTCCCCACCTCAACTGTAAGATTGTCGTATCCGGCATTTCGCGCCCGGTTCACCGCAGCCTTACCCTCCGATTCCTCCACTGCCGTCACATGATGAACCTTCCTACAGAAAAGTCCCGTGAGAGCGCCGCACTCCGCCCCGATTTCAAGGAGAGACGCCCCGGGCCTAAAATCATACCATTCCAGAATATTTTCACGGATATCTGACAGCTGATAGAGAACCTCCCATGAATTTTCGCTCAACAGGCAGTTTTCCCGCTCCTTCCCATTCTCTACCGCATGAAGGAGCTTTTTTCCTGTATTTTCATCCATCCTGTTCTACCCTTTCTACGGTTATGCATGAATCCATATCGAAAGTTCCCACCGTATTCTGTTCTGCAACAATAGTAAGGTTTGCCACATCATAGTGCCTGTCATATACGGTAAACTTGCCGTCCTCATAGCCGGTACAGCCGAAGGATACCAGATAATCACCGCCCTGAAGCAGCGCCTTCTGTGTAAAAGTTACGATATACTGCTCCCCTTTTTTTGCCAACGGGAAGTCCACCTTTTCAAACATGGTATTAGTACCTGTAATCTCCGCTCCCTTTGCATTTTTTATAGTGTAAGTAAAAATAGGATACTCGATGTCCTCAAAAAATTCAACCCTGACCTTAAAGCTGAACATGCTCTTTTTCATCACCATTCCGGTAATCCGGCCGTTTTCATCAAAAAAACCAAAATCCACAATCCTGGCTTTCCCGCTGCCATAAATAACATTCTCGTCATTCAAAGACAGCTGGGACATCCAGCTTCCCTCTTCCACCGAAAGCGCGTTATTATTTCCCCCTTCTTCCTCTTTCTCGTCATACTGATTCACAAGAATCTTCTTATAGATATCCACCATCTGTTTCGGGCTGCCCTCTTTTACCACCTTCCCATGATTTAATAAGACAACCTTATCACAATATTTTATCACACTGCTCATATCGTGGGTAACAAGCAAAATCGTGGTTCCGTTTCGTTTGATATCATCCATTTTTTTAAAACAGCGGGATTGAAAATAAATATCCCCCACACTCAATGCCTCATCCACTACAAGAATATCCGGTTCCACATTAATGGCAAGGGCAAAGGCAAGTCTTGCAAACATTCCGCTGGAGTAACTCTTCACTGGCTGGTAAATATAATCTCCAATTCCTGCAAAAGCAATGATTTCCGGCACCTTCTCTTCCATCTGCTCTTTGGTGTACCCCATTAAGGTGCCGTTAAAATAAATATTTTCCAATCCGGTATATTCTCCGTTAAAGCCCGCTCCCAGTTCCAAAAGCGCCGAAACCTTGCCGTTTACCTCAATCTGTCCCTCACTGGGAGTCAGCACTCCGGTAAGCAGCTTCAAAAGCGTTGATTTTCCTGCGCCGTTGGTTCCGATCAATCCTACGGTTTCCCCTTTTTTTACCGTAAAATTCACGTCCGAGAGGGCATAAAATTCCTCGTAATTTTTTTTGTGTGTCAAATGCAGAGCATCTTTCAGACGATCCGCTTTGCCGCGGTACAGTTTATATTTTTTTGAAATATGTTCCACACTTATTGCATATTCACTCATCGAAAATCTCTCTGCAGCTACGTCATTTCTCTACAGCTGCCTTTCTTTCTATCATTGATAATCAACAGTTTCCCAAAACTTTTTCCTAAATTACATCCGAAAAATGCGGTTTTAATCTGACAAATACGGTACTGCCTAAAACAAACAGCAAGATTGTCACAATCCAGAAATATATGGTAAGCCCCATATCCTCCCAAAACCACACATGATTAATCATAGCATCACGGTATCCCTTTACAATATAATACATGGGATTTAGCCGTAAAATTCCAATCAACATCGGATACCGTTCCTCAACCAAGGCATCCTGCCACATAATCGGCGTAATCCAAATAAATACCTGCAGAAAAATATTTACAATCTGCCCTAAGTCGCGAAAAAAAAGAACCACTGCACTGGTCATGAAAACGCAGGCCGAGGAAAATATCCAGAGTGCCACCATATAATACGGTATCTGAAGCATATAAACATCCGGGAAATGACCTGTTCCCGCAAAAATCAGCAAGGTGAACAACAACAGTATCAGATGAATCACTGTAGCCGTTACTACTTTTACTATGGGAAGAATACTGATATTAAATACGATTTTTTTTACAAGATAAGCATATTCCAACAAAACACCGGTTCCGGTGTTTAAAATGTCCGAAAACAAAAACCACGGTATCAGACCGGATATCAGCCACAACACAAACGGATATCCGTTCACATCATCGCCTGTCCCCCGCAGCCCCACCGTAAAGATAAACCAATAAACACATATTGTAATAATAGGGCCGACAAACGCCCAGAGAATACCAAAATAGGAATCCGCAAACCTCTTTTTCAGATCATTTTTGGAAAGCTCCTGTATCAATTTCAGGTTACCGGCGATATCTTTTATGATTCTTATTGCTGCAGGTGTCTTTTCTTTTTTTGTGGCACTAATAATCATTTCGTCTTTTCCTCATAATTTCTATATTTTTTAGGGAAGTCAGACCAAAGAGCCGACTTCCCCTCAATATTTCTCATGCAATTAAACCAAAAGCCTTTTCATCGTCATTTTTAATACTCAAACTGAAGAATCTCTGACACACCTTCATAATCGCTGTCCCAGTCACCGTTTACGCCTACCTCAGTACCATAGATACGAATAACTCCGGTACTCTTGTCATATTTGTATGCCAATCCTTTGTTTAACTTTCTCTGTTTCCACTTCAAATCATCCCCAAGAACTCTTACCGCCGAATTACGTGCAATTTTATACCTGATATGTGAAAACTCAGCATCCACCTTGTCTCCGGTCAGTCTGGCACAGCCCTCAATTCTCACGAAAGTAGATGTAGCTGCCACATCAGACCTTACGCTGCCGATTTTCTTATAGTCCAGATAAACGTCAATCCTATCCTTTCCGTCAGATGCCATCATCAGATGATAAGTCTTATTCTTTTTCAGCGGATTACCCACTCTGCTATAGCTCTGACCTCCGGCATAATTGGATGTAATATTCTCAATCAATGCCATCGTCTTGTGAGTGTAAGGAGCCTCTGCATAATCGTCAAACTGCAAACCGAAAGATACGGCAGAGTTCTGGTTTCCCATCACGATTTTGGCATGGTAACCCGTACCGGAACCATTTAATTTAATGTCAGCCTCAACCGCAGTATCGCATTTGACGTTCATAATCGTCTTACCGTTCTTCACTTTTACAGACGTTGTTTTGCTCCATGCACTGTAATCCATATTGCTGCCCGCTTTTTTATAACTGCGCATTCTGACATAATATTTCTTATTCGGAATGACTCTTGAAAGCTCTGCACTGGTAGAATTTTTTAATGCCTTTAACGTTGTTGTTGTCTTTTTAGCAAAGCTTTTGCTGGTAGAATACTGGATTTCATAGCCAGAAACGGAGGTTCCCTTCGCATAAGTAATCTTAATGCAGTAAGGTGTATTAGACTTTGTCGTCTTAATCTTAGGCTGCGTCAGCTGCCACTGGGCATATAAGATGATGGTGCTGCCGTTGTTCTCCTCTGTTGCCAGCCCCGTCACATCAGCTTTGTCCGCATACTTTGTCCCATTGCCGTCCTTCTGGGTATTCCAGCCGTTAAACTGGTACCCTTTCCTAGTAAAGGTGTTGGCCGGAAGCGCTGTCTGCACATTAGACGGTACTGTAATGCCTGCCATAGAGCCTGAGCCGCCATTCTTATCAAATGCAATCGTAACGTTATAAACCGTTACAGCTTCTCCCGGTACCTGCGATGCATATACGGTTTTTCCACTGCACACAAGAACCAATGCAAAAACCAGCGCCGAAAGAAACAGATAATTTCTCTTTTTCATTCGCATTTTCATTCATTTACCCTCTTTTCTTTTCTGCCCGATGTTCCAAACGCTTTTGGTTTCAGCCTCATAAGAATGCCATTATTATAACACTCCAATATACCGATTTCAACCACAAATTCCGGGGAGAGAAACGGCTTGCAACAGCCACTGCAAAATGATACTATTAATAAAAATACAGGATTGGGAAATCAGAAGGGGCATCGTATGAATACACATAAATTTATGGTCGAAAAGGTACGTTTTCATCTGGATATTCCGGACACATTAATATTTGTAGGCTGGTTTTATGACGGCCGCACAATAAATCATACACTGACAGTGGATCTCGATGGTACACAACTGCAGACCACAAAGCTGGTCAATAAAGGTTCGGAAGTATGTCAGAAATATACCCACAGTATAAACGAAATCAACGAGGAAGTGGTTGGCATCGTAAAGCTGCCGAAGGACTGGCGGAACGGGCATAAATTATCCATCCAGTCCACCTATCAGGGGAAGCCCCACCGGGACGCCGTTTACTCCGTCAAAACCCTGCAGCGGCTTGAAAATAAAATTGATTACTGCATTGAACATGTAAAACACACAGGCTCCAGCCTCGTGGTAAACGGGTGGTGCTTAGGCAGCGGAGAACTAAAGCTCTCCCTTCTGGATACCCAGAAGCAGCCGTTGCCCGCAAAAATCGATCATTTTTACAAAACTGATCCGGAACGGGTGGGGCCCGAAGATGAAAAGAGAGACAAGCTGTTCTTTTCGCTAAAGGCGGACAGCCTGAAGGAAAACGTCTTTTTCCTTGAAATACGCAGTGCCAAAAGCTTTGAGCAAGTACGCCTGGATAAATGGAACACCACCGGCGGAGCTGCCAATCTTTTACGCAGGTTAAAAAAAGCCCTGCGCTATCTTAAGAGCAACGGTATAAAAGCAACACTGGTGAAAATCAGCAGCCGGCTGGCAGAAAACAGAACCGATGCCTATACCCACTGGCGGAAAAAATATGAGGTGACTGCCGCTGAATTAGAAGGGCAAAAAAACAGACAGGCAGAGTTTAAAATTTCTCCCAAATTTTCCATCGCAGTCCCTTTATACCGGACCGATGAAGTTTTTCTGCGGGAACTGATTGCCTCCGTACAAAATCAGACCTACACCAACTGGGAGCTCTGCCTTGCGGACGGCAGCGAAGACAACGAACAGAAGCTGGCTGCCATTATTTCAGGCTATCAGTCCAAAGATCCCCGCATACGCTACCGAATTCTTGAAAAAAATTACGGCATTTCCCAGAATATGAACGAGGCAATGCAGATGGCAGCAGGCGATTTTATCCTGCCTGTAGACCATGACGATACTCTTTCCCCCAATGCACTGTTTGAATTTGCCAAAGCTGTCAATGAAAATCCGTCCGTAGATGTCATTTATTCCGATGAGGATAAAATAGATTTAACAGGAACAAAATTTTCCAAGCCTCATTTCAAACCGGATTACGACCTTGATTTTCTTTTAACAAACAATTATATCTGCCATCTTCTTGCCGTAAGACGGGAACTTGTTAACCATGTAGGCGGTTTCCGCAGCGAATACGACGGCTCACAGGACTATGATTTTATTCTGCGCTGCTGTGAGGCGGCAAAGGGGATTTATCACGTGCCAAAGATCTTATACCACTGGCGCTGTCACTATGATTCCACTGCCGCAAATCCCCAAAGCAAATTATACGCCTTTGAGGCAGGCAGGCGTGCCGTAGAAGCCCATTATCAGCGATTAGGCATTCCGGCGGAAGCAGAACATGCACAGTTTCACGGTCTCTACCGTACCCGTTACCACTGGAAGGAAACGCCGCTGGTATCCGTGATTATCCCCAACGGAGATTCGGCAGAAAAGCTGGCAAAATGCGTGGAATCTGTTTTATGGTCTGATTACGCCAATTACGAGATTATCATCGTAGATAACGGCAGCCGGGACGAAGAAACCCTTGCCTGTTATGAAACGCTTAAACAGGAGCACAGGCAGCTTCGGATCATCTCCTTTAAGGAAGAGGCTTCTCATCAGGCGCTTACCAATTTCGGCGCAAAAAATGCGGCCGGCGATTACCTTCTACTGTTAGACCCCCACACACGGATGCTATCCAAAAACTGCATCGGTGAACTGTTAGGATACTGTATGCGAAAGGATGTAGGTGCCGTCGGTGCAAAGCTGTTATATGAAGACGAAACCATCTGTCACGCAGGAATGATTCTCGGTCTTGGGAAAACAGCGGGCTATATTTTTCGCGGCAAGTCCCGTTACGCCGTGGGCTATGAGAGCCGCATCATATGTGCACAGGATTTTTCTGCCGTATCCACCGCCTGTATTTTGGTGAAGCATACTGTTTACGAAGAGGTCGGCGGCATGGCAGAAGAATTTACAGGTTCTTTCTGCGACATTGATTTCGGATTAAAGATCAGAAGTCTCGGGCTGCTTGTGGTCTATAACCCTCATGCAGAACTGTTTTACTGCGTGCCAAAAACAAAGGGTCTTTCCGTCAACGCCAAGACCACCGAATCCGACGACCAGGAGACAAAGCTGTTAAAAAAATGGGGAACCGTCATCGAATCCGGCGACCCCTACTATAACCCTAATTTTTCAGTGAATAAACTTGATTTTTCCATACGCAGCTAACAGCCGGGAAGCTTTTCCCTTGTGAAATAAAAAAGACTGTCATATATAAAAAGAGACAAACAAGATACCGTACACTTTGGCATTAGCCCATACTGCGTCCCGTACACTCTCTAATTAATGTGACAGTCCTTTCTTTATTGCTCCATCTGCCGCCCCAGAAATCCGGCTGCCGCAGTCGCAAGCTTGCTCTCCGTCTCCCCCATCTTCCGCTTCTCTTCTTTGTCGTAAAGTATCACCGAACCGATGGCATCTCCCTCGCAGATAATCGTGCTGATTGCCTGCTGTACAAACTCTCCTGCATCATCTAAGGTCACCTTGATAAAGTTAGCGTCCCCTGCCGACGCCTGATAATTCTTTCTCGCTCCAATGACTTCCTCTAACTGCTTGCTGATGGGTTTCCCCTCGAAATCCTTTTTTCCGCTGCCGGAGGCTGCCACCACATGGTCACAGTCCGTCACCAGCACCAGATGTCCCGTGGTCTGGGAAAGGCTCTCGGCATATTCCCCGGCAAATTGGCTCAATTCTCCGATGGGAGAATATTTCTTGAGAATGATTTTCCCTTCCCTGTCCGTAAAAATTTCTAACGGGTCTCCCTCTCTGATTCTAAGGGTTCTTCTTATTTCCTTTGGAACAACGATACGTCCAAGGTCATCTATTCTTCTAACGATACCTGTTGCTTTCATTTTCCATCTTCCTCCAAATGACTTTTTATCAGCTATGGAGTTATTATGTGGAAAAAAAAGAAAAAATATACTCTATCCCTTTCACTATTTCAGATTAATGCTTTTTTCGGCGCTTCTTCCTTTAGTTTTCCAGCTGCACCACCGCATAATCTCCCATGGCATGATTTACATAAAAAATCAAGCATACTTTGCCGTTCCTTCGGAAGGAATAGCCCATAGTCTCATTCGCTCCATAATCCTCCGTTTCCCCGTCAAAATGGCGAAGACTCGCTTCTAGCGCCTCCGCAGTGGGCTCCATCCAGATGAAATTATACTCCAGAATATCCTGCATGGTCACTGCCTCCGGCTCTAACGTCCGATACCCGTCCGTACCGTCAAAAAGCAGCTTCGCAGTCTCCTTTGGATCCGCCATATCTGCAAATGTAACCTTCTCCCCGGTCTGCATATTAATATTGAAGGATTTCATGGCGGCCGACGGGTGCGCAGCTCCCTCAAAATTATAATAATAGCTGACTGTCATGGACAGGAAATCCTCCGTCTGCTCTTCCACAGCAAAAGCCATATTCACACTGTCATTTTCCCCCACGTCCTGCACCGCTTCCTCTGCACATTGTTCAAAAACCGCATTCCACTCCTGCTGTTTTTCCTCGTTGTCCCAGCCGCTAATCTTAGGATAGCTGATATCGCAAAGCTCATCCCTGCGGAATTCTATCATTTCCACCCCGTAGCCACCGGGATTTTCCCCGGCGCTGCCCTGCTCCTTTGCTTCTGTTGTTGTATTGTCAGCCGCATTTTCGGTATCTTCTGTTTCCGCATCAGGGGTTTCCGTAGAATAAATTTCCTCTTCCACGCCAGGGGTTTCCGTAGAATAAATTTCCCCTTCTTCCTTGCCGCAGCTGCTAAGCAAAACCGCTGCCGCCATCACACATACCAGTATCTTTTTCTTCATATATCCTCCTGTCACGCCGTTTCTGTCACATCCAGCCCTTTTGTTCCTCTGTCAACCGTATTTTACCGGATTTCTCCGATAAGCTTTGGAATTTCCGCCGGAGCCTTAGCGAAATACCGGGCTCCCTGCTCCTTTAAAAATCCCTCTTCCCGAAATCCCCATAAAACAGAGATACAGGGAAGTCCTACGTTCCTTGCCGTCATAAGGTCCACATCGGAATCCCCCACGTACACCGCAGTCTCCTTTGTTTTCCCCAGCTCCCGCAGCGCCTTTTCCACCATATCCGGCGCAGGTTTTTTGGCAATGCCCTCCACCTCGCCGATGGCAACCTTTACGATTCCCTCAAAATAAATTTCATTTAACTCCTTTACCGCAGAATCAAGTTTATTGGAAACGATTGCCAGCCCATAACCTTCCTTTTCCAACTCCCGCAGTAACGGCAGAATCCCGTCATACGCCTTCGTCTTATCATTGCAGTGAACACCGTAGTATTCCCTGAATTTTGCGAAAACCTCCTCAAAGCGGGGATTGGCAAAGCCGTCGGGCACAGAGAGTTCTAACAGCCGCCTGACGCCGTTTCCCACAAAGGAACGCACCTCGTCAATGGTGCGCTCCGGCATAGCAAAGGCTTTCAACGCAGCATTCACCGCATCCGCCAAATCCTGCAACGTGTCAAGCACCGTGCCGTCCATATCAAAAATTACTGTATCTATTTTCTGTCTCATTTTTCCCTCCACCGCTGCACACGGTTTATTCACACTGACCTGCCTGCTGCACACAGGTTTATTTCACACTGACCTCTCCTGCCAGCACCTTCTTGTAATCTTCATAGTTTTTCTCCAGCAGCGCCGGGGTATCTAGCCCGTAGGGACATTTGCTCCTGCACCAGTTGCAGTGAAGGCAGTTCTCAATTTTTTTCATTTTTTCCTGTACCTCCGGTGTCAGCTGCAATTCTGACGGCGAACGGCGCAGCAGCAATGACATTCTTGCACAGTTGTTAATCTCTATGCCTGCGGGACACGGCATACAATACCCGCATCCACGGCAGAAATCACCGCTTAGCTCTGCTCTGTCCTGTGCAATCAACGCAGCGAGTTCCTCCGTCATGGCAGGCGGATTGTCAATATAAGAAATAAATTCCTCCAGCTCCTTCTCCTTCTGGACGCCCCAGATAGGCAGCACATTGTCATACTGCGCCTCGAAGGCATAGGCTGCTGCGGAATTGGTAATCAGACCGCCGGAGAGAGCCTTCATTGCGATAAATCCCATGCCTGCCTCCTTACATTTTTCCGCCAAGGCAATGTCCTTTTCCGATGCAAGATAGCAGAACGGAAACTGCAATGTCTCATAAAGCCCTGAAGCAATGGCTTCCTCCGCCACCGCAAGCCTGTGGTTCGTGATACCGATATGGCGGATTTTCCCCTGGGCCCTGGCTTCTAACATCGCCTCATAAAGCCCTGTGCCGTCCCCCGGCTTCGGACAGAAAGACGGATTGTGGAACTGATAGATATCTATATAATCTGTCTTTAAGTTTTGAAGCGAAATCCCTAACTGTTCCCAAAATTCGTCAGCATTTGCCGCTGCTGTCTTCGTGGCAATGTAAACTTTTTCCCGCATTCCCTCAAAGGCTTCGCCTAATTTTTCTTCACTGTCAGTATAAAACCGCGCCGTATCAAAAAAAGTAATTCCGGCAGCATACGCCTTTCTCGCCAGCTTTACTGCGTCCTCCGTACTGATACGCTGAATCGGCAGTGCGCCGAAACCATTCTTATTCACTGTAATTCCTGTTTTTCCCAATGTCACCATTTCCATGTGCCCGGTTCCTCCTTTGCCTGCTTTTCTATCAATTATATGAAAATAGATTTCTTATGGCAACTGCTTTGAAAAAATCTAAAAAAACTTTAATATTTCCTGCCGGTTTAAGAAAAAATTGCAGTCACCGGAAATACTGCCGCAGGCTTTCTCATAAGGTATCTCCCTTCAAATAGGGAAAAAACACGCCGCTCCTTCCCCGCTCGTCAAACATATTATTATATTGAAGAATCTCATAATTCGAAAGCCACTCTGTGTCCTCCCCGGCAGCGTCCTCTACATGCTTAAATTTCCCCTCTGATTTTGAATAATAGCCTCTGGCATTCATCGCCGGAATCACTTCTATCAGGTCGGATAAAAATAGATTGTAGGCGGGAAGCTCTATCCCCGCCCGCTCTAACGCCAGAGTGGAAAGGAAATTCAGGCTGGTAAGCTCTATTTCAGAAGCCTCGCTCTCATAGTTCGTCCAGATAAAGAAGGGCACGGTATACAGGTCCTCCAACTCCTCCAACGTCAGTCCGGAAAGCCCTTTTCCGTTGAGATAGGGATAAAAACGAGAGGAAAGGCTCGGCTGATGGTCGCCGAAAAAGACAATCTCCACCGGTTCCTCCACCTGCTCAAAATAGGAAATCAGGTACTCCAATGACTTATCACTCTCATGAATCAGGGACAAATACTGGTTTACATCGGGATAATCCACCCCCAACAGCCGGACCTCTTCCTTAAAATTATCGTATTTCTCCGTGTAGCCGCCGTGGTTCTGCATGGAAATACTCATAATGAATAAATCCTCATTCCCCTTCTTACTCTCAAACCGATCAATAATTTTATTGTACAGCTCCCTATCTGTAATGTATTCCCGCAGCACTGCCGTATTGTCAAAATCATCAATAAAATACATTTCGTCAAAACCCATATTGGGATAAACCACATTCCTGCTCCAGCCCGTCTCATAGTAGGGGTGCATCGCCACACAGGTATAGCCTTCATTTTTCAGGCTTGACACGATGGAAGTTGGCGTATCGCTGATGTACTGCTGGTATACCACCGAACCGCCGGGCAGATACGCCATGGAATTGCCCGTCATAAATTCCCACTCCGAGTTAGGCGTCTTTGCTCCGAACACAGAGGACAGGGCATATCCCTTTAAGGTATTTTCCTGCAGAGAATCGTAAAACGGCGTCACCTCCATGTTGGTGGAAAACTCACCCACCACGCTCAAATCCGCATAAGACTCATTCATCACCACAATGATGGTAGGTTTTTCCGCCGTCCCTGCTTCCCCGGCTTTGCTGTAACGTACCTCTAACGACGCCACTGCCTCGTCAGAGTAATCCTCCGGCTCTCCCACAAAGGTATCCCGGATACTCAGCATAAAATTTAAAATATAGCCGTTGCGGTAGCTGCCCTTCTGCTCCCAGGTTTCTGTCACATAATTTTCCGTTTTCTGCCCGATATATGCACAGCAGAGAACCACAAGGGAAAGGCAGATACCGCCCATCCAAAGCCTTTTCCTGAAAACCACATGCAACTTGCGGATAAAGGCCACATACAGGATACTTAGCAAAATCACATGCCCTGCCCGCTCGTCCAATACGAACTCATAATTTCCCGCCACTGACAGTCCGGTGGCAATGGATTTCAAATCACTGAAAATAAATTCATTTCCCCGGAACAGATAAACAAAATAATTGATTCCCGCCAAAATCATAAACGCCAGATGGGAAATGATACAGGTCAGCCCCGTATTGTTGGTAAATATCTGTACCACAAAATAAATCACCAGACAGCACAACACGTTCTGGAACATCTTCGTATCCGTAATCTTTGCCCGAAGCTCCGCGTCCAGCAAAAGATACTGCACCTGATATGCCGAAAAAACGCTGCCTGTCCCAATCATTACGACGCTCCACAGCCAGGGCAGCTTTTCGCTCAACTCAATTTTCAGGCTCTTTATGAAAAAATAAATCCCCCCGAAGCCAGGCAGCATCCACACCGGAAATCTTATCCAGAAACACAGCAGGCTGGCAAAAACCATGGCGACTGCCAGCCTCCCCAGATTTCCCCCGTCAAAATATAATTTTACTTTCATGTTTTCCTCTTTTTTATTACCCGATTTTATATGAAACTGCTCTTTTTCATATCCTCATGCGCCACACAGTTTTTACAAACATTACATATGAATTTTACCAATTCTATCGGATTTGTCAATTTCCTGTTACTTAAAGTTTTCTTAAAAAAACAGCCCTTGGCAGAATCCGCCAAAGGCTGTTAGCTTTTCTAGCAACAAACTTTTTCTTTTTTTCCTGCTTTAGTATGCCTTGCAGCCACAATAACTGCCCCCACCACAAAGGGAAATACAAAGGTCCCAAAACGGTACAGTAAGGATGCAGAGCCTGCCATTCCCGTTCCCACAATTTTCGAGAAAAGGGAGGTAAACACAAACTCCGTGGAACCAATCCCTGCCGGAGCCGGAAGTACCGCCGCTAACATGACTGACAGCGAGGTCACTGCCATCACCTCAGGAAGGTCAATCACGTTCTCTGCCCGGAATACCAGATAAGGTATCGCATACCAAAAGCTGAGCTTTAACATATTTAGCCCAATCACCCCGGCCACCGTAGATTTCCGCTTCAGCAAATGCTTCGAAGACTCTTCCATCATGCCGCACTGCTGCCGAAGGTGGGAGAGCAACGAATCGAAACGATGCTTCATCTTTCCGTTGGCAAAATCCAGCACCAAAAACAGCAGCCTGTGAAACCCTGTGGAGCAGCAGAATAAAATCAGCCCTAAAGTAATCACCACAGTAATTCCGTAGCCCGCCGCTAAAAGCCCTCCATAATCCGCAAAATGCTGCCACATATATCCCCAGCTTAAGCCGAAAAACAGCAGGGAAAACAGTGCAATGCTGATTTTATGAAAAGCATATTGCAGCATATACAAGCCAAAGGCCTGTCCATAGGATACGCCATGCTCATTCAGATAATATATGGCAGCTACACCGGCTCCGCTGCCTAGTGTAGCCACACGATAAAAGGAACAGTACAATGCATTGGTAATACCCATTCCCCAGGTAAATTCCGGCTGGTAATGCTTTGCCAGTACCATAGTGATAAACCCCTCCACCACATGGTAGACCATAGTCATCACGCAGATACCTGCCACCACTGCCGGAGTGGTCTTTTTTAACTGCTCTAAAATAGGTCCCGCGGAATCCCGAAAGGTATAAACAATAATGCCCAGAAGGGCAACCACAACCACCCACTTTAAAATCTGCTTTTGTTTTTTACTGATAAAAATCGCCTCTTATTTCTTTTTAAAATTCGTATATCCCTTTTGATGATACGGATGCTCACTCCAAAGTCTATCGGCAGTTTCTTTCCATTCACAGGCGTACTGCTCACATTTTCCGCACAAATGCTCTACCGGCTCCGTCTCCTCTACATCCGTGGAATGTGCTCCGGTTTCCTGCACCATCCGTTGGAGGATTTCAGGATTCTCCAGCATGGGACAAGGCCTTAGCATATTGTCGTTAAAGGGCTGGTTATCCCTGTAAGCCATAAATAGCGGCTGCTTTAAGCACTCTAACAGAGATTTCTCCCTGATATTCGCTCCTGAATAATGGATAAATACACAGGGCTCCACATCTCCCTTGGGGTTGATATGACAGTAGTTTCTTCCCCCTGCAATACAGCCGCCCACAAATTCTCCGTCATTCTGAAAATCCATGACGAAAATTTCCTTGCCGCCCTCTTTGGCACGTACCTCACGAATCCTGTGATAAATATATTCCCGCTGTTCCTTTGTCGGCATCAGCTCCGGCGTGGCGTTCATACCTACCGGCATGAGATGGAAATACCACGCAAAGCGGCTGCCGTGCTCAATCAGCAAATCAAAAAATTCATCAGAGGTTACTGCATCCATGTTTTTACGAGTATAGCACACGCTGTTGCCAAAAATCAATCCATTTTCATGTAATAAATCCATGGCACGAATCACTTTCTCATAGACCCCGCTGCCCCGGCGGAAATCATTGGCTTCCTCAAAACCCTCGAGACTGATGGACAGCGAAAGATTTCCCACCCGCTTCATTTCATCACAAAATGCCTGATCCACCAGAGTTCCGTTGGTGTAACAGTGGAAAGCGCACTCATTATGTTTCTCACAGAGGCGGATGATATCTGCCTTCCGCACCAAAGGCTCCCCTCCGGTCATCATATAAAAATAAATTCCCAGTTCCTTTCCCTGACTCACAATACTGTCCAGTTCTTCAAATGTAAGATTTAATTTATTTCCGTACTCTGCCGCCCAGCACCCGGTACAATGCAGATTACAGGCGCTGGTGGGGTCCATCAAGATCAGCCATGGGATATTGCAGTCGTGTACCTCACGCATCTTACGGATAGTTTTCGTCCCATGGAATGCCGCCTGAAATCCCAGATTAAGCGCCGTTATTTTTGCCACATGAGGATCTGTTTCATTTAAAAGCCTGTCGACATAGCGCATCCATTTATTGTCCGGATCGTTAATCATCGCCCTTGCGCCCTCGTAAGCCTCCTTGCTGAAATTATCTCCCATAAAGGATTCTGTTAAATCTACAATCTGCAGCAACCCTTTCTGTCTGTCCTTTTTTATCTTTTTTAATGCCACATCCGCTGCTAAGCCAAAAGCCTTTCTCTCCACTGACATTGTTAAATTTGCCATATGATTCCCCTCCGTTTCGGTCTCATTACATTCTTCTATGTAAGAAGTATAAAAAATTTGTTATCCCTTTAACATATGCAATGTGGTTTCTGTGTCATTTGAAAATATACATTTCGACACTTTTGTCTATTCTTCGACTACATGCGGAAATGTTCGTATCTATATAATATAGTTTCTAATACTACCTATCGCCATATTCTTACCTTTCCTAATATTTTCACGATTATCCGAAACCATCTTATTAGTTTTTTCTTAAAAATATACCTCAAAACTTAACAATGACAGGAAAAGCGGTTATAATATCGGTGAAAACAATCTCTTTCTTTATTAAATAAAAGGAGGCAGTTCTTTATGCCTGGATTTGTAACTCATTATATTTTCGGAACAGAAGCATTCAGGGACATCCAGTGTGATTCCCCCAGACAAACACGCACTTTAAAAAGAAATCTCTCCGCCAACCGCAGCGTCTACTCCTTAGGCCAGCAGGGACCGGATTTATTCTTTTACTATCTTCCTTCCTATGTACTAGAGGGACACAATCTGGGTGCCATCGCCCACGTCAAAGAAACCGGAGCCTTTTTCCGGGGGCTTTTAAAATGTGCCCTCACCTTTGAGGACCCTTACGACCGTGCCATCGCAGAAAGCTATCTCTACGGCTTTCTCGGCCACTATACCCTAGACACCGTCTGCCACCCCTATATCTATGCCATGACCCATTACAAGGAAAAGCGTCCCGACTATTTTCACCGCCACGCCTACCTTGAAACCGATATCGACACCTCCCTGTTAAACATGAAACTGCACCGGAAACCCTATGAATTTCACTCAGCCGACACCATTGTCCTTACCACCCGGCAGAAAAAAGTAGTCGCAAAGATGCTGTACTATGCCTACCGCTATGCCTACCCCGAACTGCGCATCTATAAACCCACCATGTTTTTAAGCATCTTTTCCCTTCGTTTAGGCATGCGCATTCTCCACGATGACAGCGGTCAAAAAAAAGCCATGGTCCGGCTCACAGAACGCTATTTTTTAGGCTACCCCCTGTTTTCCCCCCTGTTCCCTAGCAATTACCTGTTTTTCCGCACGGACCCCTTTAACCTCCGCCGCGCCCTCTGGCGCAACCCCTGGGATAAGAGCCTCACATCCAACGAAACCTTTTTCGACCTCTATTCCAAGGCAGAACAGCAATATCTCTCCCGCCTAAAAAAACTGTACACCATCTTCCACAACACCGAAGAAAAATCCCTTCGGGACAAGCATATTCGTGAATTTCTGTCAGAATACGGCAACCTCTCCTTCCACAGCGGATTAGACTGCTCCATTCCCAGCTAATCCCTCCCCAAATCGCCAAAAAAATAGAACGCAGGAAACTACCCCTGCGTCCTATCTCTCTGTTATTTTATCCCAAAAAACTCCCTAATCTGCCCTTCAATCATCCCCATCAGCCGCATCCTCGCCTCCACACTCGCCCAGGCAATATGCGGAGTAATCAGCAAACGGTTACTATCCTTAATTCTCCGCAGCGGATTCTCCCTGCTCATAGGCTCCACGGAAAGCACATCCAACCCTGCCGCCGCAATCACACCCTGCTCTAAGGCTTCTGCCAAGTCCTCTTCCACAACAATGGGGCCTCTTCCCAGATTTAAAAAGATAGCGGAGGCTTTCATTTTCCCAAATGTCTCCCGGTTCATCAGACCCTTTGTATTTTCGTCCAAAGGCGCATGTACCGACACAATATCCGACTGCCCTAACAAGGTATCAAAATCCACCCGCTCATAACCGGGCTGGTCATTTTTCCCGGAGGTGGAATAATAGCTCACCTGACAGCCAAAAAGCTTTGCGATATCCGCCACCCTCCTGCCGATGGCTCCTAAACCGATAATGCCCCATCGCTTTCCGTTCAGTTCATGGAACACCTTATCAAAATGGGTAAAAGTAATATCATTCACATATTTTTCCGATTTTACATAGTCATCATAATAATTCAGATGCTCCAGCAGATAAAACAGCAGTGCGAACGTGTGCTGCGCTACCGTTTCCGTGGAATAGCCTGCCACATTTCTCCAGGCAATGCCCCGATTTTCAAGATAAACTTTGTCTAGATTGTTCGTTCCGGTGGCAGTTACGCAGACCAGCTTTAAATGATCCGCATCCCCGATAGAATTCTCATCTATCACCACCTTATTTAAGATAATGACGTCCGCATCCCTCGTCCGCTCCCTCGCCTCCTCCTGCGTGGAGAAATCGTATTTCACCACTTCCCCTAATTTATCATAACCGGAAAGGTCGATATCCTCACCGATAGTCTTTGCATCCAAAAAAACGATTTTCATGATTTCCCCCTTGTATCAAAATCTATTTCTCCAAATAGCTTTTCAGCGCTTCCGTTTGTTCTGCGCCCATCCGGAAGCCTTCGTCATAGAGCCGTCTCAGCTTCGCCACATCCGTCTCGGTTCTTCCCACCCCAAAAGTGCTTTCCGGGGCAATGACAAATACCTTCCCCTGCTTCTCTAACTCCAAAAGCTCCTGCATATCCGCATTGTACCGTTCGGCACGGTGCTCTAAATCCTCTACAATTTTCGGATATCTGCGGTATAAGCTGTTGGTAATATGCTCTGCCCGCTCCGGCTTCTTCACATACCCACGCTCTCTTGTCAGCACCGCCACCACTTTATCACAGCCCTGCTCTAACGCCCGGCGGAAAGGAATGGAATCCGAAAGCCCTCCGTCTAAATAATAGTGCCTGCCGATTTTCACCGGCTGAAACAATACCGGAAGGGAACAGCTTGCCACTAAGGTATCCCGCATGTCTTTTCCCCGGGGCACCTCCAAATACTCCGGTTTTCCCGTGTGGATATTGGTCACCACCGCCTCAACCGTCCCCGGAAACGCCTCGAAAGCCTCATAATCAAAAGGCAGCAACTCGTTGGGAATCTCTTCAAAAACAAAACCAACATTATAAAATGCCCGTTTCCTGCGGTCAATCAAATGTCGCATTCCCATATAACGTTTATCCGGCAGATATTTTTCAATTACCTCTAAATTTCTGCCCTTCTGTTTCGAAAGATAAGATACCCCGAAGGCAATCCCGGCGGAAACGCCCACGTAATAATCAGGCATCACATTTTCCTCTAAAAATGCATCCATCACACCGCAGGAAAAAACGGTGCGGTTTGCCCCTCCTTCAAAAACCATTCCTGTCTTTTTTGTCTGTCCCTGATATTCTGTCATCTCTTCTCTCCTGCCTTATCTATCCTTACTGCTCCTAGAGTGCTTTGCTGCCGCCCTGCGTCGGCATAGCCTCACTTTCTGCCACGTATAAAGTAACGCCACGGATTTCCTTTACTTTCACGATAGTGCCCGCCTCAAAGATTTTCCCCTCTTCATAGGCGCGCGCCGTCCATTCCTGTCCCTTTAATACAGCTGTTCCTGTTCCTTTTATATTGTCTACCGTCTCCGTAATACAGACATTCTCACCGATGTTTCCTTCATAATTTGTTCGCACCAAATGGGGTTTCAGGTATTTTAATGCCCACGGCCTTGTAAAAAATAACAATACTAACGACACCACCACAAATACCGCAAACTGAAAGCCTATGCCAAGTCCTGCCGCATCACAGAGCAATGCCGCAATGGCACCTCCCGCAAACCAAATGGTAGTCAGACCCACCGTCGCTATCTCAACTGCTGCAAATACAATAATAAGCGCTATCCAGATAATTGCCTCCATTCCTTTTCCTCCCTATGTGATTTTGCTTTAGTATAGCACAAAGTATTTTCCATTTCTATGGTTAATTATATGCCATTTTTAGCCGAAACATATAGAAAGATTTATTGTAATGTTTATTCTTACCAACGGAGGAAAAATTATGGCTACTGTCTTTAGTACAGCTTATGCAGGAACAGGAGAATCTCTCAGTTCTTCCTATTATATGAGACGGTTTTATACCGGAAATACAAACGCAAGAACCGCGGCTTCCAGAAAACAATACAGCAGCAGTATGCTGTCCCAGGCGGATGCCCATGCGTTGCGCCGGGCCATCAAAAGCCTCGGCTCTTTCTCCTATGATAGCGACCATTCCACCAATATCCGCAACAGCGTTTCCGCATTTATTGATACCTACAACAACCTGTTAAGCTCTGCCGGCTCTTCCGATGACAGGAGGATGCAGCAGACCTATAAGAGTATCAAAAAGCTCTCTTCGGAATACGAAAAGGATTTAGACAAAATCGGTATCACCGTAAAAAGCAACGGCACCTTAGAAAAACGTGACGATTTATTTGCCAACGCCGATATCTCCAAATTTGAAAAGCTTTTTTCCGGAGATTCCGACTATATGCAGCGGATTTCCTCCTACGCCAAGCGGGTGGAAAAGCGCAGCGAAATCTTAGATATTGAAGAAAAAAGAGCGGCTCTTTTAAAACAGGCAGAACAAAATGCCGCCGTATCCGGCATTGATACTGCTTCGCTGGTTCCCTCCACCGGAGAACCCAATACCGGAATAGGCAACAATGTAAATGTGGTATTGTAACACCTTTATTTCATTTCGATTGTGACATCATTTCCCTTTGCGGATACACGGGCATAACTGCCGCAGATTAACGGCATCATCGGCGGCAGATGTCCGATATCAGCATCCATAATCACCGGAACTTGAAGTTCTGCCAGCAAATCCACCACCGCATGATAGGCATCTAAGCCCATCAGCTCCTGCCCGAAAACTAACGGTCTGCCAATGAGAAAGCCCTTCACATGGGAAAACCAGCCGGCATGCTTCATCTGCCAGACGGCACGGCGTATTCCCATCACATTCAAATCACATGCCTCTAAAAACCAGATAATTCCCTCCTCCTTGTACCGCCGGGAAAACTCCGTCACCTTATCGTACTTCGTCCCCAGAAGATTCACAAGACAATCCATGCAGCCTCCCACAAGCCTGCCCTCCATCTTCACTTCCGCCTGTGTCTCAATTTCCGTTTTTCCCGGCTGGTAAATCCGCAGTTCCTTTTTCTCTGTCACATGGTAAGGCAGAAGAGGGTGTTCTTCGTCCTTTAACCCCTCTTTCTCCCACAGCTCATAGCCTTTGATTACCTGCTTTGTGCCCCTAAGAAGCCGGTAGGCATCCTCTAAACTCTCGTGCCAGGGTTCCATGCCAAAAGCTGCCGCGCAGGGACCATAAACCGATGCCGTATCGCAGAGGGTTGTCAGCAGGAAGGTCATATTGGTGTTATCTGAAAATCCCATATACCACTTTGGCTCTGCCTGCCTGATTTTTTCAAAATCCACATCATCTAAAATTTCACACATCAGCTCTCCGCCGCCGCAGGAAATCAGAACATCATTTTTTTCGCTGCAATAGTACTCTGTCAGCTCCCTTCCGCATGCCTCCGGGGTGTTGCTGATGCCGATGCCGCAGCCCGCGTAGCAGTTGGGTCCTAAATCCAGCCCATGCCCCCGCTCTTTAAATTTCCGCTGGGCGTTGTCAAAGGCGCTGCGGTAAGGTTCTATGTTGCAGCCGAAGGAAGGCGCTACAAATCCTATGGTTCCATGTTCCGGTAAATATTTGGGGTATCTCATCTGTATTCTCCTTTTCCCAGGCCGTCCGCCTGTTTTCATAAACTTTATTTGCAAAATTTTGTATTTCATATCCTGTTTATAATTTTATCTTAAAATAAAAAAATTTTTGTTGCAATCTTTTTTTCTTGGAGTATAATAGTTTTATAGGATTAATGCAGACATAGTACATCGGTAGTATATCAGCTTCCCAAGCTGAGGAGGCGGGTTCGATTCCCGTTGTCTGCTTTTCTTATGAATAAAAATCTCCTTTTCGGCACATACTGTCTGAAAAGGAGGTTTTTTATTATGAATTTAGAAGAAATTATCTGTCCCTGTACCAACACCACCCGTGGTATGATTAAAGATGCGGTGGACGCCGGTGCCACTACCCTAGAGGAAGTCCAGGAGGCTACCAGCGCCGGAACCGTCTGCGGTGCCTGTGTAGATGAAATTGAACAGTTTATTCAGGAGTTGTTATCTGAGAAAAATAAGTAAGTAATCCTAAAACTGCTCCCCCACAATCCGGTAATAGGTTTTGGAGGTCACTTTAAACACGATAAAATAAATCACTCCAAACACCAGCAGCGTCGCTAACAGGCAGAGAGCAAACAGCGACTTGTTATACAGATTTAACATGGCAAGCAACCTGTTCAACATAGGAAACGCCGCCGCTAAATGAATTGCTGCCATCCCAAAGGGCAGGAAAAATACCGCCCGTATCTGAGAGGCGATGGCAGCTTTCACTTCTTTTCTGCTCATTCCCACCTTTTCCATAATGGCAAAACGTTCTTTGTCCTCGTACCCCTCGGAAATCTGTTTATAATAAATAATCAGCACTGTTACCATCAAAAACATCAGTCCCAAAAACAATCCCAGGAAGAAAAAACTGCCATTCAGAATTAAAAAATCCTCATATCCTTCCTGTTTTGATGATACGCCTACGCCGTATCTGGTCACATTCAAAAAACCTGCTGCGCCGCTATCCTCAAACCCGTGGATTCTCTCCCGGACATTCTGTGCGCAGTCTTTTTTCTCTTTCGGCGTTCCGTCTATGTCAACTGCCATTTCATAGACAACGCTGCAGCCTCCCGCCTCCGGGTTCTGCTCATAATTAGCCGCCATTTTCCCGTAAATATCCGCCAGCACTTCCTCATCAGAAACCACCAGATACATAACGCCTCCGGGAATTAAGGAGCCATACACTGCGTCCGCATTAGACAGCTCCAGGTTTTCTGCCACCTGATATTCTTTTCCCAGAAAAATGATACTGTCTTTCCCATAAACAAAAGATGACGCCACCACCACCTCATCCTGCCCCAGCTCCGGCAATGTGGTTTCTTCTAATGTCTCATAATCATTTTTCGTCAAAATAGCTGCCATTCCCATTTCCGAAAGCTGTAGCGCCTCGTTCTGCAAAACGAAAATTTCGTTTTCTTCTCTCACCACAGCCGTGCTGATACTCACCGTACCCATTGTCCCGGTGATTATCCTGCCGTTTTCCCGGACACTGCTCTTTACCTCATCAAAGACTGCCTCCCTGGTTTTCTCATCCGGCACTCCGTCATAATATACGCTTACCACCACATCCCCCTCATAGTTCGTCTCTATCTCATCCGCTACGCCCACGTACATGCTGACCGTAGTGGAAATCATAACGAGCACCATTGTGGATAAAATACAGATATTGGCAAGCCCCACCGCATTCTGTTTCATGCGGTAAATCATACCGGAAACCGAAGTAAAATGCTTCGTCTGATAATAATAGTTCTTATTGCTGCGCAATAGCTTTAAAAAGGCGATACTTCCCGCTGTAAACAGTGCGTAGGTCCCCGCAATGACAAGCAGCACCGCCACAAGGAACAGCATTAAGACCTTCATGATTTCCACTGTAGTAATGGCGATATAATATCCCGCAGCTAAGCAGGCTGTTCCGGAAACTGCAAGAAACAGCTTCGTTTTCGGCTCCCTCTCTCCGGCATTGCCGCTCCGCAAAAGTTCCATGGGATTTGCCAGTTTTACCTGCATAAAATTATAAAACAACGTTGCCAGATAAATGAGCCCGAACAATTCCACGGTCTGCATACAGCCCCAACCGGAAATATAGAAGGGAATACTCTCCGAAAGCCCTGTCATGCGGTAAAGCAGCATAGTCAGCAGCTTGTTAAATGCAATCCCCAGCGCCAGTCCGCCACCCACGGACAGGACAAAGGTGGTCAGGGTTTCCCAGAACAGCACCCTGGCAATGTGTTTTTTCTCCATGCCAAGGATATTGTAAACCCCCAGCTCCTTTTTTCGGCGCTTCATAATAAAGCTGTTGGTATAAAACAATAAAATACAGACAAAGATGCCAATAACCACCAGCCCCAGGGTTAAAATGCTCTTTAGCTGTGCCGAGCCCCGCACATTGTCAAGCCCGTCATTTCCCTGCATGGCACGCATAGAATAAAACATCATGGTGGACAGTATCCCCGTCAGAAGATAGGGCACATAAAACTGTCTGTTGTTTCTCATATTGGTAAATGCCAGTTTCCGATAAAGGCTATTCATTCTCTTCACCACCTGTCGTCAATATCGTTAAGGTATCCGAAATTTTCGCATAAAGCTCTTCATTGGAGAGATTTCCACGGTAGAGCTGGTGGAATACCTCCCCGTCCTTGATAAACAAAATCCGGTTGGCATGGCTTGCTGCTTTTATGCTGTGGGTTACCATCAAAATTGTCTGCCCCTGTGCGTTAATCTCATGGAACAAATGCAGCAGGCTGTCCGTTGCCTTGGAATCTAACGCCCCGGTGGGCTCATCTCCCAAAATCAGCTGGGGCCTTGTAATCAGCGCCCGTGCCACTGCAGACCGCTGTTTCTGCCCGCCGGACACCTCATAGGGATATTTCGCGAGAATTTGTCCTATCCCCAGCTGTTTTGCGATGGGCAAAAGCCTCGGCTCCATATCCTTCGGCGGCACCTGTTCTAATACCAGCGGCAGCAAGATATTGTCTTTCAATGAGAAATTGTCCAACAGGTTAAAGTCCTGAAAAATAAATCCCAGATTATCCCTGCGGAATGCCGCCAGTTCCTTTTCCTTAATCGCCACAATATTTTTTCCGTTTAAAAGCACCGTACCGCTGGTGGGTTTGTCCAGCGCCGCTAAAATATTAAGGAGCGTTGTTTTTCCGGAACCGGATTCTCCCATAATTGCCACATACTCCCCTTCTTCCACGGAAAAATTGATGTCAGACAACGCCTGCACCTGATGACCGCCGAAACGTGTGGTATATATTTTTTTTAAGTTATTTACCTCTAAAATTGCCATTTCTTACTGCTCTTCCTTTCCTTATAAAATAAATCAAAATGATACCTGTAACTACAATCCCAAGGACTGCTTTATTTCCTTTCATAAAAATCACCACCATATCTTTCGTTGTACTAGTATAACAAAACAGGGAAATGCAAGCTATCGATTAAGCTTACATTTCCCTGTGATTTCTTACAATTTTGTAAGATTGGAAGAATTTTTCATTTTCAAACCGGATATTTCCATCCTACTGCGCCTCCCACAGCCCCCGTTTCATCAGCAGCCGTTTCTCAATAACAGAAAAGATAAATTTGTCAATCAGAATACCCACAGCCACAATCACCAGCATCACCAGCATCACCTGATTGATATCCGCCATGTCCCGCCCCATAATCAAGGTCTGTCCCAGACCCACGGAAGTTGTCATGACCTCGCCTGCCATCAACGCCCTCCAGGCAAAGGACCATCCCTGTTTTAAGCCGGAAACCAGCTCCGGCAGGCTCGCCGGAAAGGAAAGCTGCTCTTACCTCTACGAGTAAATAGAAACGCTATTTTACCGCAAACCCGATGGAAACCCGTGTCCCCTCTCCTTCCTTAGAAGTAATGGTCAGGCTGTGCCCTAGCTCTTTCAAAATCCGGTTGCACAAATAAAGCCCTATCCCGGTGGAGTGTTTGTCCGCGTGGCCGTTATAGCCCGTGTAGCCCTTCTCACAAATCCGTGGCAAATCTTCCGCCTTAATGCCAATGCCCGTATCTGCAATCACAAGAAACAGGGTCCCGGTTCCCTCGCCCTCAAAACGAATCGTTATTTTCCCCTTCGCCGTATACTTGACGGCATTAGATAAAATCTGCTCCACCACAAAGGAAAGCCACTTTTCATCCGTCAGCGCTGCAAGCTCTGTCCCCTGATACTCCAGATTAATTTTTTTATGGATAAACATACGGGCATATTTACGGATTGCTCCCCGGATAACACCGTCTAGCTTCACTTTCTCCACCACAAAATCATTGGTTTCCGACTCCAAACGCACATACTGCAGCGCCATTTCCACATATTGCTCAATACAGAAAAGCTCTTCTAATTCCTCGTTCTGTTCTCCCGTCTCATTTTTCTCTTGCAACAACAGCCTTAATGCAGAAATCGGCGTCTTAATCTGGTGCACCCACATGGCATAATATTCCCGCAGCTCTTTCTGCCTGCCCAACAATTCATTTTCCTTATGCAGCTTTTCTTCAAAGGCTAACCGAAGCAGTTTCCCATATTCTTCTTCCATGATGCCCTCTGCATCCGGCATATGCTCTAACGAATAAGACACGGAATACTCAAACTCCCTTAAATTCCGGTAATGTCCCCACTGGTGTACGATATCCCAGAGGAAAACCAACAGCAATACAAAACTCCCCACTGCCGCTGCGTATAAAATTTCCCGCATCGGATTTTTATTCAGCACCATGAGCATTACCATAATCCCCTCACAAATTCCAAAGGCCAGCACCCATTTTAAATTGTACTTAAAATAAGAAAATATAAATTTCATCCGATACGATATCCAATCCCTTTCTTCGTGAGAATAAAGTCCTCTAGGCCCACCGCCTCTAATTTTTTCCGCAGGCGGTTCACATTAACGGAGAGGGTGTTTTCATCCACATAGCTGTCACTCTCCCACAGCTTTGTCATCAGCGTATCCCGGGACACCACCTTTTCCTTATTCTCCATCAACACCTGCAAAATCCGCAAATCATTTTTCGTCAGCTCGATTTTCTCCTGCCGATAGGTCAGAGTTGCCTCCGTCAGGTTCAGCATGGCGCCCCGATGCTCTAACACTGTACTCTGTCCCATAAAATCATAGCTGCGCCGCAGCATTGCCTGTATCTTCACCGTCAGTACATCCAAATCAAAGGGCTTTGCAATAAAATCGTCCCCGCCCATATTCACTGCCATGACAATATTCATATTATCTGATGCGGAGGAGAGAAATATCACAGGCACCTTGGAAACTCTGCGGATTTCCGTGCACCAGTGATAGCCGTTATAAAAGGGCAGTTTAATATCCATCAGCACCAGCTGGGGCGAAAACTGTAAAAATTCCTGCAGCACATTGGAAAAATCAGTAACTACCGCCACCTCATAATCCCAGCTTTCCAAATGCCTTTTTACCGTTCTTGCAATTATATTGTCATCTTCCACCATAAATATCCGATACATGCTCTATTCCTCTTCCCCTAAAATTCCATGAACCAGTCATTCCTCTTATTTATATCACAAAAAAAGAGAAACCGAAAGTTTTTCCTGTCTCGAAAAAATCTTCGGTTTCTCACACGTTAACGCAACAAAATATTTCCTATGAAGCAAAAAATCTCTACCACAAGTCTGCCAATTCATAAATCAGCTTTTCTGTTTTCTTCCACCCTAAACACGGGTCAGTAATGGATTTTCCGTAGCAGTGTTCACTGACCTTCTGGCTGCCATCCTCGATATAACTCTCAATCATCAGCCCCTTAACCAGTTTATGGACGTCCTCGGAAACCTTGCAGCTGTGCATAATATCCTTGCTGATGCGAATCTGCTCTTCAAATTTCTTGCCGGAATTGGAATGGTTGGTATCCACAATCACCGCCGGATTTGCTAACGGTTTTCCACTGCCGGAGTTTGCCTCTTCATAATGCTCCATGAGGTTCTGCAAATCTTCATAATGGTAATTTGGAATATTCCTTCCGAATTTATCCACATATCCTCTTAAAATCGCATGGGTATAAGGGTTTCCCTGGGTCTTAACCTCCCAACTCCGGTATAAAAAGGTATGCCCGTGCTGCGCCGCAATGATGGAATTCATCATGACGGAGATATCGCCTCCTGTGGGATTCTTCATACCGACAGGGATTGCCACGCCGCTGGCGGTGAGCCTGTGCTGCTGATTCTCAACGGATCGCGCCCCCACTGCCACGTAGGAAAGCAAATCGGAAAGATACCTGTGGTTTTCCGGATAAAGCATTTCGTCCGCACAGGTAAATCCTGTTTCTTCCACTGCCCGTTTGTGGAGCTGGCGAATGGCAATGATACCCTTTAACATATCGGATTCTTTCTCAGGGTCGGGCTGGTGCAGCATTCCCTTATAGCCTACTCCAATGGTTCTTGGTTTGTTGGTATAAATACGGGGGATGATAAAAATGTTATCCCGTACTTTCTCCTGCACCTGCCGCAGTCTTGAAATATAGTCAATCACTGCATCCTCATGGTCTGCGGAACAGGGACCAATGACTAAAATCAGTTTATCTTCTTTTCCCTCAAAAATTCTGCGTATTTCCTCGTCACGCTCCGCCTTTGCGGCAACAATCTGCGGGCTTACCGGAAACTGCTCCTTTAACTCCTGAGGTGTGGGCAGCTTCCGTAAAAATTCCATCTCCATTTCCATTGCTGTATTAAGTCCTTTCCGGCGCCTGCAATGTTTATCTGCTGTTTTGACTCTAAACTCATGCAGGCATAGTATTTTTACTTTAGCACGTTGATGTGTTAAGTTTCCTCTTTAAATAATACTTGTTTCGGCCGGATACGTCAACTGTTTTTACTGATTTTTTAGGAACCACCCCAATCAGCCTTTTACACTTCCTAATGCCACACCCTGTACGATGTGTTTTGATAAAATCAGATACACCACTATTACAGGGAAAATGGAAAATGCAATCATCACATACACCTGGCCCATATCGAATTTCAGCCAGTCTGCGGAACGCAGCTGTGCAATCAAAATCGGCAGTGTCTTTTTCTTGTCATC
>JAETQH010000140.1 GCA_021770785.1 Lachnospiraceae bacterium
AATGTATCTACCATTGAGCAGAATCGAGATAAGACACGACAATAATAGTATTC
Source organism: Lachnospiraceae bacterium (assembly GCA_021770785.1). Classification (GTDB taxonomy): domain Bacteria; phylum Bacillota; class Clostridia; order Lachnospirales; family Lachnospiraceae; genus Roseburia. The sequence goes on from JAETQH010000140.1 coordinate 54, forward strand.
CAAATTCATTTGTGTATTTTAAGAAAAGTAGAAAATCTTTATGGAATCTTCAAAATTGCCCGGTATGCTATCCGTAAAATCAAAGAAAGGACTTGATTATTATGGATATGATTTTGAAAACGATTGACCTCTGCAAATCTTTCAGCGGGCAGATGGCCGTAAATAATATATCGCTGAACATTGAAAAAAATTCCGTCTATGGACTATTGGGACCGAACGGAGCTGGAAAGTCTACAACGCTCAAAATGATTACAGGCATTTTAAAACCGACCTCTGGAAGTATAGAGTTTGACGGGCACCTGTGGAAGCGGAATGATCTGGAGCATATCGGCGCGTTGATTGAGATGCCCCCGCTTTACGAAAATCTGACTGCATACGAAAATCTCAAAGTCAGAACTACATTGCTCGGCCTGGACAATGCACGAATTAACGAGGTATTGCAAATTGTCCAGCTCACAAATACCGGCAGGAAACGGGTCGGGCAGTTTTCTCTTGGCATGAAGCAGCGGCTTGGAATTGCGATTGCATTACTGAATCATCCGAAGCTGCTCATTCTTGACGAGCCTACAAACGGTCTTGACCCAGTGGGAATTGAAGAACTCAGGGAGCTGATCCGTTCCTTCCCCACAAAAGGCATTACCGTTATTTTGTCCAGTCACATTCTTTCGGAAGTGCAGCAGACAGCCGACCATATTGGCATTATTGCGGGCGGTATTTTAGGATATGAGGGGAAACTAAATGCGAATGAAAATCTGGAACAGCTTTTTATGGATGTTGTAAAGAGCAATCACAGGGAGGGTTAAGGTATGAACTACTTAAAATCAGAGCATTTAAAATTCAAAAGGACAATATCAAACAAATTGATTTTTATCATTCCTTTTCTCACAGCTATCTTTGCATGGCTTATCGGCGGTTTTTATGGTTTTCAGTACATGACTCTTTACTGGTGGTATGCTTTCCTGCTTCCGGGGGCAATCGCAATTTTATGTTCGCTGTCACACCGGAAAGAAGAAAACGCAGGTAAATACTATTCCGTATATTCTATGCCTGTGAATCTTTCAAAATTTGAACTGGCAAAGGGGATTATTCTGATTGAAAAGTTACTTGTCGCAGGGATATTTTTAGCAATACTTATCTCTGTCAGCAGTGTTATTTCCCCAGCAACGGCAGTATATTCCGTTCCACAAAGCATAGCGGGCAGTATAGCAATTATCCTTGCATCTGTATGGCAGATTCCGTTGTGTTTATATCTTGCTCGCAAAACAGGATTGTTTGTACCAATCATAGTAAATACTATACTTGGTATATTTATCCCTATCTTATTAGGGAATACGGCGGTCTGGTGGTTAGTACCTTATTGCTATGCGGCAAAATTGGCAGAGCCTCTTATGGGAATTGAACTCCGGGGAACCTTTGCGGGAAATACTGGATTTTCTATAACTATTCTGATTTCCCTCGCATTGTCAATATTCCTGTTTTTTGTTTTGTCTTTCGTGGACGCAAAAGATTTTTTAAAAAGGAGGTAACGAAATGGGCTTTCTTGGTGCAGTTCATTCCGAGTTGGTCAAAACAAAGCATACGCCATTTAGGATCATTCATTTATGTGTACCTGTTATGGGAGCGTTGCTGTTTGTTGTTTACTATTTTCTGTATGGCAGCACAGCAGACGGTAAAAAACTAAAAATGATATTGGAACTCACAGCAACGGTTTTTCCTTTGTTGATCAGCGTTATTGTTGGCTTGAATATTACATTAGAAGAAAAGGCTTCCCATTTCCAGCCATTGCTTGCCGTACCAAACCGGCGCAAGATGATACTTGCAAAATTAGCTTATCTTTATGGCGCGGGGATCACCTCGTTATCCTGTCTGTTCCTGCTATTCGTATTTGGAATACAATTCTTGGGAATAGCTGATACAGTGCAGCCTGGCACATTAACCAGGGCGGCCGCGGGAATCGCGTTCTGTAATTTGATTATTTATGTTTTGCACCTGTTTCTCAGCCTTAAATTTGGCCTGGGTATCTCACTGTTTTGGGGCGTGTTTGAAAGTATGCAATGTATTTTGTATAGCAATATTGAGCTGAATGGCGTAGCCCGGTATATCCCCTTTGCATGGTCTATGAACTGGGTGCGCGATATTTTGAATCATCAGTTTTTCGCCCATGGAACAGAATGGGTATGGATTGCTGTGCTGACAATAGGCAGCTTACTGGTGACTTTATTATGGTTTTCTCATTGGGAAGGACGGAAAAATTATGAATAAATGTGGAAAAATGATGATGGCATTACTGGCCGCTTTTGCTGTTTGCTTTTCTCTTGCAGGCTGTTCTTTACAGGACAAAATCAAGGAATATTCCAGTAACAAGGAGCAATGCTATCTGAATGCAGAGAACGTGACGCAATTTTCCTATAAGGGAAATGACTATATCATTTTAGAGGACACCGTATCTAACGGCGGGCTTGGGGAATGGGTTGGATATATCCGGCAGCTTACCGCCATAGATGAAGCGGGAAAAGTGTTGCTTCAAGAAAATGTGGAATCTGCCACCTTTCACACGTTGGCAGATTTAGCGGAAAAAGCCCCGGAAGCCGCTTATATTATCCCTTTCTTGAATGTGTATGCAGCTCCCAATGCCGACACCTATCTGATTGTAGATGTAAATGGAGAATACCACAAAGCTATTACACATGAAAAACTGAAAGACACGGATATTGTCTTTGACTTTAAAGAAACGAAACAATCTATAAACGGAAGCTTTGAAGTCAACCCGGCAAATGCTACGCAGCTTCTTTGTGACGGGACGGTTTATCAAGTAACGTCTGACGTGGTATCAAATGATGACTTAGGCAGATATATTGATATTCTCGCAGAAAGCGTTACATTCGATACCGAAACAAAAATCCCTTTTTCAAAGGAGGATTTGAACAAGATTGACTGGAACGGGGAGAATGCCGGGCAGGGGCGGGAGCAATGGTTTTACACAGATGTTTATGAGATTTATGGAACCGATACAACCGAAGCGGTTGCAGTCAAGGTAAATAACATCTATCATATCGCCAAGCGGCAATGATGGTTTTTCTGCCCTTAAAGATTATGCTATACTGAAAAGAACAACGAAAGGAGGCGACAATATGGCAGCAATCCTTATGGTTGATGATGAACAGTCTATTTTAGAACTTGTCAAAAACGGGCTGCAAAAAGACGGACATCTCGTTACCATCTATACGTCTGCTGCACAGGTGCCACTTGATAAACTGAATAGGTACGACTTGATTATACTGGATATTATGATGCCGGATATAGACGGCTTTTCCTATTGTGATAAAATCCGTTCCCTTGTGGACTGTCCGATTCTCTTTCTAACCGCAAAGACAATGGAAAATGATATTACATTTGGGCTGGGTCTGGGCGCAGACGACTATCTGACAAAACCTTTCCGCATTGCAGAACTCAGGGCAAGGGTAAACGCTCACTTACGCCGCGAACACAGGGAACGGCATACGGCCCTTGCTTTTGACAGGATAAAAATAGATTTATCTGCAAAGGAATTACGGGTAGATAATACCCCTGTTCCCCTGACCAAAAGCGAATACCTGATTTGTGAATACCTTGCCCGGAATAAAGGGCAGGTATTTTCAAAGGAACAGATTTACGAAGCGGTTTTTAGCTTAGAGGGCGACAGTGATAATTCCACCATTTCCACTCATATCAAAAATATTCGGGCGAAATTAAGTAAGTGGGATATTCAGCCGATTGTGACAGTCTGGGGGATTGGGTATAAATGGGAATGAAGAAAACAACATCATTGAAAGCGTCTTTCTGGAAATTTTTATGTATGCTGCTTGTGGGACTGTTGGGGGCGGCAGCCGTCCCCTTCGGCCTTATTTTAGCCGGAACAAATATGGGCTTTATTACTTATGCCAATTATATGGAAAGCAGCGTAAAAAACCTCGCCCCGGTTATCGCTGCCACGCCGGATCTGGCAGACGTTCAGATTCCTATGGGGTGCAGGTATCTGGTGCTGGATAAGAATTATCGGGTAGTAAAAACGTCCTTAGAGGGTGAAGATTTGGACTCGGCTATGGAATATGCCATATCGGGGAGGGCAAATCAAAATCCGGACAAGCAGTACTTATTTGTTACCCGTGAAAACGAATATGTGGTGCTTCAATACTATGTCGGTTCGCAGTTTACCAACGAATGGCTTTATGAGCATTTCCCATCGCCGGAAATCCTGCTGTATATCCTCATTGCCATAAACTGTATAATGGTGTGCATAATCTTAACGGCAAAATTCGCAAAAAATCTACAGGTGCAGCTTTCCCCGCTTTTTGAAGCAACAGAACAGGTTGCGCGGCAAAATCTTGATTTTGAAGTGGGACACTCCAAAATCAAAGAATTTGAAGATGTACTTTGTTCTTTTTCCGATATGAAAAACAATCTGAAATCATCTTTAGAAAAACAATGGGACGCAGAGCGATTGCAAAGGGAACAAATCGCGGCGCTTGCTCATGACTTAAAAACACCGTTGACTGTCATTCAAGGAAATATCGATCTGATAAGTGAAACGGAACTTGACGACGAGCAGCGGTTATATGCTGGGTATATTACAGAAAG
>JAETQH010000043.1 GCA_021770785.1 Lachnospiraceae bacterium
CCAATACCGGCGCCGTCAAGTCGTTTATGCGCGGAACGTACAGAAGCGTCCAGTATTGCCACTTTTTTATCAAGTTCTCTTACCTCTTTCTTTGTGCTGTTAATATCTTCTTTAATAGACTTTACATCATACCCGATCTGGTCCAGCTTAAGACTGATTTTTGTATCCTCTGCCACTCTTTGAGTAGCTTCCTTAATCTGCTGATCTACGTCTTTCTGGCTTCGTGTTTTGCGACCGCTGAACGTGTTATACACGGTACAGGCAATCGTAATAAGGGATAAGATTAAAGCCAGGGACAAGGTTGTATCTCCGGTCATGCTGCTACCCCACTTTCATTTAGTATTGTTTCGACGTCTTCTAACAGTTGCATTTTGAAACGGTAACAGTCGTTATGTTTTAACATTCCCATGTAAGACTGTAATGTACTGTTATACTTGTCATAAGTAAGGGTCCCTGCCGCGTATAGTTTTGCAGCTGCCTTAAGTCGGCGTTTAATACGCAAAGAAGTAGACTTTCTTACAGTACGGTGTGAAGACCATATATGTAAGCCCACAAACTAGATACCCATAGATACCGGACGTATGCAAGTCTTTTTATTTAAAGTAAGCTGTAGTTCCTCTTCCAGGAAAGCGCTGATACGTTTCTGGATTTCGTGTAATTCTTCCTTACTTTGAGAAAGAATAATTACGTCGTCCATGTAACGTACATAGAACTTAATACCAAGAACCTTTTTACAGAACTGGTCTAACTCATTCAAATAAACATTTGCTAACAGCTGGCTTGTCAAGTTACCGATCGGCATACCACGGTCTGTAAGGCGTTTGGCGTCTTCTACGTTGTCACAAATAGAAAGACCGAAAGCGTTTGTACCGTCGCCTTTTATGATAACTTTTAAAAGTTCCAGCATATCCGGGTCTTTGATTTTTCTTTCTATAATTTCCAGTAGCTTATCGTGGTAAATCCGGTAAAAGTATTTTGCTATGTCCAGCTTAAGGTAATACCACTTTCCGCCTATTACCTCTGTCTGTTTCAGCATATCTTGTAACCGGTCAGCGGCCGCCTTCTGGCCTTTACCTTTTCGACAAGCGTAGCTGTCTTCTATGAAAGTCTTATCAAAGATAGGGTAAAGTATGGAATATACCCACCACTGGGCGACACGATCACGGAAAGGAAGCGCCATTATAAGCCTTTTCTTAGGCTCATATACGTAAAATTCCCGGTACGCCCCTACAGCGTAGGTGTGGTTCTGTAAGTCGTCTAACAGGGCTAACAGATTTCCTTCAAGGTTATCAGTAAATTGTAAAACGTCGCCACGGTACCGCTTACCCTTTGCGGCTTTCCGATAGGCGTTATACAAACTTGTGTAGTTACAGTTCGGAAGATATATGTTACCTACGCGTTTTGCCATTATAACTACCTTCCGTGTTCTTTTTCAGCGTGTCGCACCGTTCGCCGAAGCTACTAGAGTACGTCCGTTCCTAACCTATATTTTCTGCCTTTCGGCAAGGATACATAACCCTTTACCCGGTCGCGTGTTACAGCCCATAAGCTGTAGACTAGAGGATTTCCGGGTTAAGCGGGGCGGAAGCCAATGTTGTCATTCGAGTTGGAGCGCGGGTTGTTGCCATTCAAGTAGAACACGCCCGCATTCGACGTGTTGTTCCAATTGCCACCACGGTAGAAGCTGCCATTACTGTTATGTACCCTAAAGAATTATTTACTTACTGACTGTATCCAGCCGCCGACCATACGGCCGATTTCATCTACCATTTTCGCCCAGTTTCCGTACTTATCTATTGATAAATACTTAAGTTCTGGGTTTGCTGATAGACGAAGGTAAGACCGTAGTTTGTCCACTTCTATATCCAGTTCCGTAAGCGTGGTTTTCTTGTAGTGCTTATGATTAGTTTCTATGACGATACCCAGGATACGGTACATACAAAGCCGTATTTCCGAAGCAAGGGCATATCGTTCATGTTTCGGAAATTGTTTTAAGCAGATATTCCCGTAAACTATCATATCTTCGACTTTCGTTTTAATATAAAGTTCCCTGGTTTCCGCCATAGTCTTTATCACTCCTTTAGTTGGCGGTGTCCGCTGTCGCGGCCACTACAGATTTACAAAACAATGTAAGCGGGGCGGAAGCCAACGCCGCCAGAGGAGCTGGAGCGCGGGTGGTAGCCATCCAAGGAGAACACGCCCGCACTCGACGTGTCGGGCCAATAGCCACCACGGTAGAAGCATTTTTCCCCGTCGTTTCTTGCGTAAAATCTATCTTCGCCATGGTCGCTGTTATCCGACGGGAACAAGGCTAGCGCCTTCATAAGGTCCGGTATTGCTATACCGTCCCCTACAGCCAATGATTTAAACAGCGTGTTCGGGTACTCACTGGTAGTAGTCGTGGTTACCGTAGTCATGATTTTAGGAACGCCGCCTACAATGTCGATTTTAAGCGTGCCTTCTGTTCCAGGCGCTACCAAGGTACCGTCCGGTAAGATAGCTTTCCATTCCGCGCTTCCGGCTGTAAGGTCTGCACTGTTCTTTGCAGCATTATTGCCGGCCAAAATCTGGATTTCCCCGTTATATATACGAAGACCAGTAGCCCATTCCAATGCGTCGCCGTTCAGACCGTAGATACCGTTCGGCGTTCCGTCGTGTGTCCAGCTGTTCGGGCCACTACCGGTAAGCCCCAGGTTAATACGTCCGTCGCTTCCTACGGTTCCGGGTCTGCATTTTTCATGCGGGTAAGCGTGATCGCTTCCATAGTTGTTATTACCACGCGGGTAATATCCGTTTTTCTTACACCACAGGGCGATAGCGGCGTATTCTGCATTTGTCATACAGTGCCAGCCGGGACCCTTTGCGCGGCAGTAGGCTATAGCCTGGTCCATATTCGTATGGACCTTCGGCACCTGTCCAGGAAGGCTGTAAGCCCTTCCGTCGTGTACCATAGCCATATATGTACCTACGAAGACTTCCGGTCTGTCTGCATCGTCTACCACAAAAGCAGGAAGCGCTTTTGTACTGTCAGAAAGTCCGACGTCTTTGTAAGATAACTTCGGGATAATGTTCATAATAGACGGGTTACCTTTGTCGTCGTAAAGTACCGTCTGTTTTCCGCCGCTGGCCGCTTCTACAGCCTGGCGGTATGTGTCCTTAACGGAAAAAGTAAAAGCCATTTTAGATTACCTCACTTTCTTTTTTCTGTTCCTGGGAAATATCCGGGATACCCCACAGGCATAACGTAACGTCGCGCATATTCACATCTAACGCTACTTCTTCCAGAATGTCGTAGCCCTCTTCGTCTACTTCGCCGGTAGGCTGGTAGTCGTATTCCCTTGCCGGAATTTTTACAGAAGCCACGTACCAGTTACCTACGCCCTTTTCCAACGCTGTAAAGCCGGAATTAAGGCTTACATCTACGGTTACAGCGACGTCCTGTAATTCTTCGTTAAGGTCGATTTCGATAGGTTCTACGCCAGGTACGGTAAGCTGTAAGACGGTTCCCCGTGTTTTCCACTTTGCTTTCGTACCACTGTTTACGTGCTGTATTCTCATTTTTGTTACCCCCTTACTGAATATTTGTGTTAATGATCGTCCAGGTAAAGCTTACGGACTTAGCACTACCAAGGTTACGGACTTTAAACCCGTTGCTGGCCTTGTCGTAAACTTCAAGATTTACTTTTCCTATGTCGTCGGCAGCCGTTACACAAAGTGTTACGTCATAGTGTGGCGTGTTCGTCTGTGTATGTTCTGTACCGGTCGGAATAGGAACCAGTACATAGGGGTAACTGGAAGAAAAATAATCCCCCGGCGTACCAGATATAGTAGCTTCGTCCTGTAAAAATCTTTTTTCAAAGTCTACTTTTCTGTTCTGGTGTGCAAGGCCAGCCTGTCTAAGCGCTTCGGCGGCAATGGCACCGATCACAGCATGGGAAAAGCTGATACCGTCGGACATACGGTTAAGCCTGGACTGGGAAAGCGGCGTACCCTTCTGGATAACTTCTACGTTATCCGGTACCAACTTATAGTGTCCGGCATTTCCAGGAACTTCCTGTAAGGTATAGGTCTGTTCGCCGTTAATGATACGGTCTAACCATTCCACAGGGTCCCATTCCTGTATTTCTCTTGTTACTTCTTCACTCATAAAGCTACCTCCCTTAACTCAAGTTGAAATACGATTAAGAGGTTTTTTTCTTCGGGCTTCGCTACTACGTCCTGTCGCTGGATAAGAAGGCTTCCGTCTTTATCGTATAACTTCGTGTTTGTTACTGTACCCTTTAAGGTATCGTCCAGATAGATATTTACCTTAAACGTGGCACCTTCTACGGTTACACTTTTGATCGGAAGAACTATGTCTTTTCCGTCGATAGTACATACAGCCCGTGTGATTGTTTCGGCTATTGCCTTATTAAATACGGCAAGCCCTTTTTGTTCAATCATAGGCGACTATCCCCCGTTTCCATTTCCCCAGCCTGTACATATCTGGTACTTACCGCGTCGTCGTTTCCGCTTACGGATATTACAGCGCTGTAAATGCGACCTTCCGTAGAAGTGTCTGGTATAGTACCGGTTTCTGTAGCTTCGCTGGTTTGTTTATAGGTTTCTATGGTATAAGTGCCGTCTGCTGCTTCTTCTATCACGGTACGATATATACGCCCTTCCGTGGACACGAAAGGTAGCGGACCGCTGGCAATCGTCCCGGTTTTGTCATAGTCACGAAGGACGGTATCCACTTCCCCGGAAACGCCCAGGCTGGCACTATACAAGCGCCCTTCTGTGGCCGTAAAAGGAAGTGTACCGCATATAGCAGACGCGCCAGCTTCCGGCACGTTGTACCCGTATACGTGATACTGTGTGATAGCTTCCAGCCCGCCGGTAATAATGTACTCAAACTTGTATTCTGTACCGAAGTGGGCCAGTATGATGTTATCTACAGCTTTTTGGAACTCTTCTAAGAATGTAGGTACGCCACGCTGGAAGACGACCGTTACCAGACATTCCCCATGGTCTATATAAACCCTTATCTTTTCCCCGTAGGCTTCCGCTATCCTGTGTATCATAGGCGCCCCAAAATTTTCGTAATTCTGTAAGCGCACCAATACTTTAGGTCGTCGTTTTTCGTAGCTTTCATTCGGAAGCATAGGTAGCCCTACGGATTGTTCCCAATAAATAAGCCCCCAGGTCGCCGTAAGCGGCGATAACTGTAGGGCTAAGTCGTCTTGCTTTTCATTTACCAGATCGTACCCCCTGGCTTTTGCGTTCATAATATAAAAGAATAATTCGCTTTCCTGGTAATAGCTGGCGGAAGCTTCTACCATGCCTTCGGTACGATCGCTTATTACTATATCCTGTTTACCAGGCATTACTTAAGTTCTACCTTTCTTACGGTAGGTATTTCATACGGTTCTATCTTTATATCTTCGGTTCCGCCATTTACTGTAAGGTTATCGTAATTCGATACACCAGACAGCGTACCTAAGATAGCTGCTATCTTTTTGTAAACCACAGGGCTTAATTCCTTTGTATCTTCATTTCTGTTAAATACCCTGGATTTTACGTAGTCCGTAACAAGTTCTGTAAACTGCTGTAAGACTGCCGACCGATCTACGTTTTTTTCGTATTCCACAGAAGCGGAAATATCAATATAATATGACGTTCCTGTTATTACAGTGACTACAGCACCGCCAGGCGCCTTACCATATCCGTAGCCTTCATACGCCTTCGGGTCTAAATACTCTTTAATATCAGACACTATAGAAGCGTCCAGCGGTCCGTATTCGTCGTCTACTACTATTATACGAACCGTTCCCCTTCCGTCGTATCCGTTATCCTTATTCCAGCACATATCTACCAGAACCTTACCGACCTTTACCCCGTATTCCTTATAAAACCCGTCAATTACCCAGCGTTCGTAATCATGTACATTTCCGCCGGTATCCGGGTTTTCTGCCTTATCCAAAATCCTTGTCCAGGCTTCGTCCAGACTTTCCCTTTCAGCGGCCATAACCACAGTACCCATATCTGTAATAGACGCTACACCGGCTATAGGTGGCTGTAAGATAAATTCACTTCCAGTAGCCAGGTTTCCTTCGCTTCCGGTCAGATTACACGTAACGCGGACGTCTACAGCTTCTTCACTTAAGAATATGGTTTCTTTATCCGCCGTAAATTCGATAGGGTTACCGTCTTCGTCTGTTACCACAGAAGTAAACGTATAGCCTTGCGGTATTCTTACGCCAGGGTCAGCAACGATAGAAAGGACGCGCTTATTAGCCGTAGCTTCAATCCTTGTAAGACCCCTTATAGCCATGTGTTCGTCCATACGTTCATCTTCACAATACTGCGGGAAGGCGTTCTGTAAGATACGGTCCTGGGAAATTTCCAGCTGCATTATCTGGGCGACGTCCGGCTTAATCATATCGTAAGGAAAATCGCCGACTTCTTTACGCCAGGTATCCGGTATCTGTGATAAAAGAAAGTCTGTGATCTCTGTATCCGTTTGTAGGAATACAGGTACAAATTCTGGTCTTTCCGTCATACTTCCACCCCCTCTACTAAAATAGAATTTCTGAAAATGTCAGTAAATTCTATGTTTACGATAAAACAAGGATTTCCGTCTTTATCTTTTCCTTCTTCCACCGTAACACTGTCTACACTTACTATCCACGGGTCATAGGCTATAGCTTCTTCCGCTGCTCTTTTTACTTCCGAAAGCCTTACGTCTTTTGGATATTCCCCACAAATACCGAAAGCTTTTACGTCGCTTCCGTATATGTGGTTCTCTTCTTCATTTTCATAATTTCCATAAACAGGAAATACACCGCGTTCTGTCTGTTCTGCTTTTACGGCTATCATACCTACGGCTTCTGACCCTGTAACGGTTTTCACGGTACCGTCAAGACCTATTACAAATTCCCCGGTATCAAAGTCGAACACCGGTACCCTTAAGTCAATGTTCTCCGCCATAATATTTACACTCCGTATAAAGTCTATAGTCGATAGGAACCAGCGCATATTTTACGTTATCCGGTGTACCGTAAGGGATTACCGCTACACGATCGCCGGACTTCGCGCCCTTCGGGGAAAGAACTTTACCCCCGCTGTAGGTTACTGCCACGCCGTCAACTTTACAGCTGTCGGAACCGGTCATAGTTCCGGTTCTTCCGCTTCCAGTGATCTTTGCTACAATTCCCCAGCGCTGGTGCTCTGCCCCTACCAGTGGGTAGGCTAAAAATTTATCCCCTTTACAGATCGGATAAACAGAAACCGGTATGTCAAACATACCGGCGTCTATGTTAAGTTCCGTTCCTATCAGTTTAAATTTTACCGGGTTCGGTTCTGCGGAAGTCGCCTGTAAAATGTGTAGTCCTTCCAGAACGCTATCCTTTTGATTTCCACCCCTTAACGTGCTTAAAGCATCTACAGAACCTAACATATTATCCCTTCTTTCTATTTAGGCACTGAACCAGATGTTATTTTTATGTAGTCCTTATGAGAATAACCGCTTACTTCTTTTCCTTTCAGCTTTCCAGTAACTTCGTACCAGTTTCCAGACTTACCCTTAATAGAAAGTTCTGTACCTTTTGGCCAGATACCTTTACTCTTATGGTTTGTTCCGGCACCGCTACGGACGTGTAAAGCCGTCGTCGTTTTTCCCTTACAGGTGGAAGACTGTGTTTTACTGTCGTCGTACTGTATTTCTGGTATATCCTCTGTGGCTGTTAGATCGAAGTCTAACTGTATGGCGTCGTCAGATAAAAATGTATGGGATACATTTCTTATCCAGTAACCGCCTACCATACCTGTATTTTTTTCTTCTACGTAGATCGGGTCGCCTACAAAAAATTGACCCATAGCGCCGTCTGAATTTACGCCAGACATTGACATAGTAGAAGTAATCTTAGATAAGGATTTAAGCTTATTTTCCGCATAAGTGGAAAGGTTTGTGTCCTTATCGTTTATTTCTTCGTAATACTGCGTATTCCCGTAAAGCGCTTTATTTTTCGCGTTTACCTTTGTAACAGTTTTACCGGTTTCTCTGTTAATCAGCTTAACCGTATTGTACATATCTTCTATGCTTCGTTCACGGCTGGAAGATAGAAGGTTACCACCGGTTTTAAACGCCCATATCATATCTGGTACAGTTCTTCGCTTTAACAGTATTCCGTCATGTTCCGGGTCGTATCGGAACCAGAACTTATCCCCGCCGCCGTTCCATGTTCTGGCTAAGACATCTACCATAATTTTATCTGGTGCGCCTTTCTTATATAGGACATAGGATATAACAAACTTCGTGTTTTCCGCTTTGTATACCTTTATACCTAGTTTTTTCGCCATGCTTACCGTGATCTGGGTAGCGGTTTGGTTCTTAAAGTAGTAGTCGTCCTCAAACTTACCGAAGGAAAACAGTGGGTCGTATACAGTGATACTGTTTGTTCCGTCATGTTCTTCCTTCTGTTTCTTTATCTCCCCGATAAACCAGCGCTTACCGTTATAATAAAGTTCTGCTTTATGTGCCAGAAGGTCCAGCCTGTTACCGTACAAAGACAGCTTAAAAGTCAAAGTACGGCAGCAAGCGTTAAGCTGATCTTTAATTACTGGGTTATCCGCAAGTACCCCAGTAAAGTCGTTTCCGTCTATTTTAAGCTGTAGCTTTCCCATAGGCTAACCTACCTTTATATCTTTTCACAGTCAGAAGCATTTACCCAGCCGTATACCTTATCCCCGCTGTAGTAGATAAGGTGGTATGGGTGCTTATTACTGTTAACTATTGTACATTTACATTTTGCCTTCCCTCGTTTTACAGCTGGCTTAGAAGCGTCCGAAGAAATGTATACAGGTCCACCCTTAAACTGGACTTTATCGCCTTTCTTAATTGCGGGTTTTTTCTTCTTGTTATTACTGGAAGTGGAAGGCTTAGACACCGGCTTAGGGTCCCTTTTCTTCACAGTAATATACTTCTTAGCCTGTACCTTCACTTGTGGAAGCTTTACATACTCTTTAAATTCCAGATCGTAATAGTAGTCAAGTTCCTGCCCTTCGTAGTCCCCCTGGAAGGTTTTAATCTTCATAGACCTATTGATATTCATAGCCGGAATGATAACCTGTATTACTGTTCCAGAATTTTTCCAGTTATTCAGCGTATCAATATACCACTTAACTGTCTTAAGGTTTGAGTAACAACAATACGAAGCGTCGTATCTGGAAGGGAAAAAGGACGACCAGCTAAGGCCGTCCAGGTTCTTCCCGTTGTTAAAATCAACTTCGCCCTTTCCCCAGATATTTACCGTTTTAGGCGTACTGCTACCATCTGATACGTTGACTTTCGGCGGTATTACCGGAATATTCAGCGTAGTACCGCCACCTTTTAAGGTTATATTAACTGTCTGATCGCCTTTCATTTATAACAATACCCCCAGGTCGGCGCTGCTTATTACTTCGTCCGCGCCTTTCAGTTCTTCTATAAGTTCTTCCAGCAACTCTTTTACAAGTTGCTTCTTATCTTTTTCGCCGGTATCGTTAAGAATAATTCTTTCAATTACCAGCTTTATTTCTTTTTTCAGCGTTTCCGCTTTACTGCTTCCAGCCGGGCTTATCGGAATATTACCGGACAACGCCGGAACGTCTGATAAAGTCCCCTGTACTTCTTGTACCGGTGTAGCCCCGGAATTATAGCTTACCGGTGCTGTAACACCGTTTGCCAGTTTTTCAGAAGCCCTTTGTACAAGTCCTACCATTTTTTCAATACCTACAGCTAAACCTTCGCCGGTAAACTGACCCATTTCCATCATTACCCGTGAAGGGGAATGAATTTGTAACGCCGACTGTATAGTAGACCTTACAGTAGAAGCTATTGCTTGTGCCTGGGCGTAAATCGCACCGGCACCGGAAGCCAGACCAGAAGCAAAACCAGCGGCGGCATTGTATCCGGCGCTGTGAAGGTTAATACTGTTAAAGGTAGAAGTTACAGCATTTACTACGCTACGCGAAGCGGCTACCGCTGTACCAGTTCCAGAAAGGATACCAGTAGCAAGCCCCTGTACGGTTTTTAGTCCTGTACTGGTGGCTGTTGTTACCGCTGTAGGCGTCATTCCGATAACGGCAGTTACTAAAGAACGTACCATATTTGTACCGGCCAGCCTTGCTGTAGTAGAAGCCGCTGTACCGGCGGAAGTAAGGCTTATGGTAAGCGCCGTCTTTACGGCGTTTCCTACACCTGTGGCAGCCACAGAAGCACCCGCACTGATAGATGTTAAGCCTTGTGTAAGGCTTGTTTTTATCTGGGTTCCAATACTCTTAGCAGCGCTTCCGGCGCCCGTAGCCGCCGTATTCAGACTTTCTGTTAATGCACTACCAAGGTTTGTACCAAGGGTAGATACAGCCGCCGTAGCCTGTGTAGAAGCCTGTTCCACAGCACTTGTAAGCGCTGTTCCGATATTCGTACCCATTTCGTTAATAGCGGTCGTCGCCTGTGTGGAAGCGTCCGTTATTGACGTCGTAAGACCTGTTGAAAGCGTTTCTGCTAACTGCTGTGTAGAAGCCGTAACCTGGGCGTTTGCGGTATCCAGACCAGTAGTAAGGCTGGTTCCTACCTGTGTTCCTACATTTGTGGCGGCCGACGAAGCCGTAGCCGTTCCATTCGTAAGACCTGTAGTAAGGTTATCCGTCGTATTCGTACCAAGCTGTAACGCTGACAAGTCTAGTGTGGAAGCACCGCTATTAAAGCTTGTGCTTAAGCTGTTTATGGTATCTGTGCCTAATTGCGAAGCGGTAGCCTGTAGATCAGCGCCGCCCGTTATAAGGCTGTTGTTTAAACTGTTCGCTGTATCCGTTCCCAGCGTCGTAGCGGCTGTTGTCAGCTGTACACCGCCGGTATTAAGACCAGAAAGAATGTTACTTGTTGCTTGTGTTCCGCCAGCCGTAAGGTCTACAGTCTGCATACCGGAAAGAATACTATTACTTGTATCCGTTCCCAGCGCCGTAGCGCTAAAGTTAAGCGTACTGGCACCTGTATTAAGACCTGTCGTAAGGCTGTTTGTGGCTTCGTACCCGTACCCTTCCAGAACACCATAGTCAAACTGGAAATTCTGGGTAGCCGCCTGTGTTGTCTGTGAAGCAGCCGAAGCCACACTTCCGCTAGATGAAGATACACCAGCCGCCATGCCTTCGCCAGCAGCGCTTCCGGCTTCTTCTCCGTCGCCGAATAGCCAGCCTGTAAAATCACTCCACAGGCCCTTCACACTGTCTACAAGGCTGGTAAATCCAGCCATAA
Source organism: Lachnospiraceae bacterium (assembly GCA_021770785.1). Lineage (GTDB taxonomy): Bacteria > Bacillota > Clostridia > Lachnospirales > Lachnospiraceae > Roseburia. The sequence goes on from JAETQH010000043.1 coordinate 11,276, forward strand.
AGCCGTCTTTAATTCCGTTAATAATGTCGCCACCTACAGCTATCCAATCTGTGCTAAAGATCGTATCGACTATGGCGGCTATCATTTGAGGAATGGCGGCTATAATCATAGGTATAGCCTGTATCAAGCCAGTAACAAGGGAAACGATAATCTGAACACCGGCCTGTACGATATTTCCCAGATTAGAAATGACGCCCTGTATCAGAGAAATGACAAGCTGTATTCCGCCTTGAATGAGTAACCCTATATTTGACACGAGAGCAGTTACAAATTGCTGTACAAGAAGAACCGCTGCCTGTAATATAAGTGGAATATTCGATATAATCCCTTGTACTAATCCAAGTATTAACTGTATACCAGCTTGTAGAACTTGCGTACCCATCTGGAATATACCAGACATAAACGCCGTGATCGCCTGGATTGCGGAAGCAATCAGCATAGGGGCATTTTGTACTATTCCCTGTACCAAGGTCATAATAAGCTGGGTCGCGGTCTGTAAGATCATAGGCAAGCTGCTTGTAAAGCCCTGTGCCAACGTACTTACAGCCTGTGTAGCTGTAGATAGAAGCTGTGGTATCTGCGGGGTCATTCCCTGGATAAATTGTAAGATCAGCTGGCCACCGATCATAATTACCTGGGGTATCAGTACAAGTAACCCGTTAATAAACGCGGCTATAGTAGAAGCCGCACCGGAAGCAATCGCCCCGGAATTTGCCTGTATTCCAGATAAAAAGCCCTGTATAAGCTGTACGCCCATACTTACCACTTGTGGCGCGTAGCTTGCTATCATGGTTACGGCTTGTCCTAAGACGTTACCAAGTTCCGTCACAAAAGCAGAAAAACCGCCATTCGTAAGGGCGGAAGATAAACTTCCTACCATTTCGGTAGCGGTCTGTGTTACGCTTCGTAGCGGTCCTTTTATATTGTCGTATATTGCTATACCTAAACCTTCCAGACCAGACTTAAGTATGGTTACGTCGCCCTGTAGGTTATCCAGCTTAATAGCTGCCATTTCCTGGGCCGCACCAGAAGAATTTTGTATAGCCGACGTTAATTTAGCGAAGTCTTCGTCACTCGCATTTGCAATAGCCAAAAGACCAGACATAGCTTCCTGTCCGCCTAACATAGCGGCGTAGCTTGCCTTCTGGTCTTCTGTCATGCCTTGCATACCTTTACGCATATCGCCCATTATATCGCCGAAGGACTTCATGGAACCGTCGCTATTTGTAACGGAAAGTCCTAAAGCGTCCATAGCTGTCTGCGCTTCTTTTGTAGGCTTCGCAAGGCGTGTAATGGTACTTCTTAAGGCTGTACCAGCCTGGGAACCTTTAATACCAGCGTTAGCCATAAGGCCGGTAGCTACAGCCATATCTTCGATAGAATAGCCCATAGCACCAGCGGCGGCACCCACATACTTAAAGGTTTCGCCCATCATATCGACGTTTGTATTTGCGTTTGCGGAAGCTGCCGCCATTACATCAGCAAACCGTCCGCTTTCGCTTGCCTGCATCCCGAAGGCGGTTAAGCCGTCTGTTACAATGTCAGACGTTCGGGCTAGATCAGCGCCGGAAGCGGCGGCAAGGTTCATAATACCGTCGATACCAGACACCATATCTGTAGTCTTCCACCCGGCCATAGCCATATATTCCATGGCGTTCGCCGCTTCTGTAGCGGAAAAAGCTGTGGTGGCGCCCATCTGCTTCGCCTTTGTTTCCAAAGCTGTAAAGTCGCTACCGGTAGCCCCAGATATGGAAGCTACAGAAGACATAGCCGCTTCAAAATTAGAACCAACTTTTACAGCTGCCGCCGTAGCACCCGCTACAGCTGTTCCGGCTGCTGTTACACCAGCCGCCACGCCTTTTGTTATTGCTGTTATACCTTTACCAAGTCCGCTTAATACAGCGGAACCGGCCGACTTAGCCAGGCTTCCGACTTTCGATAAGCCGGAATGTAAAGCAGAAAGCGACGTACTGGCTACCTTTTGTAAAGCGGTTTTTAACCCCTCTACGCCAGATTTTCCGTCCGTCGCTTTATTTTTCAAATTACTTAAACTGTTTACGATACCAGATACTTTAGTAGCCGCAAACGTCTTCATGCTGGAAGCTAAGTTTTTCACACCGTTTACGGTTCCTGTAATACTTATCTTCCCGATATTTTTAAGCGCGTTTACGAAGCCGACTACACCGGTACGCCCTTCCTGTACGGTAGACTTAAATTCCCGGAAACTTGCTACAAGACTTGTAACCTTCTGTTGTGCCATTGTCTTAAGGTTCGTGACAAGTTCTTTCGCCGACGTAACCCCGTTTTTCATGGAATCCACTAGACCGGTTAATTTCTGTGAAGCAATTTGTTTTAAGGTTCCGGGTAGCTGTTTAAGGTGTTGTGTTCCAGCGTCGAACTGGTCCATAGCAGCCTTCCAGCGGTTCGTACTTTCCGTAGATTGCTGGATAGGTGCCTGGCTTTCCTGTGCGGCGCTGCCTACCTCTTTTATGGTATCTGCCATACTTTCCGCACCGTCTACAGCGTCGGTCATACTACTACCCATGCTGTCGGCGATCGCGTTTACGTTCTGTAAACCAGAACTTAAACCGTCTGCGGCGCTGGCTGTTTCTGCCATAGAAGAAGCGGAAGAAGACATAGCGGAAGAAATACCTGTAATCTGGCTTTTAAAAGCTTCCGCGTTCTGTCCGGCGGCGGTCAAGGTACTACTAAAATTATCCGTTAATGTAAGGGTTGCCCCCATTGTAAAATCGGACATTTATACTACCTCTTTTTCTGTCTTGCTTTTGCTGCGCGCTGTTCTTCCTTTATCTTAAGCAAAGTGGCTTGATAGATAAACTCTTTTTCGGCGTAGGGAAGGTTAAATATCTGACCAGGTGTAATACCCTGGGTATTCCATATGTAGGCCAGAAGTTTCGCTTCCCTGTCCGACTTTAAGAGTTTTTTACAGAGTCTTTAACCTTTTTCTTTGCCTTATTTCCAAAGCCGGAAGCGTTCTGTACAGCTACGGCAAAGTTTACAACTTCGCCAGGCGGAAGCAGCTTACACAGTGCCCCTTCTGCCGTATGAACACCCAATTTTTTAAGCAACGCACCATTTGCAAAAGTGAAATTGCTACGCGGGTCCTTATCTACAGCAAGGATAACGATTTTTGTCATAAGCTTGTCGTCGTCTACCTTCGTCTGGATAACGCCGTTATCGTCCTGGGAATAGGTTACACAGTCTTTCTTAGCCTGTTTATAGTCGTCGTAAGAAATAGCTGTAAACGGAATAGCCCCCAGCTTATCTGTCTGGAAAAATCCCTGTTTTTCTGCTGTAAGTTCCTGTGTATCCATTCCTAAAATTTCTTCCAGGCTTAAGAACTTCGGTTCGTTGTCTGCTTCCTGTTCCTGGTCTTTCTCTTCTTCCACCAGATCTTCCACATAAGACGGAACCGGTGTAACAGGTGCGACCGGTAACGGCTGGCTTACTGCCTGTTCCTGCATAGCTTCTGTTTTTACTTCCTGTTCATTTTCTGTATTCATTACTGTAATTTCTGCCATTTTTGTTTCCTACCTTTCTTAAAAAGGGGCGCTGCACACGCCCCGGATACTTAGTTAATAGATTTCATGTACTTAAAGTCGTCAAAGGTAAAATCCATTTCGACTTCCAGAAGTTCCCCAAGTTCAAAAGACATCAGCTGGGCGCTGTCAAAGGATACACCGATAAACATAATGTATTCTTCGCCCCTTGCTGTAGGGTCTGCCAGTTTAGCAGAAAAGTTGTATTTCGCATGGGGATTATCAGCAGCCTTACGGGAAAGCCTACTGTCTACTTTGTGCGCTGTGATCGTACCGGAACCGGAAGCAGCCATAACCTTATGACCTTTCATAAGCTTACCGGCCTGTAAGACTTCCTCTTTGTCGTACTCCACATTCGCTTCAAACCCTTTTGTTTCCTGCATCTGCTTACCGTTTTCGTCATAAACGTAACCGTATAAGCCGTTAATTACTTCGTTAGCGTCAAACATTTATTTCCACCCCCTTGTTAAAATACCGTACTAAGCTTCTGGTAAATCTTTTCCGGGCTTTCGTTCGGCGTAATGTCGCCGACAAAGAAAGCTTCGTTTGCTTTTGCCTTCTTAGTAGCGCCTTCGCCGTAGTATTCCGGGTCGGGTTCGTAGTAGGCGCCTTCTTTAAGGATTTCCTGGGATACCAGCGGGTCAAGATACTGCTGCTGTACAGTTGCGGCATAAGTAGCGCGGAAAGCGTCGGTATTTGATTTCGCTTTCTTATACTCTTCGCCGAATAATTCCAGATCGTGTACCACATAGTCGATCGTGGAAGAAACACGAATAGAACCCATTTCTTTTACTTCGCCAGCTTTCGGGGAAGTAAGAGTATTTACAGCTTCGTCGATTTCTACCGTATCGCCTTTTGCTACGAAGATCAGCGTACCGGACTGTCTCGCCCTTTCTCTTACAGACTTCTTTAAGCGCTTATTTACCGCCTGGTAAGGTACTGTCTCGTCTGTAAGTGTACTGTTAAGGGCTACAGCTGCTACTCTGGCAGCCACAAAGATAGCCATTTCTGCGGCCGTGTATCCGTCACAGCCGTTACCTACATTGATAACAGGACGATAGTTAATTTCCTTCGATTTCGTGTTAGCCGTGTCAATGGCAAAGTCCCATTCTTTCGGGCCACCGGTTACAAAGGAAACGTAGAAACCTTCCTGTCTTACCTCTCTTACCCATGCGATTACTGTAGTAATAATGCTTTCGTCGGAAATTCCGTCCAAAGAAAAGGCATTAGCTGTTCCGTCTGCTTCGATCTCGTCCAGGAACGCTGTATAGTTCGTTACGGTAACAGCGTCGCCATTATTTCCGCCTTTGAACTCTACACCAGCGCTTACTTCCGGCAAGGCGTTACCCTTAGTTTTGACCCGGATATATTCCGAACTATTAACAGCGGTTACCAGGCTATCTACACTGGATACCAGGAAAGAAGTAAGTTCCACAGCATTTTCTACAAGGCTGATTTTTACAGAACCTTCTTCTACACCCTCTTTTACGACAAGTACGAAGGGTCTTGTCGTCGGATAAACAGTTTCAAAAGTCCAGGTACCTACCGTAGCCGTAGCTACCTTTGCGTCCGCTGTAGCCATACGAAAGCCTAATACTTTTTTCGGTTCTCCTTTTGCTGCGTGTTCGTAAACCTTTCCTACAGAAAGGGAAGAAGACACCGCGTTATACGTGTCTCTGATCTCTTTAAGGGTACCGGTAACCAGTGCGTTTACAGGCCCCCAGTCAGCGGTAAACGGGTAAGCTACAATACCACGACCGCCACTTGTGATAGAAGTTGAAATAGCAAGAATAAGGGAATATACACCGCTTAAAACTTTGCTTTCGCCTTCTGTATATAATCCAGCCATTTACTTTACCCCCTTATGTACTGGTTTCTTAAGGAACGCGGCCAAAGCGTCCGCGGCTTCCTTCTTTGTCAGTTCGTCCTTTTTCACACCGTATAAGGCGCCGGTCATTAAAACCGGTGTAGTACCGAATACGGCAGCCGACGCAATTAAATCTTTTTTGGAAAAAACAGGTTCGGTAACTTTTTCCGCCTGTGTGTTTCCGGTTTCTTTCGTTGCCATACTTTTCGCTTCCTTTCTACTTTGTCAGTCTCCCATTTAAGGTGTTGTGGATTACTTCTACTTCTGGGTCTTTCGCGTCCCAGCCTTTCCGCTTATATGCCACGTCATAAGTAAGCGTAAAGGTTGCGTCCAGACTATCGCCGTTAATAAACTTAGCGACGACGTTTTTTAACCAGCCTATATGCTTTCCATTTTCTGAAATTTCCAGCACGTTACAGCGGTCTTCCAGATCACTTACAAGCGCTTCCTGGTACCTTACAGCTTCGTCTAACGTGTTCACGTATAAAGTACAGGGCCATGTAACGGTCTGTACGTAGGAATAGCGGGTAAGGTGCTTCGCCCGACTTCGCCCCGGAACGTCAAAAAGAACCACGGGGCGGGAAAGGTTTAGGTTCGTTCCGCGCTTAAAGGAATTAAGCCCAGCTGTAGACTTAAGCCACGTCTGTATAGCTGTAAGTTCTTTTGAATATTCCATTCTACCACCCCACTAAAAAAGCGCCTTAAATAGGCGCTCTATTTCTGCTTTTGCAATCTTTTTTACGTCTTCCTGTGTATCTGGAAGTGATTTTTCAAACATATGTTGACCGGGAACAAATCTACCGGAAAGCTTCATTCCGGTCTTAGCCCCTGGGTTATAACTAAAATTACTTCCAGACCCAGAACCGGGGACCCATAAAGAAGGCTTCCTTCCAGTAGCCTTACTTACACGATTAGACTGGTTATAGCCTTCTTCCATAGGAACCGCGTAGGGACAATTTGACCCATATCTTACTACCGCGTGACCACCGCCCGATTGTACGTCAAAAATGTTTTCTGTTCCGCCTACGGTGTAACTTTGTGCAAGTCTTCCAGATCGGCTATGAATATTCGACGCTACATTTTCCAGACCAGCTATACCGGACTGTCTGGCTATACGGTCTTCCATATCGTCTACAGCTGGTGTAGAACCCTTCGCACCACTGATAAACCTATCTATACCGCCGTCTAACGTGATTTTTACAATCATAAAAACTTTACACCCCTGTCTGTCTTACTGGTCTGGTCCTCAAAGGCGTTCTTATACGCTCTAAGCATTTCCCTTACAGTAGCAAACTGATCTAAAGATTTATACTGTGTAGCGGTCTTCGTGGCACCGGTCGGCGGGGCTACCTCTGTGATATTACCCGTATCCTGGTTTATCTGCATAGTTTCCCCGCGTGCCATCACTTCAAAACACAGCGCTACAGCTGTTTTAAGTCCCGGACGGTCAGAAGGTTCCCCAGGAAGCATAGGCGGCACACCGCCGATATACCCGACACACCAGGTATTAGCCCTGGAAAGATAAAGGTCTACGTCGGCGTCCGGTATTGGATTTCCGCGCGTATAATATTTTTCCAGAAGTTCTTTTTTATCCAGCAGCATACCGTACCCCCTTATTCTGACTTTTTACCTCTTGTGGCCTTCTTAGGTCCTGGCTGTTCTTCCGCCGGTTCTTCTGCGGGTTCTTCCACGGGTTCGTCTGCCGGAAATTCCAGCGGTTCTTCTGCGGGTTCTTCCACGGGTTCGTCTGCCGGAAATTCCAGCGGTTCTTCTGCGGGTTCGTCTACAGCTTCCACAAGACCGTACTTAATAAGACGGTCTGCTTCTTCTTTTGACATATCAAGGGTTACGCCTACGTCAAGAACTGCCTTTTCCAGGGTTACACCTTCTTTAAGGATTTTTACTTTCATGCCATAACCCCCTTATCGTACCGTACAGATTTTAATAAGTTCCGGGTACATAATCTTCGGGAAGCCAGCCGCTACGACTTCTACGACCTCACGAAGCGGTCTTTCCATGGTAAAGGTACGGGCAAAAATACCAGGTTCCATATTATTTTCATATGTCGGACCCATCTGTACGTTACCGATCTTAGCACCTTCCATAAGGAATACACCTTTGTTACTGTCCAGAAGACGGGCTGTAGTTCTCTTTCCGGCGTTGTTCGGATCACGGTAGGTAACCTTTGCGTCGAAAGACTCCATCGGCGGAAGTTCACGACCACGAAGGAAGTCGTTAAGTTCCTGTAAGGTCAGAAGCTTATCACTGTAGCCAGTAATAGCCTTTCTGATAGCCGGGTCATTCAGAACGATACGGATATTTTCAATACCGGTAATAAATACGTCCGGTGTATATCCGCTGTCGTTTCCGTCGATATAATCCTGTACCCATCTTTCGTAGTTATCCAGGATAGTAGCACCTTCGGAACCCCAGGCTTTTACAGCTGTAACTTTGTTCTTTTCCGGTACGCCGAAGTCTACGCCCAGCTTAATACCAGACTTATCGTAGATCATGGCACCGTTACCAAGCGCCTGCCAGCGAAGCCATTCTACACGGGCGTCGATGTTAGACTTAAGCTGTGCTGTCTTTTTAAGAACCTGCTGCACAGCCATTTTACGGCGTCCTTCGTTTCCCTTATCAGACATAGCAGCAAGTTCCTTCTTCGTCAGAATATAGGACTGTCCCATATCTGCGATAGAACCGCTTACACGTCTTACCGGGTCACGGTCTGTTAAAGGCAGTTCCGCCCCAGCGTCTACCAGGTCGGCCATATCTGCCTGTCTTTCGATTACTGTTTCGTTCCATTCCATATCATAGGTATTTTCAGAAGGAAGGAAACGGCTACCGATATACCCGGTTTCCACAGGAACTTCCCGGATAGTTTCGGTAAATAACGGATTTTCAAAAAATTCACTTAAATTTGCTAATCCAGCCATTTTTATTTATCCCCTTTCTTACACAAATCTAATGGCGGCGCCTACAGCTGTTTTAAATGCTGCTGTTACGCCTACCAGCATACTTTCATACACGGAACCGTGTACAAGAACCTGTCCGGCTGTAACGTCCGGGTTAGTCCCTTTGTCGTCCACAGTGAACTTAATACTTTCGTCCAGGATAACGGGGTCAGTAAGTCCGGCGTCCTTCCACGGTTCGTACTTACCGGCTTCGTTTTTACCAAGACAAGTACCTTCTTCTACATAGCCGCCAACGTCGAATTTAGAACCGTCCAGCGTAATACCATTTACGACGTATGCGTAATGTGCGCTGGCCTTAATTTCTTTAGCGGCTACGTAGGATTTTCTTCTGATCGTTACGTCATTGTTCTGCATAACAAGAACCTACCTTTCTACTTTTTGTCGTCTTTCTTAATACCAAGCATTTCCAAAGCTTCCGCCTTTTTTGCTTCCAGTTCAGCGTCTTTAGTACCACCAGCGCCGCCCGGACCCTTTCCGCGGAAACCGCCGCCAGAACCACCAGCGCCGCCTTCGCCGCCGTCGTCCCCTGCGGACTTAAATAAGTTCGGTTCGGCGTCATGTACTTTACGGATAGCGCGGGCCACGCTCTTAGCGTCCGCTGTTCCGTTTTCTTCGTCGAACTCGATACTATCCAGATAGTCGGTACTGATCGCCCTTACTACCTGTGCGGGATTTACAGGATTATACTTACCGGCTTCCTTAAGAACGGCGTTTTCGATAATCAGCTTCTTACACTGTGCTGTAAGATCGTCTACCCTTGCTGCCTTCGTCTTAAGGTTAGCCAGTTCCGTTTCGTCAATGGAAGAACCGCTTCCGCCTTCCCCACCGTCTTTTCCAGAAGAACCGTTTTTAATGGTTTCGGCCACTTTACTAAGTAACGTCTTATCGTCCGCTTCGATCGTTACCCCAGCGTCTTTAAGGGCTTTACGGACCATTTTTACAGCTTTCTTTGCTACGGTGCTGTCTACGTCGGCCTGGCTGTACTTCGGTCTTTCATAGTCCGGGTCATACTCTAACGCGTCGTCGTATGCGTCCTGGTCTAAAATCTCTTCTTCCAGCAGCTTTTTACATTCTGCTTCGTACTGGGCCTTAGTAAGTTCCCCCTTTAAGTAACGTTCCTGTAATTTTCTAAGTTTTCCCATCTTTAAAACTCCTTTCCGTATTAAGCCCGTCGGCTATCTTCCAGCGTTCCGCGCTGTCGGGTTCCACGGCCAGTATTAAACGCCCTGGCTATGTTACGGCAATAAAAAGACACGCCTTACAAGCGTGTCGTATCCGCGGAAACCGCCGCGTCGGTATTATAAAAGCGACTGCCTTATAATCAATTATGAATGTCAAGACCTAAAGGAACGGTAATTATCTGACCATTAAAACGCTTTCTTTCCACCTGTTTTCTAAGGTCTTCCATGGTTTCCCCTGGTCTTAAATATTTTTTCGGGTTATCGGCGTTTACCATATCTTTGACAGAAGGTAAGCCCACTTCCTTCGCGTATTCGTCATAGCTTGCCGCCTTTGTGTAGTACAGTTCGTCGTTTTTATCAAAAGCGGCCTTCTGCCTGTTCTTAATACCAAGACCGGAAAGAATGGCTACCCACCTACAGCGACAATGCGGGTGGTTCGGTATCCGGCGTCCGGGTAACCCAGGGTTCATAGGCGTATCATAGTCCAGATCATACGGGTACTTCTTACTGTAGTCTGCGTCAGCAGCACAATAAGCGGAAGTCTTACTGTCAAAAGTCGCGTCCCGGTATTTTCCTTCCACTATGTCGGCGTTTTCCATAAGGGAATACGACGTACCCAAAGCGTTCGCCCTTGTCATTTCTGTACGGATAATACGACTTCCACGGTAGTAGCTTTCGTCTATCCGCTTAGAAAGTTCTTTAGCAGCGTCGCTGTACTGCATTTTCCGCGTAACCAGTTCTTTTACGGTTTTTTCCGCCTGTTCCGCCACCAGGTCTACGCTTTTTCGTATCCTTTTGCTGTAGGTAGCCCCATCTGGAAGCCATGGATTAGCAATAACACCAAGTACACCCGACTTTGTAAGGTTCGGTACGGTAACCGCACATCTGGCAGCCTGTTCCAGGATATACGCCGTAGTGTTCGCACCGTAGAAAACCGTACCACAGATAACGGAAGTAGCAAACGGCTGTAGCTTCGCATTTAGTAGATTAAGTTCCGGTATGATCTTCGTAAGATATTCTTCCTGTATCTTTTTCGCCCACCGTCTGGTAGGTATGAAGTCCGGGTTCTGTTCGTCTACGTACTTTTTCGCGACGTATTCCAGGTGTCTTACAGCCATTTCCTGTAACTGGCCGTAAGCCGGTGCCATTTCAAGAATACGATCATCTATATACGTGTCCAGAAGCGACGTATAGTAGTCTACGTATTCTTCATAATGCTTTTGGGCTTCACTTATCCACGACATAGGTTACCCCCTATTCTACCGGCTGTGTGATCGTGGAACCAGTAGCGCTGTTCTGCTGGCTGTCCGGGTTAGTCGGGTCGCCGCCGGTATCGCCCAGGTTATCAGCACCATAACCGATAGCTGTAAGGCTGTTCGTAAGACTGTTTTTACTGTCTTCTTCCTTCTGGGCTTTCATTTCTTCAAGTGCCTTTTGTGGGTCGTCGATAAACCACAGAAGTTCATAAAGATAGCTGTCTGGTACAATGTCCGCAAGTTCAGCCACAATATCCGCGATTTCCTTGTTATTTTGCGGAAGGTTACGGCTAATCGTAACGTCTAACCATTCCGCCTGGTACAAGTCGTCCCTGGCTTCGATCAGTTCCGGCGTGGTAATGGTTTCATAAACGCCAGAAGTAACGCCGTCTGCATACAGCTTTTGTACATTCAGAAGGTCCGTAAGGATAGAAAAGAAGCTTCTAAACGCCTGTATAAGAAGTGGCTCCTTTTTACCAGCCTTAATATCAAGCCCGGCGTATTTCATTTTGATTTCTGTAGCTGTGGCCCCGTTTAACTCTGCCAGACGCGGCGTGTTTGTCGTGTCCAGTACGTCGTTCTTCATACGGGTAAGTCCGTTTTCTACCGCGTTATCTTCCTGGGACTGGGCTATAAAGCTTGCTTTACTTTCCTTGTCCTTAAGTGCCAGGGCGCGGGCTTTCCGCATTTTTAGAACTTCGTTTTCGTCTACATCTACACCAGTTAGACATAGATACTGGTCCTGTAGGTACTCCATAAGGTTAGCCTTGTCGCTTAACCCGTGGCAATAAGCTACAGCCAACGGAAGGACACCATACGCCAGATCAGACTTACCATAGCCCTTAATACGTTCTTCGTATTTTGCCGGTAGCTGGTTCTGGCAGACTACTACCGGGATACGACCGGCCTTATGTTCTATCGGGTTACCGGTCTTCGACTCTTCTTCGTCAAGGTGTAGGCTTTCCATGCTGTCACCGGTGTAGTAAGTAACATACCGATCGTCGTAAACCTCTAACCTGGTCTTCGTTACTTCGCTTCCATTCTGCCATACACCCACTTCATAACGACGAAAAAGAAGCCTTAAACGCTTCCTTCCGTCGTAGACCGGTATAATTTCCTGTATCGGGTATTCGCTGTAATCAATATTACCCCTTTCGTCCACCCAAACAATAATAGAACCGAAGCCGCCTATACACATATCGCGTAACAGGTTGGAAAATTCCCCCTGTGCCTTGTCCTTAAGCAGCTTCATAACCTTTTTTCGGTATTCCGTGATTATCTCACGTTCTTCTGTTTCTTCGTCGTCCTGGTCTGGGTCTTCCACCGTATAGATAGGGGATTTACCCAGCATATAGTCCACAAGCGTATCTACGATAATTTGAACGTAGTTAGAAATAAGCTTGTTTTCTGTACCGCCGTCCCTGGCCTTGTCCCGCTGTGCGATTTCGTCAAGTTCCCCGTCATAGGCTGCCTGGTACATATCTACAGCATTATCTTTAATCCAGCTATCGTGTTTCGCTACGATATTTGCGACCCACGCCGAATTATCTTTAATCCAGCGTTCCGCCGTTGTCTGGTTCACGTTCTGCATTTCCGCTAACGTCTGTGGAATAAACGAAGATACCGCCATGCTATTACCCCCTTTCTATACTCCCGATTTTTCACGGTCAAAAGCTACAGCTTTTCCAGTGTTCGGGTCTATATTTCGTGCGGCCCTCATAAGAAGGAAAAGGGCCATTGCTAAGTCGTCGTGTGGTACGTGTCCAGGCTTTCGCGGTTCAGCGTTAGCCGGTACGTAAAAATTTATTGTCTGCTGGCGTTTGGCTTCCCTGGTAAGGTGTTCCACTTGCCAACGTAGTTCCTTCCATAGTTCCAGCTGGTCCGGGTCGGTAGGCGCCTTCGGGACTTTTATTAAGTCGTTATGGCTAAAATCGTAAGCCAGATAACCAAGCTTAGACTTACTTTCGTCGCCGGACGCCTTAAACTTATAGGCTTCTACCAGTCCGTCGTTATTCCTGTCGAATACCTCTTTAAGGTGGTACGCCAGCGGTTCGCCGATACCGGTACCGTCGCACACGCCACCTATAGCACCCCAGTATTTTACGATCTTCGGCAGCATATCCCTTACTTTGCTATGCTTTTTTCCGACCCACTGATACAGGCATATCGGAACTACGGTACCGTCACGTAGCAGATCGCCGATTATGAACGTAAGGGCGTCGCGCTTATGAATACCTACCGACGCTTCTACGTCTGTGGTTTCTTCTTCCTGTCCGGCCACGTCACAGGCCCATATATACTTATGTCCTGGCTGTGGTTCCACTTGCATTTCATAACCGCCAGAATACATACGCGCCACGGCTTCCGCCGAAAAGAAGCGGCCGATCGCGTCTACAGCTTTAAGAAGGTACTGTGTCTGTATGGCTATGTGGTCCATTCCCAGACGTGCTACCTGGTTATCAAACGCCTTTTTGTAGTTCTTATTCCCGGAAGCGATTACCGCGTAAGCGTCGATCTTAAATACAAGCTTCGGCCGGTATCCCAGTTCTTTTTCCAGGCGGTCTTCCATATCGTGGGCCATTAGTTCGCCACGATAAATAAAACTGTCCTTCGTCCAGGCTACGCCCCACAGTACAGTAGTGGCATTGTTGAACGAACCCATAGGCTGGGCGTCACGTTCCCACTTATCCGCGTCTATGTCCTGGCTTTCGTCGCCTTCCAGAAGCGTATAGGCTGTCTGGGAAGCTACGCTAGCGTTCGGGTTTATCGAAAGAAACGCCCATTTATTACTATCACGCGGCGGGCCTATATGAAACTTGTAACCATCTGACTTGCTATACTTGCAAGGCTGGCCGTCTACCTTTGCCTGGCCGGACGTTATGATACTTCCGGCAAGCCCTCCACTATCAAGCGTTGGTGCCCCTTCCAGACGGTCCATAGACGCTTGTATCTGTGGCTTGTATACCGGTGCGAACTTTACACCGGATACAGGAACGCCATAATACCAGCCGTACAGTAAAAGGTAATGCTGCAAAAAGGCGCTGATCTCATTCTTTCCGGCCTGTCTTGTGATCTGTACCACGAAGTACCAGCCCAGTCCATTTAAGCAGCTGTAAAGAATAGCGTCCGCTACCTGTATCTGATAGTCGAACGGGTCATTCTTACGAAGAAGGCGCCACGCTTCCCGTAGGTTTTCCCTTTTGAAAAGATCGCCGAAGTTATTTAGTACGTTGTATGGTATCCCTTCTTTCGCCGCCCGGACGGTCTGGGGTATCGCCGTCATAACCGGGGCACCGGTCAAAGGGTCCACATCAGTTACGTAAGTAAATTCTGTCTGATACCTGTATGTCATAGAACGAAGTCCGTATAGTCAGCCTTCTTAGGAAGCTGTACGCCTTTATCACATATGCTACGAACGTGGTGTACATCTTCCGTACACAGCTTACAGGACTTAAACGGACACCGCATAAAATCCCCATTCTGTTCGCTGTACTGGCAAGTCAAACACACGCACCCCCTACAGCTGTTATTACTTTCTGACATAATTTTTACACCCCATTTTCTAAGTGAAAAAGTCGTAGTTTTTCGCATATATAAGAAAAAGCCTTGTATTTACTGGACTTTTTACACTGACTTCCAGATTAACAAGACTTCTTACTACGTTTTTTACTACCTTTGCTACTCTTTTTACTACTTTTCTTCTTTTTACACGCCATCTTCGCTAACCCCCTTACTTTGCGCTTGTCCGCCCCAGGAAACATAAACTTCGCCTTTCGACGCCGCCCTTAATTCCGCATTTAGGGAAGCCATAATGTCGTCTGGTCCGTCGTCCTTGCCTTCTATAAGGTGTTTCTGTCCGATAAGACGCCGTAATGTATTCATAGCACGATCTAAGGCGTTGTCCTCGATCGTTCCAGCATGATAGAAGGTCTTCATACCGTCGCCTTCCCTACAGATAACCCTAGATTTACGGTAAGCTACTTCTTCGCCTTCCAGATCACGGTCTTTAACGAACCTGTCTTTGTGCTTCTGTAAATAGCTGATAATTTTAACCGTCTGTACTTTTATCATCATATCCAGGGCGTTAAATTCTTCCTGGTTAATGTTCTCTAAAATGCTTTCCTCTTCTGGAAGAAGGACTTTAGAGAAAAGCCCATGTTTCGTAGAAGCAGCTATTTGTCTGGCGCGACCTTCTGGCGTCTTCGGACCTGTAGCAAGCCCGCCGTGTATCTTACACCGGCCGTAGCCTTTATGTGGCGTTCCCATGCCAGCCGGATTTTTGCAAGGCTGACCTTTGTGCATGGCACCACAGCAAAGGTTATAGTTATTCCTGGACAAAGCTATTACGTTCATTTTATCCGCCTGGTCGTGAAACTGGCGCTTAAGACGCATATCGTAAGGGTCGAAGCCTTCCGGTAACTGTACTTTTTGTGTAGTTGCCACTGACTTTACCCCCTTTTTTCGTGTGTCGTCGTTCGGAAAATCGACGTTTCAGCGTGCGAAAAAGGAACGGCGCCCAGAAAATGAGGGCTTCCCCGTTCCTTAAACTACATACTATAATAGCATTGTAATGCTATTATAAACACTTTTCGGAATAAAAGCAACATAGCAGTTGTCTTACAGAAAACTTATGAAACTATTTATACCCATTGACAAACTCAAACACATGATTAACCACTTGATCGCACCTATAGTAATACTGGTCTTTTGTAAGACTCAGAATACGTAAGGTCTGCTGTAAGCTGTACTTCCCCTTTATTACCCAGCGGTAGTAAGCGACGCGCTTAAGGTCTAAAGGAAGCCTATCATAAGCCATTTCCAGCATGATCTTGTTAAGCATACCATTTGTAATTCCGTCCGCCGGTTTACAGCTGCTATTTACTTTTACCTGGTCTTCCATAGGCTCGCGCCTTTGTATGTGTTCCCAGTTATCCAGCCAACGCCGGATAGTCCGCCTTCCTATGATCTCCTGTCCCATCTGCCACACCTCTAAAAAATATATAATAAAAATTTTTGAATTATAATAAGGGGGTAAGAAAAACCCACTCAAAAATGAATGGTAAAATGAGTAAGAAAAACAAATACCCCCAAAGAAAAATAAATATAGTATATATTATATATAATAATATTATTATCTATTATATATAATAGTATATATGTATTATAGTATATAATATAGTAATATTACACAAAGGTTTCTTTTAGGGCTGTACTCTCTCCCATTCGTTTACGAACCGCGTGGAACGTAGTGTGCTTCACGATCTACAGCTTTCCTACTGGTTTATTCGTCCCTTTCTGGCCTGCCTTCGAGCTTCCTTTTTCTGGCGTCGCCTTTCCTTTCTGTTTGCGTAGCCTTCCGGGAAACAGATACCGTATTTCTGGATACCATGGTCACTTCTTATATTCTCTAACGCCTGTAGCACTTCGTCCGCGTCCGGGTGCGGCTGCCCTACATAATCTGGAAGTTTCCGTATAAATTCAAGCGGATTACTTCCCAGGCTGTTCACATAGCTTACGATCGCCATAGCCTTATCCGTAGGACATTCACATACTACCTGTACTTCGTGTATCAGATAATCGTAATACTCATTCCCGGTTACTTCCACCTTTAACGGGTTCCCGGACTTCGGGCCATATTCGTGGCACCTCTGGCAGTCGTTATTAGCAGCACCGAAGCAGCCTACACAGTCTGCTAATTTACTAATTTCTTCACTTGTTATATTTCCTTTCATTAGTCGTCGTTCCTTTCTTTGTTGTCTTCCAGCTGTGGGGTTGCGTCGTCGTTTTTAGTAAACGCTTTAACACCCTTACTCTTAAGACGTTCCTTTATTTCACTGGTGTATACGGGCGGGTCGTCGGCGTTCGTGGCTTCCTCGCTTACCACGGTCAGCATGGAAAGAAAACGGTTAAGTCTGGTCTTTCCGGTCCACCCCAGGCGGGTTAGCGCTTCCAGGGTAAACGCTATGTAGTTGTCCAGGTCTTCGGCTTGTCGCGCTTTTATGGCTTCGTCGGCGTATTTATTCGCCAGTTTCTTTAATTCTGCCCTTACGTCGTCGCTTACTGTAATAGGCTTTTTTGCCGGTTCTTTTGGTGGAAAATAATACTTACGTTTCCCCATGCTGACCTCGCTTTCTGGCTTCCTTTTTCTCCTTGCGCCGCCACATAAAATACGTAATTGCGACATCGGAAAGCAATAGAAGCGCCAGTAGTACGCCAATCCCGAATAACACTATAACTACCATAAGCACAAAGCTGAAAAGTTCAAATAATGAAAACGTCATACAGTCACCTTCTTTTTGATCTTGCGGACGGTACCAGAATACTTGTGGATTACCTGCATATATTCCGGGGTATCCTTCTGGACTAGCCAATTAAAAGGGTCCAGACGGTTCGCCCGTAAAAACTTCTTCTGATTATACGTCGGTTTCTTCGCCATCATTGTTAGACCCTTCTTTCTCTGCTGCTACTTTACGTTCCAGGTGTTCTACAGCCATCTTAAGGAATTTAAGACGGCACTCGTCGCAAAGGTCCGTAAAGTGGTGGTCGTCTTTCGGTGTTCCTAAAGTAACTTCTACCACGATACCGGTACACCCAGCTACGGGTGTATCCAGCGGTATTGTATCATGAGCCTTTTTCACGTAATAGCTTTTGCCTTCCCCATTCGTGGTAGCGTAGTCGTCGGGTAGCTGTTTCTGGCAGTAATCACAGTTATACACTGTCGTCGTTTTTACGCTCATGGTCTTTACTTCCTTTCTTCTTAATCACGTCGCACACGCTACCAATTAAGCAGCAAAGTACGAAGGCGATACTTATAATACCTACGATCATTACTTTTTCTGTGAACACGTTTCCTTACCCTCTTTCGGTTCATTGCTTACAAAGTTATACAGCTGTGCTACGGTTCCAGAAAGTACGTCTACCTGTCCCAGGACTTTATCTAAGTCACATCTTGCCACACGTCCCTTACAGTCCGTAAGGTCTACCAGTGCGGCGGCGCGTTCTGCGATACCTTCCAGATAAGCGGAAATGTCTACGCCGTCTTCGTTTTCCTGGTCACAGCAGCACCCGGAACCTTCCGGCTTTCTTCCTACCTTCATTTCCATAAGATTTACTTCGGCGTCGTCCGGGGCATTTCTTACGATCTCTTTAATAAATTCCGGTACGTTTTCCTGTTTCAAAAAATCTGCTTTCTTCATGGTTTTATTCTCCTTCTGGTTTTAATATTGATAAATCATTATCCTGTAAAAAGTAAAGTAACTGCCAGGCCATGGCTTCTACGAACGGTTCCCGGCTGGAATAATTACCGGCGTTCGCTTCAAAAAGTACGGCGTGCGTAATCTCATGTACGATCACATATTTTTTAATATCCGGCTTAAGGTTTTCTAAAATCTGGATACAAAGGGTATCATACGTAATACGCCCGCCCAGGTCTTCGTCTTTCAGTTCCTTAAAATCGCCTTGCTGGATAGCATAGGGAAGACCATTTACCCAGATCATGGAAGGGGTAGTCTTCCCGCATTTTAAAAATTCCAGGTCGTTATCCACCACAAGACGGTTAAGTACACTTCCTACCCCAGCGTGGTACTTGTCAGCTTCTTGCGTAGACATTCCGGCGGAAGTAAGTAATAAGTGTGCAATCTCCCACATAAAATACTGGCGCTTCCTGGGTGGTGCTGCTTCTGTAGTAACACGGATTTCCTGTACCCCTGGGTCAGCTTCATAGCTGTAATCTTCGCCGGAATTACAAACGCTGTAAGGTATCCGGTTTACGATAATCTGTTTCGGTAGTTCAGTCATAACCTAAGTCCCCTTTCAGTTCGTCTATAATATCGCTGGCTTCTTCCTTCGTCAGATCACGAAACGGCGTATCGGTGTATTCTGAAAGCGTGGCGTCTGCATGATCTAACAGAAGGTCTATGTAATTCAGCTGGCTTTCTGTAGCCATAAGACCAAGTTCTTCCATAAGGTTTCTATCCACAGCTTCCACCTTCCTTTACCTCGTTTTTTATACACGCTTCGTTCCGCTTTCCGACTACACAATGGAAGTATTTACAATACAGTTCCCCCTTAAAACGATATACCCCACCACAGGTTTCGCTACAGGTATCCGGCTTCCCCTGTTTCGTAGAAAATATGACCGTACCACATTCCGGGCTTACAGTAAGTTTTCTTGCTGACATTATTCTTCGTCCCCTTTCCAGCCTGTCCAGGCTTTTCCTGTGTGCTGGGTTTTCAGAATGTCATAATTTTCCGCCAGCGTTTCCAAAACTTCTACAGCCTGGGAAAAGTTTCTTATTTTACCGTCGTCGGACACCTGTAAAAGATATTCTTCTTCCGAAAATCCCAGATCGCGGTATATACACTTACAAAGGGTTTCGGTTATTTTTCCGGTACTAAGTACGTCGGTAGGCGGTTCCCCGTTTAATGAATAGCAGAAGATTATAGTAATATCGTCTACGGTCGTTTGTACACATTTCGCTACCATTTCATTACCAAGATATAGGAACTTTAACGTAAGAGGAAGAACGCCGCCTTCCTTTTCCTCTACCGGCGGTACCGGTACGTCGTAAAGCCTTTCTACGTGATACGCTAAAATATCCATTCCTTTACCGATAGCGAACACGCCAGGCGGACTACTTAAGCTGTCTGTAGGTGTCCAGCCTTCCATAAAGCAGCCAGCTTCTACGTCTGATCGTGTGTTAAGAAACAGTTCCATAAGGTCGTCGTTTGTGGGTTCTTCCTTTTCCGGCGTCATTTCCACCACATAGTTACCGATCGCGGTTACTATCACCATTCTGTACATTTAAACCACCACCCTTAATAAAATCTGGCCTACGATAATACCGGCTTCGATAATCGCTACCACCTTCCAGTAATT
Organism: Lachnospiraceae bacterium; assembly: GCA_021770785.1. Lineage (GTDB taxonomy): Bacteria > Bacillota > Clostridia > Lachnospirales > Lachnospiraceae > Roseburia. The sequence continues at coordinate 30,993 of JAETQH010000043.1, forward strand.
AACCCGCTTCGTTAATGTCGCTGTTAATTCTAAAAGATTTTCGACTTTCTCTTTTCGCTGATCTGCTACCACTGTGGTCTGTTCCAGGATAGCTTCTACCCGGTCAAGTTCTTCCTGCTTCTTATCCAGCTTATCCCTTGCTTCTTTAAGGGAATATTCCAGCATATCAATTTCTAATCTACTGCCGGCCATAAGTTCCCGTTTAGGTGGCGTCTTATACTGCTTCGCCATTTATAACCCCCCTCGCTTTCTCCCAGTCTTCCAGGCTCATTTTATTACCCCAGCTGTAGGCTACGCTGGCTTCTGCTTCCAGCTGTACAGGAAAGTCCTTAAGCGGCGGAATTTCCATAACTGCCTTCTGCCATCTTGCGTAGGTATCCACAAGCGTAGGGTCGTCGTCAAGTTCCACGATAATTTCATCATGTATCTGGGCTACCATATCGGTATGTCCGTGTAACATGAAAGGTTTACAGCTTAAAGCTTCCTTTGTGCTGTCGTCGTAACCTTCCCAGGCTTCTACAGAAATTCCGTTATGCGTTGCTGTATCCATTCCGCATTTTTCATAAACGGTATTCTGGGCGCGCTTCATAATATCGGCAGCGCTGCCTTGTACTGGTGTGTTTGCCGCCCTTCTTTCGTCTTCTCCACGGTTATAACGGTTACTGCTATTGATAGAAGGAAGAAGACGCTTGTACCCGTAGATCGTTTCCGCGTACCCTGTTTCCCTTGACGTAACCCTGGCTTCTACCTGCATACGCGGGATACCTGGGTACGTCTTCATAACGGCGTCTACAATGTTCTTACATTCTGGAAGGCTCTTACGTATACCCATTTTCTTAAAAGTGCGCTGTAAGGAATGTTCCGTACCACCGTAGACAGAACCGAAGTTACCGGCCTTCGCCCCGCTACGTTCGTGCTTCGTAACCTCTTCTTCCGGCTTTCCTGTCATAGTAGCGGCTGTTTTTCTGTGTAAGTCTTCGTGGTCTCTGAACGCCTTACGCATTACTTCACAGCCGGACTTCCAGGCAGTTAAACGAAGTTCAAAGCCGCTTTCATCTTCCAGAAGGAATACTTTACCAGGTTCCGCCTTATAGAAGTTTCGTACCCCCAGTTCGTCGTTATCCGGTCGCGGTACGTTTTGGCCGTTCGGACTGTTAGAAGCAAGTCTGGCTGTTTCTGTCCATGGTTCGTAGTGTGCGTGTATTCTTCCTGTTACAGGATTTACGTACTTTTCCCGGCCTTCAATGTGGGAAGATAAAAGGGTAGCGTACTTCTGTATCGTCTGCATATTCTGTAAGAACTTAATCCCTATATCCTTATAAGGGTGTTCCTGTCTACGGGCTATTCTGATACGTTTAACTTCCGCTGTGGTATATTCACGCGGCCACAGTAACCGCTGGTCCTGGTAAGAAAGATCGGGGTCTACAGCTTCCCATTCTTCCGGTAAAGGCGTTTCCAGATACTTTTCTTCGTCCGGGTCTTCCAGCTTATTTTCCAGCATAAAAATCATATCCATAATGGCGTTACTGTCTAAGCTGGGGTCCTTTGTTTTATCAGACCAGGAAGCCGCTGGAAGCTTAAGCGTGTCGAAGATAAACGATTTAACATCTTTCGTTTTACCGCCAACACCTACATTAAGGTCTTCTACGCCGACGCTGGCAGCCAGGTCTTTCATAGTTTGGGCGGCAGCTTCTATTGCGTTTTTCGCTTCTTCCCGTTTTACCTGGGCTATATCGCTGTCCCACTTCATGCCCCAGTATTCCATGATACCGGTAACCCTGGTAAAAGGCATTTCTATACCTTTTAGCCAGTCGGAATATGTAGGGTAAACGTCGTTGTCGTTGCTGATCTGTTTAGCCACTTCGTCCCAGTAAAGATAATGCTGTACAGCGTAGTCGCTGTCTTCACAGCAGTAGCTTAAGGCGTCGTGTTCGTCGTTCGGTACCTGGTCGAAAAATAACGCCTTGTTACGTTCCAGGACAGAAGTAAATTCTGACATCTGTACGCCGAAGACTTCCTTCGTCATAGGCTTAAGACCTTTCCCAGTATACGGTCGCTTCGGGTTCTTGATCTTATGCGGAAGTAAAAGCTGCGTAAGCCTTATCCAGGCTATGAATGGGTCCGCACAAGGCATAAGAATGTATTTCCCATACTTCGCCGTAAACTTTGTTTCAAAGTTCATATTTACCGCGATCTTTACGATCTTATGGTTTGTAAAGAAATACTGTTCTAAGGTATCGAAAAGACGTTTCCTTGCTTCGCTTCTGGAAAGTCCTGGTTCAAACTGATTTATACCCGGATTATCAATAAATATAGCCCTGGCTTCGTCGCACGCTGCCGATAAAGACATAGCGCACACTTCCGCCTTCCACGGGTCTAAGTTTACGTCCCTTGTCCAACTGTCCAGCGCTTTACCGGTAACCGTATTTCCGTCTTCGTCTTTCGGCGGTATCCTGTGGTCTTTATCCCCGCTTGTTTCGTAGTCAAAGCCCCCCAGACCGGTTTCTTCACAGCGCTTACAGTAGTCTATAACTTCCTGTATCGTAAGAAGTGGTCTGTAATCCTTAAATCCCTGTTTACGAAGTTTCGGCCATTTAATACTCCATTCCCCCGGACGGTTCCTTGCCTTCATACAATCCGCCAGGGAAGAACCTACAGCCTTATTTTCTGTAGGTTCCGCTGTCTTAGCAGCTGGTTTTCTTACCTGTGCTGCAAGTCCGCCGGAAGAAGGAAACATATTACTTAAGTTCAAAATACAACCCCCTTTATAATTCGTTTTCCATGTGATCGAATAATCCCATTTCAAAACATTTCGATATATAAGAGTTAAACCGCGGCGTTTTTCTGTATCCGCCGCTTGTCATAGTCAGCATACGAAGGCGTACACACTGGTTAATAATGGCCTTTGCTTCTTCCTTCTCTATGCTTAACATGGCTTCTACGTCGCCAAGTCTTAAATACTTCTGTCTTGCGAAAAGGTCTATAAATTCATTAAATTTACTGGCACCCTTTAAGGTATCCAGCTTTCTAAGTTCGTTCGTAATCTTGTCGAACTTATCCCCTATAATTTCTTCCGATACCGCCAGCCTTGCATAGTAGTTAAGGCCACACCCAGGGGCGTTATACAGCTGTACCAGATAATCATAGATAAAAGTAACGTGTGCCGGATAAACCGTAATTCGTTCCCCACTTTCGTCTACGCTGTGTGTAAGTGACGCCAGCGCCACGGCCAGACGCGCCACCTTATTACGCTGATCGGAAGGGGATACAAGCGGAACGTCTGTAGCGTTTCCGTATACCTTAGACAGCTTCGTGGATACTTCCAGAATGGTATCTACGGTTCCTGGTAAAAATACCACCTGTTCCGGCGTCCGGCTCCAGGCAAACAATACGCTGTTCTTTAGTGTGTCGTCGCTCATGGTACGCGGAAACGAAGGAAGCGACCGGTTATATTTTTCCGGGTCTACGTCGGTCGATCTCATAAATATAGCAAAATCAAAACGACGTATATCTTCGTTGTTAAATATATCTTTCAGACTTTCCGCGCCCTGGGCGTAATCAGAAAGCCGTTTTCCTTTCGGTGCATTACCGGAAAGGATAGCCCGAACCCTACAAGGTGTTTCCGCTGTTACGGCGCGCTTAACTTCCAGCTTTCCGTCTGATCTTGCCAGCGTCATTTCCCCGTATTCGTCTTTTTCTATACCGGTGTCTTCGTCCACCCATATAAGTTCTTTATCCGCAAGTGGCCACGCTCCCCAGACTATATACCAGCTTCCACGGTTCCCCTGTTCCATCTTGTACGTAAGACCGGTACGGCTTGTACTTTCCGCATTTACACGGTTACCAAGTCCTATATACTTCATCATTTTTTCGATCAGCGCGGACTTACCGGTACCTGTATCGCCGACTATTTTAAGTTCCACCCAGCCCCTTATAGGGTCTGTATCCCATGGAACCCGGAAACGTAAGATACTGTGGTACACCAGAAGAAGCCCCAGAAGAACTTCGTCACGCTCTACAATATGCGTTACATTGTAGGTCAGATCGTTTAATATCGTACCAAGCTTCGATACGATCGCTTCCACCGTCATACTTTCCGGCCTAAGTGCGTCTAACTCTTCCTTTACGTCCTCTGTCAAAGTGAAGCTTTCTACGACGTCCTGTAAGGGTACCGCCTTCGTTACCAGTATGGTACTTTCCTGGTTCTTCGGGTG
>JAETQH010000141.1 GCA_021770785.1 Lachnospiraceae bacterium
CTATGGTATAATTCAGAGGATGCTCTTGCTTTAGCAGGAACGGCTTTCTGCCGAAGTAATAGGAAACAGCGGAATAAGGAGGAAACGGAAAATGTATGAATTGGTACAAGTCAGTGAGAAATGCTATTACATAAACTGCCCGGCAAAGATCGGTGTCTATGTTGCGGACAGGGATAATGTCTATCTGGTTGACAGCGGGAATGATAAGGATGCCGGAAGGAAGGTCAGGCAGATACTGGAAAAGAATGGCTGGCATCTGGTGGCAATTCTGAATACCCATTCCAACGCAGATCATATCGGCGGAAACAAATACCTGCAGGGGCAGACGGGATGTAAGGTTTATTCCAGCGGCATAGAGGCGGCTTTCACAAAATACCCGGTCTTGGAGCCGTCTTTCCTTTACAGCGGTTATCCATGCAAGGACCTGCGACACAAATTCCTGATGGCGCAGGAGAGCGATGTGACAGATTTTTCAGATGAAAGTTTCCCGAAGGAGATTGAAGTGATACCGTTGCCGGGGCATTTCTTTGACATGGTTGGTTTCCGTATGCCGGACGGTGTGGTATTCCTTGCGGACTGTATCAGCAGCAGGGAAACGCTGGATAAGTATGCCGTTTCGTTCATTTATGATGTGGAGGCATATCTGAAAACACTGGATATGGTAGAGGGGATGGAAGCTGCCATGTTCGTTCCCGCCCATGCGGAGGCGTCTGCCGATATAAAGGAACTTGTCCGATACAACAGGGATAAGGTACATGAGGTGGCGGAGAGGATTTTATCCATTTGCAAGGAGCCGGTATGTTTTGAGCGTATTTTGCAGGAAGTGTTCAAAGGTTACGGGCTTGCCATGAATTTTGAGCAGTATGTGTTGGTAGGCAGCACGGTACGCTCCTATCTTTCGTGGCTGAAAGATAATGGGAAATTGTCGGTTGAATTTCAGGACTGTATGTTGCTCTGGCAGAGGGTATAGTTTGGCTTATCGGCAAAGTACGGAAAACCTCAAATCTTATATGCAGCGCCAGTGGAGCCTTGTGGGAATGGTCGGCACGTTCAGGGAGATGGAATGAGGGGATCAAGCAGGAAAGGAGGACAACTCTTTTCCTGCTGTTCGTCTTTCTGTGCCAGCGTATTCATAAGTTCGTATTATTTACACGTTCAATCTCATTTCTGTAAAACTCGATTTTCTCATCCAATTTAATCTTATGCTCCTGTAGCTGTGCTATTTGTTCATTGAGTGCCTGTCGGTGCTGTACCAGCATTTCCATCCTGTCAGAAAGGGTGGGATTACCTGTTGCCCGGAGTTCAGCATAGTGTTTGATTTCCTTGATAGGCATTCCCGTGTCTTTCAGACGTTTGATAAATTCAATCCATGTAAGGTCTTTATCAGAATAACAGCGGCGGTTGTTGGAATTTCTTTCTGGTGCAATTAAGCCTTCCTGTTCATAATAGCGGAGGGTATGGATACCCAGCCCCGTCAGTTTTGAAAATTCCCCGATGGGATATTCCATAAAAAAATCACCTCAATCCTCTTGACATAGAGTTTACTCTACATTGTATGGTTGGATTATACCAAATCGAAGGAGGATTATCAAATGGTTCAGGAAAAAGGAAAATATACGGTCATCACCGGGGCAAGCTCCGGCATTGGGTATGAAACAGCAAAGGCATTTGCAGAGCGGGGCAAAAATCTGATCATAACAGCAAGACGTAAAAATAATCTTGAAATGCTGAAACGGGAGATTTTAGAGAAGCGTCTGGATTTGGATATTGTCATCAGAAGCACCGACTTATCTGTGCCAGAAAACGCACATCAGTTTTATGAAGGCTTGAGAGGCTATGAGATTGAAACGTGGGTAAACAATGCGGGATTTGGAAACTATGACAGTGTGGAGGATCAGGACTTGAATAAGATCAGTAGGATGCTGAATCTGAACATAGGGGCTCTGACAATTCTGTCCTCACTGTATGTCCGTGATTACAAGGATGTAGAGGGAACACAGCTTATCAACATATCATCGGCTGGTGGGTATACCATTGTGCCTACGGCTGTGACATACTTCTTTCGGAACTTACCACACGAGTAAGCAGATGGCCAGTTTCCTGCTTGAATTGTACGACAGCGAAAATGTGGTGGGGATGGTGGACAGGGAGACTTTCAATTTCCGGCTGGCCGAGCCATTGTTCCCATATGCGGGAAACTCATCACATAATCAGCAGTGTAGGTGAGTGGTGCCGTGGTGTTTTGGTTCCGGCTTCTGTGTAGATGGCATTTTCAGAGAATACTTTTATTGCTTCTGGTATTCCTGATAGGTCTTTCCCCATTCGCACAGCCCGCCTAAGATTGGTTTCAGGGTATTGCCTATTTCGCTTAATGAATATTCAACTTTCGGGGGAACTTCCGGGAAAACATTTCTCAGCACGATTCCCTGTTCTTCCAGTTCCCGGAGCTGCTGTGTCAGGGTTTTGGTTGTGATGTTCCCTAAGAGCCTTTGCAGTTCATTGAACCGGATTGTGCCTTTCGACAGATGCCAGAGTATTTTCAGTTTCCATTTCCCGCTTAAGATATTCAGTCCCAACTCTACCGGACACTGTTCGTCTGCCGCCTGTACCTTTGCCATGTATTGCCCCTTTCCACGCACGGTTTCAAAAAGGAAACCTTGTTTCAAAAAAGTGCGTACTTGATTTTGACCTTCCTTAATGCTAACGTCAGTATACCAAAATTGTCAAGGAGGTTTTGAAAATGGTCATAGACAGCCACGAACATATTATGTTCCCAGCAAAAATGCAGTTGGATAAAATGGGCGAGGCGGGAGTGGACAAAGCGGTATTATTCTGCACTGCGCCGCATCCGGAGAAAGCAGGCACATTAAGCGAGTTGGAAGCGGAAATGGCAGCCCTGAATAAGATTTTAGCAGGCTTCAACACTAAGGAGGATAACATCTGCCGCCTGAAAAAGAATATTGCAGAAGTGGTGGAGGCAGTAAGGACATACCCTGACCGCTTTTTAGGCTTCGGCGCTGTGCCTTTGGGGATGGAGCTGGAAGAAACGGAGGAGTGGATTGACACACAGATCACTTCCAATTCTCTGTATGGAATCGGAGAGTTTACACCTGGCAGTGAACAACAGATTATGCAGTTGGAAACAATCTTCCGGGCATTGAAGAAAACAAGGATTTATCCTGTCTGGGTGCATACCTTCCACCCGGTCACGATAAGCGGGATAAAATGCCTAATGTCGTTATGTGAAAAGTATCCCGGCATTCCCATTATTTTCGGACACCTGGGCGGCTCAAACTGGATGGATGTGATCAAATTCGCAAAAGAGCATGATGATGTCTACTTAGACCTTTCTGCTGCATTTGCGTCCATAGCCACGAAAATGGCATTGACCGAGCTGCCGGAGAGATGTCTGTACAGTTCAGATGCCCCTTATGGGGAACCGTATCTATACAGGCAGCTCATTGAATTTGTCAGCCCGGACAAGAGGACAGCGGAGATGGCGTTAGGGGAAAACATATCCCGGTTACTGGAATTACACTAAGGATAAAGAGGAAAAGGGCTCACAGGCCCTTTTTCTATATGCGGCGGTCTGATAACGGAAATTACTTGGAAAGCGGGGAGGTTAGAGGTAATATGCGAGTGGTGCTGTCGGACGAAAGGCGAAAAACTTTAGACTGATTTTTACATTTTAGTGAAAAGAAAAAAGATTTCGTTCCCTTTCAAATAGGGTTTCGTTCCCTCCCGGCGAAAAACGAAAATTATCTGCCGATATAAAAAGTAAAAAGAACTGCCTGTGGGGAAGCTATTCTCATGGGAAACGAATTGCAGGTGATGAGATTGAACATAGCCATATGTGATGACGAGAAAGCCATCCGTGAACAGATAAATGAACTGATAAAAAAAGAGAAAGCGGGGATAGGCACCGATCTTTATGAGACGGGGGATGCGCTTCTTGCCGCCGACAAGAAGTTTGACATTGTATTCCTTGATATACAGATGGAGGGAACAGATGGGATTGAAACGGCGAAGAAACTCCGGGAGAGGGATGAAGATACCATTCTGATCTTCATAACAGGAATCCGGGAATATGTTTTCCAGGCGTTTGATGTTGCCGCTTTCCACTATCTGCTAAAGCCCATAGAGGAAGATAAGTTCCATGAGGTGTTCCACCGAGCAGAACGAGAGCTGGAGAAGAGGAAAAGTAACCGGCGGGAAACAGTATTCATAAAGACGAGGAATCGGAGTTTTTCGTTGGAAAAGGACAGCATCCCTTATATTGAGAGCAGGGGAAAGAAAGTGGAGATACACACCAAAGGGGAGACCATAGAGGCTTACGCCTCAATGAACGAACTGGAGGCACAGCTTGGGGAAGGTTTCTACCGCTGCCATCGGGGATATCTGGTGAACATGGCATATGTGGCGGAATATGACAGCGGGAGCATTACCCTGAATAACGGGGAGTTTGTTTATTTGGCAAAAGAGAAGTACGGGGAGTTTGTGAAAGCCTATATGCGGTATCTGAGAAATGGGGTGGGCGCTGATGGCTGAATGGATTATAGGATTGATTGGTGTTTTGCTGTGCCTGTTTGAAGGGTACTGCATCCAGTCCTTTTTTGGCAGGTTTGCGGCACCAAAGATGTGCAGGATAAGGAATGCTGAATGGGTAGCGGGCATTGCATGGGTTGCGATAAGGATTGCCAGCGAAGGGCTGTTTTCGGATACGGACAGTGCAGCGTTAATTATGGAGCTGCTTTTCACATTCTGTATTTTGTTTGTTTTCTGTGTGTGCTGGTATCAGGGGAATATTCTGTTAAAGGTTTTTCTGGCTGTCCAGTTTATCTCCCTGCGGGAGCTGTCATTCTGGGCGGGGTACAGCCTGCTGTACATTGGAAATGAGATAATAGAGGTGCTGGTGCATAAAGCAGGCACCAGTATGATATCAGTGGGATATCTGCCTGTGGCGGCAGGCATCCTGTCCTGCTTTTGTATTTTCCTTGTGGGAGCTACACAGTGCGTCCTGCTTTTTGTTTCCACAAGAAAGATAACAGGAAGTTATTGCAGTAAGGAAAAAGGACAGATGGGAAAGGAAGTAGTATTTTACCTGCTGCCCTCCGTGGCAGGTGTGCTGGTTTCAGTGCTTGTACGCCTGCTCCTGATCACCGTTACAGACGGCGTCCCGGTATTGCTGTATGAAAAATATCCGGCACTGTATTTTATCATCCCAATGACGGCACTTGTATTGCTTGGAGCTATCGTGTTCAGTTTCCGCATTTATCAGAACATGGCGGCTCTGCAGGAAGAACGGGCGGAGAAGATTGTACTGGAAAACCAGATCACGCAGATGCAGAGTTCTATGGTGGAAATGGAACATCTGTATGACGGGATACGCTCGGTCAAGCACGATATGAAGAACCACATGGCAGTCCTGCAGAACCTGATACAGAAAAGGTATAGTGGGGAAGATGAGGAAATCCGGCAGTATTTTGAGGGGATGTATCAGTCGGTAGAACAGCTTGATAACAGGGTGCATACGGGAAATGCAGTCAGTGATGCAGTGGTTGGGAGCAAGTTCCGCTATGCGGCAAAGAAGGTAAAGGGCATCAAACTGGATGCCAGAGGTTTCATGCTTTCAAATGCCGTTACGATAAAGGCTTATGATATGGGGATTATTTTAAACAACGGGCTGGACAATGCAATCGAAGCCTGTATGCGGATGCGGGAGAAACAGCCGGAAGCAGAAGCCTATATCACGATCCGGTCTTTCAAGGCAAAGAATATGTATTTTATAGAGATTGAAAACAGTTTTGATGATGCGGTGCTGTTCCATAAGGACAGCGGCCTTCCCATATCAACAAAAGAGGATAAGGAGGTGCATGGAATAGGGCTAAAGAATATCAGAAAATGTGCAATAAAATATGGCGGCGATATGGACTGTATTGTGAAAGGAAATAGATTCATATTGTCAGTCATGGTAAAAGGTTGATCAGCAGAAAGGAGAGAATTTATTATGAGTATTTTAGGAGTAAACGGAGCTTTAGCGGGTGCATACCAGTATGCGAACAGGACACAGAAAATAGCGGCAAATGGTGCGGGTTTTACGGAACAGTTACAGAAAACTGGTGAGTCGGCAGAGGCACCAAAGGTGGAGGCATACCAAAAATATCTGGAACAGAAATATGGGCCTATTATGGTACGGAATGTCGGAAGTGACCAAAGAAGCATGGATGCATTAGGAACGGGGACATACGGGATGAACAATATCGCAATCGCTCCAAATATTTTGGAGGAGATGGCAAATAATCCAGAAAAGGCAGCC
>JAETQH010000142.1 GCA_021770785.1 Lachnospiraceae bacterium
AGTCTTATAAAGAAATAATATCAGATGGAAGATAGATTAGAAAAGTGAAAGGTAGCCAAGATGTTTCATGACGCATTGGTGCCTTTCGCAGAAAGGCGGATTATAATTATGAAAAAAGTAAGATGGGAGAAATGAAAGATGGGAAAACAGCAATTTAGGAAGGCAGCGAAGAAAACAATTTGCTGGCTTTTAATTTTGGGAATGTTGGTAACGTTACCACAGTTTCCGATGACCCAGGTTTCGGCGGCGGAAGTCAATACTGAGATGATAGAGGAATTAGATTCCACCGAGTTAAAAGAGGTTGAAACCGAGACCACCGAAACAGAACTGAGTGAGACCACCGAAGCGGAGGGTGCCGATACGGAGAAAACCGCTGAGACAGAAGAAGATCAGGACACTGAGACAGAAGAGGGTGAGGACACTGAGGCAGCAGACAGTGAAGCAGCAGAGAACGAGGCAGTGGATGAAGAAACAGATGTTAAGGCTGCTACAAGCACTGACCTGACGATTCATTTTAAAAAAGTGGATGGCTGGACCGAGGTATATACTCAGGTAGGTTCCGGAGATAGTTGGACTGCTATTAGCGGACTGGAGTATTGTAAAAATGGAAAGGGCGGTATCGTAAAGGAAAACAGCAAAAATTCTGGATGGTACAGTTTTAAAGTTACGAAAAATGATGCGGAAACTGTGAATGGATTGTTTAATAATGGTTCATGGGGAACAGGAACGAATCAAACAGAGAACTTCTCAATTACGATTACAGAAAATACCATGGAAGTATGGATTACTACTGTTACAGAAAATGGTAAGATTACTCCCGGTGTATCAACAACCGAACCAACAGGTTGGGTTTCCGGTGAAACCGTAACCGCACCAGTTGATCCGGCAACCTTATCTAATGTAAAAAGCCCAGTATTAAATGCAGACGGTTCTGTTACATTTAATTATGAGATATCAGCAAATACATTAGGTACCGAAAGATTGTATTTAATGGGAACAATCACCGATTGGACTACTGGTAAGGAAATGACCGACGAGGATGGTGATGGCGTTTATTCTATTACCATTTCAGACAAAGCATCGGGAAATTATGAGTATAAATTCAAATATGGTGATACGTGGGTAACAGACCCTGCCAATAGCAAATATAGCAATGGCAACAGTTTAGTAACCATTCCCGGACTTGGCGAAGCTACTATTGAGGCGAAATTGGGAGCCACCACTGCATTACCGGAAACATTGAAATTGTACAATGAAGATGGAACTTCCACAGATGTAGCACCAACCTATGCTTTAAAAGAGGCAGTAGCAGGCGCAACTATTAGCGGAACAAATTTAGTATTAGATGACACCGTAACAGCAACATATATTGCGGTTACAGCTACATATGGCAGTGGTAAAACGTACACAAGCACTGTACATGTAAATGTAGTAGCAGAGCAGTATAACTACCATATCTATTATTATGCAGACAATCCAGACCGTGTAACAGCAGATTCCGCAGCTCTGTGGCTTTACGGAAAAAATGTGGACGGTACATTACATAACTTTACTGATGTAGAAGAAATTAACGGCTATACCTGGTTAAAATATACCTGGACCACCAGCTTAAGTGATATCAGCATTATTGCAAGAAATCCGGTTGATTGGAGCTGGCAGGCAGCGACTGTTAATTACACAAATAAAGACAAAGCAGAAGATGTAAATATTTATATTATTCACGGAAATACCAAGGCTTATACAACGCTGCCGGATATTGCAGTAGAGAACCAGAAGCATTACGTTTTGGTAGAATATAAGAGAACCAACAATGATTATGACGGCTGGAACATCTATACATGGGACAGCGGTTATGATGATACCGTTACCTTTACAGATTACAACGGAATCCGGATTGCAGCAATCCGTGTGGCAGCCAGCAATGAATCCGTTTCTTTCTGTATGCGTCACAGTACCGAGGAGAATGAATGGGAGAGCAAAGACGGCGGCGACCATATGGTAAAGATTACTCCGGGACAGGTAATGACCAAAGTTCTCTTTGAGGAAGGAAAAGGTATTGTTTCCTATTATCCTGACAACTTAGGTTATGAGATGCACGATGGTACATTAAATCTTTACTATCGTGATGACGAATTATTTGCGGAGAATAAGGCAGGCGATTTTTCCTCTGTAAAAGTAGAATTTGATAGCAATACTTATGAATTGACCTACAATTCCGCTGACCAGAGATGGGAGAAAACAGGAATTGAATTGACAGAAGGAAAACATTATTACCGTTATCTGGTAAAAGCGGATGCCAATAGTGCAGAAGAAAGCAAGCTTGACCTTTTCAATGATCAGAAAGAGACAGTAAACGGACAGGAATACAACGTATTAGAATATTATAAATTTAATGCGTCTGTAAGCGGTTCATTTTCACAGAGCACCATGGACTATGGTGACAACAACGTACTGAAGGTTAATGTTGATTCCGATAAAGCAAATGGTACGATTGCATTTAAAGCATCAGAAGTTACCGTTGATTTAACCACAGTAGGCGGAAAGAAAGATTTTGGAATCAAACCGGAACTGATGGAAGGAGCCATTGCAGTAAAAGAGGGAACCGCAGCAGGAACATATTCTCTTCCAATTACTGTAATTGACCAGTATGGAAACACATACACCGGAACCTCCTCTGTTGAAGTAAAAGCACGTGAGAAAGAAAATGACTTTGACTGGGATGAGGCAGTCATCTACTTTGCAGTGACAGACCGTTTCTATGATGGAAATACAGCAAACAATGATGCATATGGAGTAGGAGATTACAACACAGATTCTGCAACAGGTTCTTTAAGCTATCATGGTGGAGATTTTGCAGGTCTTACCCAGAAATTGGATTACCTGTCACAGTTGGGTGTTAATACAATCTGGATTACACCAATCGTAGCAAATGAGATGAAAGAAGGACTTACCACAGATTTGCCAGGTACTCTTTCCTATGGCTATCACGGATACTGGGCAAGTGATTTTACTACTTTAAACAAACATTTAGGAACGGAAGAAGAATTTAAAACATTATTAGACAGCGCTCATGCAAAAGGCATGAAAATCATGGTGGACGTGGTATTAAACCATGCCGGCTATGAGACAGAAGATTACTTTAACTCAAAATTAAACGGAAAAGATATGATCCGCAGCGGTGAAAACTTAATTGAGGGTGATACCAAAAAAGGACCTCTTTCCGGTTTGCCGGACTTTATGACAGAGGATCAGGATGTCAGAAATCTCTTAGTTGAGTGGCAGTCTTCCTGGATCAGCAAATACGATATTGATTACTATCGTATTGACACTGTAAAACATGTGGATGACGTGACATGGGCAGCATTTAAGAACGCTTTAACCAAAATCGATCCTGATTTCAAAATGATTGGTGAGTATTCAGGAGCAGGATATGGCAGCGATACGGGAACATTAGGAACCGGTGAGATGGATTCTCTGTTAGATTTTGACTTCAATGATCAGGCATTGGCTTTTGTAAAAGGAAACATTGACAGCGTAGAAACCTTCATGGAGAACAGAAATGCAGCTATCGACAACACGGCAACTCTTGGTGCATTCACCAGCAGCCATGATGAAGATGGTCTGATGCAGAAAATCATTGATGAAGGATATACAGAAGCGCAGGCTTATCAGATGTTCTTAGCGGCAGCTTCCCTTCAGATGACAGCCAAAGGACAGGTAGTTATTTATTACGGAGAAGAAATTGGACAGTATGGAAAGGATAACTATCCATACCAGACCAATCGTTATGATTTCGACTGGAGTAAAGCACAGCTGGCAGATGGCTCCTTAAATACCAGTGACACAATGCTGGCACATTACCGGAAATTGCTGGCAATCAGAAATACTTATTCTGAGGTACTGGCAAAAGGTGACCGTGTGAAAGTGGCAGGCAGCGATGCAGAAGGATACTTAGTATTCCAGAAATCTTATCAGGGTGAAACTGTTTATGTCGGCATCAACTTAAAAGATGAAGCAGTGACTGTAAACAATATCGCCGTGACAGGCAGTGGGTATAAAGATGTTTATGGAAATGCTGCAATGACAGAGGCAGACGGAAAAGTGTCTGTTACTATTCCTGCATTATCCGCAGGAGGAACGGTAGTTCTTGGAACCAGAGATTTAAATGGTACAGAGGTAAAAGCAGAATCCATTACCTTAAACAAGACAGACTTAAAGTTAGCAAAAGGCAAAACCTACGCATTAAAAGCTAACGTGACACCGGCAGGCAGCGTGGACGGAGCCGTAACCTGGAGCTCTTCTAAGAAATCTGTGGCAAAAGTAGACGCAAACGGTGTTGTGACAGCAGTGAAAAAGGGAACAGCATGATATTGTCAATATACCTTTACACTTTTTCTTCACGAAACTTTTACGCTGCCTGCCCCAGTGATTCATAATACTGTTTTCTTTTGAGCATTGGAGGAAGACCGCCATTGACTGA
>JAETQH010000143.1 GCA_021770785.1 Lachnospiraceae bacterium
CCATATTGCGTAATCAAATTGATACAATTCCAAAATCGGAGCTATCGTTTTTTGAGTATACGAAAACGCCCATGGTTAGGGCGTTTTCTGTAATGTCGGATGCACCCTCGTAGGTGCTGTTATCGTTTTTCGAGTAGGGATTGTATCTTTTTCGTGAGCCTTGAGGGTATAATTTAACGATACTATCGTTTTCTGAGTAGGAATCGTTAAATTTGCACCCTTGGGTTTGAAAATGCACCCTATCGTTTTTTGAGTAGATATTGTTCCTTTTTTGCGACTGCCTATATAAAAATTTAACGATAGCGCCTTTTCATGTCTGCTATCGTTAAATTTGAGCCTTTTACCTGAAAATTTCCCTATTGTTAAATTATCAACCTGACAGGATATTCAAAAAGAAACCGTCAATTGCATTTTGAACCGTTCCTCTCCGTACACTGCATGCGGAACATCCTTAGGCATAATGAGCGTTTCTCCCTCATTAAGAATAAATATTTTGCCCCCTACGGTGAATTTCCCTATGCCTTCCAGCACAGTTACCATCGCATCCCCACCGGATGCATGGGTGGAAATTTCTTCTCCTTTATCGAAGGAAAACAGCGTTATCTCCTATACCATCATAAACGGCTGGAGAGGCAGCCCTCACCCCCTGATGCAAATTCCTTAAATATTCTGTTTCAGGCAGTTCTTAATATCATCCTCCGCATTACTGATCAGCCGCAAATCAAAAGTGTCCACCAGATACTGCAGCACATTCGGACTCAAAAATGCCGGCAGGGTTGGACCCAGATAAATACCTTTTATTCCCAGACTCAGCAGCGCCAGCAAATCAGCAACTGCCTTTTGCTCATACCAGGATAAGATCAATGACAGCGGCAGCCCATTTACATCGGTATCAAAAGCATCTGCCAGGGCTGTCGCAATCTGTATTGCAGAATATACATCATTGCACTGCCCGACATCCAGAAGCCTGGGCAAGCCCGCTACTTCTCCAAATTCCAGTTTATTAAATCTGTATTTTCCACATGCCAGCGTTAAAATCATGCAGTCTTCCGGAACCAGCTTTGCAAACTCTGTATAATAATTTCGTCCGGGTCTTGCTCCGTCACAACCGCCAATCAGAAAGAAATGCCTGATTTTTCCCGCCTTTACGGCCTCCACGATTTTTTCAGCATAACTTAATGCGGCATGATGCCCAAATCCAACCAATATCTCCTGCGGCTCCTGATCTTCCGGATAACCGCCCAGTTCTATTGCCTGTTGAATGATTTCACTAAAATCCTTGTCCCCGTTTTCTTTTCTGCCGATGTGCTTTACTCCTTCCCATCCTACCACATTCGTGCTGTAGATCCGGTCTTTATAACTCTCCCTTGGCCGCATCAGGCAGTTCGTGGTCATCAAAATACATCCCGGAAGGTTGTCAAACTGCTTTTGCTGATCCTGCCATGCCCCTCCGAAATTTCCCACAAGATGAGGATATTTTTTTAATCCCTCATACCCATGACATGGCAGCATTTCTCCATGCGTATAAATATTGACTCCTTTCCCCTTTGTCTGTTCCAGCAGCATTTCCAGATCCTTGAGATCATGACCTGAAACAATAATAAAAGGCCCCTTCTTCATATGGATATTGACCTTGTGCGGAGCTGGATTTCCGTAAACCTCCGTATTTGCTTCATCCAGTTTTTTCATGACCGCAATTGCCATTTCTCCGGTACGCATGGTCATCCGGATCAGTTCTTCTACTGTAAGGCTATCGTCTGTGAGAGCCTCCAATGCCTGAATATAAAAATCATCTACCTGGTCACTGTAATAGCCCAGTTCTCTCGCCTGATGCCCGTATGCGCTGATACCTTTTAGTCCGTATAAAATCGTTTGCCTCAAAGAACGAATATCCGGATCTAAGGATTTATCATACATAATTCCTGCCAGATGCGCATCCTTTAACATCTCCGTCTTTGTTTCCGGAAGATCATAAGAAGCATGGGCAGTATGATTTTTAATCTCCCCTGCCCTTTCCCTTAAATTTTCTTTGATTTCCTGTGATTTTCTCAGCAATTTCACATGTTCCTTAGCATCAAAATTGACATTTGTAAGCGTGGTGAAAAGAATGTTTTCAATAAAACTTATCACGCTTTTTTCAATCTCCTGTCCAGCTGCCGCCAGTGATTTTCCAAAACAGCTGATCCCTTTGATCTGAAAAATCAATAAATCCTGCAGATTGGCAATTTCCGGTGTTTTTCCACAAACGCCTAACTTTGTACAGCCCTTTCCATTCGCTGTCTGTTCACACTGATAACAAAACATCTCATAACCTAAATCCATGTTATTGCTCATATACTGACCTTCCTTATCATTCATTTTTGTGATATAGTATTAGCCAGCATAAAAAAAATATACTTATCACAGGAAAAACTTCCCATATAGCAACTCTCTCTTCTGCCCGGGCTTTATCTCTTGTAGAACAGCCCATACGCGCAACATAATTTCGCTCCGCCAGAAATAAAACATCCCCCGTATTATAAAACAGTAGTGTTTATAGACTTTCCCCAAGGTCTGTATGCTATACTACTGTGTTATATGGCTCAACACACCATTCTGAAGCATCCCCATTCCATGTAACACCGGCTTTTGTTACGTCTACCCATGCGGCTTGCTAAAACTTTTGTGATGCCCAGATGCGTCTTTTTTGTAAATAGTGGGCAAACTATAAACATTGTTGACGTTATCAACGCCGATTGCTATAATTTTCTCAATATATGTTTATTAATTTTTCGCAGCAAATTAAGGAGGTATGATTATGGATTTTTATAAACGGGCGCTGGCACTGCGTGAAGAAACTATCTCTCACCGCCGTTGGCTGCACCGCAACGCAGAAGTGGGCCTTCATATGCCAAAAGGACAAGCCTATATTATGGATCAGTTGAGAGGACATGGATTGGCTCCACATCCCTGCGGGCATGGAGTGACTGCGGAGTTGGGCAAGGAAGGGGGCAGAACAATCCTGCTCCGAGCGGATATGGATGCACTGCCTATGCCGGAGGAAAGCGGCGAACCCTTTTCCTGTCCAACCGGCACAGAGGCTCATACCTGCGGCCATGATTTCCATGCAGCCATGCTGCTGACAGCGGCAAAGATGCTGAAAGAAAATGAATCCATGCTGGCTGGCAGGGTCCGGTTTATGTTCCAGCCTGCGGAAGAAACCTTTGAGGGTGCGAAAGATATGCTGGCGCATGGGATACTGGAGGGTGTGGATGCAGCTCTAGCCTATCATGTCGGTTCTGGCAGGATGCCTGTGGGCTTATTCATGTACAACAGCGGCGGAACCATGATGTACTCTGTGGATGGTTTCCGAATCACAATCCATGGACGGGGTGCTCACGGCGCATATCCGCACAGTTCCATCGATCCAATCAATATCGGTGTTCATATGTACCTTGCCTTTGAATCGTTGATTGCGCGGGAAGCAGATCCCAACAAATCCTGTGTGCTGACCATCGGCAATTTTTCCGCAGGTTAGCACCCAACATCATCCCGGATACTGCCGTCCTCCAAGGAACCTTGCGCACCAATGACAGTGCCAGCCGCGAGAAACTGCTTCGGCGGCTGAAGGAGGTTGTTCACAAGACTGCGGAGGTATTTGGAGGATCGGCAGAGATTGAGATGATTTCAGAGGTGCCGCCGTTAGTATGTGATCCTGATATGACGAACGAAATAGTGGACTATATGAAAGAACTGCCAATCCCTGGTCTGACTCCTGTTCCTGACACATCAGCCAGTGCTTCTGAGGACTTTGCGAATATTGCAGAGAGAGTCCCCAGCGTATACATGTATCTTTCGGCAGGATATATGGATGAACAGGGAGATGCTCCTGCACACAATCCGAAAGTTCGGTTCAATGAGGATGTTTGTCCAATCGGCTCCGCTTGTTTGGCGCACTGTGCAGTCCGCTGGCTGGAAGAACACCAATAAATAAGATAAGGACATCCTGTTGAAGACTGGTATTTTTCCGAATATCCTGAATATGCGACCGAGATGAATATTCTTGCGGCTCGAAATCTCGAATCTGGAAATTTGGAAATCAGAGTTCCAGTACTCGGAAATCGCCTTTTTGTGCTTGATTACGTGTTCGTTTCTATGAGAATATTCGTCAAGGCCTTGCCGCATCTGCGGTACGCAGCAGCCTTTACGAATATTCTCGTAGAAATTATAATTCAGTATGCACAAATGTGAATCTAAAAAGTGATTTCCATATCACCAGACTTCACAATAGTCGGGGCAACGTATTACCATATGCAGATACTCATTTTTTTTTAGAAATTGAATGTTTCTTTGACACAAATAAGATCTAAATAACATCTTCCTCATCGAATTTTGCTAAAATCACATCCTTCATTACG
>JAETQH010000044.1 GCA_021770785.1 Lachnospiraceae bacterium
AGATAAAAACGTGCCGTAAAACACAGCACGTTAAGATAGACAATATGAAGGAGATGCCGAATTCAATCTGCGGTAATACTGCCGTAGGTGGGAACTATAATTCGACGTGTGACAGTAAGCTGTTAAGTGTAAAAGTGCCAGCTACGGTAACAAGTATAAATAGCTATGCTTTTTGGATATGCAGTAGTTTGATGACTGTAGAACTGTCGGATGGAGTAAGTGAGATAGGACGGGGAGCATTTAAAGGATGCAATAAATTAGAAAACATTAATATACCAGAAAGTGTGTCAACAATTGGGGCATTCGCATTTGATGGCTGTGGTTGTTTAAAGAATATATTGATACCTGGTGGTGTTACAGTTTTAAATGAAGGTACATTTAGAGACTGTGTCAATTTAGGGAGCATTACTTTATCAAGTGGATTACAGATAATTTATTCTAATGTTTTCAACAAGTGTAGTAGCCTGCAAAGTATAAGTATACCGGATACGGTTGTAACTATGAGGGATAAGTTTATTGGCTGCAATAGTCTGGCGGAAATTAACGTGGCAGCTACAAATACAGCTTATAAATCGATAAGTGGGATCTTATATGATATAGATATGACAACTTTAATAAAATGTCCTCCGGCAAAAGAAATAAGTAGTTTTAGTGTACCAGATGGAATAAAAATACTAGGGACTGAAGCGTTTGCAGATTGTAATAGACTTACTACAGTTTTTTTGCCGGATAGTCTTGAAGAAATGGGAGATGTGGCTTTTTATGGTACAGGTATTACTGAAATTATTATTCCTATGCATGTGAACAAAATCAATGTATCAACAAAAGGTGGTGATTGTTTTCCGTTCAAAGGTGCAACATGCCTAAAAAAAATAGAAGTAGCAGAGGATAATGTTAATTATTCCAGTTATGAAGGGTGTTTATATTCAAAAGATAAAGAGACACTAATTATGTGCCCAGAGGGAAAACAGACGGTAAAATTATATGATGGTGTAGAAACAATTGGTTTTAAAGCGTTCGAATATTGCAGTTTAATAAAAGATGTGATTATTCCAGATGGTGTTATAACAATAGGTGCCAGTTCATTTCATGATTGTATTGGACTAAAAACAATAGTTATTCCTGATAGTGTTATAAACATTACAGATGCCACAGTATATGGTCATCCGGGAGTGTTTGATGGTTGCACCGAGCTTGTGATTAAATGTAATTCTGGTTCTTATGCGGAACAGTATGCAATAGAGAATGGGATTTCGTATGGTTCAATTGAAATAGCAGTACATACTCATTCCTATACAGAAGAGATAACAAAATGTGCTACCTGTATAAATTCTGGAATAAAAACTTATACCTGTATAAGCTGTGGAGATACATATACTGAAGAAATCCCAGCAACCGGACATACGATTGTAATCGATGAAATGCAACCGGCTACTTGCACCAAAGCGGGAAAGACAGAGGGAAGTCATTGCAATGTTTGTGGTGAAATTATCACCGCACAGAAAGAAGTTCCGGCAACCGGGCATACATATGAAACAATCCTTACAAAAGCAACTACAGAACAGGATGGTAGCAGTATAAAAAAATGTAATGTCTGCGGACAGACGGTAACAGATGCAATTATCTATTATCCGAAAAATATTACATTATCTAAAACAGATTATATTTATAACGGAAAGGAAAAGAAGCCGCTAGTTACTGTAATAGACAGTGTAGGGAATGAAATAGGCAGTGAAAATTATACAATTTCTTACAGTAATAATAAAAAAGTTGGAAAGTCTGTGGTAACAATTAAGTTTAATGGCAATTATACAGGAATGATTCAAAAGGTCTTTACAATTAAACCGAAAGGTACGAGCATTCTCAAAATAAGCAGTAAAAAGAAAGGCTTTATTGTAAAATGGAAAAAGCAAACCAATCAGACAAGCGGGTATCAAATTCAATATTCTACTAGTAGTAAATTTACAAAAAAAATGACTGACAATGTGGCAATAACAAAAAATAATACGATATCGAAAAATATTTCCAAACTGAAAGCAAAGAAGACTTATTACGTTAGGATTCGGACTTATAAGATGGTAAAGGTGGACGGAAAATCTACAAAGATTTATTCGGAATGGTCGAAATCAAAAAAGATTAAGACAAAATAACTGCTTGTGAAAAGATATATACAAGGACAGAATTTTTTTCTAACGTAGCGAAGACACGGGGAGGCGGGACGCACATTTAAGATGAAAGCAAATTAAAGGTAATTATAACAATGTGAAAAAATAAAAAGGTTTTGGAAATAATTACGGAGGAAATGTTATGAAACACAAAGGACGAAAAACAGGAAGCAGGCTTTTAGCGTTGCTCTTAATAGCAGTAATGCTAATCACAGCGTCGGATATTACAGTACCGGCGGAGCCTACAGCAACAGAGGAAATTCTTTCTGTAGAGGAAACAGCAGTTGGGGAAGAGGAAACACAGCCAGAAAGTGTGGAAGAAACAGAAAACTCGGAAGATTCTGACACTAAAAATGGTCAGGCAGAAACCACAGGCAGCGTTCAAACAACCGAAACGGAAGAAAGTGGGATTTCCGGTACAGAAGATTTAGAAGATAAAAAAATCTCAGAGGAAGAAAAACTGGAAACTTCTGAAATAACCGAAAAAGAAGAAACGGAGAGAGACCCCGCTGAAATCGAAACAATGGAGGAAGAAGAATTAGAGGAAGAACCAGCTATAAAAGCAGATTCCACATCTCCGGCAAATCCGGTGCACCACTGTACAAAACAGAACGATGGCACGGATTATACCGATTGGTCTTATGTCTATTTTGGCAGTTATCCACAGTCCGAAGTGACCGGGGACGCCCTAACATCGGCAATCACTGGAGCAGTTTATGACAACAATGGAGATGCCTGGGTAAACGGTACGAAGTACCGGAGAATTAGTAAGAGTGATACCAATTACGACGGATATTTTGGCGATGGTACTTACCGTTATTTTAGATGGGAACGGATAAAATGGAGGGTACTGCAGAATGACGGGAATACCTTGTTTGTGGTGACTGACAAGGGGTTAGACTGTAAAGATTATAATGAAGAATATAAATCTATCACATGGGAAAACTGTACCCTGCGGGAGTGGCTGAACGGTGATTTCTTCGAAACTGCGTTCAGCAGTGCAGAACAGGGAGCGGTTGTAGGACAAACAGTAGTGAATGAAGATAATTCAGACTATAATACAGAAGGCGGAAATAATACAAATGATAAGGTGCACCTGCTTTCTATCGGGGAAGTGATAAATCCGTCCTATGGGTTCTGTGAGGATTATAGTACATATTCAGCTAGCAGATGTGTGCAGACAAGTGATTTTGCAAATATTAAGGGGGCATATATTGAATGCAACAGTCACTGGTGGTTGCGGTCACCTGGACGTGTTACAAGCTACGCTGCATCTGTCAATATCTATGGGTACATCCGTAAATTTGGTGATTTTGTTGACTTTAATATGGTTACTGTTGTGCCAGCTTTGCATATTAATCTCTCCTCTAATCTTTGGTCTCTCACCGATGACGGAACCAGCGGAGCAGGAGGAAACGGAGGAACAGGCGATGACGGAAATACTGGTAATGGAAACGCAGGGAACGGGAACGGTAACACTGGTGAGACTACTCCGCCGGATAATTCTTTAGACACAACCTTTGACGCCTCCCTTTACCAGGCTTCCTACATCTACGATTTTTACCAAAACACCGACAGCGGCATGGAATCCTATTTTAACTCAGACACGCCGTCTAAAATTATAAACACCGAAGCGGAAAAATCCGGGCTTGCCACAAGTGCACAGGCATGGAAAGATTTACAGACGCTGCTAGGTGCGATAGACGACCCATCAAATCTTTTAGATAAACCGTTTGAAAAAATGGATTTATATGAGGGGATTATATTCAGCTTGTTTGAGACAGCTTCCGAGAATAGCGGTTTCCAAGGCGAAGATATTATAAAAGAAGCAAATTCACTCCTTAGCGTTATTAAAAATGACATGAATGCCCTATACGGAATTCGGATTGGAGAAGATAATGATATTTCCGGCTTAACAAAAGAGCAGAAGGAAAAACTGAGGGAGGTGTCACAGGGTTATTTTAAAGATAAAGGAATCGTAAAATCAGCAGAGGTCTTATCCAATATTTCACAGGCAGTGGACTATATCGGAGATTTGCAGGAGCTTTGTGAGTATCAGAGCAGTTGTATCGCAATTATGGAAATGAGTGAAGCTTACCAAACTATTTTGCAGGATATGTATGAACTCTGTCCGGCTGAAAACATTGACTTAAAGATGGCATTAAAAGAATGCACCTCTGTAATGAAAATGAGTGAAGAAATGTTAGCATGTAAAATGGAAATACATGCCATAGGCGTTGTCGGCAAGGAAGTGGCGAAATGTGGAATCAGTAAATTGTGGGGAAGTGTAAAGGAAGAAATTTATGCCTCCAATCCCTATGCCGCCTTATGCTGGGCTTCTTATAAATCAACCACATATTTTTGCAATGCTGTTTTTAATACAAATGATGTGGCAGAACGGACGGTTAAGGTAGCGGCAATGATGGATGTCCGTGCTTTGGTGCAGAGTGCATATGAGAGGGAAAAATCCGGTTTTGCAAATTCCAGAGTAACGGAAAATGCGGAAAAATATCTTGCGGCAATCGATGTGAATTTTAAGTACTTAGACGAGGACTGCAATGCGGCATATAGCTTTGCAGAATCAACATCAGAGGGACTTTTGGCAAGGCTGCAGGCGGCTTTTGGAAAGAATGATGCCGAAGAATTAAAAAAGCAGATTAAAAGTATCCAGAACATTTATTATTCCGAGTACGAATCTACAAAAACCGCATGGGTTTATGGCTTGGAGGCGGACTATCCGGAAAAGTATTCTGAGTATGAGCATTTATTGGATGAATCATGGAACCGGATTAAGAAAAAGTATCATATTGCCTGTCCGGTAAATGTTTATGTGTATGATGCGTCTGGAAAACTGGTGGCTTCTGTGGTAAATAATGTGCCATATTGCAAGGCAGATGCCCCATTTACCGTGGCTGCTGTCGATGACGAGAAGGAAATCTGGTTCTATGGTGATGCGGGGCAGTATACAGTCAGCTATATCGGAACGGATAACGGAACGATGGACATCACCATTGAGGAATACAGCGCTTCCGGCGATATGTCCAGACAGGTGAAACATATGGACGTTCCGCTGACAAACGGGAAAGCATATTCTTCACAGGAAAACGTGGCGTCTGACAGCAATATCTATGAGCTGAAAGAAGACGGAACAGCAAATAGCCTGAAACCGACAGTAGATACAGCAGATACAAGTATTCCTAAATATACGTTGACAATAAATAATGGATATATGGTAGACGGATTAAACAGCGGTTATACAGGAACCTATTGCGCAGGGGAAAAAGTAACCGTTTATGCCAATGTACCGGAGGAAGCAGTTTGGAAAGGCTGGAAATCCGATGTGCCGGAAACTGTGTTTAAGGATAAAACTGCAAAAGCTACCACCTTTACCATGCCTGCAAAAAATGTGAATGTAACGGCGGTATATGACATTAAGACAACAAAACTCAAGATTTCCGCTCCTTCTAAGAAAATCGCCGCTGGCAAAAAAGTACAGCTTACCGCTAAGATAACTCCGAAAAATGCTACAAACCAAAAAGTGACATGGAAATCCAGCAACAAGAAATACGCTACGGTAAGTTCCAAAGGTGTCGTAACCACTAAAAAAGCCGGAGCAGGAAAAACTGTCACCATCACGGCGAAAGCCAAAGATGGCAGCGGCATGAAAGCATCCGTTAAAATCAAAATCATGAAAAATGCCGTCACCAAGGTAAAGATAAAAAATGCTCCGAAAACATTAAAAGTTAAGAAGAGCATAACCCTGAAGGCAGCCGTTTCCACCAACGGAAAAAATGCCAATAAAACCCTGAAATGGACAAGCTCTAATTCCAAATATGCCACAGTAAATTCTAAGGGAAAAGTAACGGCGAAGAAAGCCGGGAAGGGAAAGATCGTTACCATTACGGCAGCGTCCACTGACGGCACAGACAAAAAAGCAAAGGTAAAGATAAAACTAAAATAATTTTTCATGCAAATGGCTGTCGGGGCAAAAAGCAGTTACAAGGAGTACTTTTAGAGACAAGGGGTAAACTGGACAAGAAAGTATTTCTGATACACAGCCGGGAAGTGCAGACAGTTTCAGACAGACCATTCCAAGGACGCCGGTGCTTAACGAGGTACGAGTTTAGCATCCGCTGCGCTCCTTGGTGAGCGAGAGCGTGTCTGAATGAGACTGTCTGCACTTCCCGGCGTCCCTCTCTCAAAAACCTGAAAAAATCAGTTGCATTTTTCTACAATAATCATTATAATAATGATGTTATCAATTCTGATATCAAAGCAATTATCCTATCAAATTTGTCTGATATAGCATTTTGTAAATTACATGACCAAATAACTTGAAAACACTATGCAGAAAACAGGCAATGACCGGGCACATCGCCCAATTTATTCAAATCGGAAACAACATAAAAGGGGGAATCTTATGGCAAAAGAAGAACCGTTTGTAACGAATGTAGCAGAATTTTTTCCAGAAGGCTACGCATTTAACTTAAGTGATTTCGCATTGTTTTTATCAGTAATGAAAAACAAGCACGCCTATGAATGTGTGCTTAGCATCATCTTAGACGAGCCGGAAATCAAAATGTCAGAGGTTAAAGTGGAACAGGTGATTCTAAACAAATACGGAAAGCGTGCCATTCGCCTGGACGCCTGGGGAAGAACCACCGATGACAGGCAGGTAAATATGGAGATGGAAAATAATGCAGGCAATGATAATGTAGTAAAGCGTTCCCGGTATTACCAGGGACTTTTAGACAGTCCCATACTAAAATCAGGAAAAAAGACAAAGTACAGGGAACTGCCCTCCACAATTATTATTTTTATCACCCAGGAAGATATTTTCGGAAAAGACAGGGCAAAGTATACCTTCACAGAGCAATGCGAGGAAATAGAAGGTCTGCACCTTGAGGACGGTACAACAAAAATTTTTCTGAATATGAGCAGTAAAAATGGTTCCAAAGAGCTGGTAAGTCTGTTACAATATATGCGTAACACGAAGTTAGACAATCCTGAAATCCAGGTGAAAGACGAGAGGATTGTGGAGCTAGATAAGATTGTATCAGAAGTAAAAGAATCAGAAGAATGGGAGGCAGTGCAGATGAACATTCTTGAGGTTGGAATTAACAGGGGAATTAGCAGAGGGGAAACACAAAAACTGGTGCAGCAGGTATGTAAAAAGTTAGCAAAAGGCAATTCGGTGGAAGAAATTGCGGATATGCTGGAAGAAGAACCGGAAATGATTCAAACCATATGTGATATAGCAGCGCAATATGCGCCGGATTACGATATCGGCAAAATTACAAAAGAGCTAATAAAGTAGTCTTCGCGGAATTTTAATCTGCAACAAATTTCTGCAAAAGAACTGACAGAGTATATTACATTCAAACAATGAAAGAAATGAGGTAACCATGAAACGTGTATTTTTAATCGTATTAGACAGTGTAGGAATCGGAGAAATGCCGGATGCGGCGGACTACGGGGACGCCGGGAGCAATACCATTTTAGCGGCTTCCCAAAGCCCTTATTTTTCCATGCCGAATATGAGAAAACTTGGTTTTTTCAATATTGACGGGGTAAACATCGGGGAAAAAGAAGCAAATCCCATCGGAGCGGTGGCAAGAATGACGGAGGTTTCCAAGGGGAAAGATACCACCATCGGCCATTGGGAGATTGCAGGGGTGATTTCACCAAGCCCGCTGCCAACTTATCCCAACGGCTTCCCGGGGGAAGTCTTAAAGGAGTTTAGCGAGAGGACAGGCAGGGGCGTACTCTGTAACAAGCCCTATTCCGGCACGGACGTCATCCGGGATTATGGGGAAGAACACATGAAAACGGGGGATTTGATTGTCTATACTTCTGCAGATTCCGTGTTCCAGATTGCAGCCCATGAGGATATTGTCCCGGTGGAGATGCTTTATGAATACTGCCGCATCGCAAGGAAAATGTTACAGGGAGAGCATGGTGTGGGACGTGTCATTGCAAGACCCTTTGCCGGAGATTCGGGGAACTTTACCAGAACCACGAGACGCCACGATTTTTCCTTACAGCCGCCGAAAACCACCATGTTAGACCAGTTGAGCGGCAGCGGCTTTGATGTGCTTTCCGTGGGAAAAATCATTGATATTTTTGCGGAAAAA
The DNA here is from genome assembly GCA_021770785.1 of Lachnospiraceae bacterium. GTDB lineage: Bacteria > Bacillota > Clostridia > Lachnospirales > Lachnospiraceae > Roseburia. Next base: position 8,300 of record JAETQH010000044.1, read on the forward strand.
GGGATTACCGAATATGTCCGCACCACAGGAAATGAGGACGGAATCAACAAAACGTTAGAATATATGAAAAAGGACTTTAACGGGTTGTGTTTTACTAATCTGGTGGATTATGACATGCTCTACGGACACCGCAACGATGTGGAGGGCTATGCGAAGGCGCTGACCTATTTTGATGAGCGGCTGCCGGAGCTGCTTTCTGCCATGAGGGAGGAAGATATCCTTATGATTACCGCAGACCACGGCTGCGACCCCAGCACGCCTTCCACTGACCATTCCAGAGAGTATACGCCGTTAGTGATTTACGGAAATCCGGTAAAAGCCGGGGAAAACTACGGCACCAGAGAGAGCTTTGCGGATATTGCAGCCACCATACTTGCGTATTTTAACCTTAAACCGGAATGTGCAGGGGCAGCTATTCCTATTTTGTGAGATCTATCTTAAATTGCTGTATTGGAAGTTTGAGCTTGCGCGAACGTTTCAGGAAAATTTTGCTTTTTTTCTGAAAATATGTTATAGTGCCAAAGTGCGCAGTGCGGGAGGTGCTTTAGAACAGAAGCTTTTGTCCGTAACTGCAAAACAGTAGATAGATTTTATGGATTTGGAGGATAGATTTGTTTTGGCTGATTTAAGAAAAGAGATAGAAAAAAGACGTACCTTTGCGATTATTTCCCATCCGGATGCGGGAAAAACCACATTGACGGAGAAATTTTTACTTTACGGAGGCGCCATCAATTTAGCCGGCTCTGTCAAGGGAAAGGCAACGGCGCGCCATGCGGTTTCCGACTGGATGGAAATCGAGAAGGAGAGAGGTATTTCCGTCACTTCCTCCGTACTGCAGTTTAATTACGGCGGATATTGTATCAACATTCTGGATACGCCGGGACATCAGGATTTTTCGGAAGATACCTACCGTACCCTGATGGCGGCGGATTCTGCAGTGATGGTCATTGACGGTTCTAAGGGTGTGGAGGCGCAGACCAGAAAATTATTCAAGGTCTGTGTCATGCGCCATATCCCTATTTTTACCTTTATCAATAAAATGGATCGGGATGCCAACGATACCTTTGATTTGCTAGACGAGATTGAAAAAGAGCTGGGCATCGCCACCTGTCCTATTAACTGGCCCATTGGTTCCGGAAAAGGATTTAAGGGAGTGTATGACCGCAATACCAGGGAGGTCATGACCTTTGCCGATACCTTAAAGGGAACGAAGGAGGGCACGGAGCGCCATATTTCCATTGACGATCCGGCATTGTTAGAAGAAATCGGTCAGGAGGCAATGGACAAGCTGTTAGAGGAAATTGAACTGCTTGACGGTGCCAGCGCCGAGTTTGACCAGGAGCTGGTGACAAAGGGAGAGCTTTCCCCGGTATTTTTCGGTTCTGCCCTCACCAACTTCGGTGTGGAAACCTTTTTGCAGCACTTCCTGAAAATGACTTATTCCCCGCTGCCACGGAAAGCGGATATCGGGGAGGTTGACCCGTTTGGCGAAGATTTTTCCGCCTTTGTATTTAAGATTCAGGCGAACATGAATAAAGCCCATCGGGACCGTATTGCCTTTATGCGCATCTGCTCTGGAAAATTTACGGCAGGCATGGAGGTCACCCACGTGCAGGGCGGTAATAAGAAAATCAAGCTGTCCCAGCCCCAGCAGATGATGGCGCAGGAGCGTCACATTGTGGAGGAGGCATACGCAGGGGATATTATCGGTGTCTTTGACCCGGGTATCTTTTCCATCGGCGACACCATCACTACGGCAAAGCCCTTCCGTTTTGAGGGCATTCCTACCTTTGCGCCGGAGCATTTTGCCAGAGTGCGCCAGGTGGACACCATGAAGCGGAAACAGTTCATGAAGGGCATGGAGCAGATTGCCCAGGAGGGCGCTATCCAGATTTTTCAGGAATATGACAGAGGAATGGAAGAAGTCATCGTGGGCGTGGTGGGCGTCCTGCAGTTTGACGTTTTAAAATACCGTCTGGAAAATGAGTATAATGTGGAAATCCGCATGGATAATCTGCCCTATGAGCATATCCGCTGGATTGAAAATGAAGAGGTGGATATGGATAAATTAGTGGGAACCTCTGATATGAAGAAAATACAGGATTTAAAGGGCAGGCCATTGCTTTTGTTTGTTAATGCATGGAGCGTTGGCATGGTCTTAGACCGGAACAAAGGACTGGCTCTGTCGGAGTTTGGGCGAGAGTAAGAGAGCGGAGTACACAGGAATGTGCTTGCACAAATTCCTGTGTGTTGCGCGAACGCGAGGACGTGAGCATGGAGCGAAGCGGAATGCGAATGGACTCACAGGGAACCGTATTTGTTCCCTGTGGCTCTCGTATAGTAGCAGTATATATTGCGTGAACGCAAGAAAAGGAGAAAATAACATGGCAGTAGTGAAAATCACAAACGATAATTTTGAACAGGAAGTGCTTGCTTGCAAAATCCCGGTGGTTCTGGATTTCTGGGCAGAGTGGTGCGGACCGTGTCAGATGCAGGGCCCCATTATCGAGGCGCTTTCCGAAGAACTGGAGGGCAAAGTGAAATTCGGCAAGGTAAACGTAGACGAAGAAGCAGCCCTTGCTTTAAAATATCAGATTATGAGCATTCCAACCCTGATTGTAATGCAGTATGGGCTGTTCAAAAACAAAGCTATTGGCCTACAGCCGAAGGAAAACATTCTGGAAATGATAAAAGAGTGTGAGGAGTAAAAAAGCTTCCGGTAAAAACAGGACGGTATGGATTTTTATATAAAAATTCATACCGTCCTGTTTTTTTTGTTATTTTACGGATTTCGGACTGTGGTGTGTGTCAGCGCTGGCGGCGGACCATTATATCCAGAGGCTGCTTCTGGTGTTCATAGGGATTGTTATTCTCGCACTGAGAGTTTGCGTTTCCGTCATTGCGAACATAATTATAAATTCCGGAGAGGCTTTTGTAAAAGCGGTTTCCGATACCATACATAAAGAATTTGGTAATGTGAAAATTGCATTTGATTTAAGCTGCGTTGTAGCCGCTGTGCTGCTGTTCCTTTTCTTTTTTGATTTTTCCGTGGTCGGAACCAGGGAGGGAACGGTGCTGTCGGCAGTTTTTACGGGCGTTGTGGTAAAATTTTTCACGAAAAGGCTCAAAAAACCTTTAGAATATCTGGTGGCAAAATAAGACACCGCCTCAGGCAAATCTCTGCCTAATTTCCCGGTGTACGGCGTTGCCTTTCATAGGCATCCTTTTCCGCTTTCAGTTCCAGCAGCAGGCGCAGGACATTCCATTGCTTGTTGTTAGGAGTCAGCACTGCCTTGAAATCCACCTGTACCGGGCTTTTGCGCAGGGAGAGTAGCAGCTTGTCCAGGCGTTTTTCTGAAAAATCGCAGAGCAGTAGTAAATTTTCTTCCGGCACCTCTCCGGTAAAAGGCTCTGTCAGGGGATTTTTCCTGCCGGAGGCTAAGGCCTCAAGGCTCTGTTTATAGTCAGTGGCTGCCACCGCCTCTAAGCGTATTTTGTGGGCGGCGGCAAGCTGTCTTAATTGAAAAAGTTCTGTTTCGTCAAAATGAAAAGCCAATAATTTTTCCATGATAGTCCTCACTGTAAAATAATAGTTAGCTATAGTTTACACAGAATGAGGGCAGATTACAACTTGTTTTTCCTTGACTGTAACCGGCAAGATTACTATAATTAAAGAAAAATGTAGTCATGGAGGGGAAGGATTATGAAAAAAGCGATTTTAAGAATTGCACAGGGAATACTTATTAGTGCTATAATGATACCATGTGTTGATGCTATGGCATCAGAGATTGATGAGTCAAGAAAAGACTGGGAAACATTACAGAAGGTTAAGAATGAAAGTGTAAGTGTTTCCTCTGATTTAAAGGGGAGCAGTGGAGAGCCGTTTGTAAGTGGTGATTATAAATATGTTTTATTGGATGATGGAACTGTAGAAATAGTAGCATATACGGGAAACGAGAGTGTAGTAACGATACCATCTGAATTAGCTGAAAAACCGGTCACAAGTATTGGAAGTAATGTATTAGAGGATGCTTATAATGTGAGTATGGTGTTTTGCCAAGATGGTATAACAACAATTAAGGATGAGGCTTTTGGGGATTCGGATATCAGCTATATAGCATTACCGGAGACACTGGAAAGTATTGGTGATGGAGCATTTGAGTTTTGTTGGAATTTATCAAGTATTATTTTGCCGGAAAATGTGTCCTACATAGGAGAAGAAGCATTTGGTAATTGCAGATTATTAGAGAAAATAGAGGTTATGGAAAGTAATACAACGTATACTTCCAGTGATGGAATTTTATATAATAAAGATATGACGGAATTATTATGTTGTCCGGGAGGGATAAAAGATACTACTATTACCTTGCCGGATGGGGTTTTGTATTTGCACGACTATGCTTTTAGTGGCTGTGATAATATTTTTGAAATTCAAATTCCTAAAAGCGTAGAGAATATTGAACCGACGACATTTTTTTTGACTACTAACTTGGAAAATATTGTGGTTGATTCGGAAAATTCAGGCTATACATCAAAAGATGGCATTTTATATAATAAAAACATTACGAAGATGATAAGAGTACCGGAAGGGAAAGAACAAGTCGAGATACCATCTACGGTTAAGGAGATAGGAGATAGTGCCTGTTGTAATTGTGATGCATTAAAAAATATTGTTTTATCAGTAAATATTTCAAGTATAGATAGCGGAGCATTTATGCTATGCGATAATCTTGCACAGATATCAATTTTGAATAAAGAATGTGAAATTTTTGATTCGGAATATGCGATTGCGGAAAGTGCAGTGATTAGCGGCTTTGAGGGGTCTAATGCACAAAAATATGCAGAAAAATACAATAGAATCTTTGTAAAGTATGTATGTAATAATCATGATTATAGTAAAGTTATAACAGAAGCGACATGTACGTCAGAAGGTTTGATTACATATACATGTAACATATGTGGTGATGTAAAAACAGAGAGAATCCCCCAAAAAGAGCATATATGGGATGAAGGAGTAATCACAACGCAACCTACGGCAACTACCGAAGGTGTAAAAACATACATATGTACTTTATGTAAGACAACAAAAACAGAAACTATCGCTGCAACAGGAGCACCAGAGAAAGGTACAGCTTTAACTGATACAAAAACGAAAGCCAGGTATATAGTAACAAAGTCTGGTGAAAAGAATGGAACTGTAGAATATTCAAAATCTACGGATAAAAATATTAAAACGGTAGAAATACCTGCAACTGTTGAAATTGAGGGTATTACATACAAAGTAACTTCCATTGCTGCCAATGCGTTTAAGAACAATACGAAAATCACAACTGTCAAAATCGGAAGTAATATCACAAGTATTGGTACAAGTGCTTTTTCGGGCTGTACTAAATTAAAAACAGTGAAATTAGGGAAAAACTTAAAAACTATTGGTACAAGTGTATTTAGTGGATGTAAAGCTATGAGCAGCATTACATTGACAGAAAATATAACATCCATTGGTGAAAAAGCATTTCATAAGTGTACAAGCCTTACAAAAATAACAATTCCTTCAAAAGTAAAAAAAATAGGCAAGCAAGCATTTTATGGGGATAAAAAGTTAAAGACAATAACTATTAAAACAACTAAGCTGACAACAAAAACTGTTGGAAGTGAGGCATTCAAAGGTACTGCAACAAATGCAACAATTAAAGTGCCAAAAAGTAAGCTTTCTTCTTACAAGAAGTGGTTAGTTTCTAAAGGTGTTAATAAAAAAGCAACCATAAAAAAATAAAATTAGAGGGGCAAGGCAGTTGATAAAGGTCAATTGCCTTGTTTTCTATGCTTAGAAGATATTTGTGAGATAAAACGTTTTAAGAAGATTACAACTTTTTTATCACAAACACTTGTCATACCAAATGACTGATGATATAATCACGTTATCTGAAACACATTTGCTTTTTTCTAAAAAATAACAGATGTCTGTTGTTTTTCTCTGAAAGCATACCAACGGCAATTCAGCCAGAGCGTTCAAGCAATGATTCTAAATAAAGGGGGAGATTTTATGGAAAAAAGACGTGTCCCATTTATTGGACACATCATAAGTTATAATTTAATTGTTGACAATCAGAACAAATTATAATACTATTAAAACAGAAAAACGAACATAAGTTCGCATGGAGGAAAATTATGGCAAGAGAAGACAAGTACAAAGAAATAAATGCAGTCAAGAATGACAAAATGAAGGCATTGGATGCAGCAATTTCACAGATTGAGAAACAGTACGGAAAGGGCTCCATTATGAAGCTGGGAGACAATACCGCACATATGAATGTGGAGACGATACCCACCGGGGCGTTGAGTCTTGATTTGGCATTAGGACTTGGAGGACTTCCCAAGGGAAGAATCATTGAGGTATACGGACCGGAGTCCAGTGGTAAGACTACCGTTGCTCTGCACTGTGTGGCAGAGGTACAGAAGAGGGGCGGTATCGCAGGTTTTATTGATGCGGAGCATGCCTTAGATCCGGTTTATGCGAAGAACATCGGCGTCGACATTGATAACCTTTACATATCCCAGCCTGACTGCGGTGAGCAGGCGTTGGAGATTACGGAGACGATGGTGCGTTCCGGGGCTGTTGATATTGTCATCGTGGACTCCGTGGCGGCGTTAGTTCCCAAGGCGGAGATTGACGGTGACATGGGAGATTCCCATGTGGGCTTGCAGGCACGTCTGATGAGCCAGGCACTTAGAAAATTAACAGCAGTTATCAGCAAATCCAACTGTATCGTGCTTTTCATCAACCAGCTGCGTGAGAAGGTAGGCGTTATGTTTGGCAATCCGGAGACTACCACCGGAGGACGTGCGCTGAAATTCTATTCATCTGTCCGCATGGATGTCCGGAGGATTGAATCCTTAAAGCAGGGCGGCGAAGTAGTGGGTAACCGTACCAGGGTAAAGATTGTAAAAAATAAAGTGGCGCCGCCATTCCGTGAGGCAGAGTTTGACATCATGTTCGGTCAGGGAATCTCAAGGGAAGGCGATATCCTTGATTTGGCAGCGGATAACGGAGTCGTAAACAAATCCGGTGCATGGTATGCCTATAACGGAGAGAAAATCGGACAGGGAAGAGAGAATGCAAAGACTTACCTCAAAGAAAACCCTGTGATTTGCGAAGAGATTGAGGCGAAGGTACGGGAGATTTTCCGGACGGAGGATACCCCGGAGGAGGAAGAGGAGAAAACGGAAAATAAATCCGGTGCCAAAAGCATAAAAACAGTAGTGGACGAAAAAGCGGCAGTCAAGGCAGAGAACGGGAAAGAAAGCAGTGAGGAGTAGTTCATGGAGGAATTGCAGGTTACAGCAGTGCTTCCCCAGGAGAAGGGAAGGGCTTTGGTGCAGTTTGATAATGGGATGAAGGTTCTTCTCTATAAGGGAGAAATCCGCAGGCTTTCCCTTAAAGAAGGGGAGTATATATCAGAAATGCTCTATGAGAAGATATTGAAAGAAATTGTGGGAATGCGGGCGAAAAAAAGGGCGATGCACCTGTTAGAACGCATGGACCGTACGGAGAGCCAGCTGTCGGAGAAACTCCGGCAGAATGGCTACCCGGATATTTGTATTGAGGAGGCCATCGCTTACGTCAAATCTTATCATTATATAGATGATACCCGCTATGCAGAAAACTATGTCCGGTTTCATCAGCAGAAGAAGAGCAGACAGCGGCTGAAAATGGACTTATATGCGAAAGGGATTGACAAAGCTATCATAGAGGATGTGTTGGAGAAAACATTTTCTTCGGATGAACAGGAAAAAATACGCCGGCTGTTAGAAAAGCGTCATTTTGATTACGGGAGAAGCGACAGGAAAGAACAGCAGAAAACCTATCAATTTTTAATGCGCAGAGGCTTCAGGAGCAGTGATATTTTACAGGTGATGAAAGCAGAAAAGTTCGATGCTGTGTAGCGAAAGCAGTCTGTGATTCATAAAAGGCAGAGGGGCTTCTTTGCACAATATGTTGTATTTTTTCGAAAGAAAAATGCAATATTAGGCATATTGTACAGTTATCCACTTGACATAATTATCAAAATAGCATAAAATTTATATGTTGTAATTTATGACAGATAACGGATAGAGTTTTTATGTTATATGTACAATGAAAATTTTATAAGGAGGTGCCCTGTGGAGACGACAGTGATTGCTGTTGTTGTGACTCTGATTGTTACTGCGGTCGTCGTGTATTTTGTCACTACTGCTTACCATAAAAAGGTAACAGAGGCAAAAATCGGCAATGCGGACGAAAAAGCCCGTGAGATTATTGATGAAGCAGTAAAGGCAGCAGAGACGAAAAAGCGTGAGGCAACGCTCGAGGCAAAGGAAGAGTCCATTCGTGTGAAAAACGATTTGGATAAGGAAGTCAAAGAGCGTAGGGCTGAGATTCAGCGCAGTGAACGCCGTATTGTCCAGAAAGAAGAAAATCTGGATAGGAAGTTAGAGGCGATTGAGAAGCGCGAAGCCGGTTTTGCTGCAAAGGAAGAGGAAATCAACAGACAGAAAGAACAGGTCGCAAAGCTCAATGAAGAGCGTGTACAGGAACTAGAACGAATTTCCGGTCTGACCTCCGAACAGGCAAAGGAATATCTCTTAAAAACTGTTGAAGAAGATGTTAAACTTGATACTGCAAAATTAATCAAAGAAATGGAACACAAGGCAAAGGAAGAAGCTGACAAGAAAGCAAAGGAATATGTGGTGACAGCCATTCAGAAATGTGCTGCTGACCATGTGGCAGAGACTACCATCTCTGTGGTACAGCTTCCCAATGACGAGATGAAAGGGCGAATTATCGGACGTGAGGGTCGTAACATCCGTACATTAGAGACGATGACGGGTGTGGACTTAATCATTGACGATACACCGGAAGCGGTTATTCTGTCGGGATTTGACCCAATCAGACGTGAAGTGGCAAGAATTGCTTTGGAAAAATTAATTGTAGACGGACGTATTCATCCGGCTAGAATTGAAGAAATGGTAGAGAAAGCACAGAAAGAAGTGGAAACCATGATTCGGGAGGAAGGTGAAGCCGCAACCTTAGAGGTCGGCGTTCACGGTATTCATCCGGAACTTGTCCGTCTGCTTGGCAGAATGAAATTCAGGACAAGCTATGGTCAGAATGCGCTGAAGCATTCTATTGAAGTAGCACAGCTTTCCGGTTTGCTGGCAGCAGAAATTGGTGTAGATGTCAGAACTGCAAAACGTGCAGGTCTGCTCCATGATATCGGTAAATCCGTAGACCATGATATGGAAGGTTCTCATATTCAGATTGGTGTGGATTTATGTAGAAAATACAAAGAGTCTGCTATTGTCATCAATGCTGTGGAGGCACATCACGGTGATGTAGAGCCGGAAACTTTAATTGCATGTATCGTACAGGCTGCAGATACTATCAGTGCAGCAAGACCAGGTGCCAGAAGAGAGACACTTGAAACATATTCAAACAGATTAAAACAGTTAGAGGATATATCCAACGGATTTAAGGGGGTAGACAAGTCCTTTGCCATTCAGGCAGGTAGGGAAATTCGTATTATGGTTGTTCCAGAGCAGGTTAGTGATGCAGATATGGTATTGCTTGCCCGCGATATCTCAAAACAGATTGAGGCAGAACTGGAATATCCGGGTCAGATTAAAGTAAATGTAATCCGAGAGTCTAGAGTGACTGATTATGCGAAATAATGAGTGAGTGACAACGAATGAATGAGGATAACCGCCATATTTGAGAGAATATGGCGGTTTTTTTCTATATTTGCAGATATTTATTGGCTTTTGTCGGAAGGGTCCTCCAAGCGGTGGTTTCTTATTGACTTTTACAAAAGAGCAAATTAAAATAGAAACAGAAATGGAGGTGTGCGACAGATGAAAAAACGTTCAAAAATGAACTGCTTGCCCGGCAGGGGATTTTTGCTGGTTATGCTGTTATTGTCTGCCATATTGTTTTTTACATGGAAACTGCCGCAGGAAACCTCTTTTTTAGAGGAAACAGGTCATGTCAGCAGTGAAAGTACAGACAGGGCGTGTATGTGGTCTGCACCTGCTGCCTCGGCCGCAGTGGATGTTCTTTTCCAGAGGACTTCAAAGACGCTGGTGTTTGCACAGCTTCGGATGGTAGAGAAAACGGTTCAGACGGAGAGTGCCGGCCGTTATCAGCTTGCCTGCTTATTGGCAGTCTGGTACATCGGATTTCTGCTTCCCCAGCTTACCGTAAGGGGACTGCGAAAAAGGCTTGTGGCCTGTGAGACTGCCTTGTGGCGGAATATAGATTATATCCATCACTTAGATGGGAAGAAAAAAGCTTCTGTAGCTATCAGTGAAACAATCATTTGAGCTACAGGAGGGAAGAAAATTGGAAGAAAACAGAATAAGTGACCGTGCAAAGTTATTATTGATTGATAATGATGAGGAAAGTGCAGGATTTGTCCGCAGAATGGCAAAACAGGGACAGTATAAAGTTTCTATTGCAGAGAAAGGCAGAAGCGGAATGGAGATTGCCACAGGGATTTGTCCCGATGTGGTATTGTTAGACCTTCAGTTGCCGGATATGGACGGAATGGAGTTTATCCGGTGGTTCCGGCAGTGGAACAGTTGTCCGGTTCTGGTAATCTCTAAAAAGAGCGCACCTGCGGATAAGGTAAATGCACTTTATGCGGGGGCAGATGATTACATCATGAAGCCTTTTTGCCGGGAAGAGGTAGAAGCACGGATTTACACAGCGCTGCGGCGGAGAGTTGTCAAAAATCAGGAGCCTTGTTATGAAGCCGAGGGACTGAAAATTGATTTTTCCAGACGCCAGGTGACATTGCAGGGGACGCAGGTTCATTTTTCGCCGGTGGAGTACCGGATTTTAGAGTGCCTTGCCTTAAATTCCGGAGCTGTTGTTACATACCAGATGCTGCTGGAAAAAATTTGGGGGCCTTATATGGAGTATAACAGCCGGATTCTGCGGGTAAATATGACAAATATCCGTAAAAAAATAGAGAAAATGCCGATGCATCCGATTTATATTACAACAATTCCGAGGGTGGGCTACCGCATGTTGGAAAGCCACGGGTGAGAGAAGAACATATGTCCGTATGCTTTCGACGGTTGTATGTGGAAAAGTCACGGGTGAGAATTGATTAGACGTGAGATTGCAGGCAATGGAGGAAAACAATGGAACAGGTAAAAAGAGTAAAACGTGAATTGCTGAGGAAAGGTGCTATTTTGGATATCTATACGGATACCATGGAGCTGCCCAATGGAAAAACAGAGGAATGGGATTTTATTTCCCATAGAAAAGGGGCAGCTGCAGTGGTACCTGTACGGGAGGACGGTAAAATCTTAATGGTGCGCCAGTACCGGAATGCCATTGAGCGTATGACTTTAGAGATACCGGCAGGTTCTAGGGACAGCGTCACGGAGGACACAAAGGTCTGTGCAGCCAGGGAGCTTGAGGAAGAGACGGGGTATTGCAGCGATAACCTGACGAAGCTTCTTTCCTTAAAGACCACCGTGGCATTTTGCGATGAATTTATTGACGTTTATCTGGCAAGAGACTTAAAGCCCGGAAAGCAGCATTTAGACGAAGGAGAATTTATTGATGTGGAGGCATATGAGGTGGAGGAACTCTGTGAGATGATTTATGCCGGGAAAATGCAGGATGCAAAGACGGTATCGGCGATCCTCGCCTACAAGAATCTTTTGAATGAAGAGCAGAAACAGAAATAAATTTCTTGGCAGGGCATAAGATTACAAAAAGAACGTTTGGTGTTTTGGGTGAAACGGAATGGGTATCTGATGGCAGCGGCATTTCTTGCAGGGATTCTGATTGCAAATCTGTGGGGAAAGGAACTGCTGACCACTTATGGGATTTTTAATACTTACTTTTTGAATCAATATGCCTATGCAAAAATAAACTACGACAAATTACTATATCAAATCCTCTGGCTCAGGGGAAAGGAGATAGCAGCAGCACTGATTTTGGAGAGATTTTTTCGTGCAAAAACGGTGCTGCTGCTATTAGAATGTCTGCTGGCGGCAGCCTTTGGTATCCTTATGGTGGTTGCCATTGCCAATTTTGGTGCCGGAGGCGTGTTTTTGGTGTTAAGCGGGGTGCTGCCCCAATGGCTTTTTTACCTTGCCGGAGGAGCCATGTTCTTTTCTATACGGATAAAGGAAGAGCCTTATCTTAGGAGCAATAGTCCGGGAATTTTTGCGGGATATGCTCTTTGCCTGCTGTTTTTTATCCTGGGAATTTTGTCAGAAGTATATGTCAGCCCGGTTTTGTGGCAGCAGATATTAAAAAAATTTTGAAAAAAGTTTACGGAATTTTTACAAGATATGGTAAGAAAAAACAGGGAAAAACGATATCTTGTAGAATTGAAAAAAAGCCTGTTTTTTCCGGAAAAATACCGATTGCTTTTCTAAAAACTTGTTATTATAATAGTAAATGTACCTCAATCCGGGGTACATTTTTATGGCAGAGACAAAAACAGAAATAGGGCAGGTAGGAATATGGAACAGGACATACAGGATTTTATTCAATATCTTCATAGGGAGAAGCAGACCTCTGCAAATACAGAGGTTTCTTATGAGCGTGATTTGAGGAAAATGCGGGAATTTCTGTATGCACAGAATGTTACTGAGGCAGAAGGCGTGACGGTTACGCATCTGAATGCCTATGTGATGTATTTAGAAAAGAAAGGCAGGAAGCCGGCTACTATTTCAAGAAGCATTGCTTCTATGAAAGCATTTTTTCATTATCTGGAAAAAATCCGGAAAATAAACGCAAATCCCGCCGAGAAACTTAAGGCACCGAAAATTGAAAAGAAGATGCCTGCCATCCTTTCCACGGAGGAAGTGACGCTTTTGTTAGAGCAGCCCTGTGGAAACACGCCGAAGGAGTTGCGGGACCGGGCAATGTTAGAGCTTTTGTATGCCACAGGGATTCGGGTGACGGAACTGATTTCTTTAAAGATAACGGATTTGAATCTACAGATGGAATATGTGACCTGTACCGATGGACATAAGGAGAGAATCATTCCTTTTGGAGATGTGGCACGGGACGCACTGAAAAGATATATAGAGCAGGGGAGACCACAGTTAGTTGAGAACGAGAGTTGTCCCTGGCTTTTTACAAACTGCACAGGACAGGATATGAGCCGCCAAGGCTTTTGGAAACTGATTAAATCCTACGGCAAAAAGGCGGGAATTACAGCGGAGATTACACCTCATACACTGCGCCATTCCTTTGCTGCCCATTTAGTGAGCAACGGGGCAGATTTAAAATCAGTCCAGGAAATGCTGGGGCATTCAGACATTTCCACCACACAAATCTATTCCCAGGCAGGACAGGGACGTATTCGAGAGGTATATTTAAAAGCTCACCCGAGAGGGTGAGCTTATTTGATTCTTGTGGAAAACTAGCTGTTACTGTGATAAGATTAGGAGACAGAGATAAAAACACAATGTAAGAGATAATGAAGGAAAAATGATGAATATATATGATTATGAGCCATAGTGGAGGATGATAAATTGATAGAAGAACAGAAAATACTTTTAAGAGAATGGAAGATAGAAGATGCGACTGGATTAGCTGAAATGTTGAATAATAAAAAGATACTCGACAATCTGCGTGACGGATTGCCATATCCATATACAAAGAAGGATGCAGAAGAATATATAACGTCAATGCTTTCGGCTGATAAAACGAAAACTTTTGCTTTTGCAATAACTGTCGATGATAAGGTTGCTGGCAGCATTGGTGTTTTTCGGTGTGAGAATATTTGCAGAGCCTTTTACTTACAACATAGCATCTTGTCGAGTGCTTGAAAAGGCTGGCTTTCAGTTTGAGGGACTTTTAAGGAATAATGCAGTCAAAAACAGTACAGTGCTGGATATGAGAATGTATTCGTTAATTAAAGAAGCGGAGCGAGAGATAAAGAATGGAATTGAACGGGATAGAGAAATTTATTAGGCAGCAAAAGGTAAGTTTTATATGTTCGGTTGATGAGAATGGTTATCCAAACATGAAGGCTATGTTGAAACCGAGAAAAATGAATGGATTAAAAGAATTCTATTTTTCTACCAATACGTCATCTCTTAGAGTAAAGCAATTTCAAAACAATTCCAATGCCAGTATTTATTTTTACCACAAGGGATTAATAAAGTATACTGGTGTTATGTTGGTAGGGAAAATGGAAGTACTAACAGACCAAGAAGTAAAGAATATGATTTGGAGAAAAGGAGATACCGTTTTTTACAAAAAGGGAGTTACAGACCCGGATTATTGCGTTCTGAAATTCACTGCTGAAAGTGGAAGATATTATTGTGATTTAAAGACGGAAAATTTTGAAGTATAGAGCTGATGGTAAGATGTATAAAATGATATTGTTTTAGACATGCCAATAAGACATGCCTAAAACAAGCTAGCTTGACAGGTTTTTCCCAGTGTCCACTGGAGTGAGCCTTAACACATTTCTGCAATCTGATAAATCAGTTTTTCCGAATCCTCCCAGCCTAAGCAGGGGTCTGTGATGGATTTTCCGTAAATATGGTCGCCAATCTTCTGGCAGCCCTCTTCAATGTAGCTCTCAATCATGACGCCTTTCACCATCTTGTGAATATCTTCCGACACCTGACGGTTGTGCATGACTTCTTTGACGATACGAATCTGCTCCTTGAATTTTTTGCCGGAATTGGAGTGGTTTACGTCCACGATGGCTGCCGGGTTTACTAAATCCATTTTATCGTACATTTCACAGAGACGGATTAAATCCTCATAGTGGTAATTCTGAGTGGTATTTCCGTGTTTGCTGACAGCTCCCCGGAGTACCACATGGGTCAGCGGGTTGCCGCTGGTTTCCACCTCATAGCCGCGGTATACAAAATGGTGTGGGTGCTGTGCCGCATAAACGGAGTTTAACATAACAGAAAAGTCGCCGCTGGTGGGGTTTTTCATACCGGAGGCAACGTCAAATCCGCTGACGGTCAGGCGGTGCTGCTGGTCCTCTACTGAGCGGGCGCCGATGGCAACATAGGAGAGTAAATCCTCCACATAGCCCCAGTTTTCCGGGTAAAGCATTTCATCCGCACAGGTTAAGCCGCTTTCCTTCACGGCGTGGATGTGCATCTTACGCATGGCAATCAGGCCTTCCACCATATCCGGC
This sequence comes from Lachnospiraceae bacterium, assembly GCA_021770785.1. Taxonomy (GTDB): domain Bacteria; phylum Bacillota; class Clostridia; order Lachnospirales; family Lachnospiraceae; genus Roseburia. Next base: position 23,476 of record JAETQH010000044.1, read on the forward strand.
GCTTTCTCCGGGTCCGGCTGGGAGGCAATGCCCTTGTAGCCTTCTCCTGTGGTTCTGGGCTTGTTGGTGTAAACTCTTGGAATAATAATCAGCTTGTCAGCCACTTTTTCCTGAATGGGGGTAAGTCTGCTGACGTAATCGCAGACAGAATCCTCATTGTCTGCGGAGCAGGGACCGATGATAACGAGAAAACGGTCATCTTTTCCGGTAATGACATCGGAAATCATAGCGTCTCTTTCTTTTTTTAATGCTGCAAGTTCTGCTGGAAGAGGGTAATCTCTCTTGATATCTGCCGGAGAAGGCAGCTGGTTTAAAAATGTAAAACTCATAACATATCCTCATTTCTACGCATAGCTGCGTTTGTTTTCCGAATTTTCATAAGCTATATTAAAGGATATTAGCCGGATTGTCAAATGTTTGCATAATATGGGGAAGTACATTATAATATAGAATAATTGCAGAGGCGTCTTTTGCGGAAAGGTGGTAAATAAAATGAAACAATTAATGATAAAAAGCAGGGAAATCGGGACGGGTAAGCCTCTTATCTGCGTTCCGGTGATGGAGAGGGAGAAGGAGAAAATTATTACGGAGATTACATATCTCACCCAGAGCCCGGCAGATATGATAGAGTGGCGGGTGGATGCCTTTGAGAATTTTTCGGATTTTAATACGGTGCGTGAGATTTTAGAGACGGTGGCGCCGGTGCTGGGAGAAAAATTATTTCTCTACACCTTTCGCAGCAAAAAGCAGGGCGGTGAGGCGCAGCCGGAGGGAGAAATGTTAGCAGACCTCCATGACCTTGCGGCGGAGTCCGGCTGTGTGGATTTGATTGATTTAGAGTATTTTGAAGAGGAAAAGCCCCTGCGTAAAATCAAACAGCTTCAGGAAAAGGGGGTAAAGGTAGTGGCGTCCCATCACGATTTTGAGGAAACACCTCCAAAAGATGTGATGAAAATGCTCTTAGAACGGATGTGCGCAGGAGGCGCAGATATTGTAAAACTGGCAGTGATGCCTGCGAGTGCCAAGGACGTATTAAATCTTTTGGAGGTGACGGAAGAGTTTAAGAGAGAGAATGGGGACACACCGGTCATTACCATGTCCATGGGACAATTAGGGGGGATTAGCAGACTTTGCGGAGAAACCTTTGGCTCCTGTGTCACTTTTGGTGCCAATAAAAAATGCAGCGCTCCCGGGCAATACGGGATGCAGGATTTGGCGATGATTCTAGAAACGATTCATAAAAGTAACGAAAACGGAAGATAAAGAAAGTATGAAAAAAACATAAACATGGGAAGCAGCTATTGACGTGGCTGATTTTCCATGTTATTTTTAACCATGCTAATAACTAACAATGTTAAATATTAACAAGGTGGTGAATGAAAAAGTTCAGCCAGGGCAGGTTAAGTCCGGTTTGGAGGGAAAAGTATGGGCAAGGAGGAAAAGATGGAAGCCATTTACAGGCAATTTTTCACGACGATGTCCCAATTTCATAAACTGAGGATTAGTGAACTGTTGCCGGACATGACAAAAGGCGATTTTATGACCCTGATGGAGATATCTCATTTAAACTGCGGGGAGGAAAAGAAAAAAGTTACTACCTCCGTTCTGGCAGAAAAAATGCAGGCAAAGCCTTCAGCGATTTCAAGGACACTGAAAGGGTTAGAAGAGAAAGGGTTGATTGAGCGGAGTGTCAACAGGGCGGATAGGAGGAATACCTATGTGGAGCTGACGGAGCAGGGAAAACAGATCATAAAAGATTGCAAAAGCGATTTAGACGAAGTGACGCTGGCAGTCTTTGCTAAGATGGAGCCGGAGGATATCCTGCGGCTCATTGGATATCTGGATGAAATCTATCTGATTGCGAAGGAAGAGATTGAGCTTCGTATCAAGAAAAAAAGAAAGGAGAAAGGAAGATGAGTAAAATATTTAAAAATATGCTTCCTTATTGGAAATCTATTATCATCGTTCTTGCGTTGCTGATGGTGCAGGCATGGTGCGATTTGTCGCTGCCGGCATATACCTCAGACATCATTGATGTGGGGATTATAAACAGCGGCGTAGAGCATGTTGTCCCGGAGGCAGTTACCGGGGAGGAATATGAACTGGCAACGCTGTTTATGACGGAAGAGGAAAGCAGGCAGTGGGAGAGCTGCTACGAGAAAGACGGGGAGATTTACCGTCTTACCGCAGAAGAAGATACATTGGATGCGTTAGATGAAACCTTTATGCTGCCATTACTGTTAAATTATCAGATGTCAGCCATGGAAGAGGGAACCTTTAAGCAGATGTTTGCGGAGCAGACCGGCATGGATGCTGCTGCCATAGATGCCATGACAGTGGAACAGCTTGGGGCGTCCATGGGAATAGAATTAAAAACCTTTGAGCGGGAAACAGAGGATGAGGATGGAACTACGGTGGTGGAAACCTGTGTGGACATCCGCCCGCTTTTTGCGGGAATGAAAGCGGCAGGCCAGATGACGGAGGAGCAGCTTCTTGCTATGCGAAATACCTTAGAGAGCACCATAGACACCATGGGAAGCTCCATGGTGAAGTCCATGGGGGTTGCCTATGCGGTGTCCTGTCATGAGGCGGCAGGGTTAAAGGTAGAGGACACACAGCAGACCTATCTTCTGTCAGCAGGCTTAAAAATGATTGGAATGGCATTGCTTATGGGAGTTGCCACCGTGCTGGTAGGCTTTTTTGCCTCAAGAATCGGGGCCGGAATCGGCCGGGATTTGCGGGGGAAAATATTCAAAAAAGTGGTGGGATTTTCCAATGCTGAGATGGATAAGTTTTCTACTGCCTCTCTGATTACCCGGAGCACCAATGATATCCAGCAGATACAGATGGTTTCCGCTATGCTGCTTCGTATGGTGGCATATGCGCCCATACTTGGCATTGGCGGTATTTTAAAGGTAGTACAGACCGGAGCTGGAATGGGATGGATTATTGCATTGGCAGTCCTTGTGATTTTAGGTTATGTGATGGTATTGGTAGCGGTTGCCATGCCGAAATTCCAGTTGATGCAGAAGCTGATAGACCGCATTAATCTGGTGGCAAGAGAAATTTTGACGGGAATCTCCGTAATCCGTGCCTTTGGACGGGAGCAGAAGGAGGAGGAGCGGTTTGACCTTGCCAATAAGGATTTGACAAAAACCATGCTGTTTACCAACCGTGTGATGACCTTTATGATGCCGGGCATGATGATGATAATGAATATCCTGACGGTAGGTATCGTATGGTTCGGTGCCCACAGAATCGATGCGGGAACCATGCAGGTGGGAGCCATGACTGCATTTATCACATATTCTATGATGATTGTCATGTCGTTCTTAATGCTGACCATGATGTCCATTATGCTGCCCCGTGCGGCTGTGGCGGCAGAGCGTATTGACGAAGTAATCCGTACGGATTCTTCTATTATGGATAAAGAGAATCCGGAAACCTTAAAATCCCATCAGGGTGTATTGAAATTCACAAATGTGAACTTCCGTTATCCGGGGGCAGAGGCGGATGTGCTAGAGCAGATTGACTTTACGGCAGAGCCGGGAAAGACCACGGCAATTATCGGAAGCACCGGATGTGGAAAATCTACGTTAGTAAACTTAATTCCCCGTCTTTATGATGTGACTTCCGGTTCCGTCACCCTTGACGGTCAGGATATCCGTGATATTTCCATGTCAGAGCTTCGGGAGGAAATTGGTTTTGTGCCCCAGAAGGGTGTTCTGTTTTCCGGTACGATTGCCTCAAACCTGAAATTCGGCAGACAGAATGCTACGGAGGAGGAAATAAAGGAAGCTGCGGAAATTGCCCAGGCGGCAGATTTTATCGAAGAGAAGAGCGACGGTTATGACAGCGCCATTGCCCAGGGAGGAACCAACGTTTCCGGCGGTCAGAAACAGCGTCTTGCCATTGCCAGAGCCATTGCAAAACAGCCGAAAATCTATGTATTTGACGATAGCTTTTCTGCACTGGATTTAAAGACGGATGCTGCCCTTAGAAAAGCCCTTGCGGAGAAAGTGAAGGACAGCACGGTGATTATTGTGGCGCAGCGTATCAGCACCATCCTCCATGCGGAGCAGATTCTGGTGTTAGATGACGGAAGAATTGTGGGAAAAGGAACCCATAAGGAATTGTTAAAAACCTGCGATACGTATCAGCAGATTGCAAAATCACAGCTTTCTGCAAAGGAACTTGGGTTAGAGGAAAGTGAGGTGTCTGACCATGAGTAACGAAACACGCACAAACAGAAGAAGAGGGCCCATGGGCCACGGAATGCAGCCGGGAGAAAAGGCGAAGGATTTTAAAGGCTCCATAGGAAAGCTGATGGCTTATATCGGAAAATATAAAGCGGCAATCGTTGTGGTTCTGCTTTTTGCGGTGGGCTCCACCGTGTTTAATGTGGCTGGACCGAAGATTTTGGGGCGTGCCACCACAGAGCTATCCGAAGGCCTGATAGCAAAGATCTCCGGCACCGGGGGCATCGATTTTGATAAAATAGGGAAGATACTGCTTCTTGTATTGGGATTATATCTCTGCAGTGCCATTTTCAATTTTATTCAGGGATGGATTATGACGGGAATCACCCAGAAAATCTGTTACCGTCTCAGAAAAGAGATTTCGGAAAAAATCAACCGTATGCCTATGAAGTATTTTGAGAGCAGAACGTACGGAGAGGTGTTATCCCGTATCACCAACGATGTGGATACGTTGGGAATGGGACTGAACCAGAGTGTCACTATGCTGATTACTTCGGTTGCAACCATGGTGGGTGTTTTCATCATGATGCTTAGCATTTCCCCACTGATGACGCTGATTGCCATTGTGATACTGCCTATCTCAATGGGATTGATTTCTGTGGTGGTGAAGCATTCCCAGAAATTTTTCCGCTCCCAGCAGGAATATTTAGGTCATATTAACGGGCAGGTGGAAGAGGTTTACGGCGGACATCTGGTAATCAAAGCCTTTAACCGGGAAAAGGATACGATTGAAGAATTTGACCGTATCAACAATGTTTTGTATGACTCCGCATGGAAATCCCAGTTTTTATCCGGCATGATGCAGCCGATTATGGGTTTTGTCGGTAATTTAGGCTATGCGGCAGTAGCGCTGGCAGGGGGGCTTTTGGCAATTCGGAATGTGATTACCATTGGAGATATCCAAGCATTTATTCAGTATGTGAAAAACTTTACCCAGCCTATCACCCAGATTGCGCAGGTGACCAACCAGCTTCAGTCCATGGCAGCGGCAACAGAGCGTGTCTTTGAGTTCTTAGAGGAAGAAGAGGAAGATCAGGTGACAGAGCATGCGGTGGATGTGAATACGGTCATTGGAAATGTAGAGTTCGAGCATGTAAGTTTTGGTTATCATCCGGAGCAGATGATTATTAAAGATTTCAGTGCAAAGGTAAAACAGGGACAGAAGATTGCCATTGTAGGTCCTACCGGAGCAGGAAAAACCACTATGGTGAAATTGCTGATGCGCTTCTATGATGTTAATGGCGGGGCAATCAGGATTGACGGGCATAACGTTAAGGACTTCAACCGAAGGGAGTTAAGGGATGCCTTTGGTATGGTGCTGCAGGATACCTGGCTGTTTAAAGGAACCATTATGGAAAATATCCGTTACGGCAGATTAGACGCCACCGACGAAGAGGTGATTGCAGCGGCAAAGGCGGCACATGCAGACCATTTTATCCGGACCCTTCCCGGCGGTTACCAGATGGAACTGAATGAGGATGCCAGCAACGTGTCCCAGGGACAGAAGCAGCTCCTTACGATTGCGAGAGCTATTTTAGCGGACAATAAGATTTTAATTTTAGATGAAGCGACTTCTTCGGTGGATACTAGGACGGAGATTGCCATTCAGAAAGCCATGGATAACCTGATGAGGGGAAGAACCAGTTTTGTTATCGCCCACAGGCTTTCCACCATCCGAGATGCCGATCTGATTCTGGTGATGAAGGACGGCGACATTGTGGAGCAGGGGAATCATGAGGAGCTTCTGGCTGCAAACGGATTTTATGCGAATCTGTATAATTCACAGTTTGAGGAAGTGGCTTAAGCTGTCTTTATTCTTCGGCATACTTCCGGCAGAGCCCTTATTCTTCGTAGAGGTTTCGATAAAACAGGCGCGTTTGACGGAATCTTCCCCGAAACGTCTGCGGATATCGTCTACGGCGGAATTTAATTTTGATAAACGCTCGTTTTTTCCGGTATCAAAGAGGCTGTACTGTTCGTAGCTTTCGGTGGTGGCTTTGCCGGTAGAAACCCCTAAAAGGCGGATGGGAGAGTGATCCCACAGGCTGTCGAAAAGGCAGCAGGCAGTTTCATAAATTTTTTCAGTAATATTGGTGGAGGAAGGCAGCGTTGTCTGGTGGCAGCGCTGGCGGAATTCATTGTCTACAATTTGTATTTGAACCACGCTGATATAGGCGCCTGCATCGCGGATGCGGGCGCCTACTGTTTCACAGAGGGAAAGCAGTATTTTCTTAGCCGTATCAGAATCCGTAACATCATAATGGATGGTGATGGAATTGCCGTAGCCTTTGTTCATAGGGGCTTCGTGGCTTAACTCTGTAATCTCAATGCCGTTGGCATAATGCCAGATGGTATCACCGTGGCTTTTCAGCAGGGAAACGATAGTGTTTCGGTCACTGCCCGCTAAATTTCCGATGGTATGGATGCCGAAGGAGCGTAGCTTTTTTGCAGTGGATTTTCCTACAAAAAATAAATTCTCGATGGGGAGAGGCCAGAATTTTTCCGGCAGCTCTTCCGGAAAAAGGGTGTGGACTTTATCCGGCTTCTCAAAATCAGATGCCATCTTTGCCAATAAGCGGTTGGAGGATATACCGATGTTGACGGTAAAGCCAAGCTCGGTGCGGATTTTGTCCTTTAAGGTACGGGCAAATTCCACAGGATCACCGTAGAGGCTTCCTGTCCCGGTCATATCGCAGAATGCCTCGTCAATGCTGTAGGCTTCCACTTCCGGAGCGTATTCCCGCAGCAGTGTCATAAAATCATTAGAACGCTTCACGTAAAGTTCAAAATCAGGCGGAAAGGTTACCAGATTGGGGCATTTTCTTCTGGCGTGGGCGAGGGGTTCTCCGGTAATGACGCCGCATTTTTTTGCCAGGGGGGATTTGGCAAGGACGATGCCGTGGCGCATTTCCTCGTTGCCGCCGATGGCGGAGGCGATGGTACGGATATCCAATGCGTCCGGGTCTTCCTCTAACCGGCGTGCGGCTTCCCAACTTAGAAAAGCGGAGTTGACATCGATGTGGTAGATAATGGGGGTTGGCATAATATAGGGGCTCCTTTCTTGGGGGTTATATCTGGTAGGATTCGGGTGTCAAAAGGGGGTGGATAAGGTTATGAGGCAGCCTTCTTTGTGCAATCTGCCAATATCAGTTATCGATAGACTCTTTTGATATCCGAATTTTATTATATAACAGTTGGGAGGGAAAAGTAAATACAAAATCGAACATATATTCTGGAAAAATTTTGTTGCGGTTGTTATAGAAATAGGTTCTATGGGGGATACTATGGTAAATTTGTAGATGTTTTTTGTGGAAATGTGTGTTACATGGCATAATGATGCAACATTGGTACAGAAATGTTTGTCAAATGGTATAGGATGCAACATTGGTACAGAGATGTTTGTCAAATGGTACAGGATGCAACATTGGTACAGAAATGTTTGTCAAATGGCATAGGATGCAATATCAGAAAGGGAGGGAATTATGGTTAAAGTAAATATACGGAAAGCAGCTATGATAGGCTGTGGGTTTGTGGGGTCTTCGGCGGCGTTTGCGCTGATGCAGAGCGGTATTTTTTCGGAGATGGTAATGATTGATGCAGACCGAGCGAGAGCGGAGGGGGAGGCGATGGATATCAGTCATGGTCTGCCTTTTGCAAGGCCTATTAAGCTTTACGCCGGGGATTATGATGATATTGTGGATGCGGGAGTTATTATTATTACGGCGGGGGCGAATCAGAAGCCGGAGGAGACGAGGCTGGATTTGATTCACAAAAATGTGGAGATTTTTAAGAGCATTATTCCGGAGATTGCAAAGAGAAATTGTGAGGGAATCCTTCTTGTGGTGTCAAATCCGGTGGATATTTTGACATATACTGCGTTGAAGCTTTCCGGTTTCCCGGAACACCGGGTTATTGGCTCGGGGACGGTGCTTGATACGGCACGGCTGAAATATTTGATTGGCGAGCATTTGAGGGTGGATAACCGCAGTGTCCATGCTTTTATTATCGGTGAGCACGGCGACAGCGAGCTTGCGGCATGGTCGAATGCCAATGTGTCCGGGGTGAAGCTCAGTGATTTTTGTGAAATGAGGGGACATTTTTCCCATGAGGCATCGGAAAACAGGATTTATGAGGAAGTGAAAAACAGCGCCTACGAAATTATTGAGCGGAAGCGTGCCACCTATTACGGCATTGCCATGGCGGTGAAACGGATTTGCGAATGTATCATCCGGGATGAAAAATCCATTCTTCCGATTTCTTCTATGATGCGCGGCATGTACGGCATGGAGGATATCGTCATCAGTATGCCAGCCATTGTGGGAAAAGACGGCGTGGAGGATGTGATTCCGATTTCGTTGGACGAGGAGGAACAGGCGCAGCTGAAAAAATCGGCGGGGGTACTCCGGAAAATGAATGAGATGATTCAGAAGGAACATGGGATCCCCGGAGATTGAGCCGGGGAAAAACAGAAAAGATGAAAGAATTTGAGAGGGCGGAATGACGCTTTTACAGTGGCAGACAGGGGAAATAGAATTTTTAAGACCGGGAAGCATGAAAAATGTATGAAATTGACGATTATATGCATAAAAAGTTTGACAAATTGTGGGGGGATAAAATTAATCTGAAAATTTATAAAATGAGAAAGGGGAAACAAAAAATGGCAAAAAGAAAGTTGTTGGCGGGAGTACTCACTTCTGCCTTATTTCTGGGCTGTCTTGCTCCGGCAGGAATGGTGATGGCAGCGGAGACGGAAGTGGAAACGGTGCTGAATTTGGAAAAGGAGGCGTAGACAGTTTCAGAGGATGCAGAGGTTAAGGCTGATGGAGTAGAAGATGAAAATGGCTTTGTGATTGACGAAAATGGAGTGCTGACAGATTATAAAGGAAGTGGTGGGGATATTGTTATTCCGGAAGGAGTGACGAGTATAGGGTGGGGTGCATTTGACAATTGTAATAATCTGACAAGTATAACAATTCCAGAAGGTGTGACGAGCATAGGGGAGAGCGCGTTTTGTGGTTGTAGTAACTTAACAATTATCTGTCAAAAAGATTCTCATGCTGAAAAATATGCAAAAGAAAACAATATTAAGTATCAATACATAGGAGGAACAGAAGAACAACCAACAAACCCGGAACAGCCGACCACTCCGAAACAGCCAGAAGACCAGGACAGACGACAGACCCAGAGCAGCCGACCACTCCGGATACATCAACTGATACTGGAAACACTTCCGACACAGAAACCACTCCGGATACAGAACCTGCTCTTCCAGCAAAGGGGACAACCTTAATTTCCGGCAAAGCAAGTTATAAGGTGACAGAGAAAGGTGTGTCCGTGGAATTTACAAAGACCGCAGATAAAAAAGCTGCAACGGTGAAAATCCCTGCGACAGTTACCATAGACGGTGTTTCCTACAAGGTAACATCAATAGCAGCAAACGCATTTAAAGATAATAAGAAAATCATCAAAGTAACCATTGGCAACAATGTGGTTTCTATTGGAAATACGGCTTTCTGTGGTTGTAAGAAACTGACGAGCGTTACCATCGGAGCAGGGGTAAAGAAAATTGGCAAAGAGACATTTAAGGGCTGCTCTAAATTAGGGAAAATTACGATTAAGTCTACGACATTAAAGAGTGTTGGAAAGAATGCACTTAAGGGAATCAAATCAAATGCTAAGATTAAGGCTCCTGCCAAAAAACTTGCCGCATATAAAAAATTGCTGAAAGGAAAAGGACAGGGCAGCAAGGTAAAGATAACAAAGTAGTATTTTACACGGATATTTTTTTATTTTATTCCCAACATATTATAATGATTTTGGTTGGAAATAATAGTGTGATTATGCAGAAGGTAGTCCATTGTGGTGGGCTGCCTCCTGTCGTGCAAAAAAGAGAAAATAGTTTCAGGAATATTGTAAGGAAATGGGACTCCCTTTTTTTATGAGGAAAATGCAATTCCAATGAACGAAGTAGTCGCAGTGTTTGTGGAGTCTGAACTTCGAATTAAGAAGATTATTTTATTAGAAACATTGGGCTTGTCATATTCAGAGGGTGAATTCGATGATTCTGAAAAAGGATTTATTAACGAATATGCAAAAAAATTGGATTAACAGATGAGGATGTTGACAAACAGACGGAGGCAATAAAGGAATATCTTGCTGCTTTGAAGAAAGTTGCTGAGGCTATATCATAGTCACATATTTTGATTTTTAGGGTGGGTTCATCGTTAATTTGTATCATTTTCTTTGTCCTAACGAAATGATATGGACATACAACAAAAGAAATCCTAAAATAGTAGGTGCTACATTAATGAGTATTAGAAAATAAAATAATACATTTGAATTACAATGTAAACTTAAATGTTGACAAAAAATGTTTTCCTTCATATAATATGAATTCTTGAGAGTTAAAACTTCTCATGATTGCTTGTAGAAATTTTTTACATGACAAGTAACCCTATTTTAGAATAGGGCTTGCATGTTGGAATATTAAAATGTATTGTATATGTAGGAAT
>JAETQH010000144.1 GCA_021770785.1 Lachnospiraceae bacterium
AAAATTTCTTCTTTGTCTGGACATGATAATGAATCCTTTCTCTCATACTGGTTTAAGTATATCAGATTCATTAAAATCTGTCCGAAAAAGTGTCTTAATTTATGAGACCATTATAAAGGATACATATTTTGAGGTTTGGCATACCGCAAAGCCTTGAAAATTAAGTAAAGATAAAACAGTTAATAGATAAACTGGAAGTTGTCAAATTATAAAATTTGCTACTCCATATATCAAATGACAAATTGTGAAAATTGAAGTTGGAATCAACGCTATCCCATTCTTTCTGTCAATGGCAAAAAACAAAAATGCTAAACAAGGAGGAATAGTCAACCCTAATATCACAATCGCATTTACTATGCCGCTATAGTAAACTATCCAACTAAAAAAGTATAATAAGCAACAGCCAGATACGAGGATAATAAAAGGGGTTACACATATTTTGTTGCATTCTCTGTTTTTAAAAATACATAAAGCAACAATCATCAATACTTGACATAGAGAAGCTACTGTATCAATCGTTTCTGTGATTGATTTTGACCTTAATATATCGTTTGGCGCAGGAATAACAAACCAAATAAAATTTGGTATCATAATAATTAGAAAAAGCAGTAATCCCCAAATATCAAAACCCAACTTGTATTTTTTTAACATATAATTTCTCCACAATCCCGATTTATCAGTTTTTCTTTATTTTACCACATTTCCAGAAGCGTGGAAAATTTTTAGGCTTACCTATCACATAAAACATAATAATCGTTCTCTGTTCACTTCATGGAGGGCTGGTTGAGGTGCAATGGAGCCATGAAGGGCGACTTGCACCGGCTGCGTCCTGTTTCCATCACCTTGGTACAGATTTCTTAGAACATCTTATCTCTGTACATCGGAACAAAAACAGGCAGTGTTGGGTGCAAGATGCCGCACGCCCCCACAAACAGCCCCGTCCCTCCCGCCACCTCCCATTCAAATCATTCATTAATAAGTAAACAACTGCGTCCAGTAATTCCGCCCCGCCGCATTCCGATAATACCCAACACCGATTTTCGTAAATTTCGGATTTAAGATATTCGCACGGTGACCGTCACTGTTCATCCAGCCCTTCATAACCTCCTCCGGGCTGCGCTGTCCCCATGCGATATTTTCGCCGGAACCGCGGTAAGTAATGCCGTTATCGGTTAGTACGGTAGAAAAGCTTCTTCCGTCCGGTCTTGTGTGGGAAAAAGATGTTTCAATTTCTTTTGCACGGGTCAGGGCTGCCGCTTCCATATTTTTATCTAAAGTCACTTCGGAAAGCCCTGCTTTTGTCCGCTCCTCGTTTACCAGTTTTACTACCTGCTCTGGGAAACTGAGGGTTTCCGTATCCGGCTGGCTCGTTTCTGGCTTATTTGTTTCCGTGCCTGTGCCCGGTGCACCTCCCTCCGGTTTATTTGTCTCTGGTATGTCAGTTTCCGGTGCGTCTGTGTCCGGCTGATTTGGCACGTTGGGTTTCCAGTTTCCCGGGAGAGAAATAATAGGGCAATCCGCTAAATTTCCGTTGGCAAACTCCTGCCAAAGCTCCTCTAAAATCCCTGTTACATCTTCATTGCAATCCATAACAGCCACGGCATACCCTTTGTCTTTCAGCTGATTTTTTATATCTGCAAGGGAAGCTGCCTCTACGGCTGTTCCAGCACTTCCGGTAAGGGTAAGAACCGTAAGTCCTGCTGCTGCCAGTTTTGTTGCAATTGATAAATATTTCATGATTACCTCCTGTGTTTGCTGTTTTATTATGTTTCATTTATGTTTCAAAATGATTACATAATTGTTACAAAAAGTACCTTAACACAGAAACAGAAGAAGAAAAAGACACAATACATGGAAGTTCTGGCAGCCGCTGACAGCTTTGCTGTTTCACTGACAATAAAATAGAAGTATTTTCCGGCTATGTTTTTCTAAAGTTGCACCAGCCATTTTGTACTGCAATATTTTCCAATGGCAACGCCTAAAATACAAAGTGCCACACTTGCCATAATATAAACACTTCCTAAGAAATATTTTCTGTTTTCCAAAAGCAAAAGACTTTCCAAAGAAAATGTGGAAAAGGTGGTAAATCCGCCGCAGACACCGGTTTTTAAGAAAAGTACCAAGTCCTTTGACGCATTTTCCTTAGAAGCTGCAAATCCTACAATCACACCTATGAGAATAGCTCCCAATAAATTTGTAAGGAATGTCAAAAAAGGAAACGCTCCTTTTACGGGAATTAGGCTGATAAGATATCTGCCTGCTGCGCCGATGGCGCCTCCAAGCCCCACAAATAAAATGCTTCTCATTGCTCCACTCCCTTCTTCGGGCAGATATCATTCAGGCAGCACTTATTACAATAAGGTTTTGTCCTCGCCGTGCAGACATCCCTGCCGTGATAAACCAGACGATGGCAGAAATCGCTGCCTTCCTCTCCGGGAATAATCTTCCAAAGCTCCATTTCCACCTTTTTCGGCTCTTTGATGCCGTCCACTAAGCCCATGCGGTTTGTCAGGCGGATACAATGGGTGTCTGTTACAATGGCCGGCTTTCCGAATACGTCTCCCATTATCAGATTTGCGCTTTTCCTCCCTACTCCCGGCAGTTTTAGGAGGGCGTTAAAATCCTCCGGCACCTTTCCGCCATATTCTTCCTTTAATATCTTCATGCAGGCGCTGATGTCCTTTGCCTTGCTTTTTCCCAGTCCGCAGGGGCGGACAATCTCCTCGATTTCCTCCACGGGGGCGGCTGCTAATGCATCCACATCGGGAAATTTTTCATATAGTTTTTCTACCACTACATTGACCCTGGCATCAGTGCACTGGGCAGCTAACCGGACGCTGACTAGCAGCTTCCACGCCTGGTCATAATCTAAGGTACACCCGGCGTCCGGGTATTCCTCTTTTAATCTCCGAATAATTTCTAATGCACGTTGTTTTTTGGTCATAGGTTTGTCCTCTTTTTAAAACTCTCTTTCGTGTTTCTGAAAAAATTCATAATAGACCCGGACATTTTTTAATTCTGTCCACCGCTTCACGTCCACCGGGTCCTCGTCTAAATCATATATTTTAGCAGATTTCATGGACAGTACAAAGGGAGAATGGGTAGAAATCACAAGCTGGCACCCGAAAAAGCGGACGCTGTCTTCTAAAAACTGCACCAGTTCCTGCTGCTTTTCCGGGGACAGGCTGTTTTCCGGCTCGTCTAACAAGAACAACCCGTTTTCTCCGATTTTCTCCGCAAAATATAAAAAAGCACTCTCCCCGTTGGAATATTCCCTGACATTATCCATCATATTTTCCCGCACGAATCTGGACTGGGTGCGGCTCCGGGCGGAATTGACCTTCCGCAGCTGCTCATAATCCGCCATGGATTTCATTTGAAAACGGGAATATTTGGCCTCTAAATATTCTTCAAAAATCTGCTCCCGCCGGTTATCTAATCCCTCATTGAGTGTACGTATATTTAGCATATAATCGAACACGTCATCGCTGGTAATCATCCTGCTGTTTCTCGGTATGGTGCCATTTGTATGGACTGCGCAGAGGGCTAAGTAATCGGGGAAAAAATTAGATTTATTGAAAACCGTGTCCCGAGGCAGCCCTAATTTTTCAGAAATAATATTTAATACCGTGGATTTCCCTGTCCCGTTGCCACCGTAAAGTATGGTTACCGGCTCAAAATCAATCTGCCGCAGATTGTGTTTCGGCAAAATCTGAAAGGGATAATAGGAATCATAACAGGTCCGCTTTTGACCAAGGAAAAAGCTGCTCTCCTGCTCCCCGGAAGGAAACGTTATTTTTTCTAAATAAATCATGATGTTCCGCTCCTGTCTGTGCCCTGTTTCCAGATTAGATTTATGACACTCTTTTTTATGTTATGCTTCCGTTGCAATATTCCCCAATACTTCCTTTTCCGCCTTTTTTTCTTATGTATAATGCCTCATCCGCTTTTTTCATCAGCTCTTCCAGCGTTTCTGATAGATTGTCTGTCACAATATAGCCGCCCGAAAACTTAATCACGGTTTCCTCCTCATCCGACAGTCTGACTGTGTTTTGACTTACAAAGCGCTCCAGTTCGTGCACAAGGCCGTTAATCTTTGCTTTTTCCCTGCATCCGAAAATACACATGCTGAATTCGTCATCGGAACGTCTTGCCACATAACAATGTTCCTCCGGCATCCTGTCGAGTGCCGTCGCAAATTCCCGAAGATACCGGTCGCCGATATCATGCCCATAGGTGTCATTGATTCGCTTAAATGTTAACTTCCTGATTTTTTCTCACTCAAAATCGCATTATTCTCTATAAAACTCAGGTTTTGGCTTTTCTCCTGGTATTATAGGTAGTAGCAATTCCTTAAAAACGATAACCAT
>JAETQH010000145.1 GCA_021770785.1 Lachnospiraceae bacterium
TTTCTGCCTGCGCCCCTCTGCGGCTTCTCTGTGGCTCTTCTCCTGCCCTTATTCTCCCCGCAGGTGTATTTCTATACCCGTAAGCCTTTAAAGCCGTTTCTGCGTCAATCTGTGCGCCTGTGTGCCTGAATATCGTGTTTCTGTATGGGTATGTCCCCGCCTGTGTCGGTAAAAAGATAAACCCCGCAGCGTCCGTCCCCACTACAATCACGCTTCCCGCCTGTACGCCCCGCCTTATCCTCTGCGGGTATGTTCCCGCCAGCAGGCTTCCCGTTGCCGGGTTCTTGTACAAGAAAAAGTCTGTGTGTGTTTCTACCCTGATACCCACACTTGCCTGATATACAACTTCGTCTAAATGTGAAGAAAGTCTTTTGTACATCATCACGGCATTTATAATTTCCTGAAAGCTGGCTGTCACCCTGTTTTCCGTCACGTCGCACACAATATGAAAGTGATGGGGTTCCCCTTCGTACTGATACCATTCTTCAACTTCACTTTGCGGGTACAGTGCGCCCAGTGCCTTTTCGACGGCATATTTTGTCCCCATCTTCTTGTGTACTTTTACGCTGCTTTTCAGAATGTCCCGTTTCACTTTCAGCGGAAAAGAATAGTCGTACCAGTCAACGTGCATATCATACGCCAGAATGTCAACCAACGCTTCCGGCAGTTCATCTATACGGGAATATATCAGCACATTTTCAATTTCCCCGCTGACCGTCAACGCTTCCTTTGTCACCGCTTCCGCAATCGCTTTTATTTTCGGGTCCTGCTTCAACGCCCCCGGCAGATAGTCCGCAAAATTCACCGTGTATATATCCCGCCCGGCGTTCCTTATCCCTTTGGGGTTAGTCATTTTCTACACCCCCGTTCAAAACCTGCATTTTATCCCGGACAATCCTTGCAACGTGCGTTTCCTCTACCACCTGAAATATCGGTTTTCTTACTTCCACCCGCTTCACTCCTGCTGCCATGATTAGCTGCGTCAGATATGACGGGTTTATGTCCCTTCCCATTTTCCCGGTCTGCCATTTTATGTACTCTTCTACTGCCGCCCTTGCGTCCCGGTCTATGATACTTGTGCTCGCCTGGCTATTCCTGTTTATGTAATATGTCATGTCTATTTCAAACGGCACTTCCTCCGGCATTGATACTGTGACAATATCCGTCAGCGGGCGCACGTCGGAAGCGTTCAGGGCAGCTTCTATCTCTTCCAGAACTGCCTGCGTCGGCTGCTCTCCGTCCTGTAACAATACCCTAATATCTACCACCCCCGCTTCCGGGCTTGTCGCCGCAACGTCAGCTATTGCCGTGCTGACCGATTTTGTATGATAGATATACCCATTTATCGGACCCGCCGTTGAAAAGCTCTCCATGCTCTCTCGCATACGCTCATAGTATGAAGCGTCGTCTTCTTCTCCTGCGCCGCCCTCCGTCTTTGTCACATTTTCAGCCTTTAAATAATAGTCGTAAATATCAACTATTTCTTTCACCTGCCCCGGCGCAAGGTTATTCCCGACAATGCCCGCTGTCTGGCACTTCCCGTTCACTTCCCCGTATGTTTCCCCGGCTTTTATTTCAAGCTCTTCTGTGGTTTCAAACGTGATTTCCCCGTCAAATGTTATCCGGGTTCCCTGCGGGACAATCACGCTTTGATTTTGCGCCGCCGATATGTAGCAACGGAACTTTGCAACGGCAGGCGTGGCGGGCAGGCGTTCAATATCCTTGAAAAGCTCTGCAAGGCTGTCTAAATACTCCCCCTTTGCGTACCGTGGCACGTTCTTTTTTGCCGTTTCGTTTATCAGGACCCTTTGTTGTACGATAATGGCGGCGCACCATGCAATGAAAAGACGTTCCGGGGAAGCCGGATATACTTTATAGTCCCGCCGCCCAGACTGCTTCACAAACTCTTCATACAGTGCAATCATATTGCTTTCAATCGTTTCTGTGTCCGTTTCTAAAAATTCAATATCCGGGTATTCCCGTTCAGGTTTCTTCATCTTCTGTCTGCACCCCCTCTATTTCAATTATCGGTATCAGCTTCCCCGTGAAAGCATTTTCTTCAAAGGTTATGCCGCCCAGAATCGCCCGTGGCTCAAACTGTTCAATCTGGTCGTATAGCTGCCCCACCATGATATTTTTTACTACGGGCAGCGGTCTTCCTATTAACTGCGCCGGAAGCCCTAATTCCCGCAGCAAAGGGCAGGTCTTTTCCCATGTGTCAATTATTACTGCTACATTCTGCAATACTTCCTGATATACGTTTTTCGGGGCAAGGTCAATATTTTTTAGTAGTGTTCCGTCACCTCTGATAATATCCATCTTTATCACCTTTTCGGGTATTCTTTCAGGGTCACTTTTATTTTTGCCGCCCACAAATTTCCTTTATTGTCGAATCGCTGAAAGTCAACCGTCCCTTTCTGCATTACCCACTTGTAACTGCCGTATACCTTTCCGCCGATTACAAGCCGTTCTGCATATCCTTCCCGCACCATCTTCCGCAGCTTCTTTATTTCTTTTAACGGGTTCACCCCTAAAAAAACAGAAAGCACCATAGAAAATGATATAGTTTCAATGCCGGGTCCCATGTATTCTAACAGGTCAGCTTTTATGTGCCTGTCGTGCGTTGCATAGTCGGCAGAAAAATCCCAATTCATGCCATCAAATGTTTTTACCGTATTTTCCGACACGCTGAAAACAAGGTCCCCGAAACTCCCTATTTTTGCCATTACATCACCTTCCCTACAATGTACCCTTCCCCGTCGCCGTCTGGAATCATCAGGCACAAAACAAGGTCCCCTGTCTTCGGAATCCATTCTGTCAAATACGCTTCGTGAAAATGCCCTGCTTCCGTCTTTGTTTTGTTCCCCGTTTTTTCTTTTTCTCCCGGAACTACGATTCTGGGTCTAACTAATATGTGTAGCTCCCCGGACACAATGCCGCCTTTGTCCCCGAACTTCACACGGGCTTTCATGGTTCCGACGTTCACACTCTGCACGGTTCCTTTTCGTATTATGTTTTTCACTTCGTTCAAGTCTGCCATCAATATCCCTCCAGCACCTGCTTTAGAGAAAGGTCTACTGTGTAGCCCCCTGTCAGGCTGTGTTTTGCCTGTGTTACCTTGTATTTTCTATCGAACTTCTGAAAGCCCTTTAATTTTACGGTCATTCCCGCCACAAATGAAACGTCGCCTACTACCTTCAAACTTGCTGTAAATTCCTGTGTATTCTTTTCCCGCAGACGTTTCTTTGCCAGCGTCTTTGCTTCCTCCGTGTTCCTGACTTTTTCGTTTATTTCCAGAACCTGCCCCGTCCCCGTGCTACTGTCCGGCGTGTATGTATATTCAATGGTTTCTTTGCTGTCCGGGTCCGTATAGGAAACATGACAACTTGTGTACGCCGTATCTGTCAGGCTGGTTCCCAATTTGTAGGATATAATATTCTTATCACCGTATTTGAAAGTCTTTGTTGCGGGTTTTGCGTCATACTCCGCAGCGTCATATATTACTATTTTTAGCGTTGTCACCTTCAACGCCATTCCTGCGGCGTGGCATAGCTCCTGCAAAAACTTAATATCCGACGTTTGCACCTGCTCTTTTCTCTTGAATGTAGGATTGTCGCTTGCTTCATACATCAAGGAAAGTCCGCTGTCGCCCGCTATCTGTTCACCTATCGCCTTTAACGTGATATTTTCCCACGCCCTTGACTTTTTCGCCATCCGCATTGTAGAAGTATACGGAATAGACGTGCTTTTCACGGTCACTTTTGTGGGCGGTCCTGATACGTCGATACCGTCTATTTCAAAAGTCCCGATATTCAAAGTTGCGTCTTTTCCTGTATCATTCCAATTCTTCTGGACAAGAACCGCTGTTACAAGTTTCGGTTTTGCCCCCTGCTTCACTTCCTCCACGGTTTCAACTGCCGTACTTTTTGCCGTGCCGCCTGTCGTTATCCTGAATACCTGCCCCGGATATATCAAATTCGGATTCGGTATATTATTTTCCTGTGCTATTTGCGTGTATTTTGTCCCGCTCCCTAAATACTGTGAAGCAATCGCCCACAATGTGTCGCCCCGCTTCACAACATAATTTATTACCTCTTCTTTCTGAACCTCTTTTGCAACCTGCTTTGTCGTTTTTATGATTGTCGGCTTTACTTCCAGCCAGTCCCCCATCAGGTTCCGTTCCCGGTCTTCATACACAATTTGAAAATCATCTGTGCTGCCGTCTTCATTG
>JAETQH010000146.1 GCA_021770785.1 Lachnospiraceae bacterium
AGGCGTTTCTTTACGATACCGTTTGCAAGCAGTTTCAGATAGTTCATAACCATTTCTTCATTCCGCTTTGCGTTTCCATGTACCTTTCCCATATGGCGTTTTGTTACTTCCTTTACTATGGGCGTATGTTCCATGCTTTCCATGTTTACACCTCCATTTCCTTTTTCCATATCCTTTTTGTTTTAGTACGCTTAACTCTAATTAGAGAATAGATAATTATATAGGGGTTCGCCGCCTGTAATTTACAAGGTTTCTCAAACAGGCTTTGAACCCCTACCATCACCCCTAACCCCTTGACGCAATCTGGATTTTATGGTATATATTGAACTGGTAAAGTAGAAGAAATTCAACATAATGTGAAAGAACGGAATTGTATAGACATGGTGAAATTTCGGTTTATAGTGTTCCGGTTTAACGTATAAAAGAAAAGGAAACGCATATATTTTCTAAAATAGAAACGTTTTGGGGAATATATGCGTTTTTGTGAATTACAGCGGAAAGAAGTGATTAATGTGACGGATTGCAAATGCTTGGGGAATGTCAAGGACCTGGAGTTTGATGAAAAAGACGGCTGTATCCGCGCATTGATTGTACCGGGGCCCGGCAAATTTTTAGGCTGTGTGGGGAGGGAGTTTGAGCTGTTTATCCCCTGGTGTAAAATCGTAAGAATCGGTCCCGACATCATTCTGGTGGATATTGATGAGAAAGAGGCGAAGCATAAGCTGGGATAAGATTATGTTGACAATTATGAAAAGTACAGATATACTACAGGATAAGGAGTTTTAATCGGAGGTATGTTATGAAATGTCCATTTTGTAGTAGTGAAAATACAAGAGTCATTGACTCAAGACCGGCTGATGATAATAATTCTATCCGTCGCCGTAGAATGTGCGACGAGTGTGGAAAACGTTTTACTACCTATGAGAAAGTGGAAACGATTCCTCTTATTGTCATTAAAAAGGATAATAATAGAGAGCAGTATGACCGCTCTAAGATTGAAGCAGGTGTGCTGCGTGCCTGCCATAAAAGACCGATTTCTGTCAATGAGATTAACCAGTTAGTGGACGAAGTGGAGACAGAGATTTTTAACCGGGAGGAAAAGGAAATCCCAAGCAGCGTTATCGGGGAGATTGTTATGGATAAGCTGAAGGATTTAGAGGCGGTTGCCTATGTGCGTTTTGCCTCTGTATACCGGGAGTTTAAGGATGTCAATACTTTTATGAGTGAGCTGAAAAAGATGTTGGATAAATAAACCCGGGATAAGAAACGGTATTTTTGGGAGAAGATGATAGGAATCTATCAGGAATCCGCCCGGGAGCAGGAAAATTTTTTCTTGTAAATACATAGTTAAGTTGGGAGTATACGTAAAGGGTATACTCCTTTTTGATGCACAGCCCCATGCAGAGGAAGTATGCCGCTGAGGCGGCGCATGGGGCGCGCGGCGAGTAGGGAAAAATTCTTCCCTACTCGATTAGGAGAGGCGTTATTGTACGAAGGTATGTAAACATTGCAAATGGCTGACACTTTATTTTGGGATTGCAGAAAAGGAAGAACAATGATAGAATGATACCCGTGTAAATGTGAAATTAGTTTGGAAAATGTGAGGGCAGGAAATGTTAGAGAAATTTTATCCGAGAGAATACGTGGATTCCACCTATAGCATTGACTTTGACCGTTTCTACCGGGAGGGCTACCGGGGAATTATTTTTGATATTGACAATACGCTGGTGCCCCATGGTGCCCCGGCGGATGAAAGGGCGTGTAAGTTATTTCGGCATTTGAAAGAATTGGGATTTTCCTGTATGCTGTTATCGAACAATAAGGAGCCGCGGGTGAAGATGTTTAACGATGCAGTCGGGGTTTCCTATATCCATAAAGCGGGAAAACCAAAGCCTGCCGGATACCGGAGGGCAATGGAAGCTATGGGAACGGATGCAGGCAACACGCTTTTTGTGGGAGATCAGATCTTTACGGATGTTTACGGGGCGAATTTGGCGGGTATCCGTACGATTTTAGTGAAACCTATTCATCCGAAGGAAGAAATCCAGATTGTGTTAAAACGGTATTTAGAGAAAATTGTGTTGCATTTTTATTTGCGCAGACAAAAAAAGAAGAACAGGAGTGAGGGAAGATGAAAATTGCGATAGGAAATGATCATGCGGCAACAGAGATGAAATTTGCGGTGATGGAATATTTAAAGGAATTGGGACATGAGGTAGTTAATTTTGGCACGGACGGCAATGAAAGCTGTCATTATCCGGAATTTGGAGAGAAAGTGGGACGTGCCGTTGCAGCCGGTGAGGCGGACTGCGGCGTGTTGATCTGCGGTACCGGAGTGGGGATTTCCATTGCGGCAAATAAAGTAAAGGGGGTTCGGGCGGCAGTCTGTTCCGACTGTGCTACGGCGAGGCTGGTAAAGCAGCATAACAATGCCAATGTCATTGCCTTTGGGGCAAGAATCGTGGGCATAGAGCTGGCGAAGGATATTGTAAAGGCATATCTGGATGCAGAGTTTTTGGGCGGCAGGCACCAGATTAGAATTGATATGATACATGAAATTGAGGAACGATAAAAATGTCGAAATAGGGGATTGGGTTATTCCATTTTTTTCTGTAAATATAAGTGGAACTTTATATTGTGATTATAATGGAAACCCTGATTCAACATGGAGTGGGATATAGCATTGAAGAAAAAAATAAAGATGATACTGTTTATAATTCTTGTATTTGTAATAATATACGTGATATTAGCTTTTTTTTATGGAAAACCGGAGAAAATTGAACCGGATTCTACTTTTGAGGTGGAAGAAACAATCGTAAAATAAATAAAATGCCAGAAGTGAATTTGCGCCATTTTCTTATCTATGGTTCTGAATGATAAGAAAATGGCGTTTTCATGAAGTCTTTCTGCTGTGGTTTTAGCTTTCATCAGCAAAAAATACGGGATTGTAAAATCTTACAGCGGAGACATCAAAATTTTTCCGCTGCCCCGGAACACGTTGACAAAGCCTTCTCCGGACACGGCAGAACCCAGCAGGCTCTTAGAAGAGCGCTCAACGGTAAACTGCAGTGAATTGCTCCAGGCGATTGCCATATTTCCGTCAATTTTCACCTCATCGTTGTCCAATTCAAATTCAATTAATTCCTCTTTCGGAACAGGGCTTTCTAATACCGCAATACCGTTTCCGGTAAGGCTTAAGTTAAAGAGTCCCTCACCGCCTAAGGCCGCGGAGGAAAGGTTGCTTCTTGCTACCACCTTCTGCTGGAGGGTACCTTCACAGGCTAAGAAAAGACCGTCCTCTAAAACGATGCTTCCCCATTCACCAACATTTATCAGAAGGACATGCTTTGTGGTAGGCTCTAACATTAAAAGACCGTTTCCGGTGTATTCCGGTTTTGAGGTGGTTTCTTTTGTTACCTTAGAAGAAATGGCTTTGCCGAGAAAGTCGCCCACACCCTTGATGCCGGAACCCATTTTCACATTTCCTGCCATCCACTGCATAGCCCCTGCCTGTAGGGTCCAGGGAGTTCCGTTTAATTCAATCAGTACCTGGCGCTTGCGCAGGTTCATTTCGGCGGAATAGTAAGCGGTAACGGCATTCTGAGGCGTTACGCTTAAGTCACGCTGGTATTCAAATACTTTTACGTTTCCTGCGGCTGCAATTTGTTTTAAATTCTGGTTGTCATACAGGTTATTACATTTTACCATAAATAACTCCTTTTCCTTTGAGGTCTGCACTCTTAAAATGCAGACAACCTATCATAAGTATTGTTTTGCTGGACGAACACAGCTATATTTATTATATAGGAAAAAAGGGTGAATTACAATGGGATTTTTCGGCAGGACAGAAAAAAAGAGCGGATTACAATGGGATTTTTCGGCGGGACAGGAAAAAAGGGTAGATTACCATGGGATTTTTTAGGCGAAGAGAACAGGAAAGAGGGCAAATATGGGGGATTGGATCAGGATAAACCGGTGGCTACGTCGAGGCTTGGGGAGTAGTGCTATCAGGAAAATAGGCCAGTCAAACTGCCAATTACTTAATATTCGTTGTACTAGTGTACTGGCTCATTCATATTTAGCCAAACTGCACTGCCTATATCGCCATCTGCTACGTTGTCGTCGGTCAACGTAGCCACCGCTACGCCTCCCTCCTCCGCCTTGCAG
>JAETQH010000045.1 GCA_021770785.1 Lachnospiraceae bacterium
GGCGGGGATTTATGAGGTCCATCCTTAATATAAAAACACTCCTCACCTACCGATGATTTTTTCCAATTAAATGGGTTAGTCTCAATATCCCCAAACGTCTCGACAAATCGTGATTTTGATGAGGTTGTCTATTTCGTGTATCTCATTTTTTCTTAATTCAGCTATTTCTGCAATTTTCTCAAGTCTTGCAACAATCTGCCTCTGCTCTGATAATTCTGGAACATCAATCTCTATATCACTAACAATCTGCTTTGATATTTCTTTAAATGTTGCACCTCTTCCAAGCGAATTTAGATACGCTGTTTTACTTCTAAGAAACCAGTACAAATATTTATTATATATTTTATCTGTACATATAAAGTTCTTAAATCCTTGATTACAATACATCTCACAGCTAGCTATAGCAACCTTTCCAATAGGTGCCCTAGATGACAAAATAACTGTCCCTTCCGGAAATGGAGTTAATCCGGTTTTTAAAACACCAAACTCTGTTAGTTTTCTTACACTATCAGCAATAATGTAGGAATTATCATTAAGTTCGGCAGGCGTTATCCATTTTTTATCTCCATCCCAATATTCTTTGATATTTGTCTTAGGCGTACCACCTGATACAATTTTGCAAATATCTCCAAGCTTTAATCGCTCCATTCATTCATCCTCACTTATCAAATCTATACCCCTATTTTCCCTGTTCATTTCTTCTGTGCACGAACCAAACAACTTTTGTAGTTGTTTGTAATCATATTGTATTCTTTTTATTAAAAATCCTCAACATATTTATTATGAATTAACTTCTAGTAAAACTATCGTTCTCAAAATTGCAGTAATTTACGACCGTTTCACCACACAAAATATTTTTCTTGACAAATCCCCGTGCAGCATATAATATATCATTAGAGAAGCGGTTTTTTACCGTACAGTCTATTAAGGCTCAAGCGGCGTACTCGCTTCTTTTTTTATATCTAAAACATCATATAAAAATAATCCTTGGGGTGTTTTCCTTACCACTAGCGTTGCTTTATACCGATTTAAGCGTTCTATTTTTTCATTACTTCCTTTTACTGGCATTTCAAAATATGTATCATATCGATACCAACCTTCCGACGCATTATTTCTATGTTTATCATCTTTATTTTCAATCCAACGCCTATTTGTTGCATTCATAATCATTAAATCAATAATTTGGGCTGCATTTGCCTTTACTTTTGCTAATGCCCCACGAAGTTTTTTGGTATATTTTGATTCAGAATACTCATCAGGAAAATCACCTGCAATGCCTATACTATCCTGGTACTCTTCAACAATAAATGTGCTGCCAATATATTGTTTTAAATATTGCTCAACATCATTCCATGGAATATTTTGTTTATTAACAAAGATAATTTCTTCAATTTTAGCTACTTTATTGTCCACGTTTCTCTCCTTTGTTAAATAACCATTACACCACTTCTTGTTATATCAGCTAAGCATCTGATTTTTTTCACATACTCTGGATTTAGCAATAAACATTTTTCTCTAAAAAACGCTTTAATTGTATCCGAATTATTTGTCTCATAAAAATCAACCAACAATTCTTTAAAATGACCAATCTCATCATAAGGAACAGAAAAAATACCTATGTCATTTTCCATCATAATCTTATTACACATTAGCTGTGCCACTCTTTTGTTTCCATCTAAGAACATTTGCGCTCTTGTTATGAAGCAGAAAATTTCTAATGCAGCTTCCAGTCTGTTCGGCATCTTTTCTATTTCTGATAACTTATCAATGATAATCCCTTCTTGCGGATATTCCGGAATCCGGGAAGTTCCGCCTATTGAAACAGGTACTGTTCTTATGTTTCCTGCGTCGTAGGATAACTCTTCCATACATATTTTATTTAACTCTCTCAGAAAAGAAAGATTGTTAGGATACTCCATATTATCAAACAGAAAATACCATGCCCTTTTCATATTAACAATAAAAAGAACTTCATCTCTCCTTGTCTGTACAGGAAGATTTGACAATATTTTTTCAGTATTCGGAAATGTTGTTCCCAACCCTTCAATGCCCGCACTTTTCCATATGGAATCTACAACTTGAAACAGCATAATCCAATTATAACTCTTATGCGATATATTTTCTATGTGACATCTTTACATTGGTCTGATTTACCATTGCATAGTGCATAGTTGTGTCTATCTGCTGATGTCCAAGCAGCTTTTGAACCTGTTCAATCGGCATTCCCTTATCTATAGCTTTTGTTGCCATGGAACGCCGGAACTTGTGCGGATGTACTTTATTAATATTCAGTTCTCTTCCTAGCTGACGGAGCCGGTATTCCACCCCGTTAATATTCAATCGATTATGAGGACTGTCTAACGATACAAACAGTGCCGGATTCGAATCCGTTCTCTCTGCCAAGTATTTTTGAATGTGAAGTTTAGCTTTTGCATCGAAATACACTCTTCGCTCCTTATTTCCCTTACCGTAAACAATACATTCCCTCTCTTCAAAATTAATATCATCAATGTCTAAATTAACCAATTCTCCCACACGCATTCCCGTAGAATATAACAAATCAATAATTGCCAAATCCCTGATACTATGACAACCATCACGGAGCGTTTCTATATTTTCGTCCGAAAAAGTTTCTTTCACAATCGTACCTGTTTTGACTTTATGTATTCTGCGAATCGGACTTTTTATAATATGGTCTTCATCTTCTAACCAGGAAAAGAAACTGGATAAATTTCTTCTGATATTATCCACCGTAACTTTCCCACAATTATTATTGGACTGATATTTCGTAAGATATTCTCTGAGCACATCAGTTGTAATTTGACGTATCGGCAGTCCGATGATTGAGAACATGTTCTGGATTGTTGAGCGATAATATTCAATCGTTCTTTCCGTACATCCCTCTACCCTTTTTGCTGCAACAAATAATTCCAAATAATCCTGATTATCCAACACTTTTTCTACCTGTGTTTCTTCCTCCGCAAACTGCTCAAACAGCACTGTCTGAAGCCTTTCTAATTGCTGTGCATTAAGCACCTCCGACATAACGCTTAAAATCTGATAAATCTTACTTTCCATTTTCTAAATACTCCTTTTTTACAAAGAGTATAACAAAAAATTTTAAAATCCGCCCTCATTATATGCTCTTGCGATTACATAAGATGGCTCATAATATGCCCCACAATTATAGTCATCAATTTTTTCACATATACTATCATTGTAAACACGAATCAAACCATCCACATAATTCTCCTGTGGTTGAAGCGTATCTACCACAAGCCGCATGTAAACCTTTCCCATCTGTGTCTCCGTCGGAATATGTTCCACCAGTTCTGGATTTACCATAGTTATGTCAAAATTTCCGGTCTCTAACTGATATTCGTCTATCCATTCGTCTTCTATTTTAAGCGGATTTTCGCAATGTAATACATTGGCAAGACTAATCAATCGAAGCCACTCCTGTTTTGAAATTTTATTTACCACATAACAATTTCTCTGATGGAGTTTTCTCGCCACTCTTTCAATCATATAGCACAGAAAATATAAATCATTTTGTGTCACTGTCTCATCTTGAAAAAATATATTTGTCATAAGGCATAGCTCCTTTCAAATTTTAAAGACACAAGTGATTTTTCTGTGCAAAATACAATCTGATGTGTAGGATACTTAAATTTTACTAATGCCCAGAATGCTTCTCTTGATATATTTCCTCTCACAAAATCCTCTATATAATCCCAGATAGTATCGTCTGCCATTGGACCTTCCACAATATCATAATTGTGTTCTATTCCCCGCCTGCAATCTACCACAAAATCAAGCCATTCCTCTGTCATTTCTGCAAATTCACATATGTTTAAATTTTCCTGTTTTTCATATTCATATACATTTACTACATGACCTTTTCTTTTCGTCAATGCCCATCGGACAGCCTGCTTTTCTAAATTTGTGCAATAAAATCCATACCCAAAATCCTTATAATAGCCATTAGTTAATACTTTGGGTTCCTGAACAATTACATTGCTGCCATGATATAGTGTCATTCTCACATTCCCCCTATTATTAACCAAAATATTTTTGCATTAGAGAATCCATTAATGTCTGGGTTTCATCTAACGATTTTTGGATTTCAGATTTCAATTTATCGACGGATTGGACGAAGGCAACATATTCTAATTGCTTTTCAATCGGTGGTACATATATCTTTACTTGTGCAATAGCACTTAATACAAAATCTCTATTAGCAATTAGCAAATTTTTTATCTGTATCAACAACCTTAGCTATACCTGTTGTACCACCTTTTGAATATAAAATATCTCCCTTTTCAGGTTTACATTTCTTTATACATTCCAAATAATCTGACTCCGATATGTATTTAGCAGTACTCCAATCTATTTTATCGCCATTTACAACATTTCTCGTCGAAATAAATGGTATCCCTGTACCAGTTTCAACATAAGGCGGGGATTTATGAGGTCCATCCTTAATATAAAAACACTCCTCACCTACCGATGATTTTTTCCAATTAAATGGGTTAGTCTCAATATCCCCAAACGTCTCGACAAATCGTGATTTTCAAAGTCTTTCTTAACAATATGTTTCATGGTTGCACCATGTGTTTTATTTTGCATTTCTTTTAACTTATATTTTACGGCAAACACAAAATATTTTTTATCTATACTAGCCTTGTCAAAAATAACCTTAAAAATATGTTGATTTAAAAGTGCTTTACCTTTTGACCAAATATATACCCCTAAACTAGCTGACCAAGAAATCAATACATCTCCATCATTTATCTCTATATTTTTAGGATATTCTCCATCATAATAATTTAACTGATAACTTGTGCCTGTTAAATCCTGTATTCTAATAATTGGTAAACCTACATCACTCCAATCTCCCGGTTTAAACGCATAACCATTAATATATGTTGCCACGTCTCCAAGCCTTATAACTTCACTAGTCATTCAATTCACCATCCTTATAATCATCTATCACTTTCCAACACCCATTCTTACTTGCCCCTACTCTTTCTAACTTTCCTTCCGACTTCAAATTAGACAATATTCTCTCAACCTGTCTCTTCGACTTTCCCAATGTACTTGCCAAGCTTTGCGCTGTCACATGTGGATTTTTCTGTAATAAAAGCAATATTTTACTCTCTGTATCCAAATCCTTTTTATTTACACCGTCATTTATACCGTCATTTTTTCTCTGCTTATCCTCTTGATTCTTTACAATTTCATACAAAGAATCTCTTATCATTTGCAACATAAACTCAACAAATACAGTAGATTCGCCATCTGTATTCGACTGATTTAAAACTCTATAATATTCCATTTGATTCTCATATATCAACGTTTCCACTGGAAGCCATGCAAAAAACGGTTTCCATTTCTGCAAAATCAAAGAATGCCATAACCGCCCGGTCCTTCCGTTTCCATCCGCAAAAGGATGAATAAATTCAAATTCATAATGAAACATACATGATTTTACAAGCGGATGTAGCTTAGATGTTTTCAGCCAGTCAAACAACTCTTTCATCAGTTCTGGTACATACTGCGGCGGCGTTCCCGCATGAATGAGCTGTTCTCCTGCATATACGCCGACACCTTTACTCCGAAATGTACCTGCCTCCGAAACCAAACCATTCATCATAAATTTATGTGCTTTCAGCAAGTCTTTTATAGAGTAAGGATTCATCTTTTGAAGTTCCTCATAGGCTTCATAGGCATTCTTAACCTCCCTAATGTCCTGTGGAGGTGCAAGTACCCTTTTTCCATCAAGTACATCGCTAACCTGCTCTAACGACATTGTATTTTGTTCTATTGCCAGCGAAGAATAAATCGTTTTTATCCTATTTTCTCTCCGAAGCCTGGGATTTATTAACAACTCATCATGTGCTGTAATTCTTCCCACAAACTCACCAATCTCAATCACAAGATTAGTAATAGCTTCTGTCATTGTAAATGGAGGCTTATAACCGTCACACATATTTCCCTCTTTCTCCTACCCCATACAAATCTAAATTTGCTTCCCCTAACATTTTGCTCTACTTCCAGCAATTTCTTCAACTCCGCCATCTCACTCTGAATCTCCGTCTCAATCTGCTCTATCCTGTCGATAATGATCTCCGAAGGTTCATATTCCACTTTCTCGTACACTACTCTTCTTCAACCTTATACCGTGCAAACTCTGCATCACTTTTTTTCACCATATGGAACTGAGTCCTCAGCCACCATACTTGCCACCTCTTCTTCTGGTTGAAAAAAGTACACGTTGTTTTTCTCTTCCGTTCCAGGCATAAGCATATCTTCATTATCAGTCCAAAGTTCACACTGGCTTATTACAGTGTGAATCGCAAAGTCGTAATCTTCTGGTGGATAATGATATTTTTTGAGAAGTCTTTTAACCATCTTGCGCATCTGAGCTCTGGCTGTTTCTTTCTTTTGCCAATCGATAGTCCTATTTTTCCGAAGCATTTCTGTTAATTCTTTTGTAAGATTGATAAGATCATCATTCTGATAGAAATCCTTGATGTGCTCCGGTTTTGTCAATGCATCATAGAAGGCTAATTCTTCCTGCGACAACCCAAGTTTCTGACCATTTTTGTATAGATCAGCTATTTCCTGTGCGGTCTTTAAGAGCTCTTTTATTACCTCTTCATTCGTGATGAGCCCGTTATAATAGGAATTCATTAACTGAGCAATTTTCTCAGAAAATTGCTGCGATTGAACTATATTTGTTCTCTTATACAATGCCACCTGTTCAGCCATCAATTTCTTCAAAATCTCAACAGCTATATTCTTCTCTTTCATTCGGGAAATCTCATCCAAAACTGCTGGATCAAACAGGCTGAAATTTTCACCTCCACTCTTGCTGCTATCAAACAGATTGATAACGCCTTCACTCTGAACTGCTGATTTAAGAAGATTGTTGATTTGGTCGTTTATTTCATTCAGAGATAAACTTTTACCACCTGTTCCTCCATACGTAATTTTAATTACAGTTGAACGTACTGCTTCCATATATGCTGCTTCGTGACGCTCCTGTTCTGTTGTCATACTAGAACACAGTGAGTGAGATTGTTTAAGCAACATAGCTTCTTTCAAGAATAAATTCTTTTTATCAGGCGTCTTTGCATCTAACACAAAGTTTACTCCGCCAGTAATAAGCTTAGCCATAATAAGTGGTGAACCACCAATGAAACTGCTAAAATCAAATCCATATAGTAAATCCTTGCACACCTGCAATTTCTCTTGAAACTTTGGATATGCCATCTTGGCGATGTTCATATCACCATATTTTGATTGATCACGCTTAGTATATTCCTTCATTGCAGCTTTTAAAGCAAATGCAATTCCAACATAGTCTACGATCAATCCACCTTCTTTGTCCTTGAATACACGGTTGACACGAGCAATAGCCTGCATCAAATTGTATCCGTGCATAGGCTTATAAACATACATAGTAGCCAGAGATGGAACATCAAAACCAGTAAGCCACATATCTACAACAATCGCTATTTTCATTGTATCATTGTTATCCTTAAACTTTCTGGCAAGTTCTTCTTTATGAGCCTTTGTTCCAACAATCTCCTTCCAGTCTTCCGGATCGTTGTTTCCTCCTGTCATTACAACGCCAACCTTTTCCGTCCAATTAGGACGCATTTGCAGAATACGGCGATAAATCTTCATTGCAATTGGTCTTGAATAAGCAACAATCATTGCCTTACCCGTAAGAAGATTTGCTCTATATTTTTCATAATGATTAACGATGTCATTACAAAGTGATTCAATCGTAGAATCAGCACCCAGAACACTTTCCATTTGCCCCAGCATCTTTTTGCTTTTTTCAATAGTTGCTGCATCAGACTGCTGCTCTAAAACATCATATGTATTATCAATAAGAGCAAGTGTCTTCTCATCAAGTTTTAATTGAACAACACGACTTTCATAATATACCGGGCGGGTTGCCCCATCCTCAACTGCTTGCGTCATATCATAGACATCAATATAATCACCAAAAACCTCACGAGTATTTCTATCCTTTGATGAAATTGGAGTTCCGGTAAATCCAATGAATGTAGCATTTGGAAGAGCATCATGAATAATTCTGGCATTACCGATTACCGTATGTGCTTCCTTCTCGCCATTGTCGTTTTCGGAGATAACAATTTTTTCATCAAAGCCATACTGCCCACGATGGGCTTCGTCAGCCATCACCACAATATTTCTTCGTTCAGACAAATGCTTCTCACCACGCTCAAACTTGAACATGGTTGTAAATATAATCCCATTTGCATTTCTTCCATCAAGAAGTGTTTTTAAGTGCTCCTTGCTTTCAGCTTGTACCGGCGTCTGACGTAAGAAATCAGCACACTGTGAAAACTGAGAATAAAGCTGGTCATCCAAATCAATACGATCTGTCATAACAACCAGCGTTGGACTTTCTAGTGCATCCTGCAATAAATGAGCATAAAAAACCATCGATAATGATTTTCCTGACCCCTGTGTATGCCAAAAGACACCACCCTTACCATCTGTTTTGGTTGCCACTTTCGCTTTTTCAATTGCTTTACGAACAGCAAAGTATTGATGATATCCTGCTAACACTTTAAACCTTCCGGTGCTTGTGCCGGAAAAAAGGATGAAATTCTTTAATATATCAAGTAATCGTTCCTTTTGGAACATTCCTTCATAGAAGGTTTCGAATCCGGCGAATGAAATATCTTCATAATTGCCATCTTTCGTCTTCCATTCCATAAACCGGTCAAGTCCAGATGTAATTGTTCCTGCTTTATTTGTGGACAAGTCACTGATTACACAAATAGCATTATAGTAGAAAAGAGATGGAATATCCTTCATATAATTGCGAATCTGGTTATATGCATTCTCCGCACCAACCTCATCCTTTGCCGGACTCTTCAGTTCCATCAAAACTAAAGGCAGGCCATTTATGAATAAGATAACGTCCGGGCGACGATTGTTCCCATTTTCAAGAAACATAAACTGATTGACAACATAAAATGAATTATTCTTTACATTTTCGTAATCAATAAGACATACTATTGAAGAACATTCCTCTCCTTTTACGAAAAATTTTACTGTAATACCATTTTGCAGATAGTCCATAAAAATAATATTTTTCTGCAAAGGACTTCCAGTATCAAAATTTCTAAGTTTAGATACTGCTTCATCTATAGCTTCTACAGGCAAACCACGGTTGATACGAATCAAACTATCTCTCAGAATAGAGTCTAAAAGCGGACTGCTATAATCTCTATCTAAATCTGGAGCGTAGAGGTGGTCATAGCCCATGTTCTCAAACAATTCAATGATTGCTTGTTCATATGTATCCTCTGTAAATAAATTTGGCATGTTCAACCTCCTGTATTTTTCTATGGTAAACAAGAATTTAGCGGCTTAAAGGTCAATCTTGGAAACATCAATCTCACCGGACATTAGCTGCGGCAATAACGTATCTCGTAACTCTGCAAGACGGGAAGTTTCAGCTTGTCTCTGCGAGATGGTTTCAAACATAGGAGCCACAGTTTCATGGAAACGAGTGAGTATATCCTTTGGAGGAATCAAAACCGATGTATTCTTGAAATCTGTCTTATTAAATTTGGGCTGAGCAGATCCACCTTTTATTCCCTGTATGAGTGCTTGGCCTTGGAGATACTTAAACCAAATATAAAGGTAGTAGCGCAAATGGTCATCTTGTGGTCTAAGCATAATAATGTTATTTCCAAGAGTCATTCGACCATCCAGCTTCGGACAGAGAAATACACTTCCAACATCGCCAACATTAGAAATGATAATCTCGCCGCCATAAAGGGTAGATTTGGATAAAAACTCATAGGAATGCTGGTCAACAAAAACTCCAAAAGAGCCCGACTTCAAATCGGTGTTTCTGATGAAATAAGCGTAGTTCGGCTCTTGATATAGGTTGACATTAGCTTTTAAGGACGTAAAGCTGCCATTTGCCACATAATCGGTTATCAGCATAGGCAAGCTACCAACCTTAACAACTGTGAAGTCATCTGGTATTTCTCCAAACTCAGAGTCTACACGAGACCTGTTAGGAGATAAGGAAAATGCAGAGAACCAAGAGCGAAATAGTACAACAGCTTGCTGCTCTAAATTCGCTTGTTTACGATATTCTTACGGATATCTCCTTCACCACCTGACTGAGATGACAATGAACCATTTGCTAATACCATACCAATACGACCTGTCGGTGCAAGGTGATAAATCATATGTTGCAGCCAGGCAAAGTTGGCATTTCCTGCCGGCGGCATACCATACTGAAAACGAACATCATCCTTTAATTTGTCAGCTCCCCAATCAGAAAGATTAAACGGCGGATTGGCCATAATATAATCGGCACGAAGTGTCGGATGACGATCATCTAAAAAAGTATCTGCTGCATAAGCTCCAAGATCCGGTTCTATTCCACGTATTGCGAGATTCATTTGCGCCATCTTCCAGGTAGTAGGATTAGAATCCTGACCATAAATTGAGATATTGCTGATGTTTCCGCTATGGTTTTCTACGAATCTTGCAGATTGTACAAACATTCCTCCTGAACCACAGCAGGGATCGTATACACGTCCTTTGAACGGCTTCAATATTTCCACCAAAGTTCGTACAACACATGACGGTGTGAAAAATTCACCGCCACGTTTTCCTTCTTGCTCAGCAAACATTGACAGGCAATATTCATAAGTGCGCCCGAGAATATCCTTCTCACTTCCATGTTCTATCATCTGTATATTTGTGAAAAGGTCAACAACATCACCGAGCCTTCTCTTATCAAGTTCTGGGCGTGCAAAATTTTTTGGAAGGATATCCTTAAGTCTCTTGTTTTCCTTTTCGATGGCACGCATAGCATCATCAATAACAGTTCCGATTTCTGGACTATGTGCTTTTGCAGCAATTTCTCTCCAACGTGCTCTGGCCGGCACAAAGAAAATGCCCTCAGAGGTATATTCGTCAATATCCTCTTCGAAGCCATCACCTTCCTCAACAAGAGTCCTGTATTTGTCATCAAATCTGTCTGAAATATATTTCAGAAAAATCAATCCCAAAACTACGCTCTTATATTCTGATGCATCCAAATTTCCTCGAAGAACGCAAGCAGCATCCCATATCTGTTTTTCAAAGCCAATTGCGGCTGTATTTTTATCTGCCATATTATCTCTATCCTTTCTATTCTGCGATTCTTCATTTTTTCTAAATGCTTTCTTTTCCTTCAATTATAAATCTTTTTGGACGAAAATTCAATTTGCTAGCCAACCTCTCACACCACCGTGCATAGATGGGATAATATTTTCCAAGGTTCTTTCTGCACTTTTTCTGCTTTGCAGAAAATCATACAGCTTTTATTCCTCCATCACCAGCTGTGAAAAATCCTTCTTCTCAAACTCCTGGATAGAAATACTCCTCTTATTAGGATTGGCATAGACAAAGGTCTTGTCCACATTCTCAATATAGTTCTGTATCTTATCGTTGGTGGCGCTGATAATCGCCTGGAAACCCAGACTTCGTATCAAATCAATACAGCTTGCCACCTTCTCCGCATCCATCTTGGAAAACGCCTCGTCAAGCACCACCAGTCGGATGGTGGGGCGTCTCGACAGCCGTGAGGAAAGGTTGATATGGTACGCCTGGGCGAAACTTGCCAGCAGGGCAATGTAAAGGGGGTTCTGCCCCTCACCGCCGGAATTTTTCTTAATCATCTTGCTAAGACCGATGACAAGCCGCTCCTCTCCCTCCACAATCTGCTCCATCTCAAAGGAAAGATAAGTCCGGTAATCTGCATATTTTTCCATATTCCGCTTTGCGTCCTCAAGCTCTGCCGGGGTGGCGTTTTCCGGCGGAATAAAAATATGGATTAAATCGCTCATCAGCGTGCCGTACTTGTTTTCATGCTCCATGGTAAAGAGGTTCATCTGATGCTCCATGGAAGCCGCTAAGGAAGAGGGGTCAATATTTAATTCCTCGTCCATAAACATGTCGTAAAACTCCCCGTCCCGCCCCTTATTTCTGGTAATGCGGAACTGGTAACGGTCTTTTCCGAAATTCAGGTTACGGATAATGCGGTTTAATTCGTCCCGCCTGGTGTACGCCTCTTTTATGGCGCTGCGGATTTTAAAAATAAAGTCCTCCTTAAAATGCTCCACCGCAGATTTTGCCTGCTCATTTGCCTTTTTCCGGAAATCCTCTAATTCCTCACACTGCAGTTCTTCCAATAAATGCTGGTAATCGTCATTGTGCTCCGCACTGGCAGAAAAATCACGTTTCGGGTGGTTTCTTAAATATTCGGAGCGCAAATCCACAAGACTGTTTTTCTTCTGCTCACAATCTGCCTTTGCCTGCTCTATCTGACGTTCCGTTTCCTCTAACAGTTTCCCGTAATTGGGATTTTTGCGGTTTTCCATATAAGAAGCAAAGGCTTCCTCGTTTTCCAAAGAGCCGGAAAGCTCCCGCCCCATGGCAAGAAGCTGTTCATTTTTCTCCAAAAAGCTGTCCTTGTCCTTTTGGATGGCGTCCTCTTTTTTCCAAATCTGGCGTTTCAAATCGTCAATTTTTTCCTCTAATGCCTTCTGCTTTTCATGGACCGCCTCCCGTTCCTGTTTTAAGGTTTCCACCACGCCGGAGCCGATTTCCTCCATCTTTTTCCGAATTTTTTTCCGCTGTTTTTCCTTTTCCTGTTTTTCCGAAATATCCGTAAACAGGTTCTGGTATTCTTCCACGGTGTCCTTTAAAAATTCCAGCGCCAGTATCTTCTTCGCTTCCTCTTCTGCGGAAACGAATTCCTCCCGCATAGCGGTTAATTCTTCTAACCGTGCCTGCAATTCCTTCTGGCGCTGCCTCTTACTCTTTTCACCGATATAGGCCCGCTTGGTATAGTTGTCGGGATTTAAACGGCGTAACTGGAAATTCTGGTACAGCAGGCAGTCGGCAGTCACGCCGATTTTACAGCGGCGCAGTTCCTCCACAGAGCCACATTTCATCACATTTCCCAACAGGAAATTTACAAATGCCCTGACATAATCCTCCCTTGCGGTAACTTCTTCCGCCAGTGCGCCCTCACGGCTTTTCTGCTCCTGCTCCATCAGCCGCTCCGTATCCACCAGGGAAATACGCCAGTATTTTTTCTCGTCTAACGTCTCGTAAACCTCCATGGCTTCTTTTACATACTTTGGCTCTACCATCAGCGCCAGCTTATTCCATGCAAGATAACCCTCAATGGCGTTTCTCCACTTCTCGTCCTTAATATCCAGCAAGTCCGCTAAAATACGCACCGGAACCCGCTTGCCGCATTTCTCATAAAGCCCCTGCTCTATGATGCCCCTCGCCGCCGTCAATTCTCTGGGATAGGCATCTTTTCCCATGCGCAGTTCTGCTAACTCTTTCTCAATAATGTCAGTTTCTTTTTTTATGCCC
Organism: Lachnospiraceae bacterium; assembly: GCA_021770785.1. GTDB lineage: Bacteria > Bacillota > Clostridia > Lachnospirales > Lachnospiraceae > Roseburia. Next base: position 13,453 of record JAETQH010000045.1, read on the forward strand.
CTTGCCTCAGAAGCCGCCTCCTGCCGTTCCTTTTCCGCCTCCTTCTGCACCCCGGCTAAGGCAGTTTTCAGACGCTCAATTTCCGTTCCCTGAATTGTCCCCTCCTGAAAGGCTTCGATATCCCACAGAATCTGATTGGATACGATTTCCACATCCTCCCAGGGCTTCAGGCGGGCAGAAATATTTTTCCATTTTTCCTCGCTCCGCTCTAAGTGGCGCAGGTTTTCCTCAATCCCCTTTAATTTTTCCTCTAAGGTGGCGTATCCGGTATCGCTTAACTGCTGGCTGATATCGTTGTACTCCTGTTCCAGCTCCGCCTTATAGTCAATGAAATCCGCCAACCCTTTTTTCTGTAAAACTACGTCCTCCTGCCAGGCTTTTACCCGCTCCTGCTTCTCGGAAATCTCCTGCTCTAACTGCAAAATCTTTAATTTTTCCAGGCGGTAATCCCTGTTTTCCTTTTCCTTTTTCTGCTCTAAAAAGGCCTCGTAGCGGCTTTTAATCTGCTCTAACTCTTCAATTTCCGTCATGGCAGCTTCAATTTTCCGGCACATTCTTCCGTAGAGCACTACGCTGTCCTGCATGTCCTCGATATGGATATCCTGCTCCATGCAGATGTATTCTTTTACAAAGTCCTCCAGCCGGATATTCATTTTGAAGGGAATCGCCCGCTTGAACAATCTTGGAAATTTATCAATATCCAGCCCGCCTAAATACACGTCATAGAGATTTCTCCGGAAACGCTCGTTGTTGGCGGTGTAAAACTGCTCTTCCTTTGCGAAATTCTGCTGTAAATAGTCCCGCACCTCATTCATGGTCATGGTACGGTTTTCGGTGCGGTAATCCCCGGGAATCATTCCCCCTTTGTGCCAGAAAAACATACGGTTAATCTCATTGGTGGCGGTTTCCACATCAAACACCACGCCGATACAATCCCTTTCCCCCGTGACGGTCTGCTCCATTTCCAGGACAATCGTGGTGGAAAAATTCCGGTTCCGCTTGTACTCCGCCTGGTTGTTTTCCCCAATGTTAATCATGCCCCGGAGGTACTCAATGAGGCTCCTATCGGAATCGTCCGCCGCCGCTTTATTGAAAAATCCCCGTCCGTCAGTATTGGCATAAAGGACAATCTGCATGGCGTCAATTACGGTGGATTTTCCGCTGCCGGAATGCCCGGTAAAAAAGTTGATGCTGTTATTCAGGCTTAACACCTTGCGGTCAATATAATGCCAGTTGTTGAGGCAAATTCTGGTGAATACCTTATACGCCTGCTTCTGCTGTTCCATAGTCTGCCTCCTTTGTGATTTCTTTCATTTCTGCGCTATCTGCTGCTGTGCTGTCTGTTTCTGCACTACTTATTTCCGCCGTTTCTTTCTCTGCCCCATTTTGCGCCAATACTTCTTTTACACCGTTTTCCGAATCGTCCTCTTCCTCAAAACTGCGGAGAAGCCCCTCGATGTCCTCCCGCATCAGCACCAGATTAATACAGGGATAAATGATAATTCTTGTATTCTCATTTAATTCCTCCTGCAAATCTAAAAATTCCACCATCTGATATTTCCGCAGCAGGGAAAAGGCACGCCGGATTTCTGTCACGGAAGAAAACCCCCTTGCCAGACGAAATTCTCCCACCTTTCCATTCAGTTCTCCAAAAGTAGTTACTATATTCACACTGGAGGAAACCGCCGCCATTTTTTCATCATAAATCAGCTTTAACAGCAGCAGATAAATGGTGGCAAGCTTCGGCAGCTTTTCACCGATGCCCTCCGCCCCCTGGATATAGATAACCCCCAGCTCCGTATCCTGCTGCAGGCGGATTCCCGCCACCGCAAAATAGTCTGTCAGAAATTCCTGGTGCCTGTCACAAAAATCATAATTTTTATCCGAAACCAGCCTTCCGCCTTTTTTATCATATTTCCGCTCCAGCAGGAAGGTCTGGCTCCACAACAGCCGTATCACTTCCTGCATTCTCTCCTGCTCTGCTGCAGTTAATTCTTCATATCCTTCAAACATTCTGTATTTCTCTTTCCATCTATTTCTTGTTTCTCTCTGCAAACACCATGGACGGATAGCAGTAAACGCCGTTTTCCACCCGTTCCTCATTTACAAGAACCTCATATTTACTGTTCTTGCGCATACTGATATCGTATGCTAAAATCAATTTTTCAAAATCCTCATCACTGGAAAGCTGCATATGCTTCGTCTCTAAAACACCACCCTCCATACGCTCCTCAATAAAGCTCTCAATCTGCTGTCTCGTAAAGCGGTGCCGGATTTTATTCAGCCGCAGAATATCATCCTTAGAAAGCTCCGTGCCCTCCTCGTCCTCCCCCAGCTCTTCCTCAAATTTCTTCTTCCTCCGCCTCTTATAAAGGGGATTCTCATTTAAAATTTCAAGGGCTGACAGGTTCATCTTCTCACCCACCTGTCTGATTTTTTCCGTCTGCTTTACGGTATCTTCCTCCGCTCCCAGACGGTTTAACAACATAACCAGCATTCCGTGCCGCTCTGTCTCATCGCTCAATAAGTAATTCAGACGGCTCACCGTAGCCCGGATATATTTGCTGTGCTCCTTATCCATATTGGAAATCCGGTGCTCAATATCGTCAAAGCCCCGCTCTATCTGGTCAATCAAATCCAGCACATCTTCCTCCCGGTTTCTCCGCAGGAAAGGAAGTTCCTCTTCGTCCTCCTTTTTTCGGGAAAAGTCAGCTTCACTCCGCAGGCTTTCTGCCTGCTGCTTTTTTCGTATTTTCTCCAGCCAGTCCTCGTCCTCCCGCATTTCCTTTAAACAACGTTTGATATCCGTCTTGTAAATGTAAAAGTTATCGCTGGTTTTTAAAATGTGGTATTTCCGTTTTACCACTTCCTCCACATAGCCCTCCAAATGCTCTTTTAAGAGGTCATCGTAGGATTTCTGGTCCAACAGCCGCTCAAAAAATTTATCCATATTATGGAGCATATCCTGCAGCGCCTTGTTCAGCTTTTTCGTATTTACCAGTGCGGTCTTTAGCATGGCAAGATTAAGCCTGCTGTCATTTTTAAAGGAAAACAGCGTTGCATAGACGTTCTGGATATAAATTTCCGTATCCTCTAAGGGCTGGTACGCCAGCTGTTCAAAGGCGTCAATCATCACTGCCGCATAATCGGGAATAACAATGTTGGTGGTCATTGTGGTATAGTCCTCGATTTTCCGCAGCCATTTTGTCTTAATCAGCCAGTTTAAGATACGTCCTGGCAGGGCTTCCTGCCGTTCTTCCTCCGTCTCGTTTTCTTCCTGTTCAAACGCGTAGCGGCGTGCCGCACACATTTCACTTAAAATCTGCACACACGCCTCTCTGCTTAAAAAATAATTATTGTACTGGTATTCGTCACTGATGGTCAGAAGTGCCTCCATATAGATGTCCCGATTGACGGAACGGAACAGCCCCCAGAAAGACGGGGGGATATCATAGCGTAATTTCAATGTTTCTACTTCCTTTTCTCTCTTATTCCACCCTTGAGTCGTTTAACATATCCATTTTCATCTGGTAATAGGCAAGGCTCATATCCAGGTAATGCACATGGGGATTCTCAAACCGCTGCTCTTCCTCCCAGACCTCCTTAGAAAGCTGCTGCTCCACAAACTCCCGGATACTGTCAAGGGATGCCTTCGGAACAATTCGCTTTCCGCCCTTTACCACCTGCTGCTGCAGCTTTACTGCAGTACAGTTTTCAAAATAGCGGCTCTTCCAGGGCTTTGCCGGGTCTGCATAACGGTAAGGCACAGACATGTCCACCTGCTCCCCCGCCCTCACAATCAGATCCGCAATGGAGTGCCCTGTCTCATCATAGATACGGTAAACGTCCTTTAGCCCCGGATTGGTAATCTTTTCCACATTTTCCGACACCTTGATTCTGGGAGAAAATACCCCATTTTCCTCCACCGCCGCAATTTTATAAACCGCCCCGAACACCGGGTCTGATTTTGCCGTAATCAGACGCTCTCCCACGCCGAAGCTGTCGATTTTCCCGCCCTGCTGCAAAATAGAAGTAATGGTATATTCGTCCAGACTGTTGGACACAATGATTTTACAGTCCTCTAAGCCTGCCCCGTCTAGCATCTTTCTGATTTTTTTGGAAAGGTAGGCAAGGTCGCCGCTGTCAATGCGGATACCCTTTAACCGTTTTCCCATAGGCTCTAACACTTCCTTTGCCACCCGGATGGCGTTGGGAATGCCGGAGCCAATCACATCATAAGTATCCACCAAAAGCACGGTACCTTCGGGATAATTTTCCGCATAATGCTTAAACGCCTCATATTCGTCCTTGTAATACATCACCCAGCTGTGGGCCATGGTGCCGCTGACGGGAATGTCAAAAAGCTGGCCCGCTAATACGGTAGCCGTTCCCGCCGCCCCGCCAATGTAAGCAGCTCTTGCGCCGTAAACCGCTGCATCCATATTGTGAGCCCGTCTCGCACCAAAATCCGACACTGCCCTGCCTTCCGCTGCATTTACAATCCGTCTGGTTTTGGTGGCAATCAGAGACTGGTGGTTGACCTGGGCTAAGAGTGCCGTCTCAATGAGCTGGGCGTCAATCAGAGGCGCCACCACGGTAATAATGGGCTCATTGGGGTACATAATGGTTCCCTCCCGGAACGCATAGATATCCCCCTGAAAACGAAAGTCCTCCAGATACTCCAAAAAACTCTCCGTAAACATATGCAGAGAACGGAAATAGGCAATGTCCTCTTTGTCAAAATGCAGATTTTCAATGTACTCCAAAATCTGCTCTAACCCTGCAAAAATAGCGAATCCGCCGCCGTCGGGATTACTCCGGTAAAAGACGTCAAACGCCACCCGCACGTCCTTATCCTGGTCATTAAAATAACCGTTTGCCATGGTCATCTCGTATAAGTCCATCATCATGGTCAGATTTCTTTGCTCGCTCTGCTTCATCTTTTCCTCCTATGCACACGTTGTATCATCAGACTTATGCGTGTGCGCAAAAAGCCCTAACGCTCTAATTCAGACAACAGCTCCGCTTTCCTCGTTCCCACCAAAAGTGCCTCGTTGTATTTGAAATAACGCTCACAGCCATGCTCCGATAAAAACAGGGCGGACGCAGCCCCTAAGGTCAGTTCTGTCACAAAGACTACCATTTCCTCTTTCTGCTCAAATGCCTGCTCCATAAAATCAAAGGCATACTCCACAGCGTTCTTTGTCTCCTGCTCAAGCTGCTCTAAGTATTCCCTTGCCTCATCAAAGCCCTGCTTCGCCTCTGCAAATGCCTGAGCAGCTTCGCCCGTATCTTTTGGGCAGTTTTCCCGAAGGGCTTTTAACAGTTCTTCCCTGGCATATGCTTCCTCTCTGGTATAAAAGCCGCTCTGTTTCTCCTGCAAAACATGCGCTTCCTTTTCTTCCAACAGCGTCCGGTAGCACTCTTTGGGGTTCTCACAGTTATTTAAGACCGCCCGGTATTCCTTCAAAAATCCGTACCATTCGTCGGTTTTCATTTTCTGCCTGCGGACCTTTTCAAATCTTCCCTGCAAACCGTCGGACAGCAGGTTTACCACAGAAAGCCGCTCGTCAAAGGCCGCCTTATAAATCCTCTCATAAACCTGGGGCTTCACCCTGCCGGAAAGGATTTCCCCAATGCCGTAATCATCCTGATATTTCCGGTACAAATCAAAATATGCCGCCGCGTCCTCCGCCACATCCTCATGGCGGATAAATTCATGTATCACGGTTTCATCTACGGAAAGTCCCATCGCCTCATAGGTTTCCATCAGATTGCTCAAATCCTCCCAGCCCCTTGCCGTCACAAACTGCAAACCGTCCACATCCGCTTCAATCCGGTAAAAATTCTTTGGACGCAGCTCTAAGTAACTGAGAATGGCATTGTGTACATGCTGTTCCTTTGCATACTCTTTCCAAACCTTAAAATCTGCTTCGATATTCAGATACCGCACACGGTCTAAGGTCACCACATCAAAATCCCGCACTGATTTATTATACTCCGGCGGATTGCCTGCCGCCACAATGATCCACCCTTCCGGCACTGCCTGATTGCCAAAGGTCTTGCACTGTAAAAACTGCAGCATGGTAGGCGCTAACGTCTCCGACACGCAGTTGATTTCATCAATAAATAAAATTCCCTCTTTTAACCCGCTGTTTTCGATTTTCTCATAGACGCTGGCAATAATCTCACTCATGGTATATTCCGTCACAGAATAGCTTTTTCCCTGGTACATCTTTTCCCGAATAAAAGGCAGTCCCACCGCACTCTGTCTGGTGTGATGGGTGATGGTGTATGCCACTAACCCAATTCTGCACTCTCTGGCAATCTGCTCCATAATCTGGGTCTTTCCAATCCCCGGAGGGCCCATCAGAAGAATGGGACGCTGCCTGACTGCCGGGATTTTATACTCTCCCGCCTCATTCTTCGCCAGATAAGCGGAAACGCTGTGCATAATCTCTGTTTTTGCCTGTTTTATATTCATTTTATCAATAAATCCTTCCGTTACGTCTGTACGATAGCAGAACCAGACTCATTTCTGACTCTGCGCTGTTTGCAGACGCAGAAACAAGTTTTATCCTGTCCCCTATTATAGGCAGATTCCCGCAGGAAATCAATTATTTTTCAAATTCCTCCGGCTCCAGCCTGACCCTCATCGCCCAGGGCGGCACCGCTTCTTCCTCAAATTCCTCCAAAAACAGAAACGCTGTCCTGTATTCCGGTCTTTTCTTCGGATAAGTCCCTTTGCCGTCGGTAAAATAAAGCAGACCTCCCGGATTCACGATTTTCCCCTGCTCTATCAGCTCATCCACATAGGCGAATACCGGGCGAAAGTCTGTAGAGCCGCCGCCTGATACCGTAAATTTTTCCAGCAACCGCTCCATATCCTGTTCTGTCTCCACCACTTCGTCCTGCCGCACCTGATTGTCACACTGCAAAATCCGCACCCTAAATTTCTGAAAAAAACTGTTTTTCTGATTTAAAATATCAAAGGTTTCCCGCAGAAAATTTTCCACCAGTTCCCCGCTGGTGGAATAGCTGGTGTCAATGGCTACCACCAGCTCCTGTATTTTCCTGCTCTCCCGGCTCTCAAGGGGCTCAATCAGGGGCATATTTTTATAGAGAGAAAGCCCATAGGTATAGTAGTTCATATCGAACTCCTCCGGGTCCAGCTTCATTTCCTCCCGCAAAACAGTAAATCTCTTCAAAAAATCCCGGTAGCTTCTCCTGCTCTTTGCCGCAGAAATCTGTGCCGCAAGCAGTTCCTCCCCCTCCTTGCTTTCGTCTCCCCGCTGCTGCTCCATCCGGCTTTGCCTTGCAATTTTATCCCACTTCTTTTTCTGCTCTAAGGCAGACTGGTGCTTTGCCTGACTGTCCTCCCGCTTCGGCCAATAGCAATGGTCGTCGGTAAAAAATTCTGTCTCTAAGGCTTCCAATTCTTCCGGCTCTTTTTCTTTTAAAAGACGGTAAATAATGGCAGCGGAAATTCCTGTTTTCTGTTCTTCTAATTCCCCATAAATCTTCTGGCGCAGCCAGCTTAAAATTCGTCTGGTACAGGGCTTGTCCATTTTGTCAATGGTGTATTCCACCGCAATATCGCAGGCCAGATTCCATCTTCTGCGCTTCTTTGGGTCCTGCTGCTCCGGAGCTGTCCACAGGTGGGAAAAAATGCAGTGCAATATGGTGTGAAGATAGGCGCGGTCTAAATAAGGGGCGTTCGTCTTAAATACCCGGAGAAGGTGCTCTGTAGAAAAATACAGGTAAGCACCGTCTGTGGCAAATGCTTTTAGGACGGGGTCTGCTTTAGGTGTTAATGCTGACAGGGCAATGTCTAGGAAACGTAAGTCCATGTAGATTTCGTTACGAATAAAGGTAAGGATTTTTAAGGACATCTCCTCTTCCCATTCAATTTGAGTTTGTATGTGTGACATTGATTTTCCTCCTCAAATTGTTAGATAACTGATATTGTCATGTGCCTCACAGTTCCCTGACAACTCTCTTTCTCAAAACTCCTCAAACGTATACCTCTCCGCCGCTGCTTTTGCAAAAAACTCCTGTTTCATATGCAGAAGCGCCGCCGTTCCTTCCGCCCACTCCATTGCCGCCGCTGTCTGTATTGCCGCCTCTAAGCTGCCCTGCAAAAGCAATTTCTGTTCACAAAAATAGCGGATATCGTCTAACCTCTTTTCCCTGGTCAATTCTTCTGCAATCTCTCTGTCATGCTCTGCAAAATAAGCCTCATAAAGCTGTTTTGCCTGTCCGTTCAACTCCACGGGATAACGCAGCCTTGCCACCGTTATTTTCCGCAGGGTTCTATCATTTTCCTCGGCGCAGGCTTTCGGGAAAATGGTATCATACTGCATGAGCCGAACAATCCCGTCTTTAAAGCACTGCCTTGCCCGGAAACCCTCGCCCTCGATATTTCTTCCAAACAGATGTGCCGGAGCAATCTCATCATAGCTCTCATAATATTCCGGGTAAAATACCACTGCCTCTACACCGGATTTTCCGCAAAAGGTCACTTCCATGTCCGAGGAAATCTGGCTTAAAATCTGACGGATACCGCTTCGCTCCCCTACACCGCAGCAAAGAAGAATCTGCCCAAATTTCCGGCAGTTCATAAAGGCATCGCTGCCTACCTGCTCCATTTTCTTGCCCATGGTGATTTTTTTCAAAGAGGAGCAGTTATAAAACGCCAGATTGCCGATTTTCTCTAAGGTTTCCGGCAGAACCATTTCTTCTAAATAGCTGCCGGCGATTACTGTCAGTGGAAATTTTTCCGTTCTTTCCGGCACGCCTAATTCCGTAACCGTTTTCCAGCCGGAAGAATCTCTCTCCCCCTCCTGACAGAGCAGTGTTTCCAGATAAGTTTCGGGCAAGCGGCAGCTTTCCGCAAAACAGTAATCCCCGATTTCCGTCAACGGGTAGCCTCCCACTGTATCCGGCAGGATAAGTAACGGCTCGCTGCCGGATACCCGCAGGATTCTTGCTGCGTTATCTTCTGTTTTTTCCCAGAATATCCGAAGATACTTGTTCTCTTCCATCATTTTCTCCACTTACGCACAATTTTTCTATTTCATCTTAAATTTTCCTTTTCATCAAAGTGTCAATAACTTTCACTCATCGTTTTATTTGCATATACCGTCACCTTTTCCAACTTATTCAACTGCCTGTAGCATCGCCGCTTTGTTTCTTCTGTTTATAGTCTTACTGTAATGCGGGAGACTAATCCATCCCTTTCTTAGGAAACGGGATCTGGAACAGCCGCAGGATCTCTTCCTGGGACTCAAACTCCCGCTCCGCAATAAACTCCGTGAAATCCCCGTCATCCCTGTGCGCCCGCTCCAGCAGGGACACATAATCCCCACGCAGGATGGGCGGTACGATTACCGGCAGGTATCCGTCCTGAATCAGCGCCAGGTTCATGATAAGCCTTGCCACCATCCTTTCAAACACACTGATATCGTACCACAAAACATCTAAAAAGGACAGGGTGAAAAACAGCTTTCTCAGCACCGTCAGTTTGTTGGAGATATTTTTCACCGCTGATATCCACCCAAACAATAGAGGGAATGCATCGTAAAAATGCACTCCCTCTAAAAATTTTTGAATATTATTTTTCAGGAATTACTTTTCAAGAATTGCCATTCTTGCATAATCCACACTGCCCGACGACATGCTGAACTCATCCAGTCCATATTCCAGCAATGTGGGAATGGCACGGATATCGCCCGCCATTTCTCCGCACATGCCCACCTTGATATGCTCCCTATGTCCCGCCTGAATAATGTGTTTGATGGCACGCAGCACTGCCGGATGAAAGGAATCGTACCGGGAAGCAATCTTTTTATTTCCCCTGTCTACTGCCAGAAGATACTGTGTCAGGTCATTCGTTCCGATACTGAAGAAATCCGCTTCTTTTGCAAACTCTTCGGCGAGAAGGACGCTGGCCGGCGTCTCCATCATCATTCCCACTTCTATCTTCTTGTCAAATGTAATTTTTTCTTCCCGAAGCTGTACCTTGCATTCCTCCACTAAGGCTTTTGCCTCTTTCATTTCCTCTAAGGAAATCATCATCGGAAACATAATTCTGATATGTCCAAAGGCGCTTGCCCGCAGGATAGCCCGAAGCTGTGTCCGAAACATCTCTGGCATATCTAAGGAAATACGGATGGCCCTCCAGCCTAAAAACGGATTTTCTTCCGGTTCAAACTCATAGTATGGAAGCTTTTTATCTCCTCCGATATCTAAGGTTCGGATTGTCACTTCCTTCGGACACAGCTCTGCCGCTTCTTTATAGACCTTAAACTGCTCTTCCTCTGTGGGGAAATGATTTCCTTCCATATAGAGAAATTCTGTGCGGAACAGTCCGACGCCGTCAATATTTTTATCTAATGCCTGCTTAATCTCTTCCGTATTTCCCACATTCACACACAGATAAATACGTTTTCCGTCGGCAGTCACCGGATCTGTCTGGCGGTAGCTCTTTATCTTTTCTAATTCTTCTTCCTGCTCTCTTTGCTTTGTGCCGTAGGTTTCCCTGATTTCCGGTTCCGGCTTTACATAGATTTCTCCTGTCTGGGCATCCATACAGATTTCATCTCCGGCTTCCACCTCATCTAAGATTCCTGCAACACCGGTCAATGCCGGAATACCGTAATTTTTTGCCATAATGGATACATGGCTGGTGACGCCGCCCTCCTGGGTAATGATGCCCTTCACTATCTCCGGGTTCATCTTCACCGTATCGGAGGGGTATAAATCTCTGGCAATCACAATGACAGGCTCAAAGATGGCGGAAAGGTCCTGTAACTCTGCGTTTTTGCATTTGAGCAGAAACCGTTTCCCGATGTCCTGCACATCCGCAGCACGTTCTCTCATGTATTCATCATCCATCTGACGGAAAATCTCGGCAATCTCTTCTACCGCCTCCGTAATTGCCACCTGGACATTCTTTTTTTCGTCGCGGATTTTCCCCTCTACTGCATCCTGTAGCGTAAAATCATCTGCGATTTCCATATGTGCCGCAAAAATCGGATTCTCTTCGGACAAAGCCTCTAAATCCTTTAAAACCGCGGCCTTTACCCCCTGAAATGCCGCAATTTCCGTATGTACCTGCTGCTCACTGATGGTATAGTTGTCCGGTGACAAATCCACCTCGCTGTACACATACGCCGGAGCGATGGCGATTCCCCGGGAGGCCGTTTTCTCCACAGTCAGTTTTCTCATACCTTCACCTCATTCTATCCTTTTCCTATTCACCTAATCCGCTTTGAATCAGTTCCGTCAATTCCTCTAAATCTTTTTCTTCCGTCGATCCGTCACAAACCAGTTCAATTTCTGTACCACACTTAATGGCTGCTGCCATTAAGTTCAGAATGCTCTTCACTAAAACTGTTTTTTCTCCCACACGGATGGTAACCTCTGATTCACATTTAGAAGCTGCCTTTGCTAAAATTCCTGCCGGTCTTGCATGAATACCGGAGGGGTTTGTGATTGTTAATTTTGTTGATACCATAAATAAATCCTCCTTAATTTTACACTGTTTTTCTTCCCTCAGGCAGTTTCATTCATTGAAATCTACTCCAAAATGGTCAAACAAAATCTTCTCTGCCTCCGCATTCCACATGCCGCGGTTTTTCTTGCAGGCTGCATCTAATTTTGCAAACAGCGGATCTGTTTTGCCAAGCTCTTCAAAATCGTCAATGGCAGTGAGGGGCATATCAAACTGGGTATAGGTTAATTTCTTGCCTCCCGGAATTTTCGGCAGATTTAAGGTTGCCTCTGCGATACTGTCAATTCCACCCACATGGGTCACCATAACTGCCGGCTCGATTTTTCCTGCTGCTGCTAAGTTATTTGCTTCTATCAGGTCATCATTGTTGCCTCCGGTGGTACCTAAAATATGAGAACTGGTATAATGTGCATTATAAAGGTTAATCTCTGCCTTAAACTGATTGTCGGTAGGTCCTGCAAAGAAATTCATGCAGCCGTCGAATGCGAGAAGTCTGTCTCCCATTTCAGCCACCTGGCGGTTCGGAACATAGACAAACACGTCATCATACCCGTGTCCCTCGGTCAGCGCCATCAGTTCTTCCTCCGGATTTTCCATGGCAAGGGTATTCACATAATGAAGCTCCACACCCTTCTCCTTTGCCTGTTCGATGGTAATCATTTCCTTCGCCCTTGCGATACGGTCATCACTGATATCGGTCACTACGATTCTCTTCGGACGGTTCTCAAACTGGATACCGTAGCTTACCGCCCCAAGACCCATAGGACCGCAGCCGCCGAGAATAAGGATATTGCCGCCCTCCTTTGTCCCCATGGCATGTTCATAATTCCGTTTATTGGTGTGGTAGTTTGCATGATAACCTCCGATAATACAGCTCATGGGCTCTCCAAGGGAAGCCTCAAAAAAGCTCTCTCCCTCATAATTCATCAGGCAGCCCAGCTCCATGACCTCATGGGGGATAACGCAGTAAGTACATGCTCCTCCGAAATATTCATAGGAATATCCCGGAGACGCCAGGCTTCCCTTATAATTCAGTGCCGGCTGCTGGGCAAATTTCTGTCCCGGATGAAACTGATCCTGCCATTTTGCTCCTACCTTTACAATCACACCTGCAAATTCATGACCGATAATAATCGGGTTGGTATCAATATTCTGGGGCGCTCTCTTATGCTTTTTGCCCTGCTCTACCAGCTTATAGGTAGACATGCAGATACTGTCGCTCATGACCTTTACCAGAATTTCATCATCTTTAATCTCCGGAAGTTCAAACTCCTCTAATCTCAAATCTCTTGTTCCATACATTCTGACTGCCTTTGTTTTCATTTTTTATTCCATCCTTTCTTCTTTCCGGACACATATGCCCTTTTCTTTTTATTTTAAATTTCTTCCACTGTAACCTGTTTCATCAACGTATCCACCAGTTCTCTTGAAGGCGGCTTCGTTCCGATTGTGGTAACTGCTCCGGCGGAAACTGCCATACAAAGCTTTACGGTTTCCTCTGCCGACAGCCCTTTATCCCAGGCATAGGAGAGACCTGCCACCATGGCGTCCCCCGCTCCTACGGTGGAATGGGCTTTCACATTCAATCCCTGACATTTTACCTTAAAGCCGTTCTCTAAAAAGATTGCACCGGATTTTCCCATGGAAACCACCACTTTTTCCATCCCTTTTTCTGCAAGTTTTTCTGCAATCTGCAGGATTTCCTGCTCCGATGCTACATAATCAAGTCCGGCATACTGCTCTAACTCCACACGGTTCGGTTTGATAATGTCCGGTACTGCCTCTAACGCCTTTGTAAAAAGCTCTCCGTCCGCATCTAAAAGCACCTTTGCGCCTTTTGCGTGAACCATCTCAATGATCTGGCGGTAAATTCCTTTCTCCACTCCCTTCGGAACGCTTCCCGCAAGCACGAAGAGTGTATCCTCTTTTGCATAGCCCTCTAATTTCTTTAAAAGCCGGTGCAAATCCTCTTCCTTAATCTCCGGTCCCGGCTCATTTAATTCCGTAAGAGAACCGGTACTCTCATAGACTTTTGTGTTAGTTCTCGTCTCTCCTTCCACCTCCACAAAATCACTTTTTATCTGCCATTCATTCATGACATTCTGAATAATTTTTCCGGTATTTCCTGCAATAAATCCGGTTACAATACTCTCGCCTCCCAGCTCGCTAATCGTCTTTGATACGTTGATACCCTTTCCGCCTGCATCCATCTCCACATGGGAAATGCGGTTCAGTCCGCCATATTCCAGCCTCTCAATATCAACGGTTTTATCAATGGCAGGGTTCATTGTTACAGTTACAATCATCACTCCATTCCTCCTTTTAATATCTCATATACTTCGGCTGCGTTTCCCGAGATAAGGCGTTCCATGGCACCATCTTCTAATGCCAGTTCTGCAATCACCGATAAAATCTGTAAATGCTCTTCCCCCACACCGGCAATTCCCACTACAATTTTTACCGTCTCTCCGTCCCAGTCCGTTCCCTCCGGAAATGTCATGACGGCGATACCCGATGCCTTTATCTCTTTTTTGGCTTCTTCCACTCCATGAGGCAATGCCAGTTCATTTCCCATATAAGTGGAAAAGCTCTCCTCTCTTTTCACCATGGCATCTACATAGGACTGGTTCACATATCCGGTGTCCACCAACATCTGTCCCACCGCACGGATGACATTTTCCTTCGTGTCGGCGTCACACCCCACCTTTACATTTCCGGGATACAGAAGTTCTAACTTTTCTTCCTTTTTTGCTTTTTTTGAAAATAACATAAAAACCCTCCTTCATCTTTTTCATTTGCTCTTTTGTTTTTCTATGTTTATTATAAGTTAGCTTTCCGCCTGTTTTCAATTGAAAGAAAATGGGCTTTGACATCATGGAATAGTGCCAAAACAAAAGAACCATCCTAATCAAAGAATGGTTCTCCTTTATCACAATAATTCTGTTTTTCTATTGCATCTGACTGATACATTTATTGAAATATTTCCTGAGCTGTTTAGAAAGCTCCTCCTCTATTTTCGGCTTATCTCCTCCTGTAATGGTCAGCAGAAAATCATAATCCTCTATCAGCGAGCTGCTGATATATCCTAAGATATCACTGTTGATACGGATATTTTCATCCACCGGCAAAAGCATCACTAACACCACGCTGATTCCTTTAAAATAAGGGTCCTTAAATGCCTTGCCATCCTTCGTCAGGCACACGCTGAAGCTTGGCCGCATCACACCTTTCGTCCTGGTATGCAGCAGGGCAAATCCAAATTCTGCGAAAACCTGGCTTGCAATTTTTTCTCTCTCCTCAATATCCGCCTGTATCATTGCCTGACGGTCCCCATAAGGAGACATTTTCCTTGCAATCGCCTCCACCAGCTCCCCGAAGGTCACATCATTGCTCACCTTAAAAACCTCAAGATAACGTATGATGGTCTTAATCTGCATGGCTAACAGGTTAATCTGTTCTAATTCCGTAGAAAACAAAGTCTCCTCCTGTTCTTTTCTTGGCAGACGCTCGTAATAATATAGTTTTTGTCCGATTTTATCAATGTCCTCATCATTCAGCAGCGGATTTACCCAGAGAATATCCGCATCCACATTTTTCATGGAAATGCTGCTGATAAAGAAATCTGTTTTACTGATGATATAAGGGGTAATGTCATTTTTTCCATAGGTTTCCATCCAAAGCCTGTCTTTAAACATCTTATCCAGCTTTGAGAGCATGAGCCGTGAAATTCCGATACCGCTGGCGCATACAATTCCTACCCTGACCCGCCTTAAGTTCTCCTGTTTTCCCTCCATGCGCACCATGGCAGCCCCAAAGTGTACTGCCAGAAAGCCTGTCTCCTCCTCAGGGACCGGCCTTTGCACCCACTTTTCCAACACCCGGGCAACATTTTTACTCTTTTCAAAGATATCCGGATAAGAGCTCTTTATTTCCTCTAACACAGGATTGGCAATTTTCATGTCATAGATCAGCCGGATCAATGTGGGCTGCAAATGTGCTAACAATCCCTGAATAAATTCATTATCCTGCTTTAACACGAACGCTGCCTCCTTATCGTAGGCATCAATCATCTCATTCATCATCTCCAATAGTTCCTGACGCTCTATTTCCACCGTTTTTGCGCCGTCCCATTCGATTCCCTGATGCTTTGCCCCCTTAATGTGAAGACAGATATATGCCTTTTCGATTTCAGGAATAGAAATAGCAAACTCTTCTTCTAATCTGGCAACGATTTCCTCCGCCAGAAGAAAATCCTCATCTTTTTCCATCCGTTGAAGAAGTTCTTCCTTCGTCTCTATAATTTCATTTTTCAAAATGCGGTTGATGGCAATGGTGATATGAAGCACAAGTCCTACATAGGAGCTTTCTGTCAATGATAAAATCTTCCTGTTATTCATGCCTGAAATACATTTCGTTACTTTTTTCAGCACATCTTCCTTGAAAATCCAGGAAATGGAGTGATAGGAAATTTCTTCCGGCTTCTCGCTTTCTGATATATCGTAGGCCTCTCGCAAGGTGCGGGTATCAATATTTTCCTCAATAAAAACCCGTATTGCCTTTCGGTAGTTTTCCTCCGAACCGCTGATCATGGTCCCGCTTCCCGGTTTTCTTGTCACCTTTAACCCATGTTCCTCCAGCCAGCCCTCCACGGATTCCAAATCGCTGCTGACGGTGGCCTCGCTTACTTGAAATAAGTCGGCATAATAAAAAAGTTTCTTTAATCCCTTATCCTTTAAAATCTCCAAAAGCAGGCGTTTTCTCCTGTCCTCCCTGTCACTGACATCATAATCGTCGGACCTGCAAAGCTCCTGCTGCAATTTCTTTTTCTGCTCTGTATCGCCGGAAAGCCAGACTCCTTTTCCCGTCCGGCTCTCAAAGGAAATCCCGTACGCATCCAGCTCATTCCCGAGATATTCTAATTCCCTTTGAACGGTTCTCTTACTCACTCCCACCCGCTCCGCTAACTCCTGAACAGACATGGTGGTATCTTTTTCCAATAAAATCAGCAAAACTTTCCGCAGCCGGGGTGTCAAATTCATCTGCTCTCCTCCCCTCTCTTTTTCACTTCTTCTGCTATCCTGTCAAGCTCTTCGGAACTGACTAAGCTTTCGATTTCAAAAATTTCTATTTCTTTCATCTCCCGGGGCAGAAATTTCCGAAAGCTGCTCTGACAGACTGCCAGATCAATATCCCCCGGAATCCGGTCTGCTGCATAAGCCGACACCTCTACTCCTCCGATGCTCAGCGCCTCTAATTTTCTCCGCAGCAGCGCCGCCCCCATGGCGCTTGAACCCACACCCGCATCACAAATAATTCCAATTTTATGTATCATTTCTTTTTTCCTTTCTCCTTGCGGCGGCAGCTTCTCCGGCTTTCTCTCCTCTATCTCTTCTCCTGGCTTTTTCTCCTCCGTTGCCCTCTCCTCCTTATTTCTTCGCTTGATACACAGAATACCAAAAGCACAGAGGAACGAGACTGCCGCAGAAACCGTAACTCCTAACAGTACTCCGGGATAATCTCCCGGCTCACACATCAAAAGCAGCGTGAGGATACTGCCCGGTGAGATTGCCGTCACTGCCTCTGTGCCCCACAGGGAAAAACAGAGATTTCCGGCTGTCCCTCCCGCTATCACTGCGGGTAAAAGCCATAAATTCGCCAGAACCTCCGGAAAATAAATTTCATGAATTCCTCCGATAAACTCTGCGAAAATTCCGGAAGCATATTCTTTTCGCTTCGCTTTTCCGGTAATAAATAGCGCCAGCAAAATTCCCAGTCCCGGTCCCGGATTCGTTTCCAGAAAAAATAGAACGGAACCTCCCGAAATCTCCACCTGCTGCATTCCCAGGGGAACCAGAATCCCGTAATGGAGACTGTTGTTCAAAAAGAACACCTTACATATCTCAATGACCGGGCTCATCAGAAAAATCAGGTTATGATTCGCCAGATATTCCATCCCTCCCAAAAGCACTTCCACCATCCCTCTGACAATGGAAGCTAAAATAAAACAGGAAAATCCTGCCAGAACACCCCCCGCCGCCGCCACGAAAAGGTTGCGGAGCAGCATTTCAATTCCAAGGTTCCGGCGGCGAAGGCCCGGTTCTAAAATGCGTTTCCACAAAAAGCCGCAACAGGGACCTAGCAGCATTGCCCCCAAAAGTCCCACCTGAGGATCTGCCACTAAAAGCCCCGCTTCCGCCATCACTGCTATCACTCCGCCTGTCTTTCTTCCGTCCGGCTGCTCCTTCGTCTCCTGCACCCGGTTTCCCGTGACATATGCCACCAGAATCGGCAGTACATAACTGTAAACAAACAAAGAAATAGCATAAATATCTTCATTGGGTATCCAGCCCCTCTCCCCAAAGAGAACAGACAAGATACCAATGAAGATAAATATGCCAATGAAATCCATCATCACCCTGCTGTAAAATTTTCCAAACCAATGTAAGTATTTTTTCATTTGCAATCTCCCTGTAAACGGAAAAACTTACATTGATTATAGCATATCCGTATCAGACTTTCCAATATGCCGGATGACCTTTTTCACACTTATTTGGGGCTTATGCTGTCATGGTGCCAGACATCGCCTCTATGCTGCCATAAATTTTTCACACGTTATCCCCGGGCTTTCTTTAAATCCTCCATCAGCAAATCGTATTCCGGTGCTGCAAGGAAATTAGTAATGGTAATCAGCCTCGCATTAGGATTACTGTGGGCTGCCCGCTCCGCTAATTCTTCATGGGTGACTACAATATCAATATCGGCGGGAATAGAGGAAACCGGCGTATGAATTACCTCAATATCTTTTAAGCCTGCTTTATCAATCTTCTTTTTTAATACCGTGGCGCCCATTGCACTTGATCCCATTCCTGCATCACAGGCAAAAGCAATTTTTATGATACCTGATTTTGCCAACTCTTTTCTAGCAGAAGGTGCTTCTGTCCGAATTCCCTTTGCCTGATTTTTCATACTGTCTTTCTGGGCTGTCGCCTCTTCGAGACTGGTATCTTTTCCCGCAAATTTTAAAATCGGAAGTGAAATAGCAAAGGATACTGCCGTTGCAACCGCCACTCCTAAAATCAATCCCACATAACAATGACGTTCGCACATCATCAGAATGGAAATAATACTTCCCGGTGAGGACGGTCCGGTAAGACCTACGTCAAACAGACTAAAGATTAACACCCCGCTGGCACCTCCTGCAATGGTGGAAACCAACAGCAGCGGATTCATCAATATGTACGGGAAATAAATCTCATGGATTCCGCCGAAGAAATGAATAATCACAGCCCCCGGCGCTGAACTTTTTGCACTTCCCTTTCCTGCGATACAGTAAGCTAACAATACTCCTAAGCCCGGTCCCGGATTTGCCTCTAACAAAAAGAAAATGGATTTTCCGGCTTCCTCTACCTGCTGGATTCCCATGGGGGATAAAATACCATGATTGATCGCGTTATTTAAGAACAATACCTTTGCAGGCTCAATAAACAGGCTGGCGAGGGGCAGAAGCTGATGCTCTACAAATACATTGACCCCTGCCTCTAAGAGAGTATTTAATCCTGTCACAACCGGCGCAATAATCACCACTGCCGCCGCTGCCAGAATGGCTCCGATAATTCCAAGAGAAAAATTGTTGACTAGCATCTCAAATCCGGCTTTTACTTTTCCCTCAATCAGTTTATCAAACTTTTTCAAAATCCATGCCGCTAATGGTCCCATAATCATGGCTCCGATAAACATCGGTATATCCGAACCCACAATGACGCCCATGGTGGCAATGGCGCCGATGACACCGCCCCGCTGGTCTGACACCGCTTTTCCCCCGGTATATCCAATCAGCAGCGGCAGCAAATATCTTGACATGGGCGTATTTAATTGTGCCAGCGTTTCATTTGGAAACCATCCGGAGGCAATGAAAAGTGCCGTAAGCAGTCCCCATGCAATAAATGCTCCAATATTAGGCATGACCATTCCGCTTAATGTCCTGCCAAAAACCTGTACCTTCTCTTTCATTGTTTTCACACCTCATTCTTTCTCTTTATCTATTTCCTGTTTCACTGAGGTATGATTAGCGCTAATCAATCTCTTGATGATTGTATTATAACGTCTCCTAACTGGCGTTTTCAAGAAATACAAAAGTGGATTTGTCACCAGAAGATGATGCCAAATCCACTTTATGTTTTTTCAAAACACTCCGGAAAGTGCCGTTTAGCGAAACTTCAACACGCTGATTGAAACAACGTCGAGAGCTCCTCTTCATACACCACATGCAGCTCATGCAGGGCACGGGTCACTGCCACATACAACAGTTTTGCATCCGCCTCTGTCTCCCGGTAAGCCTCCCCGGAAGGGTTCATTAAAATAACTGCGTCAAATTCCAATCCCTTGGTAAGCTGTATCGGCAGTACCATCACGCCTTTTTCAAAATCTTCCCCCTCTTCCTCCTGTCCGAGCCACCCCCGCACCATTTCTGCCTCTATCTCATTGCGGCAGATAACGGCCGTTGTATCATAGCCTCTGTCTGCAATTTCTCCCGTCAGACTTTTTATCTTTTCCGGCAGTTTTCCCTTTGCCCTGTGAAATTCCACTTCCCGCCCGTGACGGATCACCGGAGTAATTTTATAAGCGCCAAAGGATGCCTTTTCCAGAATTTTTCCTGCATATTCAGAAATCTCTATGGTATTCCGGTAGCTTTTGGCAAGGATATGGAACCGGGTTCGCTCCCCCGTAAATACCTGCTCCCGGACTTCCTCCCAGCCGTTCATGCCCGTCTCATAGTTGATATTCTGGGACACGTCTCCCATAATGGTAAAATAGCAGCCCGTCAGCACCTGCTTTAACACATAATACACTGCCGTACCAAAATCCTGCGCCTCGTCAATGATAATCTGACCGTATTCGTCTGTCATCTTTTTTGCCGTAATACGTTTCCAGATAAGGGTCAATGCCGCCAAATCGTACACGTGATATTTTCCGGTTTCCGGCAAAAGCCTTTCTCCTGACTGATATTCTGCCAAAAATTCCTCGTAAATTTTCAGGATATCCGTCTCCGGTTTTTCCATTTTAAAATAACCCTTATACCGGGCTTTGACTGCCTTTTTCTTCTCTGCATTTTCTTCCTCTGTCATCAGAAATGCAATCCGCTTCTGCAATCTCTCATTTAAAAGCTTTTGTAACTGCAATACGGAAAAATCAGGATTTTCCCGCAGGGTATCGGCAATACTCTCCTTTGATAAAACCACTCCTAACTTTTCATCACGGATATCCTCCACCGGAATTAGGCATGCCTTCCGCTCCGCCAACGCCTGTTCCAGAGCAAGTATAAATTCCACTTTGCTCTTATAAGCATCCTGCGCCGGCACCGGGACAATTTTCTTCTCTTCGTCCTGTTTTTTTCCAAACAACTTAACGAACTCCTTTTTGTGCTCCTTTTTCAGCAAATCCCGGAAAAATAAATCCATCCGCTTCTGCTCCACATCATGGACGTCTAACTCCGGCAGCCCGCTAGTGATATAATGCAGCAGCATGTCATTGCCGCCGATAATGCAAAATTCACTGGGAAGAAATTTCTTTTCATAATTATAGAGAATATAAGAAATCCGGTGCATTGCCACCGTGGTTTTCCCGCTTCCCGCCACTCCCTGCACAATCACGTCACAGTAAGGGGTTTCACGGATAATCTCGTTCTGTTCCTTCTGAATGGTGGAAATAATATCTCCTAGCACTACATCCTTATTCTGGGAAAGGTATTTCACCAAAAGTTCATCCGTTGCCACGGCATCATTGTCATAGTAGCCTAAAAGTTTTCCGTCGGCAACATCAAAGGTTCGCTTTAAGTCTAGATTCACCTTGATTTCTCCCACCTCCGGCACAAAATAACTGCCGTCTCCCAGCTCATTTTCATAATAAATGGTGGACACCGGAGCCCGCCAGTCCACCACCAACACCTCCGTGCGGTTTCTTGTGACGCCATTTTTTCCGATGTATAGTTTCTCTTCCTGACCGCTGTCACATTCCCGGTAATCCACCCTTCCAAAGTAGGGCTTATCCAATGCTGCACGGTTCTTCCGCAGGACGTTTTCGTTATGGAACAGCATATCCTTGCTGACAATCAGCTGATTGTAAAGCTCCACATCGCCGGATGCCACTGCGGCAAATAAATCCTCAGTTTCCTGCTTTCCTGCCTGCACTTTCTGCTCGTAGGTTTTAATATTTTCCCGAATCGCCTCCCTGCACTCGTTAAAATGCGCTAATTCCTCTTTCATCATGTTCCTCCTTCTTCCGCATTTGATATTCCCAGCGTGAAAAAGAATGCCGTTTTGCATTCCTCGGCGTAAAAAGGGTTGCTCTGCAAACCGTAAAAGTTCTTCGGCGGCGCAGCCTTCGATGCATCGTCGATTCAAAACTTCTTTTCACGCTGTTTCCTCCCGCACATCAATGGTATGAATATAGGATAACAGAAAAATAAAAAAGTACTAGACTTATATTTCGGGATATGTTAAGATATATAATGAAGTGTACCTAAAAATTCGTTTTTTGAGGATGTACACTTTTTCTTAGTTTTATCAATCTATTTTCAGCATACCTTTGCGGGTATCTTAGTTTTTCTGGTCGTTTGACCGTTTTACCACATTTATGCTATTTTGTTTTTTCAAAAAATAAAGCACAATTCTTACTTCAAGGAGGAAATGTTTATGGCAATTTACCAGATTTACGACAAGATTTTTAAGAAGATTCTTACCCTCTCTTCCACTTCCATCATCAACTTAATCAACGGGCTGTTTGATACCCACTATCCGCCGGACAGTACCATTACATACAACTGGACGGAATTTGAAGATGATGCGCTGCGCCGGATTCTTGCAGATACCATTATCACCATTAACGAAACCGACAGTTACCATTTAGAAGCACAGATGACAGAACAGGAAGACATTATTTTTCGTGTTTTCGATTATGGATATGCACATGCCAGGAGAAATGCCGGCAATAACCTTTCCTCCGGCACGCTCCGTTTTCCGGAACCCAAAATCATTTATCTCTATACGAAAACACCTGCACCGGACTACTACGAGCTGCTTTTAGACTTTGGCTCCCAGGGTACTTTTCATTATCATGTCTCTACCCTTAAATATTTAGAAACTTCCCCCGAAGAACTCACACGCCGAAAGATGATTATTCTCATTCCCTTCGAACTTCTGAAACTCCGTGACGCAATGAAAAAGGAACGCTCCCCGGAAAATCTCGAAGCATTGAAAAACCTCATTCAAAATGATATAATTGGCAGTATCAAAAAGAACCTTAATGCCGGGAATATTACCACTGACGATGCCAGACGGCTCCGCCGTCTGACTCAGCAGCTTTATGACCATATTTATTCCCACTATGAGGAAATGGAGGTACTGAACGAGATGACCGATGAATCTTTAATGTTGGATATTGATATTATTGAAAAGGAACATGAAAAACAGTTGGCGGAGAAGGATTCTGTCATTTCTGAACAAAGCCTTGTTATTTCTGAAAAGGAGGCAGAAATCGCCCTGTTAAAACAACAGTTAGCAGATCTTCAAAAAATTCAGCACCAAAAATAATACGAACTTCTACCACATATTGGTTCGTATGATACACTGCAAAACAAAGTTCAGAAATGTATGGTTCCTATGATACAATTGTAAACGGTAGATAGCGCGTACCTCGACTGACATGAAAAAACATGGGATAATAGACTATATTTCTATTATGAGTATCAAAAGTTGAGTTTCAACTTTTGATACTGCTATCAGGAGG
>JAETQH010000147.1 GCA_021770785.1 Lachnospiraceae bacterium
CCATAGAAGCATGAAGCGTATCCGAAGTAAAATAGGCAGAAACCTGGAATCAGAGCTTCCCGTAATCCTCTCTGTCTTAAAAGTATTATATGATAACGACATGCTGAATGCAATTGGCGAACTTTCCAAATAATAGTGCTGAAATAGGCACTTTTTCATTCATGCGTTTATTCTGGACCTTTGGGAAGAATGGCTTGACATGCAGATTCCTGATATTGCGGGTGATACGTTAATGGAAGAAATGGACTGCGAGGATATATTGAAATGTCTGCCGCCCGAAAAACAGCAGGAACTTTCAGATATGCGGAAACGCCTTGCAGAACAGGCAGGCGTCTGGGATATATCAGAACTACGCAGATGGAACACTTAACAACAAATGGTTTGAAGAATGGAACATGATGATTTTCCGCCATGAAGATATGGCAGAGCAGGCAGGGTCTGCCGACAGACTGGACTTACATGACAACATGTGGATTATGTCGGTAGGGAAGCGAATAATTTCTATCTAAAAATTCAATAGTTGCGTATCTGAAAAAGACATTTTCAAACACGAAGATGTCTTTTTCCTTTACACAAATATTCTGCGAACAACGACAGAACGGAAAGGAGGGAAACACAGGGGGGAACATCATCAAAATCATTTGTCGGCACCGAATCAATCATACCAACCCATATCACAGGAGAGAAAAGACCATGAACAAAAATTTAAGAAAAAACAATGTTCCATTATTTTCACAGATTTTGGACTATTACAGCACTAACGACAATTATATCCGTAGCAGGATACACTCCAATGCGCATCATACTGTATTTACCAAGGAAAGCGATAAATACCAGTGGCTTGTGTTGGAGCAGAAAAGCCAGTACGAAGTCGAGGTAAGGCAGACCGACAATCATGGGACGATCACGGCGAGGGATCATTACGAACTGACAGGAAATTTCGCTAAGTGCGTAGGCGTGGAGCGTTTATGTGATGACGCATATATGCATGCAAATTTTCAGATATCTTTTAACACTGATGAAATCAACTTAATCTATCAGTATGGAGGGCAGAGTAAAGCGGAAACGTGCGCCAGTCTGTCTGCCATTCTTCCGCAGATAAAAGACTATGATACAAAACAGATAGTAAATACAGCCTTAAAGAAATTAAATTCCCTGTCAGAAAAAACGTGTGTGGAACTGACCGCTACCATCAAAAGATGGAAACTGACCGAGCGTGACCATTCCATAAGGAGCAAGTTAAGACAGGTAAAGGGTGCTTGTCTGGTCAAAGCAGGGGAACAGGTAAAACAGCACAATCCCCACAGCAGGGGAAAGGGGAATATGGCACGATGAAGCCTTCACAATACGAACAGGAAAGGATTGCACACGGCACCCAGAGGAAACATGTCAGCTGACGCTGACGGGTGTCCGGCGAGGTGACGTATTCCTGCCCGATTTTTCAGAAACAATCAACACAGTATAGAAAGAATGAGGTATTAAGATGACTGAGGGTAAAAATGACGCAGGCAGAAATTTAGAAAAGGCATTGCAGGCATTGGAACAGGCAAAGCAGCGTGTGGCCAGTGAAAAGAGAAAACAGAATGAGAAGAAGCGCAAAGCCGAGAACCATCACAAGTATATCATGGGAGGTATCATTGCGAAGTATTTCCCCGACTGCTACCGCTATGACGAGGGCGAGTTAAACCGTATCTTATCGGTTGCATTACAGACAAAGGAATGTCAGCAGATTATATCCAAAATCAAAGCGGAAAGCCGAGAAAGCACTCGCCCACAAACCACTCTCCCCAATGCCGAAAATGAAAGCGAGGGCGGTACAGAATGACGGGGGCAACGGAACTGGAAAGCTGAGGTAACGTATCCACCCCGTTTACGGGGTGCGCACAGATATACCACCAGAGGTGGTATGTGCGCCCTTCGGGGACTCCTGCGGAGGGCATTGTCTGTCTTGCGACAGCCAGCAGGGGACGTTACACTTCCCCTGCGGCGCAAAGTTCACAAAAGCGCGCCTGCCCTTTTGTGAACTTTGCGCCCCGTTACTTTATCGGCAGAATGTAGGTGTTGCGTATGAGTAATGTCACGAAACAGGCAAGCACACGTTTTTCCATAGTCAGGCGGAGTAAAGGGCAGTCGGCGGTTGAGAAAGCGTCCTATATTAGCAGGAGTATTCTTGTCAGTGAGTTTGACGGGCAGACCTACCGCCCGAAATACCATGAGGATTTAGTCCACAGCGAAATCACCCTCCCACCCAATGCGCCTAAAGAGTATGCAGACCGAGCCACTTTATGGAACTCTGTTGAATTATCAGAGAAAGGACAGAAATCACAGCTTGCGAGAATGTTAAAAGCGTCACTCCCTAACGAATGGAGTTACGAACTTGCAGAGGAAGTCGTGAGGGATTATGTGCAGAGGAATTTTGTTGATAAAGGTATGTGCGCTGATTGGGCAATCCATGACAGCGAGAACGACAAAGGACAGCGCAATCTCCATATCCATGTTTTACTCACTATGCGCCCTCTCACTGAAAACGGAGAATGGGGAGCAAAGACCAAAAAGGTTTATATACTTGATGAAAACGGCGAGCGTGTTCCCCTCATTGACAAAAAGACAGGTCAGCAGAAAGTAGACAAGCAGAACAGGAAACAGTGGAAATGTCAGACCGTAGAAAACACCGACTGGAACAGCAAAGAAAACGCTAAAATGTGGCGCAAAGATTTAGCCGACACAATCAATGCCACCAATGAGCAGTTGGGGATTGCAGTACATTGGGAACACCGCTCTTTTAAGGAACAGGAAATTGACCGAGAACCGACTATCCATATCGGGGCAGTTGCCAACGCTTTAGAACGCAAAGGCATACAGACCGAGAGGGGAAACATCAATCGGGAAATCATCAGACATAACAGGCTGTTGGAACAGGCAAAAGAAATGCTCATACTTGCCAAGCAGGAACTTCACAACGCACAGTATGCAACGTACAAAAGTACGCAGATTAAAAGTACAACGGTCCGCGTGAAGAATGAAATCATGGAAATGATTGCAAAAGTGAGGGAACGCAAAGGCAGACTTGACCTGCCGATTGTCAGCGGAAAGCACCTAAGAAAAATATCCGACAGAACCGCCTTGCAGTCAGCCGACAATGCGGAGAAATTCATTAAAATAAGGAAGATAGACAGCTTTGAGAGCCTTGCGAAATTCACAGCGGATAAGGAACGGAGATACCAACAGTTGGAAACGGCACATTTTTCGAAGGGGCAGAAGTTAAAACGCTTAAAGGAACTGTCAAAAATGTATACCCTCTTCGCACCAGTCCAAGCCACCTATAAGGAGAGCCAGTCACTCAAAGGGCTTGCCAAAATGAGATACGATAAGGAGCATAAGGACAGCTTGTCGAAGTATCCCGAATTAAGGGAGCGTATGCAGATCCTTTTACAGAACGGAGAAAAGATAACGCCGAAACAGTGGAAAGCAGAGATACAGTCTTTGCAATCCGAGTGTGACAGTATCGGCAGGGAGCAGACCAAGACCGCCGCAGAATTAGCGTATGCCGAAGTAATCAGCTACAACAGGAAGAACCTTGCGAGGGAGCTTCAGAACGAGAGCCGACAGCATAACAGGCAACAGGGCAGACCGAAACGGAGAGAGGAGGAAATTTAATGTGAATTTTATTGTAAAGACAGGCGTTTTTTTGTATAATTGAAGTGTGGCAGGAACAGGATATATCGTATCTTATGTCACAGATTTTTAGAAATCGAGGTGTTGAAGTGCAGGACGATACAAAACAGATAGAGGAAGTCATGGCAAGGCGTACAGCAAAAAACAGCGTATTCCTTGACCTTTTTCAAAACAAGAGTTATCTGCTAAAGCTATATAAAACGCTCCACCCAGAGGACACCACAGCGACAGAGGACTCACTTACCGATGTAACAATCACAAATGTGCTGACTGATAATCTGTATAACGATTTAGGTTTTATTGTCAATAATAAGTTGATGATACTTGTGGAGGCGCAGTCAACATGGACAGTGAATATTTT
>JAETQH010000148.1 GCA_021770785.1 Lachnospiraceae bacterium
TAATTTTTTATGCCGAATTTCTCCGCAGCTATTCTGGCGGTATCAATATTTGTATCGCAGATTCCTGCAATCTCTGCATGCTCCATGGACTGATAATTGGGTATGTGCGTCACCTGGGCAATCTGTCCGGAACCGATGATTGCTGTTCTTAATTTACTCATGATGTTTCCCCTGTATTGTTATAGAAACTGTTTTATAAAAACTACAGATTCCTGATACACTTTCAGCGGATCTTCTCCGCGGATTCTTCCTTCATTTACCACAGGCCCGTCGTACCCAATCTCTTTCAGCGCAGCCATATGCCGCTTCCAGTCAATGGAACCTGTTCCCGGCTGATAGCGATGGTTTTCAGCAATATGGATATGACCTATATAATCTTTATATTTTTTCAGCGTTTCTGAAATATCATCCTCTTCAATTGCCATATGGTAAAAATCAGAGGTCAGCTTCACTCTCTGAAATCCCCCCTGGCGGATGATATTCACCGCATCCTCCTGGGTATTCAGCATATGATCCTGATAGCGGTTTAACGGTTCCAGATAAAGGTATGTGCCGGTTTCTTCCGCCGTTTTCTCAAGCTCTGTCAGGGAATCTATAATGGCTCTCACATCCCCTTCATGGCTTCTTGGAGAAACCATGGGCGGAAGCCTGAAGGTAAACATTCCCCATGCGGCCGGAACCACAACGCCGGTTCCGCCTACTTCCTTTAGGGCATGGAGGATCTTTTTTAAATCTTCGATGCCGTTTAACCGTTTTTCCTCAATGAAATCGCCGATCCATCCCCGGTATCCGCCGCAGGCAGTAACAACCGGAAGCCCTGTTTCAGCTATGGCCTGTTTCACTTCCTCTAAATGCTCCACCAGTTCTTTGCCATCTATCTCAAAGCATTCAAATCCCATTTCTTTTATAAAACGGAATTTCTCAATCATATTTTTCGGGAAAAAATCCTTGTCCTGTGTCCCTAATTGCATATTCCATTCCTCCTAAAAAATCAGCGTTTCTTTCTTGCTCTCTTCCATGTACTGATATTCATATAATTTTTAAGAAAAATCCACGCCCATTTTAATGCTTTCTTCCGGATGCTGATCCACATATTTGCAGAATCCTTCTGCGCACTCTGCAAAAGGAACCACCGGATCAATCAGCTCTTCGCAGTCCAGATATCCGTTCATCAAAAGCTCCCAGCATACATCCTCGATTCGTTTTCTGCTCCAACGGGGATACTCCGGATTGGGTTCGCTGCACGCTCTGGAAAAAATGATTTTTCCATAATTAAAGTGAGCCTCCTGACCAAGCCAGAGCCCTTCCGGAAAGGGCTTTGCAAATGCCACATAGGCAATTGTCCCGTTATACGCAAGTCCCTTTAAGGCAGACTGAAGGGCATGTACATTGCCGCTTGTCTCAATAATCACGTCTGCGCCCTGTTTTTCTGTCAGCCGTTTAATCTCAAGCCCTGCATCGCAGGCCATGGAGTCCAGGGTATAGTGAGCGCCGGTTTTTTCGGCTATTTCACGTCTCTTTGCAATGGGATCAATTCCGATTACTGTGGTCGCCCCGATTTTTGCCGCCATCTGAAGGGCAAGGAGCCCGATAGCGCCAAGGCCGATAACTACCACCCGATCTCCGGGCCTTACATCCGCATCCCGGATTCCGCTCAATGCAAACTGGGCCGGATCGTAACATACCGCATTTTTGACAGACGCCTCTTTGCTCATTTTACGAAGCTTATAGTTATCAACGGCATTGACAATCTGGGTTTCTTTGATGGGCCCGTAAGAGCAGACCCGGTCGCCGATTTCATATTCCGTTACATCCGCTCCTTTTTCTGTAATCGTGCCCACAAACATATTGCCCAGGGGAAGATCCCCAAATTCAATGCCCCTGGGTTCGTCCTTCTCCCTCTGGGTAAAGACTCTCCATTCCTCATCAAATTTACCGTCAATGTAAGGGGTGGTGCCTCTGAAATCCGCCAGTTCTGTTCCATGCTTGGGCGCTGCAAATTCCACCTTCACCTTAACCTCATTGCTTTTAATTTCTCTGTCCTGATACTCTTTCAGTTCTGCAACTCTCGGAGCCGTCGCTACTAATTTTTTCATAAAATAAATCAATCCTTTCCTTCTGTCCGGACACAACTGTTGTCAATTTTCCCTGTGCCTTAACCTTTTACGCCGCCTGCAGTGCTTCCGCTCTTAATCAAACGCTGGCTGAAGCCGTACATAATTACAATGGGAAGCGAGGTAACAAGAGAAGCTGCCATCATACGTCCCCAGATATAATCCGGTGTGTTAAACAGTGAATTCAATCCAATGGGAATTGTCATAAGTTCCGGTGAATCAATGAAAATAGATGCAAACAACACATCATTCCATGCAATCATAAACGCATATACAAACACGGATATAATTCCTGACATGGAGAGGGGAACTACAATCCGGAAAATGATTCCCATTCTGCTCAAGCCGTCCACTCTTCCGGCTTCTTCCAGCTCTGCCGGAATGGTGTCAAAATAACTTCTCGTCATATAAATTGCTGTTGGCAATGTCTGTACAATCATACAGATAATAACCGCTTCCCGGCTGTTGCTGAGCCCAATGGCAGACAGCATCTTAAACAGCGGAACAATCAGCAGGATTCCTGAGAACATATACACCAGGAAAAACATTTCGCTGATCAGGCTTTTTCCCTTAAACTTCAGCCTGGATAACGCATAACCGCCCAAAATTCCCAGAAGCACAGCGATTACGGAAGTGGCAAGGGCAATATACAGGCTGTTTCTCATATATTTATTGAATGGAAAGATATTTGCATTAAAAATATCAAAAAAATGCTGAATCTCCCAGTTCCGGGGGATAATTGTCGGCGGATATCCTATGGTCTCTGCAGTTTCCTTAAGAGAAATGCTGAGCATGATGATAAATGGAAATAATAATACCAATACCACAAGGATTACACGGGCATAAAACCAGATCCCTTTGAGAATTTTCTTATTATTAGTCTTCTTCAACTTTCAGCACCTTCTTTCTTATCAGCATAATCAAAGCAAAAATAAACACGAATAAAACAATGGAAATAGCCGCTGCTTTTCCAAAATCATGGGTGGCAAAGGCCATATCGTAAAGATATACGCCCAGCACATTTACCTGTTTTGTAAGCAGATATACTTCCGTATAAATATAGAACACCCAAATGGTTCTGAGGCTTACTACAGTAACCAGCGTGGGCTTAATTGCCGGATAAGTAATTACTTTGAATTTTTCCCAGGAGGTGGCCCCGTCAATATCTGCCGCTTCATACAGACTGTTATCCATAGACTGCAGAATGGCATTAAAGGAAAGGTATGCATAAGGGAAAAATTTCCATATCGCAAATATGGACACTAAAATAAATGCACTGGCCGGCTGATCGAACCACAGCGGCGCTTTGTCTGTAATTCCAAGCACATCTATTACAAAATAATTCATAATTCCGTAAATATTATTAAACATATACCGCCAGGTAAAAATCAGGCAGACTGCCGGAACCACATAGGAAAGAATGATAATGGAATTCACCAGTTTCTTTCCGAAAAATGGACGGTTCAAAAATACTGATAATATCAGACCCAGCACTGTGCTGATCCCTGTCACAACTACGGTAAATGATAAGGTTACAAATACGGATTTATAAAATTCCGGATCTTTAAATACTTCTATATAATTCTGCAGCCCGATAAATTCTGAAGGCAGGTTTGGGTTCAGGGGAACATCCTGACAACTGATTACGATATTATAAATAAGCGGATAACCAATCAGCATCACCAGTAAAAGAATACTTGGCGACAGAAGAAACATTGCAAATTTTGTATCGCTTCCACCCAGCTTTTTTTTCTTTATACTCATTTTCATCCTTCCTTTTAAAAAATGGGAGAGAACTGGCCG
>JAETQH010000046.1 GCA_021770785.1 Lachnospiraceae bacterium
TAGAAGCGGTTCGTCTGTCAACCAAACATATTTGGTTTTGACAGCTTGAAATTCAAAATCTTTCAAGGTTATTTCACTGTTCAGTTATCAAGGTTCCAACGTCTTTGCTTTGCAAATCCGCCAAAGTTGCTTCGCAACTTTCTGTCTTGTTGTTTAGTTCTCAGCGACAGCTTATTCACTATATCACTTTCAAACTCGTTTGTCAACAACTTTTTTTATTTTTTGAAAGAAGTTTTTTTCTTCGTTATTATATAGAAGAAAGTGTTCTTTCCGGGAAAGTTTATTGCTTATCCCTTTGTTATCTCTCAAATGCGACAACTTCTATATACTATCACAAGTCATCTTATTTGTCAACAACTTTTTTCTTTATTCGACATTTTCGAAATCATTCATAATAAAATGTAATTCCTAAAACCATCAAATAAATACTCTCCCAACCCTTCCTCATTGGCGGGTTTTTCAAGTATTCTCACTGCCGTTTCAGCAGTCAGCTTGTATATAGTACCACCTTGTTTTTCGATTGTCAACTGCAAATTTCGACATTTTTTAAAGAAAGTTTTTTGTCCATTTTTGCATTAATTGCATATACAATTCGCACAATATATTCGCCCCAGCTCTTTGCGCCCGTCTGCCTCCACAGCCTTGTCCCAGCCCTCTTTTGCCCCCCGAATCCGCCCCCGCTATCTCATAATATAATCCAACGCATCCTTCACCGTTCTCACCCCCACCAGCTTCATCCCCTTCATTTTCTTCCAGCTCTCATCTCCACTCTCCAGACAAACCGCCGGCAGAATACATATCTCAAATCCCAGCTTCGCCGCCTCCGACACACGCTGCTCCGCCATGCTGACCGCACGCACCTCGCCGCTCAACCCCACTTCTCCGAAACAGATAACCTTCTCATCAATGGGACGGTCTTTATAACTAGACATCACCGCCAGCACAATTCCAAGATCAATCGCCGGCTCATTCATTTTGATGCCCCCTGCAATATTGACATAAGCGTCGCAGTCCCCCAGCTTCATCCCAATTCTTTTCTCCAAAACCGCCATCAACAAATTGACACGGTTAAAATCCGTTCCCGCTGCCGTCCTTCTGGGAATCCCAAAATTGCTGTGGCACACCAATGCCTGCACCTCAATTAAGATAGGGCGTGTCCCCTCCATGGAACAGGTGACCACAGAACCGCTCGCCCCCTCAGGTTTTCCACTTAGCATATATTCCGAGGGATTTTCCACTTCCGCAAGACCGTCCTGGCGCATTTCAAAAACGCCGATTTCATTGGTGGAGCCAAAACGGTTTTTCACCCCTCTTAAAATACGGTAAGCGGCATGGCGGTCGCCTTCAAAATATAGCACCGTATCCACCATATGTTCTAATACCCTCGGTCCTGCCACCACACCCTCTTTTGTCACATGCCCTACAATAAAGATGGAAATCCCCATTCCTTTCGCTATCTGCATAAAGGTAGACGTCGCTTCCCGCACCTGCGACACGCTGCCCGGTGCAGAAGACACTTCTTCCTGATACATGGTCTGAATGGAATCGATAATCACCATCTGAGGCTTTTCCCTGTCTATCACCGCTTTTATAGTATCTAAATTCGTCTCGCACAGAAGGCTTAAGCTGTCCCGAAACCTTCCGATGCGCTCCGCCCGAATTTTAATCTGCTGAAGAGATTCCTCCCCGGAAATATACAACACCCGGATATCCTGCTCCGCTAAATTTTTGCATACCTGAAGCAGAAGCGTAGATTTTCCAATGCCGGGGTCGCCTCCCACCAATACCAGAGAGCCCTGTACGATTCCACCGCCTAACACCCGGTCTAACTCCTTCATGTGGGTGGAAATCCGCTCATCCTCAGACATTTCTATTTTTGACAAGGGGATTCCCTTCTTCTCCATACCGCTGCTGGTTTTAGATTTCCCCACACTTTTTTTATCAATTATCTCTTCCACAAAGGTATTCCACTCTTTACATGCAGGACATTGCCCCATCCATTTTGAGGACTCATGCCCGCATGTCTGACAGAAAAATACCGTAGTTTTTCCTTTTGCCATCTAATCACTCCTTCTCTCAACATTCTCTCTAATTCATAAACAGAACAGCCATCACCAAAATCCTCCTAATCTTCACAAAAAGACCCATCCATCCCGGATGGGTCTTTCCATGCGTATTTATCTCACAAATTTATTAACACTTCCGAATGCTGACTTCCACCGGCTTCTCTCCCAACTCAACGCTCACGCTGAGCTTACCGCCAAGGTTCGTTTTCATCTTGCCCGCATCTGTTCCGTCAATCTCGATGTCATACTCTGCTTCACTCTCTAATTCTACCGTGACCTGAGCATCCTCTGCCCCTTCTACCGAAAATGTCATACCTGTATCGGTTGCATTTAAGTTCGTAACAGCAGTTCCCGGAACCGATTCATATACAAACATTCCGTTACGCTCTAGCTTCGTAATCTCGTTGTAGGTCTTCACTTTGTATATGTCTCCCTGATGTTCAAAATTATCCAGTTTTGCCTTCGCACCTAAGGTATAGTCTCCAAAACTGATTGTTCCATCTGCTTCTGAACGAATTAACTCACTAATAACAGCCATTTCTTCCTCCTGTGGGAATCTTTCGTCTTCCCATGTGTAATTTTGTGTTACCCTCCGCCTTTGCAGGGCGTCATGACAACCGTTTACTTTCCGGCATTCCGCCCGAAAATGTATTTTTGTCTTTGCGATTATTATATACTATCTGCCGTTTCATTTCCAGTCATTTTGTTATGTTTCACAAAGATTTTCTTTTTGCCGGAGACTGCACCCTCCACCGTTTTTATATCGTTTCAAACACAATCTGATTCTTCTTTGTGGTGACGATAACCGTACTGTTTTGTTTCACACTGCCGGATAAAATTTCTTCTGCCAGCTTATCCTCGATCTCATTCTGGATTTTCCGGCGCAGCGGCCTTGCACCGTATTTCGGCTCGTATGCCTTCTCTACAATATAATTTTTCACGGAATCCCGCACCGTCAAGCTGATGTTCATCTGTTTTTTGCAACGCTCCGCCACCTCTTTTACCATCAGGGTTACTATCTGTTTCATGTCCTCTTTATTCAGGGAACGGAATACAATCGTCTCGTCGATACGGTTTAAAAATTCCGGTTTGAAAATGCGGCGCACTTCCTCCATGACACTGCTCTTCATCCGCTCGTAATTCTGTTTTTCATCATCCGACGAGGCAAAGCCCAGCTTCTTTGGCTCCACAATCGCCTGTGCCCCGGCGTTGGAGGTCATGATAATAATGGTGTTTTTAAAGTCCACCTTCCGTCCCTGGGCGTCGGTGATATGTCCGTCGTCTAGGACCTGCAGCAAAATATTGAACACATCAGGATGTGCTTTTTCAATCTCGTCAAACAAAATGACAGAGTAAGGATTTCTGCGCACCTTCTCGCTGAGCTGACCGCCGTCCTCATGTCCCACATAGCCTGGCGGTGAACCTATCATTTTGGAAACGCTGTGTTTTTCCATATATTCGGACATATCGACCCTTATCATGGACTGCTCGTTTCCGAATACTGCCTCCGCCAATGCCTTGGAAATCTCGGTTTTTCCCACACCGGTAGGCCCTAAGAACAGGAAAGAACCAATGGGGCGTTTCGGATCTTTTAATCCTACCCGTCCTCTGCGCACCGCTTTTGCCACTGCGGTAACAGCCTCCTCCTGTCCGATCACACGCTTATGAAGGGTCGCCTCTAATTTACGCAGCCTTGCAGCTTCCCCCTCTGCCAGCTTTTTCACCGGAATCTTTGTCCAGCCGGAGACGATTTCTGCGATCTCTTCCTCTCCCACCGACAGATTTTTCCTCCGCAGTTCCCGTCTGGCTTTAGCATATAACTTTTCTAACTCCGCTTCTAAGGTTTCCTTTTCCTCTTTGCGGATTCTTGCCGTCTCAATATCACCGTTTTTCAGCGTCTCTAACAATTCACTCTCTTTTTCCTCTATCTCCCTGCGCAATGCGGCGACCGCCTCCGGGTGGGTTCCCACTCCAAGCCTTACCTTTGCCGCTGCTTCATCCATCAAGTCTATCGCCTTATCCGGCAGAAAACGGTCATTGATATAACGTGCCGACAGTCTTACCGCCGCCTCTACACCCTCATCCGTGATGGTAACCTGATGATGCTCTTCATACTGACGGCGCAGTCCCATCAAAATCTCGATTGCCGCTTCTTCCGTGGGCTCTTCCACTGTCACCGGCTGGAAACGCCTCTCTAATGCTGCGTCTTTCTCCACATGCTTGCGGTATTCCTCCACAGTAGTTGCGCCTATCATCTGAATTTCCCCTCTGGCAAGGGCTGGCTTTAAAATATTGGAGGCATCAAGGGCTCCCTCCGCCCCTCCTGCACCGATGATGGTATGAAGCTCGTCGATAAACAGCAGTACGTTTCCGGCCCGCTTTACTTCCTGAATTACTCTTTTGATTCGCTCCTCAAATTCGCCCCGGTATTTTGACCCTGCCACAATACCGGATAAATCTAAGGATACCACTCTTTTTTTCAACACCGTTTCCGGCACCATCTCCGTGATGATTCTCTGGGCAATTCCCTCCACAATGGCGGTTTTTCCCACTCCCGGCTCTCCGATTAAACAGGGGTTGTTCTTGGTTCTCCTGCTTAAAATCTGTATCACACGGTCAATCTCCTTTTGTCTGCCCACCACCGGGTCTAAGGCTCCCTCTTTTGCGAGCCTGGTCAAATCCCTGGAATACTGGTCTAAAACCGGAGTCCCCTCTCCGTCCCGTTTCCGGATAGGCTTCCCGTTCTGGAAATCTTCTTTGTAGAGATTGGCATCCTCGCCCATGGCAATCAGGGTATCTACATACATTTTCTGGGTATTGACTGCAAGGGTGTTGAGAAGCCTTGAAGCCACACAGTCTGCCTCCTTGATAATCGCTAACAGAATATGTTCCGTACCGATTTTTTCGGAATGGAAACGTGCCGCTTCCCTTGCCGCTCCCTCTAAAACGCCTGTCGCCCGGGGGGAATATTCCTGTCCTTCCATGGTAAGCACCGGTCCCTCCGGTGCAATCAGTTCCTCTATCAGTTCTAATACCTTCTCTAAAGCCACGCCATTTTCCGTCAATACCTGTGCCGCTGTTCCGGTTCCCTCTTTCAACAGTCCTAACAGCAGATGTTCCGTACCGACATAATTGTGATGCAGGGATTTTGACATTCGGTTTGACAAATCCACCGCTCTTTTCGCTTTTGCTGTATATGGTGTCTGCATTGTTTTCCCTCTTTCCTCTATAAATCGTTGAAGTCTATGACTTCTATTCCGTCTTTGCTCCTGGTGACGGTTTCATGGATTGGAGTTTCTCCGGCATTTTCTTTTTTCTGCCTCTGGGGTTCTGATTTTCTCTCATTCCTTGAAGATTCCTCGTAATTATCCTCAAACTCCTCTCTCTCATGCCTTGCAAATCCCGGTTTTTTTCTGACTTTCGGCTGTTCCTCCAATTCATCCGAAAAGTCATCCATGGAACGCCTGACTGCCTTAGATGTTTTCTTTATTTTCGGCTGTTCCTCCAATTCATCCGAAAAGTCATCGGCGGAACGCCTGACTGCCTTAGATGTTTTCTTTATTTTCGGCTGCTCCTCCAATTCGTCCCGAAAATCATCCATGGAATGCCTGACTGCCTTAGATGTTTTCTTTATTTTCGGCTGTTCTTCCAATTCATCCGAAAAGTCATCGGCGGAACGCCTGACTGCCTTAGATGTTTTCTTTATTTTCGGCTGTTCCTCATAATCGCCCCTGTCATCCTCATAATCCATACCGTCCCTTCTGCGCAGAAGCAAATTAATAATAATGACAATCAGAATCGCTATAATAAATATTAACACACCTATCGTCGTTCTGGAAAATGATTTTTCTTTTTTCATTTCCATTTCCAGTGTATTGTACTCTTCCTGTAGGTAGGCAGTATTAGAATCCACCTCTTCCTCTGTCTCCCCTTCCACTGGCGCAGCAGAAACGGTATTCCGTCTCTGGTAAGTCTGCTCTAAGGCATCATACTGATACCATCCGGTGGTTCCGTCCTGGTTTACCGCATAGAAGAAGGAAAAATCCGCTGTTTCTTCCCCTGCCGGCCGGTGCACGCTCATGGTGTCACCGTCATTTACGGTAATATCCACCTGTTGTTCCCCTTCCGCCGCAACATATTCCGAGGGAGTCGGCAGCCAGATGATAAAATTATCCCCATGTTTCAGCTGAATAAACGGATAAAATCCATCTCCCGTGGCATCATAAAGGAAAAATCTAGCAGCCGCAGAATCCTCTGTTTCCGCAGGTACAAGATAAAGCATGGATAAATTACCGTTATCAAAGTTTACGCCTTTATAGTCTGTTCCATGATAATTTACAGTAGTCTCCGAGAAGCCTGACGGGATATTTTCTGCCGAAAAATTGTCCACAATACGATAGGAAATCTCCCCAATCGTTACCGCCTCCCCCGTGGTTTCCACAGGCTCCTCCGTCAGTACCTCCGGTTCGTCGTTAGTCTCAGAGGCCGCTGCCGTCTCCTGTCTTGTGACAGTAATGGTATAGGTTGCGGTCACGCCATTTTCTGCCTTTACCACTATTTTCACCGCATTACTACCCACGGAAAGATTTTCATTTCCGGTAACGGATTCCACAGTGGCTTTTTCATTGGCAGGGGTTGCGGTCACTGCCACCCGGGTCACATCATTTGCCACGGTAGCAGTATACTGCACGGTTTTTCCGGTAAATGCCGGAGAGAGTGTCCCCGGTGAAATGGAAAGTGCCTTTAAGGAATTGTCTGCGGATAAATTCTCTGCTGCCGCATTCTGGCTGCTGCCGCCTGCAGTGCTGTCTGCGTTGTCTGACGCTGTGCTGCCGGCAGTTCCCGTACTGCCTGTTGTCTCCGACGCAGCGTTATTGACTTTGATGGTGGTACTGCTGCCCTCCATGGAATCTAACTCCTGGTTGGTGTCAAACACCACTCCGTCAGAAGCCGCCACCGCCACTTTACAACTGCCTGCCCCCACCGCTTTTAAGGTAACGGTAAAGCTGTCCGAAGTAGCCGTGACACTGCTGCCGCCGCCCCCATAGGTGGCAGAGCAGTCCACAAAGGAAAATACTGCCGTATCATAAGAAACCGTCATGGTGGCTACGGTTTTCTCACCGGAGGGGCCCGTCGCCCGCGCCGTAACTTTTACCGTATCACCGATATTGACGGTGCCCGCAGAAACCGCCACACTGGTTTTTCCCGCTGCCGCCTGCACCCTGACATCTGTTCCGAAAAACAGCAGGCACATGCAAAGTACTGTTAAAAATGTTCCCAATTTCTTTTTCATAATAAAACCATCTCTCCCTCCGTAATTACTGTAGTTCTATTGCTGACTGATAGGTTCTATGTTTAAAATATGCTTCTGCAAAATGACTAAGTCCTTATTGGTGATGCCCCCATCATGGCTGACATTGGCTGCCTCTAAGGCATCCCCTGTCAGCGTCTCTATCTTTAAAATGTGCTTCTGCATTAAAACCAAATCCGCATTGGAAATCCTGCCGTCGCCGTTAATGTCTCCATACATAATTGCGGAACCGTTTTCCTGCGGCACTGCCGGGTCTGTGCCGGTTCCGCCGGAGGAAGCCGCTCCCCGCGCCACAGTGATAGTATAGGTTCTGGCATCGCCGCTCTGGGAGGTACAGACCACCTCGATTTTATTCTCTCCTAAATTCAGGGCATAGTCCCCGGTGCCGGACAGGGTCGATGCATCTGCCACGGCTTGGGCGTTTACCTTGATATTTGCCGTTTCTTCCCCCAATACCAGCGTATAGGCAGTAGTATCCGGCCGGAAAGACGGCGTTAGGGTGCAGCCCTCCACCTCCAGGGATTTCAGCCAGTTATTGGGATTTCCTTTATCAGTAAAAGCCACCGGGTTTTCCGGCATATTGCTGTACACCGGAATCCGGAACACAAATGCCTGATTTTTGTTTTCATAAGCCTTTCCCATGCTGCTGCCTTCACTGATTGCCGCCATAAGGTTTGTCATATACTGGTGGGAATACAGGCTCTTTTGGTACACCACATTAAATTTTTCAAAATATATGGTATTCTGCCCTTTTTTTACATAATTATCCGCCACCACAGTGCTGCCGCCGGAAATGGATTTATAAATGGAATTCCATCCGTTATTTTTTGCCGTGAGCAGGCCGTTTACCGCCGCCGACGCTGTGGAGGTAGTGTAGGCCCCCACGTTAAAGAAATTATAATATCCCTCATAGTTGTTATAAAGCCCGGTAATTAACGGGCTGCTCCCCTTTTTCCCCTGCTCCTGCTTGCAGCGGGACGCCAGATGGTAGGGGCTTACGGAAAGATTGGTTCCCACCTCCAAAAAGGTCTGGGCGTAATTCCTTTTCTGCCCGTCGGTGTCGTTATAATCTCCCGCCATAAAAGTCCCCTTGAGGATATTATTTACTCCCGTAATGTCCTGGTAAGCTTCATACTCCAGAGTTTCAAACTGGAAAATATACGTCTCGTCCAAAAAATTCCTCGGGTCCATGCAATAAGCTATGTATTCCTTTGAGGCGCAGACCCAGCCGTCGCCGTCAAACCCGTACCATTTGTTGGTACTCCAGTTATAGGCGTCCTCCCCGGTTGCCTTTCTGGAATCATTGACCGCACTCTGCACCAGATTTTTTCCGGCAGCGCACTCCGCCGTCACACTGGCCTCCCAGTCTAACCCGGTCTGTACCGCCACAAACTGCCAGCCGGGATATTTTTTATGCAGCGATAAAAGTTTCATCCCATAGCTTTCCGGAAAGCCTGCATCTTTTAAGCTTTGCAGATATGCTGCATCCTCCTCGGAGGTCCCCGCCAGGGAAACAAAATCCGACCGGGTGTAGCCTGTCACGGATTTTCCGTCTACTGTAAAAAGTATCTGGTACCAGACCTTTCCGTCTTTTCCCTGCGCCTCGTCCGTCACCGTCACCGCAGTTCCCGCCGTCACACTGGCAATAGGTTTTCCGTCCACCGGAGCTTCCCTCACCCAGACCGGTCCGTCCGTAATGGCGGCTTCCACCGGGTTATAGGCATAGCTGAACTGCCTGAACTTAAAAAAGGATACAACAATAGCTGCCAAAGCAATACAGATGGCAGCCCAAAAGCAATATTTATTTTTCTTTATCTTAATCTTAGGAAGGTAACCGCGCATTCCATCCCTCCAGAGCATTTTCATAACCATTAACCAGTCTCATTATAGGAGATATTACAGAATGCGTCAACCTTTTACTTTTCCTTATCCTTACGTTTTTTCTCCTGGGGCAGGTATAAAAACAGCGTAAAACGCCCGGCAGCCTGGTCGATTTCCATATGCCCGCCATATTTTTTCACCACTTCCCGGATACTGCGCAGCCCGAAACCGTGATTTGCCGTGTCCTTTTTTGTGGTTTTTAGCAGGCTGCCCCTTTCCCCGTTTTCTATCTTTAGACAGGAATTTTCTGTCTTTACGACAAGAAGCCCCTTTCCCTGCCGCACCTCTAACGAAATTTCCCGCTGTCCCTCCGTCAACTTTTCACATGCCTCCACCGCATTATCCAGCGCATTGGCAAACAGGGCACAGATATCCGCCCGCTCCATCCAAAGTTCCTGCCCGATTTCCACCTTCACATAAAACCGTATTCCCTTCTGCCTCATCAGGTTTTCTTTTGCCGTCAGCACCGCATTGACGGTGGAATCTGCGCAGTACGCCAGCACTTTGGAAAAAGCCTGGTTCTCTATCATGCTATCTATGTAGCCGTTTCTTTCTACCTCCGGCAGCGCCCGGAGTATTTGCAGATGGTTCGCTAAGTCATGCTTTAAGCGGCGGATTTCAAACTGCTGCTGCTCTAACGCCTCATAATATTTCCGGTAGTGCTGCGCTAAGGCATACTCCTGCTCTAGCTGCTGCTGGCGGTCTAACACCAGCATTGCCCATAAAAGCCCCACAAATGCAAAGAACGCAAGGAGAAACAGCGCCGTATCTGCAAGAATCGTCCCGCCATCCCACCCCGAAAAAGGACTTCTAAGCAGCACCAGTGCCAATTCAATCCCAAGGGGACTTAAGGTTAAAAGAAGTAGTAATTTCCAAAGGGTGGGAGAAAGTTCAAAGTCCGGCTCCGGGCTGCGCCTGCGTATCCAGAGATAAAGAAACAGCGCCAGCAGGAAACGCAGGCTGCCCCCAAAATAAATCTCATCCGGCAGTTCCCTCAAAAAATAATTAAGACAGTTATCGTGAAATCCGTTAAAAGCAAAAACAACGCTGGCAAGCATGAACCCCACCGTAAGCCGTTTCAGGCGGGAACCTTTGCAGCACTGCCATACAATCAGAAGAAACACACCCAAAGCAGGCGGCAGATTTGCCCAGTCGCCGATAAAAATAATCATGGAAAGCATGAGCCAGCAGCCGAAATACACTGCCATGCGGCAATACCATTTTTCCTTTACGGGAATGAGCCGCCCCAAAGACAGATAGAGAAAAACACCTCCTGCCAAAATGAAAACCCCCTGTAATTTGGTTACAGCCACCATGATTTGCTGCATTTTCCCTTTTCCTCCTTCCTCTCGCTCTCTTATGACCCAAAATCAATACTGCAGCATGGCTTTTGCCAGTTTCACCGTTGCATTTTCCTTTAACGCCCGGCTGATAGGAAGCTTTTTATCCCCCATGGTAACAAAATCACCTCCGATATGCTCCACCAGCCTGGGATTCACCAGATACCGCTGGTGAATCCGGACAAAGCTTTCCCCAAGCTCCTTTTCCACCTCGTCTAATTTTCCGTAAAAAGCATACTCCTTTTCCCGGTACACCAAAATCACCTTCCGCTTGTCACTGTAAAAATAAGAAATCTCCGCCAACGGAAACCGGAACAGCCCCTCCGTATTTTTCAGGGTATAGCTTCTCTCCCTCTCTGCCTCCGACCGCTCCCGCACCCGTCTCATCACCTCAGAAAGCCTTGCGGTATCCACAGGCTTTATCAGGTAGTCTAACGCTCCTACCCGGTAGCCGTCAAATACATAATCTGTATATCCGGTACAGAACACAATCATGAGCCGGGAATCAAATTCCCGTATCTGTCCCGCCGCTTCCATTCCGTTTACCCCTTCCATCTCCACATCCAAAAACAGAAGGTCAATCTCCCCGGGGTGGTTATTCAGCCACCGCACTGCTCCCGAACCGGAAGAAAACTCGTAAACGATTTCTTCCCTGTCTTCCTCGATTATTTTCTCCAAAGCAAACCGCAGGGCATCCCTGGCATCTGCCGAATCATCACATATTCCTATCCGAAGCATATTTTTCTCCTATGAAATCCGTATTTTGTTACTCTGGCATTCATTCTAACATATCTCCCCCATATCTGAACACCTGCTTTCCTCTTCCCGGAACATTTTTTTCTTTCCCAAACGTTACAAAAAACCTGCCAAACATAACATTTTTTCAAGACCTTTCCCAAACGTTACACAGCGTCTTCCAAAAATGACATCTCCCGTTTTTCTCCGGAAAATCTGTGCTATTCTCTTCTTAACTCAAAGAAATCTAAAAGAAAGCGCAGGTATATCAACTATGTTATATGTAAAAAACCTTCACAAATCTTACCGGACCGGAAATAAATCCTATCCCGTCCTAAAGGGCGTAGATTTCACCGTTGCACAGCAGGAATTTGTTGCGGTGATGGGCCCTTCCGGTTCCGGGAAAAGTACCCTGTTAAACTGCATCTCCTGCTATATTCCCTTTGACGAGGGCACCATCACCTTAGCCGGGCAGGAATTGAAGGGGCTTTCCGAGGACGCTCTGGCAAAAATCCGCAACGAGAAGTTAGGCTTCGTCTTTCAGGATTTCATGCTCCTTGACGGTTTAACGGTGCGGGAAAATATTTTAGTCCCCCGTATCATCCAGGGCAAGGTGGAAAAAGATGCTGAAATCCTCTCAAGCCGGCTGCTGTCCCTTTTTGGCATTGAACACATTGCGGACAAATACCCCGCAGAAATCTCCGGCGGGGAAAGGCAGCGTACTGCCGTGGCACGGAGCCTTATCAACCAGCCCCTTATGATTTTGGCTGACGAGCCCACGGGGAATCTGGACAGTAAATCCAGCCGCGCCGTCATTGACGCCTTTGAAAATGCCAGACAGAATTTAAACGCCACCGTTTTCATGGTGACTCACGACAGCTACGCCGCCTCTTTCTGCGACCGGGTGATTCTGCTGAAGGACGGCACCGTGTACAACACCTTAGAGAAGCAGGGGCAAAGCCAAAACACCCCGGAGGGACACAGCAACAGCCCGGAAAACCGAAGCAGATTTCAGGAACGCCTGTTAGAGGAAATCAAAAAAATGGGTGCTGAATAAGCTCCTTTGGAATTTTCAAAAAATATTTAGGAAGAAATGAGGTAACTCTATGAAAACAAAGCATAACTCCCAAACAGCTGCACAGTCCATGGCAGCCCCATCGGATTTGTTCCGGAAATTGCAGAAAGCCGACCGGAAACAGGCGGCGCTCTATCTGTTCTGCAACTTTGTTTCCCTGCTTTTAATCACAGCCTACTCTGCCATGATGTTTTCCCCCACAGTGCTTCTCGTATTGCCGGAGGGCGGTGACAGCAGGAAACAGATGATTG
This sequence comes from Lachnospiraceae bacterium, assembly GCA_021770785.1. Lineage (GTDB taxonomy): Bacteria > Bacillota > Clostridia > Lachnospirales > Lachnospiraceae > Roseburia. Next base: position 12,660 of record JAETQH010000046.1, read on the forward strand.
CCATCTTCGTATTAGCTCTCTTTGGCTGTGTGGTATTTACCATCTATGCCTCCCATCTCTTTTTCCGCAAGAAAGCCAAACAGCTTGGCACACTGATGGCTTTAGGGGCATCCCGCAGATGGATCGCACCGGGACTGTTCCGGGAGGTTATCACCCTAAGCGGCTTTTCCTCCCTCCTTGGCATTGCGGCAGGCCTTCCCTTTACCTGCCTGCTTTGGAGCATGTTCCGCCTCTTCCTTGTGAACAGCGAAGAAATGAGGCTGGTGTTTGATTTTAAATGCCTGTATCTGTCCCTGGTATTTTTTCTTCTCGTGGTGGCTTTCTCCTGCATGACGGCATACCGCTATTTAAAACGCACCAATATCATGGATGTGGTACACGAGGAACACAAAAACGAGCCTGTTAAGGAACTTGGGCGCTGGTGCGGCCCTGCGGGGCTTCTGCTGCTTTTCGGCGGCGCCGTTCTGGGCTACTGCGCCCCCTACATTTACATGAATCTGTTTGGTTTTTACTATCCCCCGGCATGGCTGAACCTTTTTTATGCCCCGGTATTTGTGGGACTTTACCTGATTATGCTGCACACCGTCGTTCACGGCTGGCGCTCCCGCAAAAAGCACCCTTACAAAAACATCATCTCCCGCAGCATGATGAAATTTCAGGGAAAACAGACCGTAAACAATCTGCTGGTCTCCACCGTGCTCATTGCCGGAGCGGCATTTGCCATTTTCTACCTTCCTACCTTGTCCACCGGACAGCTAATCAATATCGAAAACCGCCCCTATGGCTATATCTGCCGTTATCCGGACTCCCAGAAGGTTCTCAATGAAAAGGAAATTTCCGATTTGGCGGCGGACTACGGTCTTACCCTCAGGGATTATAAAGAGCTGCCCTGTCTGGTGTTAGGGACCGACGGCATGGTAGACATAGATGACGAAGGGAACCGTTACCACACAGAATACAGAGAACTCTTACAGGAAGGCCGTTTTCTCTCCGAAAGCTCCTACTGCGCCCTGACGGGACAATCCCTCACCGTAGCCCCCGGTACTTATTATGCCGTTTCTAATACAGAGGAAACCGGATTGTATTATACCAATTCGGACTGTAAACTTTTTACCAATCTGACCACCGGAGAGACCCTTCCGGTAACCTTTCAGGGATATGTCCATGCTGATTTTCTGGTAACACGGAAGGGAATCAACGTGTTAAATGACAATGACTACGAAAAGATTGCCAGGGGACTTTCCGAGTACTGGAAGGAGCACATTTTTGTATTTAATGTAGAAAGAAATGACAGCTACACCTTTGCCTCTGCACTGTTTTACCGGCTGGTGGACTGCTACGAGCCAGAGTATGCCATCCCCTCTTATTATGACCGGGTTGAAAAACTATGTGTCGGTGAGCGGGGGGAAACCTACTGGGGAGATACGGAGGCTATGACAAAAATCAGCTTTGATTCACCGGATTCTACGGATTTCCGCAATTACTGGACCTATATGCCCCAGATAAAAATGCTGGATAAGAACGATTTTGCGCGGACTCATGCGGTATTTTTAATGATGTTTTTGTTTATCTCCATCATCTGCATTCTGGCGGCAATGATTATCAGCTACACACGCTGCATGACGATTGCACTGAATAACAGGTATGTGTTCGATGACTTGAAGCGTCTGGGAGCTTCGCCGGAATTTCTGATGAAAGAAGTAACAGGCCAGTCAAAGAACGTGTTTGCGGTTCCGGCGAGAATTGGAACGGGAGCGATGTTCGTGTTGTATGGGCTGATTATGTTCGGAAATGACGGAAAGCTGACAGGTACGGAAGCAGCCTCGCTGGGGGTATGTCTCCTGCTTGTGGGGGTGTTTGGAATCATCTTTTACCTGGTTTACCTCTATACGGTTAAGCGGATGTGCAGGGAGCTGGAAATTGCAGCCCCTGCGAAATCTTCATAAATTAACAAAACAAGTCTTTTGGGACTGCTAAAACAAATTTCTATACCCCTTCACAGTCAAATGCCGGGATAAAACTTTCTTCTGCGGTTTCTCCCTCCTGAATATAACCGTTTTCTATCCCCAGCTCTATGGCGTAGTCTACCACCTCGTCGTACTCTACCTCCGTGAGTTTCCGGTTTAACTCCGGGCAGGCGGTGAGGCTGCTGCTTAAGGGCGTAAACTGGTTCATAATACTGATGAAAATACCATCGCCGTAAGTTTCATAGAGGTAGCGGAGGACAGCTTTGGAATCCTCTGTCTGTCCCGGCAAAATAAGATGGCGGACGATAGTTCCTCTTTTTATAAGAGGCTCCTCTTCTGCCTCGCTCCCCTTTTTCCCAAAGACGGGGGTACCTGTCTGGCGGAACATTTCTGCTATAGCAGCCTTTGCCACCGTGGGATAATCCGGAGCATTAGAATATCTCTTCCCCAAAGCTTCGCTCATATATTTAAAATCCGGAAGGTAGATATCCACAATACCTTCTAATTTTTTTAAAATATCCACATTTTCATAGCTACCGGTATTATAAACCACCGGAAGATTCATCCCCTGCCTTCTTGCCTGTTCTAATGCCGTAATAATCTGCGGAATAAAATGTCCCGGCGTTACCAGATTAATATTATTCGCCCCCTGCTCCGCCAGCTCCAAAAAAATTTCCGCAAGACGCCCGGTAGAAATTTCCTTCCCCACCGTACCGTTTGCAATTTCCCTATTCTGACAGTACACACAGTGAAGCGCACACCCGGAAAAAAACACGGTTCCCGAACCGCTCTTTCCTGAAATACAGGGTTCTTCCCAGTAATGCAGCGCCGCCCTTGCCACCTTTAATTGTTCCGTCTGTCCACAGACCCCCCTCTCCCCGTTTCTCCTGTCCACAGCACATTCTCTCGGACACAATTTACACATATATTCTCTCATAATCCATTCTTCCTAAAAAATTCAATCTTGATAATCTTCCCTTTTTTGGGTATGATATTGTGTGAATTTTGTTTGCGCAGACATCGTGCTGCACCAAACCCATCATTTTTTCTATTATAATTACTGCTGCCTTCAAGGGCAAGCCGTATTCAAAAATTTACACAAAGGAGTTTATTATGAGTCTGAAAAACTGTATGGTTGCACAGTCCGGCGGTCCCACGGCTGCCATCAATGCAAGCCTCGCCGGAGTAATTGACGGCGTAATGAAATCGGAAAAATATGACACTATTTACGGTTCTTTAAACGGCATCACCGGAATTTTAAACAACGATTTGATGAATCTGTCCGCTCTGATGGAAAAGGATGAGGCGTACCTGCACCGCCTTACGGTAACACCTGCCATGTTTTTAGGTTCCTGCCGCCACAAGCTGCCAAACTATTTAGATGATGATTCTTCTTATGTCTATATTTTCAAGCAGTTTGCCGACTACGACATTGACGCCTTTTTCTACATCGGCGGCAATGATTCCATGGATACGGTATTAAAGCTGTCAGAATACGGAAAAAGAATCGGCAGTCCCATCCGCATTATCGGAATCCCAAAAACCATTGACAACGACCTCTGCGAGACAGACCACACGCCGGGCTTTGGTTCTGCTGCAAAATATATTGCAAGCTCTTTACTTGAGATTTCCCATGATACCTTTATCTACGCTGTAAAAAGCGTTACCATCGTGGAAATTATGGGACGTGACGCCGGATGGCTGACTGCCGCCGCCGCCCTTGCGAGAAATGAATACAACAAGGCTCCCCACCTGATCTATCTGCCGGAGGTTCCCTTTGACAAGGAGGATTTCCTGTTAGATGTAAAACGTCTGCTGTTCGAGCAGAACAACGTCATTGTGGCGGTTTCTGAGGGTATCAGAGACGCTTCCGGCAACTACATCAGCGCTTCGGAGCAATCCGTGGACACCTTCGGCCACAGCCAGTTAAGCGGTGTGGGAAAGACTCTGGAATTTCTGGTGAAGGAAAAATTAGGGGTGAAGGTACGCTCCGTGGAAATCAATGTTTTACAGCGCTGCGCCTCCCATTTAGCCTCCAAAACGGATTTAGACGAAGCCTTTGCCTTAGGAAATAAGGCCGTAGCACTCTCCGAAGAGGGTGTCACAGCCTCCATGGTTACGATGAACCGTGTTTCTGACAATCCTTATTGTATTGAATACGGTTATGCGGAAATCAAACATATTGCCAATGAAGCAAAATCCGTTCCCCTGGAATGGATCAGCGATGCCGGAAACGACATCAAGCAGCCGTTACTCGATTACCTTGCCCCGCTGATTCAGGGGGAAGTGGACGTGACCTATCAAAACGGGCTTCCGGTTTATATGAATGTCAGTCATCTTGCAAAACATCAATAAATTTTCCGATTTCCACCCACGCTCTTTTAGATTCCGGCAGCATTTTTGCTGCCATCTGAAAGATGTGGAACATCCCCTCATAAATGCTTAAACGCACCTTCCCCCCCTGCTCTCTGGCTTTCGCCGCCACACTCACCGAATCCGACAACAGCATTTCATAGGAGCCCACCTGTATGAGCATGGGCGGAAACTGCCTGAAATCTCCGAACAGCGGGGAAATATAGGCGTTTAACGGGTCATTGTCCCCGATATAATCTTTATTGTAAATCAGGCTGTCCCTAGTTTTTCCAAACAAGGGATCCTTCTCATAGTTGGTGTCGTAGGACTCTCCGCTGGCGGTCAGATCCGTCCAGGGGGACATGGCGATGATACCGCAGGGCAGCTGCATCCCCTTATCCTTTAAATAATGGCACAACGCCATGGCAAGACCGCCTCCGGCGGAGTCCCCCGCCAGTATAATCTGCTCTGCAAACCAGCCGTCCTCTATGAGATAGCAGTATGCAGCAAAGGCATCCTCTAACGCCGCGGGATAGGGATTTTCCGGCGCCACCCGGTAATCCACCGTCAAAACGCTCATCCCCCTGCTCACCTCATTGTAAAGCCCCGCAAACATCCGGTAGGCATTGCGCATACCGCCCACATAGCCGCCGCCATGAAGCTGCAAAATGATTTTGTCCCGGTTGGGATTCTCCCGGGAGGCCAGAAGCTCCATCTGAAAGGCTCCCATCTCAATCACCGTCAGCTCAAAGCAGTCGGGGCATTTCCATGGTGCCTCCGCCGTGCCGATTTTCTTCCTCAGTTCTCCGCTTTTAATTTTCTTCCCAATCAGATGGTCATTTGTCACACGGGCAATCAAATCCCGCATTACCCTGCCTCTGATACTTGCTTCACTTTCTCCCATCTCTTTTCGTACTTCTCTCCTGCTCTTCTCAAATTACGGGTAAAATGCCATTTTTGCATCAACCCTTATTCTATCATCCTCACTGAATCAGCGAATATGGAACCTTCTTTTTAGCTCTACCCGTGCCCGACGGTCTCCGATAATCAGCGTTCCTAAAAATAGAAATACCGAAAACCCGGATGCAATCAAAGACAGCACCGGTACCGTAATTATATTCAGTGCACAAAGAATCAACGGAACAATGCTGCAAAGAATCATAAAAATCTGCCACATCATATAACTCTGCCAGTTTCTTCGGTTGATAATCATGCAGACAATAATTCCCACATCAATCAGCATAATGCCGGAGGGCAGCACATAATTCACTGACCAGCCCCGGTAGCCTACCACCCAGTCAATACCTACCAGCACCAGAATGGCTATCACCGTAAGAATCACTGTCTTTCCCTTATAACCGGATTTTCCCAGAATGGCAAACCGAAGCAGCAGATAACCGTATAGCAGCACCAGCCCCACAATCAGGCTCCACCAGACATCCGGATGCTGTTTTGCATTGACGGATAAAAACAGCGCCTCCAGTAAAATGGCACAGAACAAATAAATATTGCTGATTAAGGTCAGCTTCCGTGCCTTGATTCTCACATCCGGGTACATATTTTCCACTTCTACGGTATGCTCTAACACCGAGCCGCAGAGCGGACAACGTTCCGTTTCGTCTAACACTTCAATGTTACAATTTCTGCATTTACTCATAATGAACCCCGTTACTCTCTATTTCTACCTTGATACCATCCGCCGCTATTTTTCGGAAAAAACCCCTCTGGACATCCGGCTCCACCAAGTCATAGCTGAAGCTGAATACCAGCGTGGTATCATAGGAACATATGGTTCCCTTCAAGTGCTGCCCCTTAGACATGGCAAGAAACGCATGGAACATCTCCACATAAGGGCGGTATTCCTCCGCCACGGAAATATTTCCGATGTTGGTCACCGTAGCCGTGTTGGCAAGCGCCGAAGTGGTATAGACATACTTCATGGCAATATTTTTCAAAAAAAGAGGAACTGCCCTTGCAATCAGCATCTTCTCATTAGACACATTGTAAGAAAACAGCTTTTCCAAATGCTCCCTGTTAATCTGGCTTTTCAGGCTCTCCTGCACAATCCCCAGCACTTCCCGGAAGGTGTATACCTCCTTTGTGGGGTGGAACTCCGCCGACACCATCACAAAGAAATTTTTGGTGGTGTTGGAATTAAAATAGGGCCTTAGATTCACCGGAACCGCCACCCGGATGGGCTTTTCCGAGGGCATTCCATGAAGGCACTCCGTGTAAACACTCCAGATGTAGACACCCACCAAATATTCGTTAATGCTGACACCGTACCCATGGCAGACCTCTTTTAATTCCGGTATCTGCATATAGCCGTGCATCACGCCAAATTCTCCCGGCCGCAGCTTTTCCCCCTTGATCAGGTATGCTTTTCTGGTCTGGTACCCCTTTGCCGAACCCTTTTTATAGTTCTTTAAAAAACTGTCCTCCCGGTTTAAGGAGGTGTCCGTGCTCAGGGTATCCCCTAATTTTTCCTGTAATTCCTCATGGGCTAACCGCAGATACTGGTAGGTCAGCTCCTTTAAGAAATTAATGCCTCCCATACCGTCGGTGAGCACATGAAACACCTCTAAATTAATCCGGTACTTATAGTAAGTCACCCGGAACATATAGCTGCGGTTTTTATTCTGCCGGATATAGCGGCAGGGAAAGGAGCTTTCCTCCCGGACCCTGGGCGCAGCTTTGCCGTTTTCCTCAAAATAATACCAGAACACCCCTTGACGCAGCCGCAGATTAAAGCCGTCAAATTTCGGTAGCACCATATCTAGCGCCTGCTGCAGCAGTTTTGGCTGTACCAGTTCCTTTAAAGTAACGCTGATACGGTAAACATTACTCATGCTCTCTCCGGCAATGACGGGAAACAGGTGCGCCGTGTTGTCCAGCCTGTCCCACCGGATATCCTTATATGCTTTTTTATTTTCAGATTCCCCTTTTTCTTCCTGCAGGGGTTCTTCTACTGCTTCATTTTCTTTCTTTTTCATAAATACTCTCTTTTACCCTTTATTATGCTTACTTCACCTATCTGATTATAAAATAATTTCTGAAAAAAAACAATCTATCCTGTATCATACTCTTGATTTTTTTGTCCCTCAACACTAAAATAGAAAAAGTGGTATGTGGACATACCACCCCAAACGCTTTGATTCGCTGACACTATAAGGAGACTTTTCTATGAAATTAAAAAAATTAGTTGCCCCCTCCCTGAAAGAGCTTTTTGTCACGGAGCTGGAAAATATGATTATTTCCGGAAAGCTGGAAATCGGTTCAAAGCTGCCCTCCGAGCGGGAGCTCGCCGCCTCCATGCAGGTATCCCGCGCCGTGGTAAACGCCGGTATCGCCGAGTTGGAGAAAAAGGGCTTTCTCGTGGTAAAGCCACGGATTGGTACATTTGTAGAGGATTTTCACCGGAACGGAACCATCGACACCTTAGTTGCCGTCATGAAATACAACGGCGGTATGCTGCGGGACAATGAAATCCGCTCCATTTTAGAGGTACGCACCATCTTCATCACCCTTGCCTCAAGTCTGGCGGCAGACAACGCCAGCGATGAGGAAATCTCTGCCCTGCACCGCTATTTAGACGACTTAAAGGGCTGCAATGACTGTGAGGAAGCTTCCAGACTGCTCTACCTATTTAACCATGAAATCGCATTTATCAGCAGAAATACCTTCCTGCCCCTGCTCTATGCTTCTTTTAAAGATTTAGTCTGTACCCTCTGGGTACGCTACGCCCAAAGCTACGGGATTGAACCGCTGTACTTAAGCGCCTTAGAGCTCTACCGCCATTTGGCAGACCGGGACAAGGAGGCTCTGGGAACCTACGCCGATATTACCTCTAAAAAAAGTATTGAGGGAGACCGTCCGATTTATACCGGATAGTCTCCCTCTCTTTTATTTCGCAAACTGACTGTTGTAAAGAGTGGCATAAAAGCCGTCCTGCGCCAACAGCGTCTCATGGTTTCCCTGCTCCACAATGCTGCCGTCCTTCATCACGAGGATGATATCCGCCTCCTGAATGGTGGAAAGACGGTGGGCCACAATAAAGCTGGTTCTACCCTGCATCATCTTTGCAAAGGCTTTCTGAATTCTTATCTCCGTTCTGGTATCAATGGAAGAAGTCGCCTCGTCTAAAATCAGCATAGGCGGCAGGCACAGCATTACCCTAGTGATACACAAAAGCTGCTTCTGTCCCTGGGACAGATTACCGCCGTCCTCTGCAATCACCGTGTCATACCCCTCCGGCAGACGCTTGATAAAGCTGTGGGCATGGGAAGCTTTTGCCGCTGCGATGATTTCCTCCTCCGTGGCATCCGGTTGTCCCATGGTAATGTTGTCCCGGATGGTACCGCAGCAAAGCCAGGTCTCCTGCAATACCATGCCGTAATTGTTTCTCAGGCTCTCTCTGGTCATTTTCCGGATGGGAATGCCGTCCACTGAAATGGTTCCGCTATTTACATCGTAAAACCGCATCAATAAGTTGATTAACGTGGTTTTTCCGCAACCGGTGGGGCCTACGATTGCCACCCTCTGTCCCGGTTTTACGGAAAGGTTAAAGTCCTCAATGAGCTTTTGCTCCGGGGTATAGGAGAAATTCACATGGGAAAGCTCCACTTTTCCCTCTGCTAAAGAGAGCACCGCCGCATCGGAAGCGTCCGGCTCCTCCGGCTGTTCTTCCATCAGTTCAAACACTCTTGCCGCACAGGCAAGGGCGTTCTGCAGCTCCGTCACCACCCCGGAAATCTCGTTGAAAGGCTTGGTATACTGGTTGGCGTAGCTGAGCAGACTGGAAAGCTGTCCCACCGTAATTCCTCCGGCAATGGCTAAAAAGGCTCCCACAATCCCCACCACGGCGTAAACTAAGCTGTTGATGAACCGGGTTGCCGGATTGGTGATACTGGAAAAGAAAATCGCCCGCAAGGAGTATTTCTGTAATCTGCCGTTTATCTCGTCAAATTTTTCCAGTGCCTCTTTTTCATGGGAGAATGCCTGCACCACCTTCTGGTTTCCGATGATTTCCTCGATAAATCCTGTCTGTTCTCCCCTGGTTTCCGATTGCAGCTTGAACATGGAGAAGGTCTTTTTGGCAATAAAGCTCGCCACAAACAGCGACAGGGGTGTAATTAACACCACCGCCACGGTGATTTTCACATTGATGGTAAGCATAAAAATCAGCGTACCGAAAATCGTCACCACCCCGGTAAAAAACTGGGTAAATCCCATCAGAAGTCCGTCGGCAAACTGATCCACATCTGCGATGACACGGCTCACCACTTCCCCGTAGGAATGACTGTCAATATAAGACAGAGGGAGGTGCTCAATCCTGTCAAATGCCTCTTTCCTGATATCCCGCACCACGTTGTAAGTAATTTTATTGTTGCAGGCATTCATCACCCACTGGGCTGCCGCCGTAAGCAGGATAACCACTGCCATCCGTTTTAAAATCGTAAGAATCCCCACAAAATCCACCAGGCCCTTTGCTACAATCAGATCCACAGCCCGTCCGGTGAGGATTGGGATATATAAAGTCAGCGCCACCGTCACCGCCGCAAGAAAAACGGAAATCCCAAGGTACATCCAATATTTTTTGATATAGCGCAGCACCTTTCCTATCGTAGTTTTCTGCTGTTTTGTCACTATCCTTTTCACGCCTAATCACCTCCCGCCGCTTTTTTAAACTGGGAATAGTAAATCTCCTGGTAAACCTCACAGCCCGCTAACAGTTCTTCGTGAGTGCCTAACCCAACGATAACACCGTCGTCTAGCACCACAATCTTGTCTGCATGACGGATGGAAGCTGCCCGCTGGGAAACGATAAAGACAGTAGTCTCTCCCTCCATCTCCCGGATTGCCCTCCGAAGCGCCGCATCCGTGGCAAAGTCAAGGGCGGAGGCGCTGTCGTCTAAAATCAGGATTTCCGGGCGTTTCACTAAGGCCCTCGCAATGGTAAGGCGCTGTCTCTGCCCGCCGGAGAGGTTCTTTCCTCCCTGCTCAATCTCAAAGTCCAGTCCTTCCTCCTTTGTCTCCACAAACTCTTTCGCCTGGGCAATCCGAAGGGCCTCCGACATCTCCTGCTCCGTTGCACTGCCGTTTCCCCACGCCAGATTCTCCCGGATGGTTCCCTTAAACAGCACCGCCTTTTGCAGCACGACACCTACCTTATCCCGAAGCTCCTTTAAGCTGTATTCCCGCACGTCTTTTCCGTCCACCAAAACACTGCCCGCCGTGGCCTCGTAAAAACGGGGAATCAGGTTTACCACGGAGGACTTTCCAGAGCCGGTACCGCCGATAATCCCCACTGTCTCGCCCTTTTTCACCGCAAAATGGATATCCGTCAGGGACTCGTCCCCGGCTCCCGCATAAGTAAGTCCCACATGGGAAAATTCCACTGCAAAGCCGCTGGTTTCTTTCTCCTTCTCCGTCCCGGCAGGTTTCTCTGCCGAAACGCCTGTATCCTTATGGGAAGTTTCTGTTTCCGGCACATCCGAAATACCTGTATCCTTAATGGAAAGCTCTAATTCCAGCACCGTCTGAATACGGTTTCCGCAGGCAATGGACTTGTTGATATTGATAATGAGGTTGGCTAACTTCACCAGCTCCACTAAAATCTGGGACATGTAATTGACCAGAGCCACTACTTCTCCCTGGGTGATAGCGCCACCCTCCACCCGGAGCGCCCCAATCCATACCAACGCCACAATGGCTCCGTTGACAATGACATAGGTCACGGGATTCATCAAGGCAGAAATTTTTCCCACATAAACCTGGGCTGTCGTCAGCATTTCGTTGTACCCGTTGAAGCTTTTTATCTCGTCCTCTTCCTTATTAAAAGCACGGATTACCCTGGCACCTGTCAGATTTTCCCTGGTAATTCCAAGCACCTTATCCAACGCTCCCTGGACCTTCTTATAAAGGGGAATACTGATAAACATGATTCCGAATACCACCACAGAGAGCAGCGGGATTGCCACCACAAACACCAGCGCCGCTTTCACATCAATGGTAAACGCCATAATCATGGCTCCGAATACGATAAAGGGGGAACGCAGGAACAGACGCAGCACCAGGTTCACCCCGTTCTGCACCTGATTGACGTCGCTGGTCATTCTCGTAATCAGCGTGGAGGTTCCCACCCTGTCCATTTCCGAGAAGGACAGCTTTTCCATATGTTCAAACAGGGCATGGCGCAGCCCGGTACTAAAGCCCACCGCCGCTTTCGCCGCAAAATACTGTGCCGTGATGGAGCACACCAGCCCAATCGCCGCCAACAGCACCAGCACCAGACACATTTTTAAAATATAAGGCTTATCTTTAAAAGCCACCCCCCGGTCAATGATGGCTGCCATGACAAGGGGAACAATTAACTCAAAGGATGCCTCTAGTAATTTAAAAAGAGGACCTAATACACTTTCTTTTTTGTAATCTTTTAAATATACCAATAACTTTCTCATACTGCTTCCTCTGATTATTTTTTCAAATCCTTCATTTTCTGCATTCCTAAAATAATCACTCCGCCAATCACAAAGGCTATCACGGAAAATTCATGCCAGCCCATGGGGGGCTTGGGGTTTTCCAAAGAAGCCGGGCCCATGATAACCGCATAGATGGAGCCTAACATCAGTCCCACAATGGTATAGATGGTCTGGGCACGGAAGTTTTCCAATGCCTTGCGAATCAGCTTCACCACACTGAATGCCCCCACAATGACGCCGCAGCCAAAGAGGAATACTGTCGGCAACGCGCTGAAATTCAAATGCAGGATTTCCTTGATTGCCGCAACAATGGGAAGGTAAAGCCCCATGATAAGAAGCAGGGTGGAACCGGAAATTCCCGGCAGCACCATGGCGGAAATGGTAATCATACCCGCAATAAACACAAAAATGCCAAGGACCGGGGTCAGGTGCTCTAAGCTGACACCCTCTCCGCCTCCGGTGGGGTTAAAATAGGTGATGGCACTCACCACCGCAATACCTAAAATAACAAAGGGAATACAGTTTTTCTTTGCTGACAGGCATTCCTTTTCTTCCATCACCACAATAGGGATGGCAAAAATGATAAAGCCGATAAACAGGGAGCTAATCACGTAGATATGGCTCTCAAAAACGCTTGCCAGCACCAGCATAGCAAGGATAAAGCCGCACGCCCAGCCGATGCCCAGCTTAATTAAAAAGAACAGGGCTTTCTTTTTCTTTTCCATGTTTCCACTAATCAGGTCATCGATGGAACCGATAAACTCGTCATAAAAACCAAGGAGAAATGCCACTGTTCCGCCGGATACGCCCGGAACGCTGTCGGCTAATGCCATGCAGAAGCCTCTGATAAATTGTATTACATACATCTTACTATTACCTCATTCCTTTTTTATATTCATTTTCCTATTATAGCCTTATCTGCCGGTATTTGTCTATCCTAAAAGTAGCAAATCGGATCTGCAATCGAGTAGGGGAGAGTCGTCTTCCCTATTCGCTGCACCGTGTGTATGTTGCGATAGCAACGAATTTCCTTTTGCGCCCGTGTGCATAAAATCAGGAGACACCGTCTTAGTGTCTCCCAACTGTCTTACCATTTAATCCATATATTTATCCAACTGATACGATACATCCAAAACATCATCTAGCAGGTGTTTGGTACTGGCTGCGTTGTCTAAGTTTTTCACGCTTAATTCCGCTGCCTGAACAGAGGACGCCGTTACCTCCTCCGTAGTGGCGGAAAGCTGCATGATGTTTTCCACAATCTGATTATTCGCCTCAGATAAGCTGTTTAACATGTGGTTGTTTTCCCCACTTTCCCTGATGAGCTGCTCCACATTGCCGTTCATTTCCTCGAAGCTCTCGGAGGCTGCGGCAATCATGCCATCCTGGGCACTGGCTGCATCCACAGAACGGGAGACGGCACTTCCGGCTGTCTCTGCATGGTTGGAAAGCTCCGTTAAGATAACCGCGATATTTTCTGTCTCCTGTCTGGTTTTTTCTGCCAGCTGCCGGATTTCATCTGCAACCACGGCAAAGCCGCGTCCTGCCTCCCCTGCCCTGGCGCTCTCGATGGAAGCGTTTAACGCCAGCAGGTTGGTCTGGCTGGAAATGGAAAAGATGGTATCTGCTATGCTCTTTACTGCGTTGGTACGCTCCTGAAGCTGCCGCATGGCTTCCGCCACCTCGGAATTCGTGTCGGTAATCACCTCGGACTGCCGCTTCAATTCCTCCATCATCTGTGCGCTCTTATTGTTCAGTTCAGTGGAATGCTTTGCCACCTGCACCATTTTCTCGGAACGCTCTAAGGTCTGTCCGATGGAATCCTGAATACTCTGGGTCATGGCAGTCTGGGTCTGGATATTCTCCGCTGTATGTAAGGTGCTGTCGGAAATATCTTTCATAGCTCCGTTTACCACCCTGGCGGAGTCATTTAAATCGCTGACAATACTCATGGCATTTTCCGTTCCTGCCCGCACCTCTTTTGCCACGGAAAGCACGCCCTTTAACATTTTCTCCTGCTCTTTTTCCTTTTCCGCCAGACTGCCAATGGTGTCTACGTTAAACTGATACCCCAGCCTGGTAGTGATATAAACCAGCGCCAGAAGCAGGCACACCGCAAAGGTGGCACAAATCTGCCCTATTGTAAAAAATTGTCAGTTTCCGATCCGGCCTAGCGGCATATCTTCTTAGGAACTGTCCGAAAATAACTTATGCAGATTCAGAAATAACGGTTTTTCGCAGCATCCACAGACAGAGCAGGTTCGGAATTGCCATGAAGGAATTAAACAAATCCGACAAGCCCCAGACAATATCAAGGGACATCACCGCCCCCAGATAGACAAACAGCATGTATACCACCTGGAACACCTTTTTCCCGCCTTCCCCCCAAAGGTACTCCGCTGCGCATTCCCCGTAGACATTCCAACCGATAATGGTGGCAAAGGCAAACATCACCAGAGATACTGACAGCATTTCCTCTCCGAAAAAGGGCAGTTGGGAAAACGCCGCAAAGCACATTTTATCCATTGCTACATTCTCATATGCCTCCGGGTGGGCAATCATGCTGCTGACAGAGGAAATCCCGGTAATGGCACACATCACCACAGTATCCCAGAAAGGTCCTGTCATGGAAATCAACCCCTGCTCCACCGGGGATTTCGTCGCCGCCGTCGCCGCCGTCATGGGAATGGAGCCAAGCCCCGCCTCGTTGGTAAAAAGACCTCTGGAAATCCCGGTCCTCATGGCAGCCATAAAGGCAGAGCCCGCCAGCCCTCCCCCCGCCGCCGGCAATGTAAAGGCGGAGGAAAAGATCAAACGGACCGTCTCCCCTAACACCCGGTAATTCAGGAGTATAATAAGAACACAGCCCCCCAAATAGAAAATGCTCATGGCAGGCACCAGCCACGTACATACCTTTGCAATCTGCCTGCTTCCGCCGATAATCACCATCCCCGCCAGCACCCCTGCTGTTATGCCGATAAAATGAGGGGAAATATCCACCTGCTCCTGCACCGCCATTCGGATGGAATGTGCCTGTACACTGCTGCCGATGCCAAAGGCAGCCAACACCGTAAAAAGGGAAAAGGCAGCCGCCATTCCTTTCCGATGCAGCACATGCTCCAGCACATACATCGGGCCACCCCCATAGGTGCCGTCCGCCTTTTTCACACGGTATTTTGCCGAGAGGAAGCACTCCCCATAACAGGTGGCAATCCCCAGCACCCCCGTTACCCAGCACCAGAACACCGCCCCCGGTCCTCCGATGGCAATGGCGGTGGAAATTCCCACAATATTTCCCGTTCCGATGGTGGCAGCCAGCGCCGTTGCCAATGCCGGAAAGCCCTGTTTATTACCTGAAATACTTAAGCGGATTCCTTTTGGCACCTTCCGCTGGATAAAACGCAGACGGAAAGTAAAATAGAGATGAGTTCCCAACAGCAAAAACAGCATGGGAAAGCTCCAGAGATATTGCTGAAAGGTGGTAACGAAATACCCGAATGCCTCCATAAAGCTCCTGACCATTCAATCATACTATCTTCTAATTATATGGAAACATTCTCCTTTCCATGCTTCCTCCCGCTGCCAAACATCATAAAAAAGCTGACCAGAAGCAGTCCGCAGGAAAACCATATCATGTGATTTCCAAACCTTGCGGAAAGATTCCCTCCAATCCCCGCCCCGACGGCAAAAATCAGGATAATGCCAAAATAATGGAGAGCTTTCTGCAGCTGCCCCGGTTTCTTTTCCCGAAGATAAGCGGAAAATGCCTCCGTGCCGCTCCGCAGGTTTCCGATACACATGGTACTGGCATAAGCGTAACCGTTGACCTTCCGAAAGGTCTGCACCTGCATGGCGCAGCTTAAGGACACCAGTACCGTTGCTGCCATATTAAGCTTTGCCGGAAAAAAGCCCACCAGAAATAAAATCAGGATTTCCGCTAAAAGGATTCCCTGCCGCCAGTGCAGTCTCCTGGCATAACGGTAGCGGTGCTGTATCTGTTCCGCAATAAAAATCCCCAGGGCAAACGCAAAAATAGGCACCAGATATTTCACCCCGGCAAGCCACTCTCCCATCATGAAATGCTGACTCATCAAAACCACATTTCCTGTCTGGGCGTTGGAAAACACGCCGTCTCTGGTGTTGTACGTATATGCGTCCTGAAAGCCGCCGGAGAGCGCTAACGCGGCGCTGGTGCAAAAGGCTTCGGACATCTGTTTTCCCTCTCTCTTTTCCATGGTTGGTTCTCCTTCTGCTTTATTTTTAAGTAATCCTTGATTGCTGTCTCTTTCTATTCCATGGTATTATACTACTTATCAGGGGAAATGAGAAAATTATTTTTATGAAAGGCAGATATTTGATATGAAGGAAAAGATTTACTATACCACTTACGCCTCACCCGTCGGGGCTTTGACTTTAACCAGTGACGGAACCAGCCTCACCGGGCTGTGGACGGAGCATGGGAAATATGCGCCGGATTTTTCTGCTGAAACTGTTTCGCCGCAAAATTTCCCGAAAATTGATTTTTCCGCCAAAACCGCTTCACCCGCCCGTCTCCCGGTCTTTCAGCAGGCAACACAGTGGCTGGACTGCTATTTCCGTGGAGAAAATCCCAAAATGGATCTTCCGCTGGCCCCCTCCGGCAGCCCTTTCCGTCATCTGGTCTGGGACATTCTTTTAACTATCCCCTACGGGGAAACCACCACCTACGGGGCGATTGCCAGACAATTAGAAGCAGCCACCGGAAAAAGAGCGGCAGCCCAGGCAGTAGGCGGCGCCGTGGGACACAATCCCATCGGCATTCTCATTCCCTGCCACCGGGTGGTGGGAATGAGCGGCAGCCTCACCGGATATGCAGGAGGTCTTGAGGTAAAGACAGCGCTGCTGACCTTAGAAGGTGTGGATATGACGAATTTTTTCCTTCCGTGACCGTTTTAGGAACAGTGAAACCGCTCAAAGCTCACATTTTCACAGTATTGCAGAGAAAGATTCTGCCTGCCTCCCGCTTCCTTTCCCTCCAGATAAATATCCCGGAACACCACGTCCTTTAATTCATACCCCGGTTCGTCAAAGCCACAAAGCTCAATGGCATCCCCGGAATGCCACTCGCCGTCATGGTCTAAATATTCTCCGGACACCCGGATATTTTCAAAACAGCAGTTTTCAAAAACAGGCGGCTTTTCGGCTCCGATTCCGTCATCGTTGTAACCCACGGAATGAAACATGATTCGGGCTGCGGCACAGTCGTAAACCTGAACATTTCTTACATAACCGCCCCGCTTTTTGGTGCCCTTGATTTCAATGCCACACATGGAGCGGCTCATATCACAGTCCCAGATTGCCACATCCTCAATTCCGCCGGATATCTCGCTGCCGATGGTAATGCCATGCCCAAAGGCGCTTTTACAGTCAAAAATCCGGATATGGGAGGTTTTCCGGCCAATGCGGTTCCCCTCGGGATTTTTACCGGATTTGATGGCAATCCCGTCATCTCCCGTATAAAACACACAGTCAAAAATCGTACAGTCCGTGGAGGAATCCGGGTCCCAGCCGTCCCCGTTCCACACATCCTCCGAATAAAATTTACAGCCGCAGGTGACAATATGTTCACTGTAAATCATATGGATATTCCAGCTTGCACCGTTTCGGAAGGTGATGCCGGAAAGTATCACGTCCTTTGCATTGCTCATATTGATCAGCCGGGGACGCACCCTGCCGGGTATGGTTTCCGGTTTTTCACACTCCGAAATCTTGTCCCCCAGCTTTTCCAGATAAATTTTCAGCCGTTCCCGTTCCGAGGCAATTACCCGCTCCGCTAACACCCTGCCGCCGCTGGCAATGGTTCCTTTTCCCCGGATAACCACATTCCGGCAGCCGCATCCGCCCTTATGGTCTAATTCTCCTAAATTCAGCACGCTGCTGTAGCACTCCTGTTCGATGCCCTCAAAACGGCTCCAAATCCTTGGCAGATAATCCTCCACGTTATCCGTTCCCTGCAGCACTGCTCCTTCTGCTAAATAAAGCTCCATATCACTGTGCATTCGCAGCGCCCCGGTGAGATAAACGCCCGGGGGAAGAAAGACCATTTCCCCCTTCCCGCAGTCATCGAATACCTGCTGTAATGCCGCCGTATTTAATGTTTTTCCGTCTCCTTTCACAAAATAAGGGGACTGGGTAACATCTATTTTTTTCTTTTCCTCCGGTACGGTCAGGGTAACAGGGGAGTACTCTGCTAAGTTTTCCCCCGACTGCGTCACAATCCGGACAAAATATTCATAGGACTTCCCAGGAATAAGGTTTTCTACGGTATAATGGGTCTTATCAGAGCTTCCCGCCGGATTTCCATCCTGAAAAATCTGATAACGGTAATTTTGCGGCAGCTGTCTTGGTTTTTCCCAATAGAGCACTGCCTCCGTTCCCACGGAAAATCCCTGTACCTGCTGTAATGTCATAATAATTTCTCCTTTCGCCGCGGAACTATTTTTATTTCACACAAAAAAACTACTGTATCTATTTTCATTTTTATATCCATTCCTTTCGCTTCGCTCAAGGCACAAAACGCAATGAAAATGGTTTGCCTGAGCGTATTTTTTTCTTTATAATTCTTCTTATAGGGAACTCGGTATACT
>JAETQH010000149.1 GCA_021770785.1 Lachnospiraceae bacterium
GCGAATATTTGCCTCCACTGTCTTAGCTGACTGTCTGGCCATTGGCTGCAGGCTGTCCAGTAAAATACTGTTTGCCAGCGAGTGCATGGAAAGCGCCATAATCACACAACATACAGCCACCAAAATCAAAATGTTGAGTGTGGTGTTCCTCAAAATCCTTCCGTTAAGACTTTTCCTCGTATTTCGACTAATGCGAGAGTCTGACAGTTTCGTTCCCATTTCACATTACTCCTTTTCCTTAACATTTTCCCTGAACATAATAAAAGGCCCACTTCCCATTCGGCAATCCCCTTAAAAAGAACCTGCCTGCTATGGATAACAGAATTTTTTCATTATCATAACACGAATCTTCAAGAAAGAAAAGCCCTCTTGGCCATTGAAATCAAATTTGCCTGATAGACTCTTTTTCAGAAAAACAATTAAAGGAAGATACTCTGTATGTGTCGCTGCATAGTATATGTGCAAATTCAATAGGGAGAATTGTTTACAGATGGGAAGAGGTAGAAAGAGATTATGGTGAATCGGCAGCTCCTATTCCAACGTATATTCAAGGGCAGGGATACTTTTCCTGGAAAATGAATGAAGGCCTGAAACAGCAATAAACCGCTCTGATATTACGAGAGTTCCCGTTAATTGTTTTGGTGTTAATCGAGGGTATCCTAAATAAATATCAGATGCATGATTATACTTTTGATCTTACCGGCAGGTTATATAATATGAATTATTCGTTAAAGGAATGGAGGGAAATATGGATTCCAGAATTAAATAAATGGATGAATATAAATCTGAAGACCTTTTTGGCGGAAAGAATGAATTTTTAAGAAAACCTCAAGAGGCAATAACTGCTGATAGACGTTACCGCTATATGTATGAGTATAATGATACTATAATTTTGAATAGATACTGGAATGTTTATTTTCAGGATTATTATCACATGACAATTAACTATGAGGAAAGACAGTCGATTTCCTTTTGCGAAAAATCAGAGACTGAGACAGAAAGTACATTGGATTTATTCCCGCCCATGCTTTTTTGCAATGCGGCGAATGACAGCAGCCGTCAATACATATGCGCTGAAGATAAATTTCTGCGGAAAGACATTACGATAGATCATCCATTTGTAAAGTGGATTTTAGATAATGCGAATTTACTGAATCAATATTAGAGAATGGAAGTATCCGGTATTCTGACCATTTTGAGGTATATATTGCAGAATAGAAATAGAGGAAGCTATGGAGAAGAAAACCAGAAAAAATGATATGATACTGATTGCAGTGCTGGCGGTAATTGCACTTGTGTCCTATGCCGTAATCGGATTTTACCAAGGCGCGAACACAAAAAACGGCGTAGCGGTGGTTACCATCGACGGTGAAGAATATGGGCGTTACCCTTTGATAGTAGAAATTACGGAGAAAATTAAGCTGCCGGACGGTTCCTATAATGTATTGGAAATTAAGGATGGTAAAGCTGATATCACAGCTGCCTCCTGTCCGGATGGCATTTGCGTCAATCACCAGGCAGTCAGCAAGCATGGACAGAGCATCGTATGTCTGCCGAACAAGGTTGTCGTAGAGATTGAAAATGGTGAAGAATCAGATATAGACTTTATGGTGAATTAGAGAGAGTGTGTATATGAAGACGAAAAAGATTGCGTATCTGGGGCTGCTCATTGCTCTGGCGTTTGTATTTTCCTATATTGAGTTTTTGATTCCGGTGAATATCGGTGTACCGGGTGCAAAGCTGGGACTGGCGAATCTGGTGGTGATTGTGGCACTGTACACACTTGGAGAAAAGGATGCTTTTCTTTTGTCGGTGATAAGAATCGTGCTAGTCGGATTTACGTTTGCAAATATGGCAAGTATGATTTACAGTCTGGCTGGAGGTGCTTTGAGCTATTTTGCCATGGTAATCGCGAAGAAAACAAAGTTATTATCCATGAGCGGCGTGAGTGTCATCGGTGGTGTGTTTCATAACGTGGGACAGATTATTGTTGCGATACTGGTGTTAGAGACGACAAGCCTGATTTATTATCTTCCAGTACTTTTGATTGCGGGAATTATATCCGGTGTGGTAATCGGCATCTTAGGCGCGATGGTTACAAAACGGATAGGAAGTATAGTAGAGCGATAGATTTATAAACACATGGTCTGAACACTGTATAATACAGAAAAAAGCTTTTCATCAATGGCAGGGAGGCTGTAAAAAAGGGAAAATGGCAGTACAAGACCGAGAAAGAATATCTCTGCGTCAAAGACAGCGAGGAACGGGGCTTTACCGCCACCGAGTTCAAGCAGGCGCAGGGTTATGAACGGGTGTCCAAGTACCCCAAAAGCACCAAATTCGGCAGGCAGAACCCCATCACGGAACGCTGGAACAGCGACGAACAGCTTGTTCTGTGGCGGGCTGCATGGACGGGACGGATGTGGCAAACCGACATCTGGAGCGTTCCGGCCACGAAGAACGCATCGACCATCGCAGCCATGCCGAGCGTGGCCTGCTGGAACGGCCTACGGTCCATGAGGGTGTGGTTGCCAGAGCTATGGAGAAAAAAGGCATCATTTCTGACCGGTGCGAACTGAACCGGCAGATTAAGGCGGACAATGCCCTGCTCCGGGAACTGAGAGGACAGGTCAAAAAGTTGGTGCAGGCGGTCAGGAACACCCTCCCGGCGCTTGCCGAGGCCATGGAGAATCTGCGTTCGGAAAAGAATTTGCTTCTGGCGTCGCTGGCATATACCGAGGAAGATGCCGCCGATAAATTTCCCAAGGACATTGCAGCTATGGAGCAGAGCCTGAAACGGTTGGAGAAACAGGAACAGAAATATTCCACCGAGCTGGACGTTGCCTTGACCGAGTATGCCGGGCTTCGGGAGCAGGCACAGGGCATTGATCCGGTGCAGCTCTACGAAGCAAGACAGGCCATCCGCCCCGGTAAGGAGCAGGAAGCGGAGAACCGGGCACAGCAGGTTTATGGTGAAAAGTACAACCCGCTTCTGATGTTTGACAGCAAAAAGGCGGTTTCCCGTATGCTGTATGAAGATATGGAGCGACAGGCCGTGCGGAAGTTGGTGCGGCAGGCGCAGAAGGAGCAGCAGACCCATTATAAGAGAAAGCACAAAGAGCAGGAACGGTGATTCCTGCTCTTTGGTATTCTTCATGTAATCTGTTGTTGATTATTTGCGGCTGAAAATCTCTTGAGCCTTTTTCATGTTTTCCCGAATTTTAACACCGAACGGACAGTTGGGCTCACACCGTCCGCACACCAGGCAATCGTCCGCCGTAGCCGAAAGTGCCCAATAATGCTGCGCCACCGTTTCCGGTACAGTGTCCTGTTGGGTCGCCAGATCCAAAAATTTGGTGACAGCTGCAATATCAATATGGGCAGGACAGGGCTGGCAGTGGTTGCAGTACATACAGCGCCCGGTCATGTGAATGGTATTTCCACCGCTGAAAATATGGGCATAGCTGCGCCCTTCATCGGTCACATCGTAGTATTTTACTGCCTCCAGCACTTCTTCCACGGTGTGGCAGCCGACAATCACAACTTTTACGCCGTTGTGATCCAGACAATACTGAATACACTGAGGAACCGTCATAGCCACGCCAAAGGGGGAGCTCTCTGCTTTCAGCAGCGTACTGGCTCCCAAGGGCTTCATAACGGTAATCGCTACGCCTTTGGCTTCACAGGCAGAATATAGCTTCTGACGTGCTTCATCTACAACCAAGCCGCTCTTTTCCATTCCCTTAAATTCCATCAGGTCGTAAATATCGGTGTCGGCTGCCTCCATATCGTAGGCGGGGTTGATGCTGAACATCAGAACGTCGATCCAGCCGCTCTCCACGGCTTTCAGGGCAAT
>JAETQH010000150.1 GCA_021770785.1 Lachnospiraceae bacterium
ATTGTAAACCAGAAAGAATATCTGATGAAATACGCCAAAGAGCACGGTTTCCCTAACCCGAAATTCTACGTGGACGACGGCTATACGGGTACGAATTTCGACCGCCCAAGTTTTAAGGAAATGTCGGCGGACATTGAGAAAGGGCTTGTAAAAACGGTTATTGTCAAAGACTTATCACGCTTCGGCAGGAACTATATTGAAGTCGGCTCTTACTCTGAAATCATCTATCCTGAAGCCGGCGTGAGGTTTATCGCCATCATGGACAACGTGGACACAGGCAGCCTTGAGAGCAATGAATTTGCCGCCTTTACCAACCTTTTCAACGAATGGTATCCCAAAAGCACGAGCAAAAAGGTAAAGGAAGTCAAGAAAGCGAAAGGGCTTACAGGCGAGCATTTAGGCGCGCCGCCCTATGGGTATTTGCGGAATCCAGACGATAAAACACGCTGGCTCGTGGACGAGGAAGCGGCAGTAACCGTCCGCAGGATATTCTCACTCTGTATGCAGGGAAAAGGCGTGTCAGCCATTGCCACAGCCCTCTGGGAAGATAAAGCGCTTACCCCGTCAGCTTACAAAGTGTCAAAGGGAATCGGCGTTGCAAAAAAATCAGAACATCCCTATAACTGGGAGACGTCCATGATTGCATCCATTCTGGAAAATGTGGCATATATCGGCGTGACGGAGAGCTTTAAATCCACCCGTTTAGGCTTTAAGAGCAGGAAACGCATCCCCACCACAAAAGACAGGCGAACGTATATCGAGGATGCCCATACTCCCATCATTGACAGGGATATGTGGGAAAAAGTACAGATGATACGGGCGAACAAACGCAGACCGACCAAAAGCGGAACGACAAGTATGTTTTCGGGGCTGCTCTATTGTGCCGACTGCGGGGCGAAACTCAGCTTAGCCACGGCAAACGGATATGCGCATTTCCGCTGTTCCATGTATAAAAGGACGAGCAGGGCAAAGGAATGTACGCAGCACTATATCCGAGAGGACGCATTAAAACAATTAGTTCTGAAACAGCTTCAGCAGTTCCTGTCCTATTTACAGCAGTTTGAGCGTGTGTTTATCCGACAGCAGATTGACGCCACCCTTGCAGAACGCAGATACGAGTTATCCGCAAAGCAGAAACAGATAGAAAAGGACGAAAAGCGGATAAAAGAGCTCGACCGCCTGTTCCGTAAAATCTATGAGGATAATGTCAACGGAAAGCTAAATGACGAACGCTTTTATAAGCTGTCGGACGGATATGAAGCCGAGCAGGAACAGCTAAAGCAGGAAATTGAAACCTTGACAGCCGAGGTCAGCGAAGCCGACACAGAAGCGACCAATGTCGCCAAGCTGATAGCAGTCACCAAGAAATACACCCGTATTGACGAGCTGACGCCCGAAGTCCTAAACGCATTTGTGGATAAAATCGTAGTCCATGAGCGTGAGAAAAAGGACGGGAAACGGACACAGCAAATCGACATCCACTATTCCTATGTCGGGATTGTAGACATCCCCACGGACGAGGAAATGCGGGAAATGGAACGGGAATATATGCAGCGTACCAAACGTCAAACCGCCTAAATATAGGCGTGGCAGGAGAAAATCTATGCTCCTGCCGATACATATCTATTTTTTATCCCTATCTGGTTTAACCCATGAATAATTAAACAAGATATTTACCTGCATTTCCATCCATTTCGTTAATTCTGAAAAAGCATTGGGTTACTATTTTAGATTTTCAAGAACATAAATTTTTCGGATATATTCCATGTTATCGGATAATTATTTAGAAAACATTTTTGTGAAATTGGATACTATTATAATGATTTGAAAAGTTTTATTTACTCTTAATATGTACGGAAGCACCAATCTACAGCAAAAGGTAAAATGTATGAATTTACTGAATGACCTTTTGTAGTCTGCCGCAAGCAAATCTTCTAACGGCTCTGTGCTATTTAGATCGTCAGAACCTTTTGTTCCAATCACACGAATGTAAAAAGCCATATTTTTTCTTAATTTTCAGGTATCACCACACTACTTAAATTGGCTTTTATTTATAGAGGGCTTCTACGCCTCGCAGAGCCAGATTCGCCTCTGTGACACAAAAACCCCTGATAGGTTTTTGCACACAGGTCAATCCGGATGGGGATTTCGTTTCCCCATACCCTTAATAACCGCACAGGAACCTCTTGTGCATGATTGGCGTCCACACAAAGTGTGGACGCAGCGTAATACCGGTATCACTTGAGGAATCTGCCACGAGCAGTTTCCTCCAAATGCATAGCAACTGAAAATATCTTTCAGTCATCCTACACGGCTCAACACTATTAACGAAGAAAGGAACATCATGGCAAGACCAAAAAAGGAAAAAGAACTGGCACGTTCCCACCACATCACCCTCCGGCTGACAGAGACACAGTACCAGACAATTACCGATGCGGCAAATGAAGCGAAACTGTCACGTTCGGATTACATCCGGCAACAGCTTCTGAAAGGGAAGGTTATCGTAACCTATGACTTCCGGGTGGATATTCCAGAACTGCAGAAACTGACATCCGAGTACCATAACATCGGCAACAACCTGAACCAGATAGCAAAATACTTCAATACTGGCGGCATCCATTCACAGGAAATCCGGCAGCGTATCAACCAATGTGTATCAGAATTATTTGACTTAAGGAAAGAAGTCTTAAAGATGGCGGGTGATTTTCATAGCAATACTAAAGCATATCGCAAGCAAAAATGCTGATTATGGAAAAACTCTGGAATATCTGATGTTCCAGCATGACGAGCTTACGCAAAAACCCATTTTAGATAATGCATGGAATAAAATACTGCGTGAGGAATATTATCTGGACGGGATTAACTGCCATTCCTCCACTTTTGACGTCGAGTGTCAGGAATTGAATGATAAATGGAAAAAGAACCTGGACTACCGTGAGATTAAAGCCCACCACTACATCATCAGCTTTGATCCACAAGATGCCATAGACCGGGGACTGACCAGGAAACGGGCGCAGCAGCTTGGTATAGAATATGCTAAGAAGAACTTCCCCGGACACCAGGCTCTCGTCTGTACACATATGGATGGGCATAATAGAAGCGGCAACATTCATGTGCATATTGTCATCAACAGTCTGCGGAAATATGATGTGGAACGGCAGGATTTTATGGAGCGAGCCAGCGATTCCCGTGCCGGGAACAAACACCACCTTACAAAAAATTATCTCGTTCACTTGAAGCAGTCTGTCATGGATATATGCCATCGCGAAAATCTGCATCAGGTAGACTTACTCACTCCGGCTGAAAGGAAAGTGACGGAAAAAGAATATTGGGCGAAACGCCGGGGACAGGAAAACATGGACAAATCCAACAAACAAATGCTTGCCGATGGCGTTACCCCACGGAATACTACATTCCAGACGCAGAAAGACTATCTCCGAAAGTCCATTGACGCTGCTGCAGACACAGCCAGTAATCCGGATGAATTTCAACGAATCCTTTTGGAAAAATATAAAGTTCAGCTTAAAATCAGCCGTGGCCGGTTCAGTTACCTTCACCCGGAACGGAACAAGCACATTACCGGAAGGATGCTCGGCACACATTGATGAGGCTTATCTGTTAAAACGTTTTGAAGAACATGCCACCAAAAAAGAAAGCCCAAAGAAGAAAACGCTTTCAGATGAATCCCATAATGAAGCAAAACCGCCTGCAATTCAGCATCCTAATTCATTGCAGGAAGAACCCATAGCGATTCAGTTTATTAAATCAGACCTGCGACTTGTTATAGACCTACAAAATTGTGTAAAGGCACAGCAAAATTCTGTCTACGCCAATAAAGTAAAACTTTCCAACC
>JAETQH010000047.1 GCA_021770785.1 Lachnospiraceae bacterium
TATTCATCATTTTTACAACCAGATTTTTCCAAAAACCTTTGATTTCCTGCAGTTTCCGGAGTTCTCACTCAGTTGTTGACTGATTGAGTGATACTTCTCACAGGAAGTTCACGGTCCGATGTCCATATAATGTTTGAGCACTAGAAAAGCTGAACTGTTACATACTATATCATTTAAATATATATATTGACAATTTATATTATACGTCATATAATAAATAAAAAATTAACATATATATCAAAATAGATATATAAAATAAAAATGAAATGGAGGAGTGAAAATGCTATATCCACTGAGTCCGCCGCTGTTGGAAATGTTGATTCTGGCTATTATTGAGAAAGAGGACAGCTATGGCTACCTTATCAGCCAGCGGCTGAAGGAGGTTTCAAATTTAAAAGATTCCGCTCTTTATCCGGTGCTGAAACGGCTTTCTGAAAACGGGTATGTGGAGGTCTATGACCAGCAGTTTCAGGGCAGGAACAGAAAATATTACCGGATTACCCAGGCAGGGCTGCTGCAGTATGGAATGCTGCGGGAGGAATGGCAGCGGTATACGGGCACTGTTGAAATGATTATGAACGGTGAGAAATAACAGGAAAGGCAGGAGGGAAGAAAATGAATAGAGAAGAATATATGAAGCTGTTAAAAAAACAGCTTCGGAAATTGCCCAAAGAAGATTTTAATAAAGCCATTGCTTACTTCGAAGAATATTTTGACGAGGCAGGGGCAGAGAATGAGAGCCAGGCAATCGAAGACTTAGGCAGCCCCCAGGAGGCGGCGGGACAGATTATCTGTGACATTGCCATCCATAATACCAAGGAGCCGGCAGGCGGTATGAAAAAAGGGATGAATGCAGTCTGGGTGGGAATTTTGGCGGTATTTGCGGCTCCTGTGGCGCTTCCGGTTTTGTTGATGTGCATTCTCTGCATGTTGATGTTAGCGCTGATAGCAGTGGTTGTAATTCTTTGCGTTTTTGCAGCCGGAGCTTCGGTGATTGTGGCGGGACCAATATCCATTCTCGGCGGAATTTCCGTGATTGTAGAAAATGCTGCGGCAGGACTCAGCTGCCTGGGCTATGGGCTGATGGGAATTGGCATAGGGCTGCTGGTGGTTTACGGCATGTATCATTTATGCAGAAAAATCATTAACGGATTGGTGAAGCTTTTTGGAAATATGGTGGAAAAGAGAGGAGAAAAACATGAGTAAGGGGAAAAAATTTGTGATAGGCTGCTGCATAACAATAGGCGTTGGTATGATGTTTTGCCTTACCGGATTTGCCATGGGAACCAGGGTGACGGGAGTCAGTTTAGGAGCTAATGGGATTTCGGTTTATACCCCTCAGGGAAAAGTCGGAGAAGAACAGGAAGGCTGCCAGACCGGAGAAGAAGCACTGGAAAAATTTGACAGTATTAATATGGAAGTGGATTATGCAGATGTTTTGGTACAGCCGGGGGAGGACTATGGGATTTCTTATAATGTAGACAGCCGCTGTCTGTTTTCCTACGAGATAAATGACGGGACCCTGATAATCAAAGAATCTGTCGGCAAGGCGGGCTTTAATGTGGGATTCTTTGGTTTTGGGCATGTGGAAAATGCAACAGGAAAAGGGATGGTTACGGTGCGTCTGCCCAAAGGCAGTGAATTGTCTAAGGTAACCATCGACAGTGATTACGGGGACATTATCTGCGGTGATTTTTCTGCGGAAAAGTTAGAGATTGACGCTGATTATGGCAATGTGGAACTGGGAAGGGTGGAAAGTAAAAATGCGTCGGTTTCCCTGGACTACGGCGAACTGGATATTTCTTCTTTTTCCGGCGGTGACCTTGCAGTACAAAGCGATTATGGTGATATTACATTGGAGGACATCACGGCTGGGAATTTGAAGCTGGGTCTGGATTCCGGAAATCTTGAGACGGTTTCAGTGACAGCAGATAATCTTGCTGTGGAGAATGAATATGGTGATATAGTATTAGAAGAAGTAACAGCAGAGGAAATAAAGCTCAATGCAGATTCCGGAAGAATTTCTCTGTCGGAGGTAACGGCAGACTGTCTTGCAGTTTTGAGTGAATACGGTGACGTAAAAGGAAAAGGGCTTCAGGTGGGTTCCTTCACAGGAGAAATAAGCAGCGGAGACTGTGACGTGAAAGAGCTGGAAGTAAAGAACGTGAAGTTGGTTTCGGAATACGGTGACGTTACATTAAAACTGCAAAAACCGTTGACGGATTATAGCTACCAGTTACAGACAGACTATGGAAAGGTGCTTCTTGGCGGCAGGGATATGGGGGAAAATTACCAGTCCTTAGAGCAGAATGACAATCGGGTGGATATCTTCTGTGAATCCGGGGATGTTGAGGTGCAGGGGGTGGAATAGCGTCTTGTATGAAAGAAAGCGGCTGATTGGAAGGCTGCCGCGTAAATAAGGGAGGTAAAATGTGGAAAAGAAAAAATTAGGAACGTGGAAAATGCTGTGTGGGGTTGTACTGGCAATTTTGATTTTAATTGTGGCACAGGTTATTTCCCTTGCAGTGGGAAATCTGCTTGTGATGATAGGACTTCCTGCGGCGGTGGGGAATGTGGCGGCAGGTGCCCTTTATCCGGTCTGCGCGCTGGGAGGGACGGCGGCGCTTTGCAAATGGGTGCTGGGGCTATCCATGAAAGTATCCATGGAACAATGCAAAATATTAAAGGTTCATATCAAGCCCCTGTGGTGCGCAGCTGCTGTGGGAATGCCCATATTAGTTTCGGCAGTTCTCATATTGACGCCCGGGCATTGGGAATGCAGCAATTTAAGCGGCAGTGAAATCGGGGCGGTTGTAACGGCAGCGGTTTTCTTCTACGGGCTGGGAACCGGTATGGTTGGTATTTTATTTTCGCTTGTAACCTATGAAAGTGGGAACATCTGGAACAGTGCTCTGATACATGGGGTCTGGAATATGGTGATGATTGGCGGAATTTTACAGATTGGAGATACGGTAAATGAGAGCGCCGTTTACAATTATGTATTGGAAACAAAATCGTTTTTGCTGACCGGAGGAGATTTTGGGGTAGAGGCATCTGCGGTTGCTGTGGCAGCATATGCCGCCGCAGCAGCGCTGGCGGGCTGGAGAATAAAATGCTACAGCCGCTCATAAAAACGGTGAAAAGCATATTTTGCAGGCGAAGCTTTATTCCGGGGAAAGGATTAGGTATTTTCGGATAGTTCGGTTATATTCTCTTCAAAACTGTATTTCAGCAATTTTTGCGAAAGTACGGTTCCGTAGAAGAAATCCAGCGCCGGTTCTAATACGTGGGAGTACTGGACATAATGCCATTTCAATTTTTCCTTCCAATTCGCAAGGGTAATCAGCTTATCCTCGTCTAAATGATAATCAAACAGATGATTCCGCAGCTCATATGCCGCCGTGTAGCGGAAAATTTCCTCAAGCATGGACAGGGAAGCATCTCTGTCCGGCAGATAGGAGACAGTCATACATCCGTAACGCTTCATAGGGGCAAAGCGGGAAGATGTCCCTTGCAGCATTGGCGGAATCTCTGTGGTGAGCAGCCGGTCAAAATCCGTATCGTAATAATTGAGTGTTGCCTGCACTAAGGTATCAATCAGTTCCAGAAAATCCGAATTGGTAAGGCAGTGCTCCGTTTCAAAATATTCTTCCATAAAATCATAGAGAATGAAATCTTCACAGGTAAAATGAAAGTCCTCCCGGTAGGCCGTCCCCAATTTTGGCAGCAGTTTTCCAAGGGAAGAGGGATATCTCGTCAGCGCCAGATAAAGGGCTCCGTAAAATTCGGCGCCGCTCTGAAGTAGTGTTTCAAACTCCAGGCCATCGTCATCTAAGGAGGCAGAGCCGAGGACAGGATAAAGGGAAAATATCAGGTTGTCCACCACCGAAAGCTCATCGGAAGCCACCGTATCGTCAAAAAAATCTTCTACCATGCAGATGGCAGTATAGAGAAAAAACGGGTCAAAGCTTCTTGTTTCCAGAGCAGGGGCAAAAAACATATCCTCAGAGAGATATCGCTCTATCAGAGAAAAGTCGAAGGTGTCCTCGCAGGGAAACAGAGTGTTTTTTAAATGCTGCGCAAGAGCGGCGTCTTCCTTCCCCGCAAAGGAAAAGAAACGGAAAACAGTGTAAGTTAAAATCCGTTTGATCCCGAAATTCGGGTGGTTATGAATGTATTCCGGAATAAAAGCTACCGGAAAATATTGTTCGCCTAAGTTGTTCATATTGAAAATCCTCCCTGCTGTGCTTTACCTTGCTTACAAGATTATCCACAGCAGCAATTGTGGGATTTGTAACGTTGTCTGCTGTGGTTTCTTCTATGTATTTTAGCATATCACGGAGCTCCTGACTAGGATTTCCTTCTATTCCCTTGGTATAAAGGAAAATTTTCACATCTCCTAAGAAGGAACAGCCGCTTGCCGAAATTCCCCCACAATGCTATGATGAAAGCACAAAAACATCAAAACCGAAGGATTTTACCCATGAATGAGATACTATTATTAGAAGATGAAGAAAGTGTCAGCCGCGGCATCGCTTTCACCTTAGAAAAGGCAGGATACTGCGTTTATGCCTGCGACAGCATAGCCGGGGCAGAGCAGGTGTTCAGGGAGCGGATGCCGGAGCTGCTTATTTGCGATTTGAATCTGCCGGACGGCAGCGGGCTGGATTTCATTAAGAGAATCAGGGAGAGTGGAAAGGGCATATATATTCTCTGTCTGACTGCCTTAGACAGCGAGACGGATTTTGTAGTGGGGTATGGCGCGGGAGCGGATGATTATGTGGCAAAGCCGTTTTCCCTTTCTGTCCTGTTATTGAAGGTACAGACTTATTTTGAACGGAATCAAAAGACAGGAAAAGTAATGTTATGTTCCGGGAATATCAGGGTAAATCGGAATGAAATGCGGGTCTGGAAGGGAGAAATGGAGATTTCGCTTACCATGACGGAATGGAAGCTGTTACTGTTGTTTTTAGAGCACCCGAAGCAGATATTGTCAAAAAATCAGATATTGGAACAGCTTTTTGACACGGAAGGAGATTTTGTGGAGGAAAATACGGTTGCCGTAAATATCCGCCGCCTGCGGGAAAAGGTGGAGGATTTCCCGGCAAAGCCGGAGTATATCAAAAATATCCGGGGTATGGGATATCTTTGGACGAGGGAATGCAGCCGGTTTTAGGCAACAGGAGAATTGTTATATGAGGAGAAAAACAAGTCTGTTGGTGGCAGTTGCGGGATTAATACTGACCCTTACGGCAGCAGGAATTTTTATGTATTTTGAATGGCGCAGTTATCAGGAAAAAATGGAAATCCTGTATGTGGCATTAGAACAGGAGCAGGCGGGGGAGGAGCTTTTTGTGACTGTCACGGAATTGTTAAAGGGACAGGCGCAGGCAGACACCGGAAATGCAGAAGAAAGGCTGAAAACCTATGGATATGAGAAAGAATTTCCCAATCATTATAAAAAAAGCCTTCTTCACAGCTATGAATGGACAGCTGGTGTTTGCGGGGTACTTTATCTTGGTTTTCTTTTTCTGTTTTTGGGGGAAAGAAAAAGGGAAGAGCGCCGGAGAAATGCGGAATTTTTAGAACTGGAAAACCTGATAATCGAATTGCGGGAGGACGGTGCGGGAAATATTTTAAAAGCAGCTTCTAATCCGTTCCCGACAGCCGGGGACAAAGCCCGGGGAGAGGAATTCGAGCGCCTCCTGATGGAGTTGGTTTCCTTAAATGACAGCCTCACGCTGCTCCGCCACCAATCAAAAAGGGAAAAAGAAGAGACAAAGAGCTTGGTGACGGATATTTCCCATCAGTTAAAGACTCCGGTGGCAGCCTTAAAGACCAGCTTTGAAATTTTGCAGTCAGATAATCTGGGGAAAGAGGAGCGGCAGGAATTTTTGGAGCGCTGCAGCATTCAGATTTTGCGGTTAGAGGAACTGGTGGCAGCTCTGGTAAATGTTTCCCGGCTGGAAACCGGTATGATAGAGATAAAAAAAGAAGAAAAGAACCCCTTTGATGTTCTTCTTCTGGCAGTCAGCCGGATTTATCCGAAGACGGAGGAAAAGAAGATAGAGGTTGTATTGGAAGCGGAGGACGAATTGCGGCAGATAAGGCTGCCTTTGGACGGGAAATGGCTTTGTGAAGCATTTCTAAATGTACTGGAAAATGCGGTAAAATATAGTAAAACGGATTCGAAAATCACCCTCCGCATGATAAAAATGGCAGTTTTTCTGCGGATTGAAATAGAGGATGAGGGGATCGGGATTCCAAAATCAGAGTGGAATCAGATATTTAAACGGTTTTACCGGGGAAATGCAAAGGAAGTACAGGAGACAGCAGGCTCCGGTGTGGGGCTGTATCTGGCGAGGGAGATCGTGAACAGGCATGGCGGTACGCTGACGGTGGCAGCCCCCCATCATGAGAAGGGGGAAGGCAGCTGTTTTGTGTTTCAGTTACCTTATTAATAGAAGGAGAAGTCTTGCAAAATTGTAAGACTTCTCTCTTTCTTTTGAAAGGAAACGGAAAGACAGGACGGTTAGGATTAGGGATAAGAAGAAAATCACCTGGCAGTATGGAAATGGACCGGGGTGAGGAAAGAGAGGACACAGATGAATACGATTTTAAGGACAGAACATTTATGTAAATATTACGGCTCAGGGGAAAATGAAGTGAGGGCAGTGGAGGACAACAATATTTCCATTGAGCAGGGGGAATTCGTGGCGATTGTGGGAAAGTCCGGTTCCGGAAAATCCACCCTGCTTCATATGCTGGGCGGTCTGGATTACCCTACCAGCGGAAAGGTCTATGTGGGGGAGAAGGATATTTTTGCTTTGAAGGAGGACGCCCTGGCAGTGTTCCGCAGAAGAAAGATGGGCTTTATTTTTCAGGCATTTAACCTGGTTTCTTCCCTCAATGTCTGGGAAAATATTGTGCTCCCCATTGGGTTAGACGGAAGAAAACCGGAGGAAAATTTTGTGTGGGATATTATCAAAACATTAGGTCTGGAGACGAAAATCCATAATCTCCCCAATACCCTCTCCGGCGGGCAGCAGCAGCGGGTTGCCATTGCGAGGGCGTTAGCTTCAAGACCGGACATCATTTTTGCAGATGAACCCACGGGAAACTTAGATTCCAAAACCAGTGACGAGGTAATCGGACTGTTGAAGCTGTCTGCTGAAAAATACGGGCAGACCATGGTGATGATTACTCATGACGAGGACATCGCCCAGCTGGCAGACAGGGTGATTGTGATAGAGGATGGAAAGGCAGGGGAAGTGAGATGAGAAGTACAGTTACGAATCTTGCACTGGCAAATATAAAAAAAGATAAAACGAGAAGTATTTTGATTATGATTTCCATTTGTATCACAACATTACTGCTGACTGCCATTGCATTGGCGGGCTATGGACTGATAGACATACAGAAACGGAATGCAGCAGAATGGTATGGCGATTACTATGGAAGTTACATAAAAGTAACAAGGGAAAATATTGAGGAAATGCAGCGGCGGAGTGAATTTACGGATTTGGGAATACTGTCAAATTATGGAGAGGTGGACAGTGCTAAGAGTTTGTTTTTTCTTTGGATGGACGACGGGGCAGTGAATATGACGCACATGGAAAAAAGTCTGACGGAGGGAAATTACCCGAAAAAGGGAAATGAAATTACAGCGCAGCCTGCTTTTTTCCGGCAGTTAGGCATAGAAAATCCACAGATTGGGGACAGAGTGGAGATTTCTTTCCGCACCGACAGGAAATCCGTATATGTTTCGGAGGAATTTGTTATCTGCGGACTGTTAAAAGACACAGAGTTAGAAAGAAACAGTATGGGAGCGTATACTTCAAAAGAGCATTTTGAAAACCATGTGGCCCAGGACGACAGGCGTTACAATGTGCTGTTCCGATTAGATGACAGCGTGGGGCTGACCTATGACAATGCGGAAATTATCATGAAGGAATTAGTGGTAAAATGCGGCATTGACGAGGACAAGGTCAGTGAAAACGTGATGTACCTGATGTGGGAGTTAGACCCGGGAACAGAGACTATTATGGTATGCGCCGGAGTCTGTACCATTGTCATTCTTTTCTCTGTGGTTGTCATTTATAATATTTTTCAGGTGGGAATTGTGCAGAAAATACAGGAATACGGAAAGCTGAAAGCCATGGGTGCCACCAAAAAACAGATGAAACAGGTGGTCTTTCGGGAGGGCATGGCGCTGGCGTGTGTGGGAGTTCCCTTCGGTCTGGCTGCCGGAGTGCTTACCGCTAAGGGAGTGCTCTATTATTTGATGAAGGATTTCGGAGACAGCGGACTGCCGGTGAAGCAGGGCGGAGTTTCCATGTTATGCATTCCGCTTCTTTTTCTGGCTGCGGCGTTGGCATTCTTAACGGTTTCTTTTGCATTAAAGAAGCCTATGCGGGTGGTGGCAGGGATTTCTCCTGTGGAGGCAATGCGTTACCGGGAGGAAGGCAGGGACGCCGGGCTTAGAAAAGGGAAAAAAGAGCTTGGCGTTACAGGCATGACTCTGGCAAATCTTTCCGGCAGCAGGAGACGTACGGTTTCTACGGTTTTGTCCATGGGACTGTCCTGTGTCTTGTTTGTAGTACTGGCAAACTGGTTAGGAAATATGGACGAGGTGTACATGGCACGTAATGAGGTTCTGCACGGACAATTCCAGATAAAGCTGGATTACAGTATGAATGATGAGGCGTATCCGGAAAATAATTTAAACCATATCCTGGAAAGGAATCCGATTAGCGAAGAACTGCTGTCGAAGATACGGAAACTGCCGGAGGTGGCGGAGGTGAGAACTCAGAGCATTCTCTATGCCAAACGGCTTGATATTACAGGAAAAGAGACGGGAGAAACTTATTCTATTCTTGTTTTAGACAGGGAGGATTTTGAGTGGCAGGTAAAAAATCAGGAAATCGGGGGCTTAGACTATGATGAAATGAGCCGGCAGGATGCAGTATGCTTTGGCTGGGGAAATTATTTGGAGGACGAAGGATTTTCTCTGGGTGAAACCTATCATTTTTCTCTTTATGACGGAGTGGCGGAGAAAGAATGTGATTTCCCGATGGCAGCCGCCTTTTTATATCTGCCGGATGGGGATATGGCAATAACAAGGGATACCTATGAAAAACTGGGGCTCACGGGAAACGTCAATGACTATTTGTGGGTGGATTGCCGGGAAGAGGACAGGGAAAGTCTAAAGACAAAGCTAGAGGCGCTGGTGGGAGAATTGGAGCATGTGGAGTGGGACAGCTACGAAAACCAGCTGGAAATTGCACGTCTTTCCACAAGAACATTAAAAATGCCGGTGTATACATTTTGCGTTATGATTGCATTCATCAGCTTTATGAATATGGCAAATACGATGATTACCGGCATTGTCACCAGAAAACAGGAGTTTGGGGTGCTGCAGGCGATTGGAATGACCAACAGGCAGTTAAGCAGAAGTCTTTGGTTAGAGGGAACGATTTTTACCCTTGGGACGGTAGCAGTATCCCTGCTGGCAGGCATTCCGCTGGGATATGGCCTGTTCCGCTACGGGAAGCTGCATGCCTTTGCGGGACTTAGCGTGTATCATTTTCCGGTGTGGGAGACGGTGCTGCTGTTAGGCGGGCTTATGGTATTGCAGATGGTATTATCCTTATGTTTAAGCAGGAATATAAAAAAGGAATCCCTAGTGGAACGAATACGTTATCAGGGATAACACAGGATTTGCCATAAATCACAAAAAACAACGGTAAAAGCTACAATTCCTATCTTGACAATAGGAATTAAAAGAGTATAATTCAATATATCATATCAAACAACTAGGAAATAAAAGGTATGATACGATTCCAAATTGGATAAGATATAGATGGAAAGGAACGGGTAGTTATGAGCAAAACCATTTATTTAGATAATGCAGCCACGACACAGATGTATCCTGAGGTGTTAGAGGCGATGCTTCCATATTTTACAGAATATTACGGGAATCCCTCTGCCATATACACTTTTGCAGAGGAAGGGAGACGGGCAGTAGATAAAGCCAGAAGAACGATGGCAGAACTAATCCATGCGAAACCGGAGGAAATCTATTTTACCGGAGGCGGCAGCGAGTCGGACAACTGGGCATTAAAAGCCACCGCAGAAGCATACGCCTCAAAGGGAAAACATATTATTACCAGCACGATTGAGCACCATGCCATTCTCCACACCTGCGCCTATTTAGAGAAACAGGGTTATGAAATTACTTATGTAAAAGTGGATGAGAACGGAAAAATAAAGTTAGACGAGCTGGAGGCGGCCATCCGCCCCGACACCATTCTTATTTCCGTTATGACGGCAAACAACGAGATAGGAACCATTCAGCCCGTGGCGGAAATCGGGAAAATCGCCCATGAACACGGCGTTTTGTTCCACACGGATGCAGTGCAGGCTTTCGGGCACATTCCGCTGGATGTAGAGGAAATGCACATTGACATGTTAAGCGCCAGCGGGCATAAGATGAACGGACCGAAAGGCGTCGGAGTTATGTATATCCGCAAGGGGGTAAAGATACTTTCCTTTATCCACGGCGGGGCGCAGGAGCGGAAACGGCGTGCCGGAACCCATAATGTACCGGGGATTGTGGGAATGGGGAAAGCGGCGGAGCTGGCGAAGGATACCATGTCAGAGAGAAGCCGCCGGGAGATAGAATTAAGGGAACACCTGATTGAGCGGGTGCTAGAGGAAATCCCCTACACTAGGTTAAACGGTGACAGGACAGACCGGCTTCCCAATAACGTTAGTTTCTGTTTCCGGTTTGTGGAGGGAGAGTCCCTGCTAATTTTACTAGATCAGGCAGGTATCTGCGGTTCCAGCGGTTCTGCCTGTACCTCAGGCTCTTTAGATCCCTCTCACGTATTGCTTGCCATCGGGCTGCCCCATGAGATTGCTCATGGCTCTCTGCGGCTGACCCTGTCGGAGAAAAATACATTGGAAGAAATTGATTATACGGTGGAGGAACTGAAAAAGATAATAGAGCGCCTGCGGGGAATGTCTCCATTGTACGAGGATTTTGTGAGAAAACAGAAATCCGCTTAGAAAACAAAGCTTTTGCAAAGAAACAAAAGTTTGGTCGGAAAAGGTTTCTTGGAAAACAGGAAAGACAGTAAGACAGAAAAGGAGAGAAGGATGTACACAGAAAAAGTAATGGACCACTTCAACAATCCAAGGAATGTGGGCGAAATTGAGAATGCCAGCGGTATCGGCACCGTGGGAAATGCAAAATGCGGCGATATCATGAGAATGTACCTTGACATAGATAAAGACGGAGTTATTCAGGATGTAAAGTTTAAGACCTTTGGCTGCGGCGCGGCAGTGGCAACCAGCAGTATGGCAACGGAACTGGTGAAGGGAAAAACCGTACAGGAAGCGCTGACGGTTACCAACAAAGCGGTGATGGAGGCGTTAGACGGACTTCCCCCGGTAAAGGTGCACTGCTCCCTTTTGGCGGAGGAGGCAATTCATGCAGCCCTCTGGGACTATGCGGAGAAAAACCATATTGTCATTGAAGGTTTGGAGAAACCGGTGAATGATATCAGTGAAAAAGAGGAGGAAGAAGAATACTGATAAACAGAAGAACTTATTCCGCCCACAGGGCAGGATAACAGAAAATATAAGAGTGAAAAGGAGAATCAGGCAATGGCAAACATTTATCAGAGTGCAACAGAATTAATCGGAAAAACCCCTTTGTTAGAGGTGACAAATTTAGAGAAGACGAAGGGCTTAGAGGCGAAGGTTTTGGTAAAATTAGAGTATTTTAACCCATCGGGAAGTGTGAAGGACCGTGCCGCTTATTACATGATTAAAGATGCAGAGGAAAAGGGCCTGTTAAAGGAAGGTTCCGTTATCATTGAGCCTACTTCCGGAAATACGGGCATCGGTCTTGCTGCCATCGCAGCAGCCAAGGGCTACCGTGCCATCTTAACCATGCCGGAAACCATGAGCGTGGAGCGCCGTAATATTTTAAAGGCGTACGGCGCAGAAATCGTTCTGACAGAGGGCGCTAAAGGCATGAAGGGAGCCATTGCCAAAGCGGAGGAGTTAGCACAGGAGATTCCCGGCGGCTTTATTCCTTCCCAATTTACAAACCCTGCCAATGCACAGGCCCACAGGGAAACCACAGGACCGGAAATCTGGGAGGATACCGACGGAAAGGTGGACATTTTTGTGGCAGGCGTAGGCACCGGCGGAACCGTCACCGGAACCGGCGAATACTTAAAATCAAAAAATTCCGCAGTCCGGGTGGTTGCGGTAGAGCCGGAAAGCTCTCCGGTTCTCTCAAAGGGAACTGCCGGGTCCCATAAAATCCAGGGCATCGGCGCCGGATTTGTGCCGGAGGTATTAAATACCGGAGTTTATGACGAGGTATTTCCGGTATCTAACGAGGATTCCTTTGTAACCGGAAAGGAACTGGCGAAGGCAGAGGGCATTCTTGTGGGAATTTCCTCCGGGGCGGCACTCTTTGCAGCCATCGAACTGGCAAAACGCCCGGAAAATAAAGGGAAAACCATCGTGGCTCTGCTGCCGGACAGCGGGGACAGATATTATTCTACACCGCTGTTTGCGGAGTAAGCACATTTGCGTAGTTTGGAAGAAAAGTAAATATTCTTCATTTTAAAATGAATCAAAACCGCTGTGAGACCCGGAGAGTAGGGCTTGCAGCGGTTTTGTGCTGGCGCTGGTATTTGTGGCGGGACTTTTTCTGGCGTATGCGGGCAACATGAAGAAAAATGTGTGAAGAACTGCCCGAAGGAAGCTTTGCAGAAAATAAGTAGTTCCTATTTTCCTCCCCCTATGGTAAAATAAAAGCTAAACATAATCTAACAGAAATCGGGGACAACAGATGGAAAAGTTAAGCAGCAATACCAAAGAAATCTTAAGCTGGATACTCACTTTCGCACTGGCAATCGGTGCGGCATTTCTTATCAAAAATTATCTCATTATCAATGCAGATGTGCCCACAGGATCCATGGAAAACACTATCATGCCGGGAGACAGGCTGATTGGAAACCGCCTTGCGTACAAAAATGATTCGCCGGAGCGGGGAGATGTGGTCATATTCCATTATCCGGACGACGAAGAGGAACTCTATGTCAAACGTGTTATCGGGCTTCCCGGGGAAGTGGTGGACATAGAGGACGGAAAAATCTATATAGACGGTTCCCACACGCCTTTAGAGGAAACCTATCTGAAAGAGGAGTGGACGGTGGCGACGGGTCCGTATCACTTTGAGATACCGGAGGACGCCTATCTGGTGATGGGGGACAACCGGAATGATTCCTGGGATGCCCGTTATTGGGAGAATACATATGTATATAAAGATAAGATTCTGGGCAAGGGAGAAGTGATTTACTGGCCGATACAGGATTTTGGAAAAATAAAATAGGGGTGAGAATATGATTACATTTCTTTCAAAATTTTTTATCCGGGAGAAGCAGGACAAAAATAAAATCCGGCAGGAATATGGTATGCTTTGCGGTATCACGGGTATTATTTTAAACATTTTTCTTTTTGCGGGAAAATTTATGGCTGGAACCATCAGCAATTCCATTGCCATTACGGCGGATGCCATCAATAACCTGTCAGATGCAGGTTCTTCCTTTGTAACGCTGATTGGGTTTAAGTTGGCGGGGGCAAAGCCGGACCCGGAGCATCCCTTCGGGCATGGGCGTATCGAATATGTTTCCGGCCTTGTGGTGGCGGCGGCGATTTTATTGATGGCATACGAGCTGGTGCGGGATTCTGTCAGCAAAATTATTCATCCGGAGGAGACGGAGTTTTCCACGTTGATTGTAGTGATACTGGTGGTATCCATTCTTGTGAAAATATACATGTATTATTATAACAACAGCATTGGGAAAAAAATTGATTCCGCGGCAATGCGGGCCACTGCCATGGACAGTTTAAGCGATACCTGCGCCACTGCAGTGGTACTGGCAGCCACACTGGTGGGGCATTTTACCGGGCTTTACATTGACGGCTACTGCGGCGCGCTGGTGGGAATTTTCATTTTCTATGCGGGAATCAATGCGGCGAAAGAGACGTTAAATCCCCTGCTGGGGCAGCCGCCGGAGGAAGAATTTGTGGAGCAGATTAATCAGATTGTGATGGCGCATGAGGAAGTCTGCGGCATTCATGACCTGATTGTCCACGATTACGGTCCGGGACGCCAGATGATATCTTTGCATGCGGAGGTTCCGGCAGAGGGAGATATCTTAGAGGTTCACGATATCATTGATAATATTGAAAATGAGCTGCGGGCAAAATTAGGCTGTGATGCTACCATACATATGGACCCTGTGGTGACCTCTGACGAGCACATCAGTGAGATGAAGGCGGCGGTGTTTTCCATTATCAGGGGGATTGATGAAATCATTAATATCCACGATTTCCGGGTGGTGACAGGACCCACTCATACAAACCTGATTTTTGATGTGCTTGTCCCTTATAAATTTTATATCAGCGACGAGGAATTAACGACCATGATTGAACGGGAGGTCAAGAGAAAGCTGGGAAATAACCATAATGTAGTACTGAAAGTAGATAAATCTTATGTACAGATGGGTAATAAAAAGTAATATTTTATAGAAAAAAATTGTAAAAATCGACAAAAAACAGTATAATAGATGGCAGAGAGAAGCCTGTGAAACAGAAGAGCTATGGGGAAATACAGAAAATGTAAAGGAGATAAAGGGTGAAACAATTTTATGGAATGAGCCAGGGCGGCGTATTAAAAGAAGCGGTAAAAGGGCTTAACAATCCAAAGTTGATTTTGTTAATGTCCAACCAGAAGCAGTTTGCGGAACATGTAGCAGAGATTGAAGACTTATATCCGGGGGTACCCAGCATCGGCTGCATAGGAATGAGCTACGATACGACTGTAGTGGAAAAAGGTGTGGGCGTGGTTGCCTTTACCGAGGGTGTGACAGCGGTGGTGAATGTGATGGAAGAAGTAACCACGATGCCGGTAAAATATATTTCACGTTTAGAGCAGGATTTGCGAAAAATCAGTGCGGCGGAAAAGGATACGGTATGCATTGATTTCTGTACCGGAAATGACGCCTGTGTGCTGACAACGTTTTACAGCGTGTTGGGGAAACAGAGAATTTCCCTGATGGGAGGTACCGGGGACGCAGGTATGGTATCGGCAAACGGAAAGGTATACCAGGATGCGGCGGTATATGCGCTGGTGAAAAATGCGGGAGGCAGGGTTAAGGTTTATAAAGAAAATCTTTACCAACCCATGCCGGATATCCGTTTTATTGCTTCTAAGACAGACCGCTCGAAATATATCATCGGTGAGTTGAACGGCAGACCGGCAAAGCAGGTATATCAGGATACACTACATATCAGCGAGGCAGATATCGGAACCCAGACTTTTAAAAATCCTCTTGGCAAGATGAACGGACAGGATATATGTATTATTGCTATTAAAGAGGTAGTGGGAAATTCTCTTGCCTGCTACAGACAGGTCAATGATTCTGATGTGCTGACGCTGTTAGAACTTCAGGATTATAACGAGATTGTGGG
Organism: Lachnospiraceae bacterium; assembly: GCA_021770785.1. GTDB lineage: Bacteria > Bacillota > Clostridia > Lachnospirales > Lachnospiraceae > Roseburia. The sequence goes on from JAETQH010000047.1 coordinate 15,562, forward strand.
GAATACCGTGGAGAGGATTCGGGCAGACTTTAGCCGGATTTCCGGTGTGTTTTCCGTAAACTGTTTGTTCCGGTATCTTTTATTCCAGCAGGAAAAACAGTTAGACAGCTATTTAAAAGCAATGGGTTCGCTGGGTAACCATGCAGGCTTTTTTGGCTATGGGGAGCACTGCAACAGCCAGTTTGTAAATCAGACCATGTCTTGTGTGGTATTTGAATAAAATTATTGGACGAAAGAAGAGGAGAGGCTATGTTTTTTTCAAGGAAGAATGAGAGCACAGAGGAGACTGTGCAGAGGGAACCTTTAGACCTGCATCCGATTGTCCATGTGGCAGACAGTCTGAAAGATTATCAGAAGCAGCTAGCAGTCAATGAGGTAAGCTCATTAAATGAGCTGCAGGAGGTACAGACGGCGTTCCGCGAGGTGTTAGAAGAGAATGCGTCGTTGAAGGAAAAATTAGATTCCGTTGATGATATGTTTGCGTCAGTAGGGAAGATATCTTCCGAATTTGCAGGTGTACAGCAGAAAATCGCAGATTCTGTGGAGAAGGCGCAGGAAAAAGTGGGAGGCTTAAAGGATAGCTCTAGCCAGGTGCAGGAGCACTTTGTGGAGATAGAGAGTACATTTTCCGATTTCCAGGTGTCCGTGCAGAAAATTAAGGACTGTATGTCCCAGATTATTTCCATCGCAAACCAGACTAACATGTTAGCGCTAAATGCGTCTATCGAGGCGGCAAGGGCAGGAGAGCAGGGAAAAGGCTTTGCGGTGGTGGCGGACGAGGTAAAAAATCTTGCCAATGAAATCAAAACCTTAGTCAGTGCCGTCGATATCAGCATTAACGATGTGGAGATGGATACGGAGAAATTAAATGCCAGTATTACCACGTCAAAAGAGGCGCTTGGCCAGAGTATAGAAAACGTGGAAAATACCTATGAGGTTTTTGACCAGATTACCGAGGCGGCAGGGGGCGCAGGTTCCGTGCAGGGAAAGATTGCCGAGGCCTTAGAGGATTCAAAACAGAAACTTTCCGAAGTAAACCGCTCCTTTGATGTGACGGAGAATCAGCTGCAAAAAGTATTTGACCACATTTCCCGGGCGAATGAGTTAGGGACTACTAAGAGTTCCATGTTTGAAGATATGGACAATATGCTTTCCCAGATTGCACCTATTGCGAAAGAATTAGAAGAAAACTATGAAAAGCTTGACAGAAAAGAATAACGTGCTATACTTAAGTCCATAGAAATGATTTATTTGTATAGAAAATTTTATAATCTTCAGGGCAGGGTGCAATTCCCTACCGGTGGTATAGCCCACGAGCCGCAAGGCATGATTCGGTGAGACTCCGAAGCCGACAGTACAGTCTGGATGAAAGAAGATACAATTTGTGAAAAGCAGGATGATACCTGTGGTGCAGATAACTGGCTCTGGAATATTTTTTCCGGAGCTTTTTTATGCACACGGGTGCGGAGAGGAAGGAAGCAGCAAAGCTGCCCGCACCCGGCGCGGCGAGTAGGAAAAAATTCTTCCCTACTCGATTGCATACGGGTGCGGAGAGGAAGGAAGCAGCAAGAGCTGCCCGCACCCGGCGCGGCGAGTAGGAAAAAATTCTTCCCTACTCGATTGCACACGGGTGCGGAGAGGAAGCTTTCCTACTTGATTTTCAAAAAGTGCTGCAGCCCTGAACGAAAGAGAAGTTCAGGGCTTTTTTTGCATCAGAAGGAGGATTCAATGGAAGAGGATATTCGCTATATGAGAATGGCAATAGAATTAGCAGAGCGGGGAAGGGGATGGACGAATCCGAATCCGGTGGTGGGAGCCGTTGTTGTGAAGGAAGGAAAAATCATAGGGGAGGGCTTTCATGAGAGATATGGGGAGCTCCATGCGGAGCGGAATGCTTTAGCGGATTGCAGAAAGCGGGGGGAAAACCCGGAAACAGCCACCATCTACGTGACCTTAGAGCCTTGCTGTCATTATGGAAAAACGCCTCCCTGTACCGAAGCCATTATCGAGGCGGGGATCAAACGGGTTGTAGTGGGGGCAAAGGACACCAATCCGCTGGTAGGCGGAAAAGGCATTGCGCTGCTGCGGGAGCACGGCATAGAGGTGACGGAGAGCGTGTTAGAGGAAGAATGCCGGAAACAAAACCGCATTTTCTTTCACTATATAGAAAACAAGACTCCTTATGTGGTGATGAAATACGCCATGACCTTAGACGGAAAGATAGCCACGGCCAGCGGAAAATCCCGGTGGATAACCGGGGAAAAAGCCCGAATGCATGTGCATAACCTGAGACACGAGCTGATGGGCATCATGGTGGGGGTGGGAACGGTGCTTACCGATAACCCTTCCTTAAACTGTAGACTGCACTGCAGCCTGCAGGGAAAGAAAAATCCCATCCGTATTATCTGCGACAGTGCCCTTAGGACGCCTTTCGAGAGTCGGGTGGTGCAAACGGCGGGGGAACAGAAAACAATCTTAGCCTGTCTTGCACAGGAAGCAGAGAAAAAGAAGCTCTATGAAGAAGCGGGCTGCGAAATTATAGAATTACCGGAAAAAGACGGGCACATGGATTTGAAAGCGTTAATGCGGGAGTTAGGCAGCCGGGGAGTTGACAGTATTCTCCTTGAGGGAGGCGGAACCTTAAATGACAGCGCCCTGCAAAGCGGCATTGTCCATGAAGTACACGCCTATATCGCCCCGAAGATCTTCGGCGGGGCGGAGGCAAAAACCCCGGTGATGGGGCAGGGAATAGATACGCCTGCCGAGGCGTTTCAGTTGGAGGATATCCGGTTAGAGCAGCTGGGGGAGGATATTTTGCTGGTGGGAACCTGCCGAAAGTAAAAACTGTCTGATTATAGCAGTCAGAAAAAAGCTAGACAGTTCCTAAGCATGGAAAGGAGGGGAAAATTTGTTTACAGGAATGATAGAAGAGGTGGGAACCGTGATTGCGATTCACAGGAAAGCGAATTCTGCGTTAATAGAAATCAAGGCGGAACAGGTTTTGTCAGATGTGAAAACAGGGGACAGCATTGCAGTCAACGGGATTTGCTTAACCGTTACTTCCTACACAGCCCGCAGCTTTACTGCGGATATTATGCACGAAACCATGCGCCGCTCCGCCATGAGAAACGTCAGAAACGGAAGCACGGTTAATTTAGAGCGTGCCATGATGGCGGGAGGCAGGTTTGGCGGACATATCGTAAGCGGGCATATTGACGGAACAGGAACCATAGAAAAGATACAGAAAGATGAAATTGCCACATGGTATACCATTGGAGCGGAGGATAAGCTGATGCGCTACATCATAGAAAAAGGATCAATTGCCATAGACGGTATCAGCCTGACGGTGGCGTCGGTGCAGGAGCACAGCTTCTGTGTATCGGTGATACCCCACACTACGGCGAATACCACGCTGCCGGGGAAAAAGCCCGGCGATTTGGTCAATCTGGAAAATGACTGTATCGGAAAATATGTGGAGCATTTTCTTAGCGCAGGCAGAAGGGAAAATGCCGGAGGAAAAGAAAATGCCGGAGGTGGGAAAAAGAACCCTGTTGGAGGTCTGACAAAGGAATTTTTATATCAGCATGGATTTTAAGGAGGGAGTAAGATGTTTCAGTTTAGTACAGTGGAAGAAGCGTTGGAGGATTTGAAGCAGGGAAAAATCATTCTGGTGACCGATGACGAAGAGCGGGAAAACGAGGGCGATTTTATCTGTGCGGCGGAATATGCTACCACCGAGAATGTCAATTTTATGGCAAAATACGGGAAAGGGCTTATCTGTATGCCCATGTCGGAGGACTTGTGCAGCAGACTACAGCTGCCCCAGATGGTGGGAAAAAATACGGATAACCATGAAACCGCATTTACCGTGTCTATTGATTATGTGGAAACCACCACGGGAATTTCCGCAAAGGAGCGGGGAATGACAGCAAGGCGCTGTGTCAGCGAGGAGGCGAAGCCGGAGGATTTCCGCCGTCCGGGGCATATGTTTCCGCTGCTGGCAAAGAAAAACGGCGTGTTGGAGCGGGAAGGGCATACGGAGGCAACCGTGGATTTGATGCGTCTGGCGGGCTTAAAGGAATGCGGGCTCTGCTGTGAGATTATGCGGGAGGATGGCACCATGATGCGCTCTGAGGAATTAAAGGAGCTGGCACAGCAGTGGGATTTAAAATTTATCACCATCGAAGCCTTAAAGGATTACCGCAAGAAAAAAGAAAAACTGGTGGAGCAGGTGGCAGTGACCAGACTTCCCACTAAATACGGGGAGTTTCGGGCTTACGGCTACCGCAACCTGTTAAACGGGGAACATCATGTGGCGTTGGTGAAAGGCAATATTGGGGACGGGGAGAATATCCTCTGCCGGGTACATTCCGAATGCCTTACCGGAGATGCCTTTGGTTCCTGCCGCTGTGACTGCGGGCAACAGCTTGCCACAGCCATGACGCAGATTGAGAAAGAAGGTAGAGGAATTTTGCTCTATATGCGTCAGGAGGGGCGTGGTATCGGACTTTTAAATAAGCTGCGCGCCTATGCTCTGCAGGACGAGGGAATGGATACCTTAGACGCCAATCTGGCGCTGGGCTTTGCCGGAGACGAGAGGGAGTACTATATTGGAGCACAGATTTTACAGGACTTAGGGGTAAAAACCCTCCGTCTTTTAACGAATAACCCGGATAAGGTTTACCAGCTTTCCGGCTTTGGCATGGAGATTAAGGAGCGGGTTCCTATCCAGGTGGAGGCGACGCCCTACGATTTATTCTATCTTAGAACCAAGCAGAAGCGCATGGGGCATATCCTTGACTATCAGGAGGCAGAATAAGCTGTATATTTTTTGTTGTATCAGAAGATGAAATGGAGGAAAACATGAATATTTTAGAAGGAAATTTAGTGGCAAAAGAGATTAAAATAGGAATCGTAACAGCGAGGTTTAATGATTTTATCACCTCGCGCCTGTTAGGCGGCGCTATGGATGGTTTGAAGCGTCACGATGTGCCGGAAGAGAATGTAGACGTGGCATGGGTGCCGGGGGCATTTGAAATCCCTCTGATTGCCTCTAAAATGGCAAAGAGCGGCAAATATGATGCGGTTATCTGTCTTGGGGCAGTGATTCGGGGCGCTACCAGCCATTATGATTATGTCTGCAGTGAGGTATCTAAGGGGATTGCGTCTGTTTCCCTTGAGACAGGAGTTCCGGTGATGTTTGGGGTGCTTACCACCGATAATATTGAGCAGGCGATTGAGCGTGCCGGAAGTAAGGCGGGAAATAAGGGGTTTGAGTGTGCTACCGGAGCCATTGAGATGATTAACCTGATCCGGAATATTGAAAAATAAAGGAGTTTGACAAAAGGTATCGGAGGGGGAGGAAAGATAAAAATAGAAGCCTTGGTAAAAGGCTTCTATTTTTTGTAGAGATTTATAAGATTGTTATTTTGCTTGCTGCTCCGGATGAGAGGAACTTGTCTCAGAGCTTTCTGTATTCTCAGAGGATTTTGTCTCGGAACTCTCTGTATCCTCGGAAGATTTCATTTCAGAACTTTCTGTCTCAGCATTTTTGGTTTCAGTCAGCTCTGTTTCCTCAGTCTCATGAAGTACATCCGGATCCACGTAGGTAACTTCATTTAAACCTGCACGGAGCAGAATGCTCTTAGAACCTAAGGTGTTGACGGTAATAATATCTCCGTCCTTTACGTTGTCAAGCTTTGTGGTCAGCAGGGAAGGGGTTACATATTCGGTGGAAACCTTCGTTCCGTTGACAAAAATCCTGGTATTCTTAGAGAAGTTGGAGCCGTAAACAGCCATCACGTTTCTGGAAGCATTTTTACGGACAGTGGAAATGGAGATATCCTCCACATCCATCTCTAAGTCGCTGGCAGGATAAAGATCCTCACCTGTATAAGTGTGTCTTTTTCCGTATAATAAATCGTACTGTAAATTCTCTAAACCGGAAAGGTATGTCTCAGAGGTACTTTGTGTCTGATGGTAATTGAAAATCGTTCCCTCATGGATACCTGCCTGATCGGTAATATGGGCTAATAATTGATAAGCTGCGATATCAGCGTCCTCTTTTGGAAGTCCCATGTTATTCCAGGTAATATATTTGGTCTTGAAAATATCGCCGGATTTCATATCTTCATCGGCAAGCCCCATGGTAGGAAGATGGTCGCCAAACATAACGATAATGGTATCTTCCCCGCGGCGGTTAGCAGCTTTCACTAAATCTCCGATAAAATCATCCACTTCATGAATCATGTTTACATAATATTCCCACTGATTGTTAGAAGCTTCATCTGCTGCACCGGAAACAAGGATATCCGGATTGGCAAGAACTTTTTCCGTAGGATAATCGCCGTGTCCCTCAACCGTAATGGTATAAACGAAATCAGAACCTTCGGTGGAATTCATGGATTTCATGGTTTCCCCTACTAAAACATCATCGGTGGGCCAGCTACCGGTTGGGGTGTACTTTGTAATGTTCATCAGCTCTTTACTGGTGAAGGTGTCAAAGCCCATCATGGAGAAAGCATTGTTTCTGCTGTAGAAAGTAGCGGTATTATTGTGTACCACGTGAGTGCCGTAACCGATATTGGATAAATCGGAGGCAATGCTTTCACAGTCCGTTTGCTTCAAAATGGTTTTATAAGGATATTCCCCAGTTCCGAAGTACTGCATACTCATTCCTGTTAAAACTTCAAATTCTGTGTTGGCAGTTCCTGCGCCCACCACCGGAACCGTCAGATAACCGGAGGAGAAGTTTTCCTCTAAGGCATGGAAATTCGGGATAGGGTCCTCGGACATATTTAAAAAGTTTACATCATAAGGGTCGATAAAGGATTCTAATAATACGCAGATAATATTAGGAGCATTTTCTGCGGTCACGGTAGTGTCCTTTTTTGAAGAATCGACTAAGGTATTGATGGCGTCGATGGTTTCCTCAGAATAATTATCCGGTTTGCTCATGCCGCGTCCCACTACGCTGGTGGAAAAACCGTATACAAAGCCGTAATCAGAATATCCCTGGGCAATATTGGAAAAGTAGGATGCCAGCACGTTGGAGTTTTGGGCAGCCTGGGTGGTGACCGGCAAGCCGACTAAAAGAAGCCCGGCAATGGAAAGGGGTACCAGTATGGTATGGCGTTTTCCCTGATATTTCGGTCCTTTTGCAAAGAAAATACCTAGGAATACAAAAAATGTAACCACAACGGATACCACTAAAGTTGCCTCTTCCGCAGTAAAATAAGTGGTGTTCTGCATGGCAAATAAATCAGAAATACATTTTAAATCCGTGTAGCTGAAAGGAGTAACACGGTTAGAAAGAATTAAACCGTTTACCGTTCCTAAAAACAGCCAGAGCCCGCTGATTAAAACACGGAGCTGTGCCCGGCAGCGGAAAAGATAAACAATGGATAAAGAAGTAAAAACAATAAATGCGTTGTAAAGGTATGCCAGAGTGTGATTATGTAGAAAAGAGAAGGTGGAAATCACATCTCTTCTGGAAATTACTTCTACAACGAAGGTAATCAGGCACGCTAAGAGAAAATGAAATACAAGAGAATATTTATTAAGGAAATTGATTGTCTTGTAATAGCGCTCGCTGTGAGGTTTCCTTTTTGGTAATTTGGCACGCAGCTGTGCAATTTTTTCAAAGCAGGGGGTCATTTTTTTGCGAATCAACGGTAGCTTTTGTTTTATCGTATTCATAATGTCTCCTTTCGATAACCGATTTTATGGAAAATTGTGCCGCGGGACATTCCAGGGAAATCTGCCGGGCTGATTTTTTGCAAATGTGAAATACAGGTAAATAACTTGTAAAATATAGTCTTCGATACTATGAGAATATAGCGCTTATTTGCCGAAAAATCAATGGGGAAGATGAATAAAAAAGTATGAACAAATCGTGTATTTCTGTAAAATATGAATAAAAAATGAACAAAATATGACTAAGATTTGGGGGAAAAGGAAGAAAAAGCCTGTTTTTCTTCTATATAATAAGGAAAACAGGCGTGAAAATTATTTGATAAATTTGTTGATGGCGTTGTTTAAATCTTTTAGGACCTGATCGTCTCCGGTTTCGATGGCGTCCACGAGGCAGTGGTTGATGTGGTCCTCTAAGATGATTTTTCCGATGTTGTTGATGGCGGAGCGGACGGCGGCGATTTGTACCAGAACTTCGCTGCAGTCCCTGCCGTCCTCAATCATGGTTTTGACTGCTTCCATGTGACCGATGGCGCGGTTCATACGGTTTAGGACGGCTTTGGTGTTTTCGTGATGGTGGGGGTGAGGGGTAGTGGCGGCATGTGTGTGTGTGTGGGCGTCTGGGTGGGGGATGGTTTCGTTTATGGGGGAGGTTGGGTGTGGTTTGTGAGTGTTTGGCATGGTGGGCTCCTATGGTGGTGTTGGGGTGGGATTGTTTTTGGTTGCTCTCCTGAAATTTGGGGGAGGGGGGACTGGGGTGTTGTAGTCCGCAGTGGAGGGAGCAAAACCTGGGGGTTTTGCTCCCTCACGGGCATTCGCCCTATGAAAAAAGAAAAGGAAAGTACTGCTTACATGCGAGCATGACGCAGTATTTTCCTTTTCTTTTTTCGCACTGCTCATTGCTTTCGTGGAAATTATACCATATCTTCGTAAGTTTATAAATTATTTTTTTGTAGCCGGAATAGAATGGTCAAATAATTTCAGCTTGCATTTGAAAATAGGAGAAAACAAGAAATTGTATCTTGTATTTGGGCATGAAACTTTATATAATAGATTGCAGAAATAGGCATAATAAGGAAAGAAGCAGATAAGACCGAGGAGGGTATATCAGAAGTGATATATCCTCTTTGCGCATTTGTAGAAAAATCTGTTATGGTAATGCGGGAAAGCGGTTGGAGGGCAGCTGCGGAAAAGAGGAAAAAATGAATTTAATGGATATTATCGGTCCGGTGATGGTAGGACCCTCAAGCTCCCACACGGCGGGGGCAGTGAAAATCGGGAGAGTCAGCAGAAAGCTGTTGGGGGAAAAGATTGTTAAGGCGCAGATTTATTTTCATGGTTCTTTTGCAGCCACCGGAAAGGGGCATGGCACGGATAAGGCGTTGATAGCGGGACTTCTGGGAATGCAGGTGGACGATTCTAAAATCCCGGAGAGTTTTTCCCTGGCAAAGCAGCAGGGAATGGAATTTTCCATAGAGGGGGCGGATTTAGGGGAGGTGCACCCCAATACGGTAAAAATGAATTTGATTGGAGCCAGCGGCAGAAGCCTGGAGGTGGTGGCGGCATCCATCGGCGGGGGAAGCATCAACATCTGTGAGTTAGACGGGCTGACCGCAAATTTCAGCGGGGATTACCCTACATTGATTGTCCATAACATAGACCAGCCGGGGCATGTGACGGAAGTAACCTCCATGCTGGCGCACAAATCCATAAATATTGCCACCATGCAGCTATACCGTGCCAACCGGGGCGGAAATGCGGCTATGGTCATTGAGTGCGATCGGGAGGTGCCGTCGGAATCGATTGCATGGTTAGAACATCTAGAGGGCATTATAAAGGTGACATATCTGAGTCTGGCAGAACAGGAGTAGCAGGAATATAGAAAAAAGAGGTTTTATCATGTATAAATCATTAGAAGAATTATGTAAAATAGAAAAAGAACAGGACATCCCGCTGTGGAAGCTGGTGCAGCAGGACGATTGCCGGGAACGGGGGATTTCCGAAGCACAGGGATTTGAACAGATGCGGGGCATGTATCTTGCCATGAAAGCCGCGGATGAGAATTATGATGTAAAATTAAAATCCGCCAGTGGGTTAGTGGGTGCGGAGGGAGGAAAAATGAAAGATGCCCGGCAGCAGGGGAAGCTTCTCTGTGGGGACTTTATCGGCAAAGTGATGGAAAAAGCATTAAAAACCAGTGAATCCAATGCCTGTATGAAACGGATTGTGGCGGCACCCACGGCAGGCTCCTGCGGCGTGGTTCCGGCGGTATTTTTAAGTCTTCAGGAAGAAAAGGCGTACCCGGAGGACAAGATGGTGGAGGCCCTTTACGTGGCGGCGGGTATTGGCGGGGTGATTGCGAGCCGGGCATTTTTAGCGGGAGCGGCGGGAGGCTGTCAGGCGGAAATCGGATCTGCTTCTGCCATGGCGGCGGGAGGCGTGGTTTACCTGCTGGGAGGAAATGCGGAAGAGATTGCCAATGCTGCAGCTTTAGCCCTTAAAAATCTGCTGGGGCTTGCCTGTGACCCGGTGGCAGGCTTAGTGGAAGTACCCTGTGTAAAGCGGAATGTTATGGGGGCGGTGAATGCGCTGACTTCGGCGGATTTGACCATGGCGGGAATATTCAGCAGAATCCCGCCGGATGAGGTGATTGATGCAATGCGCAGTATCGGAAGAAGCATGTCGGAGGATATCCGGGAGACGGGGAAGGGCGGTCTTGCCGGAACGCCGACGGGGATTGCAATTCGGGAGCGGATGGCGAAGCTGACAGAGAATTAAAAACAGATGTGTTCCGGTGTTTTTTGGGGCAGCGAATCCGGTTTATGAGTAAACTGTGAAACTGAAAAAATGCCGCTCAATCCTTTCCATGGATTGAGCGGCATTTTGTGACCGGAAGTTCTATTTATTGGAACGTCTCCAGATATTCATCTTTTCCGCCTCCTGAATCAGTTCATCACGGAAATCGGGATGTGCAATGGAAATCAGCGCCTCGGCTCTCTGCCATGCAGACAATCCCTTTAAGTTTACTTTACCATATTCTGTAACCACATAATGGGTGTTGGCACGGGTGTCGGTAACAATGGAACCCGGATTTAAGGTAGGCATAATTCTGGATTTTAATTGTCCGTCCTTTGTCTTGAAGGTGGAGGAGAAGCATACAAAACTCTTACCGCCGTTGGAGAGATAAGCACCCAGTACAAAGTCTAACTGTCCGCCGGCTCCGCTGATTTGCTTCAACCCCGCGGATTCTGCATTAATCTGACCAAAGAGATCAATGTCCACCGCATTGTTAATGGAAATAAAGTTATCAATGGCGGAAATGGAGCGGATATCATTGGTATATTCTACCGGAGCGCTCATCAGTTCCGGATTTTCATCCATATAATCGTACATTTTTTTTGTTCCTGCACCGAAGGCGTATGCCTGGCGGTAACGGTCAATATTTTTCTTTGAACCGTTGATTTTCCCTGCTCTTGCGATATCCACGAAAGCATCTACATACATTTCTGTGTGAACGCCTAAATCCTTTAAGTCGGATTCTGCAATGAGGGAACCTACAGCGTTAGGCATACCGCCGATACCAAGCTGTAAGCAGGCGCCGTTTGGAATCTCATCCACAATCAGTTTTGCAACGGCTTTATCCACGTCTGTGGCAGGGCCACCTGCGCCGAGCTGGCCGATAGGAGGATTTTCTCCCTCTACGATATAGGTAACGTCAGAGATATGTACGCCGCACTCCGTACCGCCGAGACAGCGGGGCATATTTTCATTGACCTCTACGATAATGTGTTTTGCGGTCTGGCACATAGCGCCCAGATGGGAGGCATTTGGTCCGAAATTGAAGTATCCGTGAGCGTCCATAGGTGCAACCTGCAACATTGCCACATCATCCGGACAGTCTAAGTCGCGGTAGTAGCGGGGCAGCTCGGAATAACGGATCGGTGCGTAGTAAGCACAGCCGCGGCTGATTAATTTACGTTCGATACCGGACATATGCCAGGAGTTCCAGATGAAATGCTCTCCTGCGTCCTCACGCTCAAAAACGGCCAGGGGTTTTAAAAGAATACCGCCCCGGAGCTTTACATCCTTTAATTCGTCGGTGCGCTTTGCCAGAGCCTTGTCTAAGGCGTCAACGGTACCGGTGCACCAGCCGTAATCTACCCAGTCCCCGGATTTGATTAATTTTACCGCTTCATCAGCAGATACCAGTTTCTGTTTGTATTCCTGCGAAAAATCCATTACACAAATACCTCCTGTAAGTTTATAAGAATTTTGGGAATCTTTGTCAAAAAACAAAGATTGTTAAATTTTTACCATAGTTTTATCCTATCACTTTATGAAAGATTTTACAACAAAAACTATGGGAGTTTTTCATGAGAATCAAATGCCAGGTTATTTTTTGCTAGAAAAGAAAAATCATGCGGCATTTTTTATAGAAAAAAAACCTTATTAATGTTATACTTAATTAAGTCGATTGTTATAATTAAATAAGTAAGTTTGTTGTGTGCAGGAGTGCTGCAGGCACGGTATTACTGTAAGCTTATGGCAGGAAGCCGAAAAGCAGCTCGTGCATTAGAAAAATAATTACCTATGATAAATTAAGTGAGGTTTTATTATGGTCATACAACATAACATGGATGCCATGCTCGCAAGTTTAAATATAAATAAATCTCAAAAAAATCTGAAATCAGCGACTCAAAGACTGTCTACCGGATATCGTATTAATTCTGCAGTAGATGATGCCGCAGGGCTTACGATTTCAGAGAAACTTCGTTGGCAAATCAGAGGGCTCAATCGTGCCTCTGAAAATATTTCCGATGGAACTTCGCTGGTTCAGGTTGCTGACGGAGCCTTGCAGGAAGTGCATGCTATGTTGGATCGTATCAAAGAGCTGACGGTACAAGCGGCAAATGATACCAATGCAGAAGCGGACAGGGCTGCAATTCAGCAAGAGATTGACATGATAAAAGCCGAGATCAACCGAATCAGTACGGATACGACATTTAACGAAATTAAAGTTTTTAAGCCGACCAAAGTACCGGAAATTAAAGGAAGGCCAACGGACATACTGGTATACCACGAAGATGGTCCGGGAGGTGTACGTGAAGGCGGCATTATATATGGCGGAAAACGTTATGCCTATGAAGATATGGAAAATCTTAAATATGACGCTAACGGGAACATTCAGGCAGGAAATTATGTGGTTTCGGTTTATGCCGAAGACGGTCAGACACCGATAGAGATTGAACTGATGTTTGACGGCGGGAGTCGTGTGCCAAGCGGAAGAAAATATGAGCTTGATCCAAGGGAAGACGGAATTTACATCGATTTGGTCAAACACGATTGGAAAGATATTAAAAACACAGATGGAGCAAGTCTTGATCCGGACAATCTGGTACCCGGGGAATATTCGTTCCATCATGCAGGCCTTACGATAAGTTTTAATGTTGAAGAGGGCATGGATCTGCCTTCTCTCCTAGGCAGTCTAAAAGAAGACGGTCTAGACACCTATATGCTTCGCAGTTCCGACGTAACAACGGAAGAAAAACTGCCCATTAATCCCAGCATAAGTATTTCTGATGTTTCGCCCGTCGATACAGCAAAGAAAGACTATATACCAGGAACTACGAACAGTAATATCAGCAATTATAAAATGGACGCAGATGATGACGGACTCTATATGTATATTCCGGCGGAAAACAGCATGACAGGCAAAGAGGAAATACTGACCAAAAGGTCATGGGACGACTTAGGTTTAACGGAATGGAAACGTTATGATCCAAACCAAAATAAGAATGATTGGGTCAATCCGGGCAGCACGGTATCAGGGGGAGAACAATCGAAGCAATATACATATAAAGATGATATTACGGGTATCACTATTAATTTTTCGGTAGATTCCGAGGTTAGTAAGGGCGAACTGATAAGTGCTATTAAGAATTGGCAGATAATTGTTGAAACTAATTGCGAAATGAATTTTGATCCGGTTACCACCGGCAATGTGGACATTACCGCAGGTTGGCATTCGCCCAGTCTGGATTCTTATAAAACACAATATGATATGGGGCGCCCCATACCAAACTCCATGACACTTGCTTCGAATGAGCCGCTTGCTTATTCAACATCCGGCGATCGATTGTCGTTTGACATAACAGACGCAAACGGAAAGGTGTACACATTTTCTTCTTCAAATGTAACAAGCAACGTCAAAAACCGTGTACAGAGCGATTTGCGCTCTTACATTTATGAGTATGCGGGGGCACTGGAGGATAAATGGAACGGTTATGGCAGCAGTATGCCGTCTGCAAAAGATACTGACAAGATATCCTTTACCTCGGACAGCGGCGGTTACGCTATGGATCTTACTTTTGCTGAAGATTTTTCGGGCTGGCTTGCCGAAAGTAATTTTACCAAAACCTATAATCCGAACACCCAAAGGTGGATAGCAAGTTATAATACGGCAAATTTGTTGAAGCTTTTAGAGAATAGGGTAAACACGTTAACCAATGATATTGTAGATTCTCTAAAAAAGACATCAATATCCATTGGTACAGATAATGGGCCTACAAGTGCAGATAACACTGCCTCATCTCCCCTTACAACTACCAATAAAAGATATTCCTCCCTTGTTATTTCAGGTGATCGGGAAGTGAAAATTCAGGCAGGATGTCAAAATCAGCAGTATATAGCTATTAAACTTCCTCCGATGAATACCGCAATCCTGAAGATAGGCGTTTTAGATGTCAGTTCTTATCCCTCTGCATCCGCAAGTCTGTCACAGGTAGAAGGGGCCATTGATTATGTTTCTGAGATGCGCTCAGGATATGGGGCGACGCAAAACCGGTTAGAAGCAGCAAAATCTATTGATGACACTACCTCAGAAAATTCACAGGCAGCAGAAAGCCTGTTACGGGATGCAGATATGGCAGAGGAAAGCATCACATATGCTAAGCACAATATTTTATTGCAGGCGGGGCAAAGTATACTCGCTCAGGCAAACCAGCAGCCCGAAAATGTGGTCCGCATACTGGGATAACATATGGTTGAAATCTGTTTCCGTTAACCGCTGGATATAGAAAACGATGAAACAAAGGAGGGGTGAAGTGAGAGAAAAAATTATAAGATTACTTGAGAGTTAAAACTTCTCATGATTGCTTGTAGAAATTTTTTACATGACAAGTAACCCTATTTTAGAATAGGGCTTGCATGTTGGAATATTAAAATGTATTGTATATGTAGG
>JAETQH010000048.1 GCA_021770785.1 Lachnospiraceae bacterium
CATGCCCTTGGAAAGGTAAAATATGATAATCTCGGTATGGATTATGTATTAAAGGATACACCGCAGCTGACAAAGAAGGAAGCAGCGGCGGCGTATGACATCATAGAAAAAGCTATCCGGACTCTAAGGCACAGGGAAGGCGTTACTTAAAGTATGCAAAAGAAAAGAGATTTGTATTTCTTTTTTTGGCATATTATGATATAACTATATGAAGAAAAGAAAGGAGTACATATTTATGAAAATTAGAAATATTAAAGATATTGACGGATTTTTTAATGTGATTGATTCCTGTGAGGGAAAGGTAGAACTGATTACTGGAGAGGGTGACCGTTTAAACCTGAAATCAAAACTTTGCCAGTATGTTTCCCTTGCTACTATTTTAAAGATGGACGCAGAAATTCCGGAGTTAGAGTTAGTGGCATATGAGGCAGAGGATACGGAGAGAATTCTCAAATTTTTAATGCAGGACTAAGATAGGGCTTTGCTATCAATCGATAGGATTACCTGCGGAATGCTACGCTGGTGTACTGGCACATTGTTTTTTGACGAAACATGCCGGTGCACCGGAAGGGAATAAAAAATAGAAATCCGGTGAAACTAAGAGAAGGAAACCGGTAATTGAATTTTAAGGATTTATAGAACATGGAAATGAAGGAATTGGAATTTCATCAGATTACATTGGCAGACAAGGCTTGGATGGATACCTTGTTTGCACAGGATAACAGAAATGCCTGTGAATATACCTTTGCCAATAATTTTATCTGGCGGAACGTGTATCAGGTGGAGGTCGTCCAGACAGACGGCTGCGGCGTCATTCGTTTCATGGAAGGCGGAAAATACCAATATTCCTACCCAATTGGGGCGGGCGATAAAAAAGCAGTGATTGAGAAGCTGCTTTTTCTTTGTCATAAGGAAAACCAGAGCCTTATTATGAGCCCTTTGAGTGAGCGGGACAGGAAAGAATTAATGGAGTGGTATCCCGGCAGATTTTTCGTTTGGGGCGACAGGGACGATTATGATTATATTTACTCCGGGGAAAAACTCACCACGCTGGCGGGAAAGAAGCTCCACGGCAAAAGAAACCACATTGCCCGGTTTAAGGACGGGGATGACTGGTCCTACGAGCCCATGACGGCGGATAATATGGAAGAATGCCGCACCATGACCTACACCTGGATACGGATGCGCTCGGAGAAATGGAATGAGGAAATGGAGCAGGAAATCGCCGTGCTTCACGAGGCATTTGACCACAGGGAGGAATTGGGGCTTGTGGGCGGTGTGTTGCGGAAATCCGGCGAAATTGTGGCATTTACCATGGGAGAGCCGCTAAATTCCGACACCTTTGTGGTGCATTTTGAAAAAGCTTATCCGGAAATGCAGGGGGCCTATCCCATGATTAACCAGCAGTTTGTCGCCCATGCCTGTCAGGATTTTACCTATATCAACCGGGAGGAAGACACCGGGGACCTAGGGCTGCGCAGGGCAAAGCTTTCCTACTATCCGGAAATCCTGTTGAAAAAATATGTTGCAGCGGAGAGCAATATTGTATTTGCAGACCCGGAGAAAAACCGCGGGGAGATACAGGAAATCTGGCAGAGCTGCTTTGGGGACGAGGAAGAATATATTGATTTTTATATCAAAAACCGTATGACGGAGGAAACCATGCTGCTCTATTATCTGGAGGGCAAAGCGGTTTCCATGGCAAGCTTTCTTCCGGCTGCCTGCCGCAGGGGAGAAGAAAATGTTCCTTCCCGTTATGTCTATGCGGTGGCAACCCTGCCGGAGTACCGGGGAAACGGTTACGGGGCAAAGCTCTTAGAATTTGCAAAGGAGCATTACAGCGAGCCGCTGCTTCTATTTCCGGCGGAGGAAGGGCTTATTTCCTATTATGAAAAGCTGGGCTTCCGTCGGGCATTTGAGAAAAATGCGGCACAGACCGGGGACATTCAGGCGTTGGAGCTTTCCGGCGGGGAGGAAGAGGACAGCTATGACCTGTCGGAACAGATTACCCCGGCGGAGTATGTGAAAATCCGTCAGGAGCATTTTATGCAGGAGGGGCTTGTCTGCTGGGACGAAGCGGCTGTTGCCTATGCCATGGAGGAAAACGCTTACTGCGGAGGAAAGACACTGCTGGTGTTTGGTGAGAAGAATTTAAAAGAAAAATTTATTCTGATGTACCGTTTGGAGGGAGACTGTCTCGTGGTGGAGGAAACAACCTTATCCGGCAGGCAGCTTTCCGTTCTGCTGCCGAGGCTGTTGGAGGAAACCGGGGCAGTGCGGTATGAGGTAAAAGAAACTCCCGGAATGCTCTGGCTGCCGGAGGGGCAGGCATTTGGGGAGCAGGGATATCTCAGCCTGACCCTGGGATAAGTTTTGGCGGTCTGCCGGAAAATAGGAGTTTCTTTGAAAATGCTTGGACAGAAACAGATAAATATTCTGAAAAAAGTGTAAAATACAATGTATTTTCTTGATATAATTTTCAAGTATGGTATAATAAAAACATGATATAAATCTTGTATCAAATAAACGGCAAAGGGGTTGGGCATCATGAGAATTAAGATTACAGGAAGAAACATTGAACTGACAGAGGGTTTGAAAGCAGCAGTGGAGGACAAGTTAAATAAGCTTGAGAAATACTTCACTCCCGATACGGACGTCTATGTCACCCTCAGTGTGGAGAAGGAACGCCAGAAGGTGGAAGTTACGATACCGATGAAAGGAAATTATATCCGTTCCGAGCAGGTGAGCAATGACATGTATGTTTCTATTGACCTGGTGGAAGAGGTGATTGAGCGCCAGCTGAAAAAATACAGGACGAAGCTGGTGACGAAGCAGCAGAATGTGGCATCTGTGTTTAAGCAGGAATTTTTAGAGGCATCATCAGAAGAAGATGAGGAGATTAAGATTATCCGTAGCAAGAAGTTTGATATGAAACCGATGTATCCGGAGGATGCCTGCGTACAGATGGAACTGTTAGGACATGATTTCTTCGTGTTTATCAATGCGGAGACGGAGGATGTCAATGTGGTTTATAAGAGAAAGGGGAATACTTATGGGCTGATTGAGCCGGAATATTAGAAGTTGCGAAGGACAGCTGCACTTGGGTGCGGCTGTTTTTTTGTGGCGAAGCCCTGGGGGTACCGCTGCGGGGGAAAAGGTGACTGTACGTAAGTGGGGGTGAAGGATTGGATTTAGTTGCTGGGGAGATGGATGGCTGCCACGCCCATGGAAGATAAAGAACTGGATTTGATGGCTGAGGAATTAGCTGGCAGCTATGCGAGTGAAGGTTGAAACATTAGATTTAATGGCTGGGAAATTAGTCGGCTTCGTGTGAAGAAAGGAAGTATTTGGGGGAAGGAGTAGGGAGTAGAGAGCGAAGTCTTGTATGGGAAGAATAATGTAGGAATGTCAGAACATTTTGCGGATTTACAGATGTCGGTCTGGAAGGTATGATGAAAATGTAACCATGACAATAGTAATAATGAATTGGAGCGAGGTATGAAAATGGAGAAGAAGAGAAAGTCCGTAGAGGAAAGACTGGACATGCTGGTGAATCTGGTGTGGAGGGACCAGGTGCTTTGGCGAAGTGTATGTACGTCTGGGTGGTATGACAGAGAGCGGGTAGAGATTTTGTGGCAGATTTTGCAGGGAGTAGTACAGTACCGGGAACGGAAAGAAGTAGAAGAATGGATTTATCAGTACGGAAGCATGATAAAAGAACAAGACCTAGTAGCCCGCCAGATATTTGTATGGCTCCTACAGCTAACAGACAAGCTCCCCTGTAAGGAAACCGAGTAACCCCCCCTTTATGAAAATTTACCAGCATCTCGTATTTAAGGCAGCGAATGCAATTTTCGTGAGGTATGTTAAAAGTGCCAAAGCGGGGGCAGACGATAACTGATATGGGCAGACTGCACAAAGAGAGCCCTCTTTGTGCAGTCTGCCTCATAACCAATCTTCCGCCCCCGCCCCCTCTTTTGCCCATTAAATCCCACAAAGCAAAAAAACCTCACAATCACTTGCCACCACCGTCAAAAAGGTATACTATAAAGCAGAAATGTTTATAAATTTAAGGAGAGTTTGACATGAAAATAGTGGTTTTGGCAGGCGGATTGAGTACGGAGCGTGATGTTTCCCTGAAAACAGGAGACATGGTGGCAAAAGCATTGAGAGAGAACGGACATCAGGTGATTTTACTGGATGTATTTATGGGATATAGTGAGAAAGAGGAAGATTTGACAGGGATTTTTGATAGGAGCGAAGAGGTCAGCGTGAAGGTGGAGGGAATCCCGGAGGTGGCGCCGGATTTGGCGAAGGTGAAGGCAGCGAGAAAGGATCAGTCGGATAATTTCTTCGGACCCAATGTGATTGGGCTGTGTCAGATGGCGGACATTGTATTTATGGCGCTTCACGGGGAGAACGGGGAGAACGGAAAGATACAGGCAGCCTTTGACCTTTTTGGAATCAAATACACGGGAACCGGATATTTAGGCAGCGCCCTTGCCATGGATAAGGGAATGGCGAAGAAACTGTTTTTACATCACAATATCCCATGCCCGAAGGGGATGGCGATGAAGAAGGAGAGCCGTGTCGATGATACGGCTGCGCTGGGGATTAGCCTGCCCTGCGTGGTGAAGCCCTGCTGCGGAGGGTCTAGCATAGGAGTTTCTATTGTACGCACCGGGGAAGAATTTAAGACGGCATTAGATGAGGCGTTCCGCTGGGAGGATGAGCTGATTATCGAGGAATATGTGGAGGGCAGAGAGTTTTCTGTGGGCGTCATTGATTTTAAGGCACTTCCTGTGATTGAGATTGCTCCGGTGGAGGGCTTTTACGACTATAAAAATAAATATAAGGCAGGCAGTGCGGTGGAAACCTGTCCGGCGGATTTGCCGGAAGAAATCTCAGGGAAAATGCAGGAATATGCGGTGGCAGTGGCAGAAGTGCTTGGGCTGAATACTTATTCCCGCACGGATTTCCTTTTAAATAAGAAGAATGAGATTTTCTGTCTGGAGGCGAATACCCTGCCCGGCATGACCCCCACCAGCCTGCTGCCTCAGGAGGCAAATGTGGTAGGAATGAATTTTAACCAGCTGTGTGAGAAAATCATTGAGATTTCCCTGGAGAAGTACGCAGCGCAGGTATAAGAGAAAGACACAAAACCAAAGGATTGTATGAGAAAATGAAAAATATGACATTAGAGCATATCGCAGCGGTTTGCGGTGGTACTTATTATGGAAATGAGGCAGACAGGACAAAGGAAATCAAAGGGGCGGTGATTGACAGCCGTCTGGTGGAGCCGGGGTATCTGTTTATTCCTGTGAAGGGGGAGAAGGTGGACGGCCACAGGTTTATTCCTGATGTCTTTGAAAAAGGGGCGCTGGCGGTATTTTCCGAGCAGGAGCTTTGCAATGCGGCAGGCCCTTATATTCTGGTGGAGAGCAGTCTGGCGGCTATGAAAATGCTGGCGGAGGACTATCGGAAATCTTTGGATATTAAAGTGGTGGGGATAACCGGAAGTGTGGGAAAGACTAGCACAAAGGAGATGATTGCCTCCGTCCTTGCCCAGAAATATAATGTATTAAAGACAGAAGGGAATTTCAATAATGAAATCGGACTGCCCCTTACCATTTTTAAAATCCGGCAGGAGCATGAGGTGGCAGTACTTGAGATGGGAATTTCTGAGTTTGGGGAAATGCACCGTCTTGCACAGATGGCAAATCCTGATATCTGCGTGATTACCAATATCGGACTCTGCCATTTGGAAAATCTCATTACAAGGGACGGCATTTTAAAGGCAAAAACAGAGAGCTTTGAGCATCTGACCTCGGAAGGAGTCGCAATTTTAAACGGCGATGACGACAAGCTCTGTGAGAAAAAAATGGTAAACGGCAGACCGGCGGTATTCTACGGACTGGGGGATGCACCAAAGCGGGCAGAGACGGAGGAGGGGGAGAAAACCTTAGCTCCAAAGCAGATTTATGCCACGGAGGTGGAGGCGCTTGGACTGACAGGGACGAGAGCTAAAATCCATATCCGTAATGGAAATGAACCGGAGACGCAGTTTACGGTGGAAATCCCCATTGCGGGAGAGCATAATGTCTACAATGCCCTTGCAGCAGCGGCGGTGGCAAGGGAGTTAGGTCTTACAGCGGAGGAGACGAAGCGGGGGATTGAGGCGGTGCAGACCATCGGCGGCAGGAGTAATCTGCTTCACAGGAACGGTGTGACCATTATTGACGACTGCTACAACGCCAACCCGGTTTCCATGAAGGCCTCCATTGATGTGCTGTCAAAGGCAGAGGGCAGGAAAATAGCGGTGTTAGGCGACATGGGAGAGTTAGGGGCTGAGGAAAGACAGCTTCATTTTTCCGTGGGAGAGCATTTTAAGGGAAAAGGCATTGATGAGCTGTTTTGTACCGGAGAGCTTTCCAGGGCGTTGGCGGAGGCGGTGAAACAGTGCAGCCCGGAGACGGCAGTGCACTATTTTGACACAAAAGAGGCGTTAGAAGAGGCATTGCTGCCCGGGGTATCGGTGGGAGACAGCATTTTAGTCAAAGCCTCTCACTTTATGGGATTTCCGGAGATTGTGAAAGCACTGACGGAAGAAAAATAATATTACGTCCTAAAGTTCTTGTCAGAAGAAGCATGTGGGGGTAATACTTTTTACAAGAAGGAGGAGAAAAATATGAGGCAATCCCGCAAAAGATTACTGGCGTTATGTATTAGTGCAAGTCTCTGTTCCGCTGCTTTGGCAGGCTGTGGGAGAGGGAATACAGAAACTGCCGCAGAAACGCAGAAATCAACGGAAACACAGGAAACAGCGGAAACACAGAAGTCAGCGGAAAAACAGGAGACGACGGAAGCACAGGCGGCAGAAAAAGCAGAAGCTGTGATGGGAGTAACTACATTTCCGCTGCCGGAAGGCCCGGAAGAATCCGAAATTTATGTAGAACCCATTGGGGATATTTCCGACGATTTTATCCGCGGTATGGATGCGTCCGCCGTGCTTGCAGAGGAAAACAGCGGTGTTACCTATTATAATTATGAAGGAGAGGAACAGGATGTTTTCATGACATTAGCACAGGCCGGTGTCAATTATATACGTCTGCGTGTGTGGAATGATCCTTATGATGAAAGCGGCAACGGATACGGCGGCGGCAATAATGACCTTGCCACTGGGATTGCGCTTGGAAAGCGGGCAACCCGGTATGGGATGAAAGTATCCATTGACTTCCACTTCCATGTGGAATGTTGACCATGAAGGCGGTGCTAATCCGACGGATTTCCAGAACAAGACAGACGCTGCTTATACCGGTGATATTTTCAAGCGATTTGAAGGATAAAGTGCCAGTACATGAAAAACACCGGCTTATAGCAAGCCGGCGTTTTTTTCTAACATTTCTGCAATTATGTTCTGACAGTAATGTCCGAGTTTCTTTTTGGTAGCTTTGTCTAATTCATTCACATAAATCGGTTTCCCATATTCTAAGACAACATGGGTGGCTTTTATCTTTGGAATATGATTTTCTAAAACTTCGGCGGAACCGGAAATCGCCATGGGAACGATGGGACAGCCTGTTTTCTCTGCCATCTTAAAGCTGCCCTCTTTAAAGGGGAGCAACAGTTCTTCCGTGGTGTTTCTGGTGCCCTCCGGGAAAATACACATGGAAATGCCGTTTTTAATATTGTCAATTCCGGCTAAAATAGTCTTTAAGGCTTCTTTTACGTCCTCCCGGTTGATAAACAAACAGTGCAGCCGCCGCATCCAGGTGGAGAGCAGAGGCACTTTTTCTAAGACATTCTTAGAGACGTATCCGGTAAGCCCCGGACATCTCGCGTAGGTGATAATGATGTCAAAGTAGCTTCTGTGGTTTCCGATATAAAGAACCGCCTGGTCTTTGGGGACATTTTCCTCCCCGATGACGGTAACCTTTGTTCCGCAAATAAATAAAATTACACGGAAAGCCCACTGGACACAGCGGAGCTGGAACAGGTCGGCAGCCTGTGGATTGAATTTCCCCACAATCCACTCTATAAAAAGTACGGGAATACCAAGAATTAGAAATAGAACCGCAAAGAGTAAGGCGAAAGTTATCCGCAGCATATAAAATCCTTTCTACCATGTCAGGCACTGCTGACAGGTATGGGACAGCAGGAAGCATTTTCATGGAAAAATTTATTTGAAAGAAAGCACTTTCTTTCTTCCATATTATATAAGGAAAATACCAGAAAAACAACCGGAAAACGTGAAAAGGGAAGGCGAAATTAAAAATTTTTTCCAGAAAAAGAGGCATAGTTCTGCTGGCTTTTGCATATAATAAGATAGAAGCCAAAACTGGGGGTAACTATGAATAAAAAAATGCTGTCATTTATCCTGACGGTGGTATTAGGCTGTATTCTTTGCGGGTGCAGCATTGAGGAAACAAACGGGACAAAAATCAGTGACTTGGAATATACGATTGTGGAAGAGACGAAACTGCCGGAGGAATTGAAAACGCAGATTGAGGCGAAAAAAGCAGCGGACTTTAAAATGACCTACGAGTCGGAGAACGAGTTATACATAGTGCACGGGTATGGGGAACAGGCGACGGGGGGCTATAGCATTTCCGTGAAGGAGCTGTATCTGACCTCCAATGCCGTTGTTTTTGACACGGAGCTTATAGGACCCAGAAAAGGGGAGAATGCAAGCCAGAGTCCCAGTTATCCCTATATTGTGGTAAAAACGGAACTGCGGGAGGAAAATGTTATTTTCCAGTAAATGATAAAATGATAGGTTGTAGTAAATTTTGTTTGACAAAAGTTTAACACAGTGATATACTAAAGCGAAAAAGAAAAATTCGGTGATAATAACGAGACTAGCCGGATGAGGAGGTAGACCAAATGCAGCAGGCAGACATCAAGAGAGTTCGGGCTTCTGTGCACCAGCAGTGTGGCAGGAAGGTATTAATTCAGCTTGACAGAGGACGCAATAAGGTTGATATTCAAGAGGGTGTTATCCAGAATGCTTATCCCAGCGTATTTACCATTTTGGTTAAGGATGAGCGTGAAGAAAATCCGCCTCAGTTATTATCATTCAGCTATTCTGATATTATTACGAGAGATATTCGTATGAAGTTGTGTTAATCGAAGAACATATAGGCATAAAATCCCCCATGTCCGAATAAAATGGTTACAAACATTCGGAATATGGGGGACTTTTTTGTGGAACTTCAAAAGGTAAAATTACATAGAAATCAGGAAAAAGGGATGGCGGTGAGCCAGATTACCTTAGATGATGATTACAATGTGCCGGATTACCGCCCGGATATTGTAAAAGTACTAAAGGAGAAAGGGGAACTTCGCTTTGACGAGGTAAAGGCGGCAAACGGGGCGGTCTGGCTCAAGGGCAGCCTGGTATTTAAAGTGCTCTACCGCAGCGATCAGGAAAACGGGAAAATCAGCTGTCTGCGGGGGGAAATCCCTTTTCAGGAAAAACTGAATATGGATGGGCTCACGGAATACGAGACAGTGAAAGCACAGGGAGAGATAGAGGATATTACCATCGGCGTCATTAATTCCAGAAAACTAAGCGTTCGTGCGGTGGTGGTATTAAAGGCGGAAGCAAAAGAAGAAATAGACGAGGAGCTGACCTGCGGTGTGGAGGACGGGGAGGCATACGAACAGAAGGTGGAGCGGATAGAGGCATTACGGCTGCTGTTGTCTAAAAAAGATATCTGCCGCCAGAAAAGTGAGATGGTGCTGCCCTCTAGCAAACCCAATGTCCGGGAAATTCTCTGGAAAAGCATGGAGCTGCGCAATGTGGAAGGACGCATGAAGGAGGGAAGGGCGGCTGTCACTGGGGAAATTCTGGTATCGGTGCTTTATAGTGATGAAGAGGAAGGGGAACGGCTGCAATGGTATGAGACTACCGTGCCCTTAGACTGCGGCGTGGACTGTGAGGCGGCGGGAGAGGAATGCATCTGCCGGATAACTACTAATCCCGTTTCCATGGAACTGGAGGTAAAGCCGGATTATGACGGGGAAGAGCGGATTCTGGTGTTGGAGTTAGCGCTTGAGATGGATCTTGCGGTGTGGTCGGAGGAAAACATAGAACTGCTGTCAGACCTGTATTCCCTGAAAAAAAACGTGATTCCGGTGCGCAAACAACGCAGGGTGGAAAAACTTCTGATAAAAAATAATGCGAAAACCAGAATTGCTGAGCAGATGGAGCTTTCCGAGGGGCAGGAGAAGGTACTGCAGGTCTGCGCCTGCGAGGGTACGGTGCTGCTGGAAAAAAAGGAACTGGTGCCGGAGGGCGTGCAGGTGGAAGGCATTGTTACGGTGGAGCTGCTCTATATCACCACAG
The DNA here is from genome assembly GCA_021770785.1 of Lachnospiraceae bacterium. Lineage (GTDB taxonomy): Bacteria > Bacillota > Clostridia > Lachnospirales > Lachnospiraceae > Roseburia. Next base: position 10,349 of record JAETQH010000048.1, read on the forward strand.
ATGATAATATGCCCATTGGAACCATGAAAGAAATCTATCCCTTTTCCCAGCTTGTGGAGGTGCCGGGGGGAGAAGCTCCTGTGCGGATAGAGCTAGCTTCCGGACTAGAACAGCTCTCCGCCGTAATGCTAGACCAGGAGCATATCGAAATCAAAGCGGTGGTTCACTTGGATTTGATGGCATTTGAAGAAGTGGAAATTGAGAACATCGAAGAGGTGACAGAGGAGCCTTTAGATATGGAAAAATTGCAGAACAGCCCCGGTCTGGTGGGCTATATTGCCAAGACGGGAGACAGCCTGTGGGCGATTGCCAGGGAAAATCACACCACCATCCGCGATATCATGGAAACCAACGGGCTGAAAGAGGAAAAACTTGCCCCCGGGGATAAGATTTTGATCGTGAAACGAATTTCTTAAGGATTTGAGAAAATATGGAAACCTTCGCACATTTGGGTTAGAGTATGATATAATGAACCCAAAAGCGCTCCTATGCAAGTTTCCGTGAAACTTAAGATGCGCAGAAATTAGGATATCATATCTATGGAGTAAATCACAAGGCAAAATATAAGTTAAGGACGATAAAATGCAAAACAGGATACATAAAAAAAGATTTTATAAAGGAAGAATTACAGCACTGTGCTTAGCGGGATTGATGGCAGCGGGGCTTTTTATGAATGCAGAAGCCTCCACCATCAAGGATGCCCAGAAGAAAAAAGCGGAGGCACAGGAAAACTTAGACGAAGTAAACAAACAGATTCAGGACATTCAGAGCACCCAGAACCGTCTGCAGGGGGAAATGCAGGAGTATGATAATCAGCTGATGTCGCTGCTTACTGATATGGAACTTCTGCAGGCGGACATCGCCAGCCAGAAGGAAGCCATAGAGCAGGCGAAAACGGATTTGAAGATTGCCCAGATGGAGGAAGAACAGCAGTATGAGGCGATGAAACGGCGGATTCAGTATATGTATGAAAACGGAGACCGCTCTTTTCTCACGGTATTAGTGGAATCGGAAAGTATCACAGAGTTGTTAAACCGGGTGGAGTATGTCTCGGAGGTCTATGATTATGACAGGAATCTTCTGACTGCCTATCAGGAGACGGTGAAGCAGGTGGAGGAGCTGACGGCGCAGTTAGAGCAGGAAATGCGGGATATGGAGGAACTGGAGTTAAGCTACGAGGAACAGGAGAAAACGCTGAATCAGGTGATTACGGAAAAGAGCGCCCAGATAGCGGATTTTGACAAGAAACTTTCCAATGCAAAGTCCCTGGCAAATCAATATGCATCCACCATCCGTCAGCAGAATGATGTCATTGCCAAGGAGCAGGAGCGCCAGGCGAAACAAAAGGCGGAGGAAGAGGCAAAGAAGAAAAAGAAAAAAAATAAGAATAGCAATAATAGTACGACAACGGCTTCCACCGGAAACAGCAGCTCTTCCGGAAATAACAGTTCCGGCGGAAACAACGGCTCTTCCGGAAATGGCAGTTCCACCGGAAACGGCAGCTCTTCCGGCGGGACAGGCAGCGGCGGTTCGGACGGCACCACGGGGCTTACGGGAGGTTTGAACCCGTCCTTTAACACCGGGGTCAGTGGAAGTGACGTGGTGGCATACGCAGGAAATTTTGTGGGAAATCCCTATGTATACGGGGGAAACAGCCTGACCACGGGAACGGACTGCTCCGGCTTTGTATCGCTGGTTTACCAGCATTTTGGAATCAGCCTGCCCCGAAGCTCTTACGCATTGCAATCCAGCGGACAGGCAGTCAGCTATGAAAACGCCCAGCCGGGGGATATCATCTGCTATCCGGGACATGTGGCGATTTATATCGGCGGGGGAAGAATTGTCCATGCCTCCACCCCCAGCAGTGGTATCTGTTACGGCAGCGCCACTTACCGGACCATCACGGCGGTACGCCGGGTGCTGTAGAGGTGATTGCCAGGTACGCTTTTTATAAATGAAGAATTTTACCAATAAATTTTTTGTATTTTGTATAAGATAGTGGTATGATAGCAAAAGAGAGATTTTTAGAGCGCTTAGGAGGGAATGCAGTATGCAGTTTGAACAGTTACAAAAAGATATGATTGCAGCAATGAAAGCAAGAGATAAAGTAAGAAAAGATGCGATTTCCGTATTGGTGTCCGCAGCAAAAAAGGCTGCCATTGATGAAGGATGCCGTGACGATATCAAAGAAGAGCTGGTGAATCGTGTGATTTTAAAGGAGGTAAAATCTGTAAAAGAGCAGATTGACAGCTGTCCGGCGGAGAGAACCGATTTATTGGAGGAATATCAGGCGAGATACGATATTTTCATGGAGTATGCGCCTCAGATGATGAGTGCGGAAGAAGTGGAGCAGTTTATCACCGAAAAATTTGCCGAGGTGGTTGCCGGCAAAAATAAAGGCGTGATTATGAAAAATGTTATGCCGGAATTAAAGGGTAAGGCTGATGGCAGCGTTATCAATCAGGTGGTAGCGAAATTATGTCAATCCTAAGCCAGTGGAAAGCTTTTAAGAATCAGGAGTTTCGTTTTTCTACGGTTTTAGTGTTCCTTGTGATTATTTTGGCGTTTATCGCCCTTCGGACCGGAAATCAGAAACAGTATTTGAATTTTGCGGAAGCATTAGACGAGACAGCGGCGCTGGTGGACGGGGAGGAGCTGACACTGCGGGATCTGGCGTTTTATATCGCCTTTGAGGAACAGCAGGTGGAAAAAGACGCTTATGTTTATAATCCGGAGGATACTAGCGAATACTGGAATCTCTATTCCAATGGCACTTATATCCGAAAGGCGGCAAAGCAGGCGGCTTTGGATATGGCGGTACATGATAAGATTTTTTATGAGATGGCATGCGGCGAGGGAATAGAATTAGACGAGCAGGAGGAAAAACGTCTTGCCAACTACCAGTACGATTTTTGGAGTGACTTAGAGGAAGAACAGATTGCATGGTTAGGAGTTAGTCAGGAAGTGTTAAATGAAAGTTTAAGAAAACTGGCGATAGCGGAAAAATATCAGTCCATTTACGCCCAGATACAGAATGACAGTGCAGAGGAATATTCCTTTGAGGAAGAAAAATACCAAAAGCTGTTAGAGGCACATGAGGTCACAGTGATAGTAGAGATCTGGGACTATGTTCGGTTTGGATTTATCACGGTACATCACAAGGATAATTAAAAATTATATTTATATGAAATAAGAAGGCAGAATGTTATGTCAATAAAAATAGGAAGAAATGACCCGTGCTGGTGCAAGAGCGGGAAAAAGTATAAAGCCTGTCATCAGGCGTTTGATGAGAAGATTGCGCTGGCAGCAGCCCAGGGGCATGTTGTTCCAAATCACAGTATTATCAAAAATGCGGAGCAGATTGCAGGTATCAAGGAAAGCTGTAAGATTAACATTGCAGTGTTAGATTATATTGAAGAACATATCCATGAGGGTATGAACACGGCGGAGATTGATAAAATCGTTTATGATTTGACCACAAAGATGGGCGGTATCCCGGCACCGCTTCATTACCAGGGATATCCTTTCAGTGTCTGCACTTCAATCAATGAACAGGTTTGCCACGGTTTCCCGTCAGAGGATGTGGTGTTAAAGTCCGGTGATATTGTCAATGTGGATGTGTCCACCATTTTAAATGGATACTTTTCCGATTCCTCGCGGATGTTTTGTATCGGGGAGATAAGCCCGGAGAAGAAAAGGCTGGTGGATGTCACGAAAGAATGTGTGGAGCTTGGCTTAAAGGAAGTGAAACCCTGGGGCTTTTTAGGGGATATGGGTCAGGCAGTTCATGACCATGCCTTTGCCAACGGCTATACGGTGGTCCGGGAAATCGGCGGGCACGGTGTGGGATTAGAGTTCCATGAGGACCCGTGGGTCGGCTACAACAGCAGACGCGGGGAGGAAATGCTTTTAGTTCCCGGTATGATATTTACCATTGAACCGATGGTTAACATGGGAAAAGTGGATATCTATATTGATGATGAGAACGATTGGGAAGTGTATACGGCGGATGGAAAGCCCTCTGCCCAATGGGAGATTATGGTACTGGTGACGGAGGACGGGCACGAGGTGCTGTGCTGGTAGTGAATAAAAAAATTCACATTTTCTTCAAAGAGTATTCAAAAATTAGACAATTTGTTTTCACATATGGGGGGTATATTATAAACATCACAACAGTGATGAAACTTTTTTTCATAAATTCTCCCCCTTTTTAAATCCACCATTCCCCAATGGTGGATTTTTTATGGTGCGCCTTGCGGCGCACGTTTGCTCTATGGAGTTCCATTAGAATGTGAGAGGGCTTTTTGGGAAGAAAATAATGATATAAAAATAAATCTATATTAAATAAAAACTAGAATAGGCAAGAAGGGAGAGTGTGTGATGGGAAAACAGAAAGAGGCAGGAGAATGGATTTATTTTGGGGCAGAAGGAACTACGGTGCGGAGACTGGCAGAAGCGCTGGAGGGACAGGAATATGAGATGGAACTCTGGGAGGATGCCGGGGTATGGAGATTGGAATGGAAGAAGGAGTGGCCATTGATTTCGAGGAGACACGGATATATCCTAAAGATGAGGTGACGGCGGCGTTTGCCAGGGACAATGGATGTGAGGCGGTGTTTCTGGTGACCTTTCCGCTGGAGCATTATGAGAGGGCCCAAAGGGTTATGAAGAAGATTTTGGAAAAAAGCGGTGGGGTGTTTTGTGCGGATAATGAAAGCATGGAGCCGGTACTTCGCTAGTATACCAGCACATTTATATTCAGACAAATGGAGAGAGATATGACAAAGAAATTATATGATTTGGACGCTTATCAGAGAGAGTTTGAGGCGGAGGTGATTTCCTGCGAGGAACGGAAGAAAAAGGATGGGACAGCATATGAGGTAATCTTAAATCAGACTTTATTTTTCCCGGAGGAAGGCGGGCAGAGCCCGGATAGGGGGACAGTAGAGGGTGTAAAGGTTCTGGATGTGCAGATTAAAAAGGATGTAATTGTACATACACTGGAGAGAGCCATGGAGACAGGGGCTAAGGTACATGGTGTGATTGACTGGCAGCACCGTTTTTATAATATGCAGCAGCATTCGGGGGAGCACATCTTTTCGGGATTGGTACATAGTAAATTTGGATTTAATAATGTGGGGTTCCATTTGAGTGATAATATTGTTACCATGGATTTTGACGGCATGATGACAGCGGAGGACGTAGCTGACATTGAGTACCGGGCAAATGAGGCGATTGCGGAAAATCTTCCGGTGGAGGTAACCTTTCCGGCGAAGGAGGAACTGGCGGTGTTAAATTACCGCAGCAAAATAGAGATTGAGGGACAGGTGCGGATTGTGACGATTCCCGGTGTGGATGTCTGTGCCTGCTGTGCACCCCATGTAAGGCATACCGGAGAAATCGGTATGCTGAAGGTGATGAGCCTTTCCAATTATAAAGGCGGCGTCCGCATCAGTATTCTTTGCGGGTTCCGGGCGCTGCTTGCGTTCCGCCAGAAGGCGGAGATTATTTCCGCTATCTCTGGAAGTCTTTCGGCTAATCAGGAATTACTTCCGGAATTAGTAGAGAAAATGAAAAACTCAAATCAAGATTTAAAATATAGACTGGCAGGTGCAAAGCAGAAACTGATGGAGGGAAAATTAGCGGAGATACCGAAGGAGCAGGAGCATGTGGTGTTGTTTGAGACGGATATCGAGACGCAGGTCGTGCGGAACGTGGTAAATGAACTGACGGCTGTCCACAGCGGTATCTGCGGCATTTTTGTGGGAACGGAAGAGGAAGGGTATCAATTTATTATTGGCAGCAGCACCAAGGACTGCCGGGAGATTGCAGCCTTGCTGCGGGAGAAGGCGGGAGCCAGAGGCGGCGGAAGTGCGGCTATGATACAGGGTTCAGTGAAAGCAGAGGAACAGGAGCTGCTTAGACTGTTGCAGAGTATGTAGAGAGTATCAAAGTGTTGCGAGTAAGAAACCAAATATTTTTATGGAGAAGAAGGATGAATTGTGTTAAGTGAAAAGTTAAAACAGGAATTAATTCGCTCGATAGAGCGCGGAGAAGTTGCCGGAGCAAATATTCTCATTTTGAAGGACGGAAAAGAGGCGGCGTACGCCCAGGCGGGATATGCGGATTTAGAGCAAAAGAGACTTTTTGAGCGGGACACCATCACAAGGATTTATTCCATGACAAAGCCGGTGACCTCCGCTGCGGCGATGGCGCTGATGGAGCGTGGGCTTTTGGACTTAGGGGCAAATGTGCAGGAGTTTCTGCCGGGCTTTCAGAATGCTATAGTGGCGGGAGAAGAGGGGCTTATACCAGTGCGCCGCCCGGTACGTATTCAGGATCTGCTGCAGATGACCTCCGGGCTGGTTTACGGTGGTGCAGCCCCCTGCATTAGCTATCCAGAAACAGAAAAATTATTTGAGGAAATCAAAGCGAAGCTTTTCGGGGAAGAGCCTTTGGGGACGGTGGAGATTGCGAACCGATTAGGACAGATACCGCTGGCATTTCAGCCGGGCAGCGCATGGCAGTACGGGACATCTGCGGATGTGCTGGGGGCGGTGATTGAGGTAATCAGCGGGAAACGGTTTGGGGAATTTTTAAGGGAGACCTTTTTTGAACCGCTAGAGATGGAAGATACGGCATTTTATGTGCCGAAAGAAAAACAGCCCCGTCTGGCGAAGGTATATGAGCGGACGGCGGAGGGGTTGGCATTATATACCCAGAGCCATTTGGGAATCATGAATAGTATGGAAAAACAGCCGGCATTTGAATCCGGCGGTGCGGGGCTTGCCTCCACCATGGATGATTATTCCCATTTTGCCGCAATGCTGATGGCACAGGGACGGTATAAAGGGAGAGAGATTTTAAAATCGCAGACGGTACGCTTTATGACCCGGGCGGAGCTTTTAAGCTGGCAGCAGGAGGTGTTTGACCATAACTGGGACAGCCTGGGAGGATATACCTACGGCAATCTTATGCGGGTGGCAAAGGAGCCGGGCAAGACATTTTTCATGGCAACGGAAGGGGAATACGGCTGGGATGGCTGGCTGGGGGATTATTTCAGCAACAGCCCGAAAAACGGAATTACCATACTGATTTCCCAGCAGCTTCGTGACGCGGGTACGACTTCCCTGACTAGGCGGCTGAAAAACATGGTGTGGAGCGAACTGGCGTAAATACGCCGAAAAACCCGGTTTCACAGAAGGGAGCGGAGTAGTAGGTTGAAAAAATCCTATATCGGAATTTTTTCAACCCCAAGTTTGTGCGCATACGCCCAAACTTGAGATGCACAAAAGGCGTGTGCGTATGGAGGAAAGGATGAATAAATCACCGGTTTTTCTGAAAAATTTTAAAAATACAGTAGAGCGCATTCTTCATGTGCCGGGAAATTATACCGGGCAGATATTGGAGATGGCGGTGGTCATTGACGGCAGCCTGAGCCGTGAGCAGGTGGCGGACTATCTGCCGGAGCTGCTGGGGACGCTGAAAATCCACAGTGAAGTGTTCCGCAATGTGCGGCTGAACGTGGTGCAGTGGCAGGGAGATGAAAACATTACGTGTAAAGTCAGCCCAATGTCTATGGTGCAGCTGAGCAGCTATTATGAAGATTATCAGCAGCAGCTCTGTAAAAAGAACTTTGAAAAGTTAATTTCTTATTTAAGATTATTCCAGGCGCGGGCAAAACTCATTATTCTATTGACGGACGGAAAGTATCAGGTAGAGCAGGAGGAGTTGTTGCAGCGTGCCATGCAGCCTTTTCTAGAAAAGAAGCTCATGCAGGTGGTTCTCACCGGTGACGGGGCGGATATCCGTTACCGGGTAGAGAGAGTTGTGTAAGTTTTTCCGGCGGGGAAGAAAGTGATTGAAAAGCTGTCTGAAACCAGTTATGATAATAGTATTCCTAATTTAAAAAGAACGAAAAAGCAGAGTAAATACAGGCACCTAACAGGTGCCGGACAAAAAGGAGAAAGCAATGGAAAGCAGAATTTCAGGACATACAGGATTATTGGCATTAATTGGCTCTCCGGTGGGACATTCCGGCTCCCCAGCGATGTACAATTACAGCTTCGAACGTTTGGGCTTAGATTATGCCTATGTGGCATTTGATATCAAGGTAGAGGAAGTAAAGGACGCTATTGCGGCGATGAAAACCTTTAAAATGCGGGGCTGCAACGTTACCATGCCCTGTAAGACAGAGGCGTTTAAATATATGGATGATCTGTCCCCGGCAGCACGTATCATCGGGGCGGTGAATACGATTGTCAACGACGATGGAAAGCTGACGGGATACATTACAGACGGGGAAGGATTTGTCGCAAATTTAAAAGACCACGGCATTGATATTAAGGGAAAGAAAATTACAGTGGCAGGCGGCGGCGGAGCTGCTACGGCAATTCAGGTACAGTGCGCCTTAGACGGGGCGAGGGAGATTTCTATTTTTAATATTAAGGACGATTTCTTTGAGCGTACCTTAGCGACAGCAGAGAAAATCAGAAAGGAAGTGCCCTCCTGCACCGTGAATGTATACGATATCGCGGACACAGCGAAAATGACGGAGGAAATACAGTCCAGTGATATTTTTGCCAACGCCACGATTGTGGGTATGAAGCCCATGGAAAATGAGAGCGTGGTGAAGGATCTTGCTGCTTTCCGTCCCGGCCTTGTGGTGGCGGACGCTGTCTATAACCCGGAAGAGACAAGACTGCTCCGGGAGGCAAAGGAGGCGGGCTGCACCTGTATCAACGGAAAGGGAATGCTGCTGTGGCAGGGCGTTGCGGCATTTAAGCTTTACACGGGGCAGGATATGCCGGTGGAAGAGGTAAAAGAGAAATTTTTCAGATAGGGGGCCGTCATGAAAAATATTTATCTGATTGGTTTTATGGGAGCCGGAAAAAGCACCATTGCCAGGGAACTTGTGAAAATGAAGGATGCAAAGCGCATTGAGATGGACCAGATGATTGTGGATCAGCAGGGAATGGAGATTTCCGATATTTTTGAAAAATATGGGGAAACGTATTTCAGGGATTTGGAGACGGAGCTGCTCCGCTCCTTTCTGGGAAAGGAAAATATGGTGGTTTCCTGCGGAGGCGGCAGCGTGCTGCGGGATGAAAATGCAGCTTTAATGAAAGAAAACGGCTGTATCGTATTGTTGAAAGCAACCCCGGAGACGATTTACGAGCGTGTGAAAAACAGTACGGACCGCCCGATTTTAAACGGGAACATGAACGTGGAGTTTATCCGGGAGCTGATGGAGAAACGGAGAGAGCGCTATGAAACGGTGGCGGACATCACTATCTGTGTGGACGGAAAAGAAAAGCAGGAGGTCTGCCGGGAGGTTCTTGCGGCGTTAGGAGAGTAGATATGTTCGAGAGAGTAGACTATATTGTTGCGAAAATAGACGGCGATTACGCCTATTTAAGGCGGGTGGATGCGCCGGAGGAAGAGTTAAAATGTGTGGCGCGGGCGCTGCTGCCGGAGGCGATTATGGAGGGCAGCTGTCTGGCATATGAAATGATGCAGTACACGTTGTTATAGACGTTTACATGAGATAAAGTGTCAGAAAGAGGGGCGGGGTATGACTTATTCATTTATGCTGGAGGGCGAATTTCCGGATGAAACTGTGAAAGCCGCCTATGAGCAGATTGAGGGGAAGTTAGAAGAAGCAGAAAATCTCTATTGGAAGCAGCCGAGGGAGTGCGGCATGAAGCTTCGGGAGGCGGCGGAAACCATCTGCCACTTTTATAATGGATATTATGGCATCGGTTTCCCGGCGGAGACGACCATGGAGCAGTATTTGTGCTATACCAGCGACGAAGCCCATAACGTTATGGTAAGCCGTTTTTTAAGCAGTGCCAGGAAGGAACAGCGGGACAGGCTGAACAAACTGAGAGTTCTGGGGGATGACTGTATCAGCGGAAAGGAAGGCTCCGACCGGGGGATGCGTTATGAGGACCGGATGGCGCAGAATGCGGAGAAAATGTTAGATACCATGATGGAAGTCATCAAGGAAATGTGCCGTAGGATTAACGGGAGAACGGATGTGGAAGATTACTGGGTCTATGAGGATAAAATGCCGGGCTACTCTGAGACGGAAGAACGTTTCCCACAGGAGGAAGAGTCAGAACCGACGAAAAAAAAGTCTTTCTGGGCGAAGCTTTTCTCCGGGAAAAAATAAAAAAAACAGCTGTTTGAAAGCAAAGAACAAAAATGCTTTCAGACAGCTGTTTCTTTATGCACACGGGCGGGCAAGGAATTATCGCCGATGAAGCGGCGCCCGCCCGGCGCAGCGAGTAGGGGAAGAAGAAACTTTCCTACTCGATTGCCGCAATTAAAAATCGGAACCGTTCCAGCCCCAGTTTTCGGTAGGGTAATAGGAAACATAAATGCGGTTTTGGTCAATGCCCAGTTCCCTCTCAAAGAGACTGCAGACTTCTCCGGTCATTCTGTCGCAGGCAGCCGCATCCGGCGTGCCGAAAAGCTTCACTTCCACATAGGCGGTGTCGCCGTTCTGGTTTCCCTGAAAATATAGGTTAGCCTTGTCGGTATATCCTGTCATAATCCAGTTTTCCCCTTTGCCGAGGCAGGAAGAGACGATGGCGTTTAAGGACGCCGTTAAACTGTCGCATTTTGCCTTATCAAGAGTTACGGTAGTCTGTGTGTGGATAAATGGCATAAAAAATCCTCCTTGCGTTGAAATGTTTGTAAAAAAATCCTAGCATGATTTGTGCACATTGTCAATTTATAAGGCAGACACAGCATTTATTCTGCATGTTCCATAGAATCCACAATACTGTAATTGCGAATGTCTCGCAGCGGAATTGCGGCAGACAGCAGGCAGGCGGCAATGGAGAGGAGGGAAGCTTCCGTGGCAGCTGCCAGTGGAAATGTGGTAAACTGCAAAAGGTCCGTTGTGGCCGCGTGGATAAAAACGGTACAAAGATACCCGCAGAAGCTTCCCGCCAGCGCTGCGGTTAAGCCGTAAATGGCGCTTTCCCATAAAAAAGTTCTACAGAGGCTCCCGGCGCTCATTCCGATGGCCCGCTGAATGCCGATTTCCTGTAAACGGGTGTGGATATTGGTGGAAACTGTATTGATGATGTTTAAAATGCCGATAAGGCCCACAAAGAGGATAAGCCCCCAGGAGAGCAGTTTTATCTGGGTAAAGCTTTCCTCTAGCTGGCGGTCCGTTTCCTCATAAGAGAGAAACGTAGTTCCCGGATAACCGGCGCAGAGGTCATTGAGCAGGGCATCAACAGCATTACGGTCAGCGTCAGCGGTCAGGGCTGGGAGAAGCTCTGCGTAGGTGCTGCTGCCTGTCAGACCGGAAAAAAGGCGGTCGCTTACAATTAACTGGATACCGTTGATAAACCCGCTATTTCCCACACTGAGGTATCCGTCATAATTATTTAAGGTAAAAAGAACAGGCAGTTTTTGCCCCGCCACGATAACGTCGCTTCCGGCGGCAATCTCGGAACGGGGAATTTCCTGCCCTCCAATGTTGAGGGGAATGGGATTTCGGACAATACAGCCCTTTCCCTGCCGGAAAGCTTCTAATTCTTCCGAGGTCAGCATGGAACCGAAAAAGGCATCCAGATAGCTGTCGTTTAAACCGAGAATCTGGAAGGTTTCACCGGGCTGAAGCGTGAAATCTAAGGCAATGCCCGTTATCTGCCCCGTTTTGTCCTGTTCATAAAGGGAAAACTGCATGGCGGCAACGGAAAAAATATTCTCGTTGGCCTCTAACTTTTCTAGTTCTTCCGGCGAAAATCCCACCGTTTCATTGATGAGGGAATAATCTCCTAAGTGCTCTGTTTCCTTTGAGCCGGCAGCATTCAGCATACCGACAGAGCTTTGCAGGGCAATAAACACCGCAATGCTCATTGTCAGGGAAAGAACGGTAACGGTCGTTCTTGCCGGGTTTCTCTTTAGATTTAACGCTGCATAGTACCGCTCGAAATTCCGGATTTTTCCTGTTTGGCGGCGCCTGCGCTTAATCTTTAAGGGAACGCCGGACATAGCAGTAACCGGAGCCGCTTTAGCCGCAAAGGAAGCGGCGGGAAAAGCTGCAAGAAAAGCAAACAACAGGGTAATCAGGGCGCTTGCTGCCAAATAGAAGGGTTCTGCGCCGCTGTTTTCGGCAATCAGGCGTGTAAGCTCACTGCTGTCGGACACCAGAAATAAATCGGGGGACAGCAGGCTTGTGGAGGCGGTTAAAATCCCCTTGGCAGAGAGGACACCAAAGAAAAGCCCCACGGGGATTCCTGCGCCGCATAACAGCAGAACCTCTAGGGTAACGATGACATAAAGCTGGTGCTTTCGTGCACCGATTGCCCGCAGCGTGCCGTACTGCTCCAGACGTTTGGCAACGGCAATCTTCAAAATATTATAAATCACAAGCCCGGCGGCAATCAGAAAGAGAGCACCGATTAGAACTCCGGCAAACAAAGTGAAGGAAAAGCCCTCGTCAGAAAAATCCGTATCGGCAGCTTCCCTGTCGTAGGGAATATGCAGTGCATCGAGATAGACCGTATTGTACATGGTATCCAATTCGTGAATTTCTAACGCAGCAGCAATATCATGGACGGTTTCCTGAAAAGAATTTTTATCCGCTGTGCGGATATCCGCAATGAAATAGAGGTATTCTTCGGGAAGAACTTCTTCCGCTGTGCCGCAGCCCACAATGCCCTGCAGGATGCCGGAGCTGTAGTTGATATAATTGCTCTCCGTAATTCCAGTAAGGACAAAATCCTGCCGATAGGAAAAGCTCTCTGTCATAATGCCGTGGCGCAGCGCCTTTTCCAGGGTCAGGGTAACGGTATCTCCAATCCTCCCGGTAAAGCCGAGAAGCTGCAGGGCGTCCTTTGGCAAAGCAATTTCCATCGGCTGTTCCGGCAGCCTTCCCTCCTTTATTGTGGTGACGGAGGGATAGGCATCCCCGGAACCCTCCTGATATTCCACCAGGGAAAGGGTGAGGGAGCTGTTTAGTTTTATGGTTCCGAGGTCAATGGACAACCCCACATAGGACAGCCTGGGCTCGTTTTGCAGGAAAGCGGTCTGTTCCTTCGTCAACTGCATAAAGGTGGCGTAGCGGTCGCCGCCTATGGCGATTGCCTGCTGCTGGCGCATGGCAGAGAGAACCCCTGCGGATTGTCCGATGGCGGCAGTCATCATGGTGGAAAGAATCAACGCGATGAAAATTAGAAAAGAGGTCATTTTCTGCGCCCAAAGTTCTTTATATGCCAATCTGCGATAAGATTTCATTCTGCTGTCACCTCCGAAAGTACACCGTCCGTCATGACGACATGGCGTTCCGCCATCCGGGCAATCCGCTGGTCATGGGTGATAATCACCAGAGCTTTGCCAAACTCCCTGTGAACACTTTTCAGCAGCTCCATAACTTCGCCGCCGCTCTTCGTATCCAAATTTCCGGTAGGTTCATCCGCAAAAATCACATCCGGCCGGGCAATCAGGGCACGGGCAATGGCAACCCGCTGCTGTTGCCCACCGGACAGCTCACAGGGCAGATGCTCCAAACGGTCAGAAATCCCTAAAAGCTTTGTAATCCGCTCAAAATAGGCTTCATCAGGCTGCTTTTTGTCCAACAGCAGAGGCATAAGAATATTTTCCCGGGCAGTCAGCACCGGAAGCAGATGAAACTTCTGGAAAATAAATCCAATACGCCGCCTGCGGAAGTCAGAAAGCTCCCTGTCCGTAAGCCGGTAAATATCTCTGCTGTCATAGCTAAGACTGCCGGAAGTGGGACGGTCCAAACCAGACAACAGGTGCAGCAGTGTGCTTTTACCACTGCCGGAAGGCCCCATAATAGAAAGAAAATCCCCATCAGAAAGACTGAGACTGGCATGGCTTAAAGCCGTTACCCGGTTTTCACCGCTGCCGTAAATCTTGCATAAATCGTTCGCTTCGATTTTCATAGAAATTACACTCCTTTTGTAAATGAATAGTGTTTCAGGAGTAAAGAGCCTGCCGAAACATCGTAGATAAGGCATCCCTTATAACACCTGAAACTATAAGCCGAGTGTAACGCAGAAAACTCAAGAAAATCTCAAGATTTCAGAATTATTTTTTATAGAAACTTCGGAGCGGTAAAGGGGGGCAGTCGATAACTGATATTGGCAGATTGCACAAAAACAGCCCCCGCTTTGTGCAATCTGCCCCATATCCTTCCCACCCCCACTTGAATCCGCTTCAATATCACCCCCATAAAACAGTTCATCCCATTATATCAAACGCAGCCTCCGCCCGTGCCCCGGAGGACAGATTGCATAAAGTCAGGGAGCCCCCATGCTTGACACAGAGAATCTGGCTGCTGTAGAGCCCCATACCCAAATGCCCGGCAGCTTCCTCCGTTTTTCCAAAGGGTTTTGGCCCCCGGCGCAGCAGCTCTTCGGGAAAACCGGGACCGTCATCTGCTACAGACAGCCGAACAAATTCCTGGTGAAGCTCTAATGAAATGATGATTTCACTTTTGGCAAAACGGGCGGCGTTTCCCATAAGGTTTTCCGCCACAGTAAAAAATATACCGTCATCTAAACGGGCGGAGCCGCTACCGGAAACCGTCAGGGAAACCGGTATATCGGGACAGAGCAGATTTGCAGTTTCTTCTAACTTTCGACCAAGCAGGGAAATGGGAAACAGTTTTTTCTTCACGGGAATGTCCTCTAAGCGCTGGATATTTCCCATGGTTTCCACATATTGCTCAATACGCAGGGCGTAGTCGGAAAGCCGGATCAGTGCCTGATCATCGGGGACGCCTTTTTGCAGCAAAGCCACCGTTCCCTTCAGCACAGTGACAGGATTGCGCAAATCATGTGCAAAGGCAGCATTTAAACGTCTGCGCTCTTCCGCCTGCCGCCACAAGGTCTGGTTGTTTGCCAGAAGAGTTTTTCGCATGGTTTCAAAGGCGAGGCAGAGTTGCCCTAGTTCGTCCTCACCGGGAGGTTTAGGAGAGGAAAAGTCAAGGTCGTTGTTGATGATATGCCCGGCGCCGGAGGCTAAAACTGCCAGAGGCTCTTTTAGCTTTATCCGGTAAAACAAAGAGACGGCGAGCAGGATTGCCGTGATAAAAATCAGAATCGGCAGAAGTATCTGGAGGATGTCAATGAAAAAGGCAGCCCGGAGAGCTTCCTCCGACGGTGGAATGCCGTAGGTAACGGCGGGGGAAGCGCTGCCTAAGACATAGCTGATGCTCATTTCTGCGGGACAGATGAAATTTCTTAAGGCAAGTAATCCGAAATAAACCAGAAGGGACAGCGCTGTGGAGAGAAAAAGGCAGAGAAAAATCATGGAAAACAGCGCTGTTTTTAAACTCATCTTATTTATCCAACCCATTTGTAACCCACCCCCCAGACCGTTTCAATATAGCTGTGGAGCGACAGCAGGGAAAATTTTGCACGTATTTTCCGGATATGCTCCATGACGGTATCACTGTTTCCGCTTCCGTCAATGCCCCAGACCGCTTCGTAAATCCGTTCCCGGTCAAAAACCTGCCCGGGATGGAGGGACAACAGTTCCACAATGTCAAATTCACGCCGGGACAGGGAGACGGGGCTTTCCCTTATTTTTGCAGTACGGGCGGTATAGTCAATGGAAAGTTCGCCAAAAAAGCGCACAGCCGCCGTATTCTGCCGCCGCTGTTCTCTGCGCAGATGAGCGGCAACCCTTGCCCCCAACTCGTCTAAATCAAAAGGTTTTACAATATAGTCATCCGCTCCGGCGCGAAAACCGTGGATTTTATCGGTGGATTCTATCCGGGCGGTGAGAAAGAGGATGGGACAGGTGAGGTATTTCCGTACCTGCCTGCACACCTCAAAGCCGTTTGCTTCCGGCATATTGATGTCCAGTAAAATTAAATCCGGCTGCAGGGCTGCTTTCTCTAAGACTTCCCTGCCGTTTGCGGCGGTTAAGATATCATATTCCGTGGAAAAATAGCTCTTCATCATATCCACAATGCCGGGTTCGTCATCGGCTATTAAAATTTTGTAACGCAAGGTAAATGTCTCCGTTCTTTCTATGATTTTGGCAAAGTCAATCGTTTTCTCTGCCTGTACAATCATATTATAAAATAAATCTCAAGAAAATCTCAAGATTTCCATGGGTTTTGCATATGTTCCGATTCATAAATTGATTTCCCAGGCATACAATGTAAAAACAAGTATGGCAGGGGAATTTTTTTGAAAAGCTATATAGAGGAAAGAGCGATGGAAATCGCCAGATATATCATTGACAATAATACTACAGTGCGCCAGGCGGCAAAGCATTTTGGGATTAGCAAAAGTACGGTGCACAAGGATGTGACAGAACGTCTGGTGCAGATCAATCCGGCCTTGGCGGCGGAGACAAGAAAGGTGTTAGACGTAAACAAATCGGAACGCCATATCCGCGGCGGGCTTGCCACCAAGGAGAAATATCTGCACCAGCACCAGACGGCATGAAAAAATTTCAGTTGAAAAAAATTCAAGTGAAAGTGGATTGCGGAAAACCGGAAATCATACTAAAATGAAAGGGCGGGATATATAGCCGCAATAGCGAAAGGAGGAAACTGGCGGAACAGGGAAACTTCTAGTTTGCCGGGAAATAGATACGATGGGCATAGGGATTGACAGGGAGCATGTCATTGAAAAATTTAAAGCATATACGTCTGCTTATGATGTTTCAGATGAAAAAATAAAATTGAAAATCTATCATACATACCGGGTGGCGGGGCTTTGTGAACGTATTGCCAAATCCGGGGGAATGTCACAGGAAGAAGCGGATTTGGCATGGCTGCTTGGAATGCTCCATGATATTGGACGGTTTGAACAGCTGCGCAGATACGGGACCTTTATAGATTCAGAATCAGTGGACCATGCTGTCTTGGGAGCGGATATTTTGTTTGGAGGAAAGAATCTCAAATCTGAGACGGAAAGCAGCGGATGTATCAGAAATTTTATTTGGGAAACCGGAGAAGATGGGCTGATTGAGATGGCGATTCGGGTGCACAACGCCTATCGTATCCCTGAAAATCTTGATAAAAGGACAGAGAAATTTTGTCATATTCTCCGGGATGCGGACAAGATAGATATTTTGCGGGTAAATGTGGAGGTGCCTTTGGAGGAAATTTATAATACCACCACAGCAGAACTGCGCAATGCCCTTGTTACCCCGGAGGTGGAGCAAAGTTTTTATGAGCATCATGCGGTGCTGCGGAACCTAAAGAAAACTCCGGCAGACCATGTGGTGGGACATGGCTCCTTGGTGTTTGAACTGGTTTTTCCGGAAAGTTTGCGGATTGTAAAGCAGCAGGGATATCTGGAAAAGCTGCTTCATTTTGAGACAGAAAATCCAAAGACTAGAGAGCAGTTTGCCGGAATGCGGAAAGAAATGGCTGCCTATCTGGCGTAATTATATTCATTTAGCCGGAAAAGGTAATGCCAATTCCGGTATTAGGGAAAATCAACGCCGCCGATACATCCAGCAGAAGCAGTAAAATCAGCAGGGTATTGAAAGCACAGCGGAAAGTACCGGAAAATTTAAACCACAGCATTTTAAGCAGTCTTGAGAGCAGGCATATCCATAGCATTCCCGCAATGCCAAATCCCAAAGCCGAGTAGAGGCAGATATACCCCCAGAGTTGGTAGGGATAATCGGAATAATCCCAGTAACGCAGCCCCCAGAAGGTATCAAGAGACCATCCAATCAGAAGTTCTAATCCGCTCCCAACAAGGGTTGAGAGCAGAAAGACGCTGACGGGGCGGTTTTTTATTTTGAAAAACAGCAGGTAAAAAACCACTGCCCCCACGCCGTATACGGGCAGCCATGGGCCATAGAGAAATCCACGGTTGCGGAAGGTTCCGTCTTTCCAGAGGAAAATGATGACCTCCCAGAGATATCCGCCTATGGAGGTGACAAAGTAAAAGAAAAACAATAGGGAGATAACGTTTGCCATATGATTCTGCTCCGGTGGGCAGAGTTGTCGAAAATCCGGCTGTGACTGATTTTTTTTCATGGGAACAGTATAACCGATAGAGAGGAAACTATGCCGGAAAAGGAATTTTTTCATAATTATGACAAAATTTTTTATGAAAATTCCTCCGGGAAACAAAAACGCCTTGTAAACTGTAAAAATAAATTTTATAATAGCAGTAATTGAAAAACATCAGGAGGAAAATCATATGGAAAAGTCTCTTTCCAGAGAGAAGGTAATCGTCATTGATTTTGGGGGTCAGTACAACCAGCTGGTGGCAAGACGCGTCAGAGAATGCAATGTTTACTGTGAAATATATTCCTACAAGACGGACATTGAGCAGATTAAAGCAATGAATCCCATGGGAATTATTCTTACCGGTGGACCTAACAGCTGCTACGAGGCAGATTCGCCCACCTATTCCAAGGAATTGTTTGAGTTAGGCGTGCCGGTATTAGGGCTTTGCTACGGAGCACAGTTAATGATGCACGTACTAGGTGGAAAGGTAGAAAAGGCGCCGGTTCGGGAGTATGGTAAGATAGAGGTATTTGCGGACAGAACATCTCCGCTTTTTGCGGAAGTAGGAACGAAGGTGGAAAAGGCGGACGGTGTCATCTGGGACGATCATAAGACAGATGACCATGCAACCATCTGCTGGATGAGCCATAATGATTATATTTCGAAGCCTGCTCCGGGATTTTCTGTTGTGGCACATACGGCGAATTGCCCGGTTGCGGCAGCGGAGAATATCGAAAAAAATCTTTATGCGATTCAGTTTCACCCGGAGGTGCTTCACACCCAGGAAGGAACGAAGATACTTCACAATTTCGTAAGAGGTGTCTGCGGCTGTACGGGAACTTGGAGAATGGATTCGTTTGTGGAAAATTCCATTCAGGAAATCAGGGAAAAAGTTGGAGGCGGCAAGGTGCTCTGCGCACTTTCCGGCGGTGTGGATTCCTCCGTTGCAGCAGTTATGATGGCAAAGGCAATCGGTGATCAGCTGACCTGCGTTTTTGTGGATCATGGACTTCTCCGCAAAAATGAAGGAGATGAGGTAGAGGAAGTATTTGGACCTAACGGCCCTTATGAATTGAATTTTATCCGTGTCAACGCGCAGGAGCGTTTCTATGGAAAATTGGCCGGGGTGACAGAACCGGAGAAGAAACGTAAAATTATCGGGGAAGAGTTTATCCGTGTATTTGAGGAAGAGGCGAAAAAAATCGGGGCCGTGGATTTTTTAGTACAGGGAACGATTTATCCTGACGTGGTAGAGAGTGGTCTTGGCGGAGAATCTGCTGTCATTAAGTCCCACCATAATGTAGGCGGGCTTCCGGATTGTGTGGATTTTAAGGAGATTATTGAGCCGCTGCGGAATCTGTTTAAGGACGAGGTGAGAAAAGCCGGGTTAGAGCTTGGCATACCGGAGAAGCTGGTGTTCCGTCAGCCGTTCCCGGGACCGGGGCTTGGTATCCGGATTATCGGGGAGGTCACTGCGGAGAAAGTAAAGATTGTGCAGGAGGCAGATGCGGTTTACCGGGAGGAGATTGCAAATGCCGGACTGGACAGGTCTATCGGGCAGTATTTTGCGGCGCTTACCAATATGCGCTCTGTGGGAGTTATGGGGGATGAGAGAACCTATGACTATGCGTTGGCGCTGCGGGCGGTGAATACGATTGATTTTATGACTGCGGAGAGTGCGGAGATACCGTTTGAGGTGCTACAGAAGGTGATGAGCAGGGTGATTAATGAAGTTAAGGGGGTTAACCGGGTATTTTATGATTTGACGAGTAAGCCGCCGGGGACGATTGAGTTCGAGTAACGCTCTAAAGTCCGAAAAGCCAGTATTTATGCGGCTTTCCGGGCTTTTTCTCTGCGCCGTGACATTATTATGACATTATTTTTTAGAGGAAGGGAGGTGGCGCTTATGACGGCTTATGAGATCATCTCGATTTTCATAGGGATATTGGCTTTGCTGATGTCCTTTGGCAGCTTGATTGTAGCGTTGCTTGCCTTTCTCGACAGAGATAGGAAGAACAGGCGAAAAAAATAATGCCCCTCCTGTCTGGTCCACAGGAGAGGCGCCTCTCACAGAGAGGTAAGTAACCTTTTCGGGAGCATCCGCTTTGGAGTGGGTGCTCTTTCTACGTTCATTATATACTATGCCTTTGGATTTTGCAAGCATTAAAGAAACTTCGCCGGCAGCCCCCGGCTGGCAAGGAAATAGACTATGCCGCACAGTTCCAAGTATCCAGCCTGGAAGATTTCTGCTGAGGCGAGGCCGGCTTCAATCCCTTCGTCAAGCTGGGCCTCCTGCTCGAATTCCGCCGCAGTAACGGTGGCCTTCTCTCTTTTTTCCGGATCCCATCGGATAATTTCCTCGCTGTTTATGTCAATAAGAGCAGGCTGCTCCTTCAAATGGCTTTGGAACTGGGCCATGAACTCCGCAAGCTGATCTTCGATGGTCAAGTTGGCGGTAATGCCCTGTACTTTCACAGTATCCAACTGGGCGGCCAGCATTTTTTCTTTGTCCGGATACAGATGTGCATAGGTCTGCCAGGTTGTTTCAACCTTTTCATGGCCCAGGCGTTGCGATACCATCAGGATATTAAAGCCCATCTCGATCAGCAGAGAGGCGTGGGAGTGCCTGAGGTCATGAATTCTTATGGGATTAAGTCCGGCGGCCTTTGCCACTCGTTTGATTTCATTCAGCAGATAACTTTTTGTGAAATAAAAAAGGCGTTCCTCTGGATCCGGCTCATAGAGGGAATCAAAATACTGTACTGCTTCATAGTATAGAAACTGTGGGATTGTGATACAGCGGTTGCTGGAATCTGTTTTTGGGGTAAGAATATATTGAGTTCCTTTTACAACCTCGAAATTTTTATTGACATTGAGGCGGTATTCATCAGTGCCGCTGTGAATGAAATCGTTTCTGGTAAGCGCCAGAAGTTCCCCCTCCCGGATGCCGGACCAGAACAGGACATTGAAAGCCAGCCGGCCGGCTGCCTTTTTTTCGTATCCAATGAACTGTTCAAACTGGTCGAGGGTCCAGATCTGCATGGCGTCAGCGTTTGATTTGCCAATGGAGCCTACTGCTCTGCAGGGATTCTTTGCCAGTTTATAGTAAACTATGGCATAATTCAGTATGGCCGAAAGCTGATTATTGATGGTTTTTAAATAGGTATCGGAAAAAGGCTTGCCTTTATCGTTCCGGTAATCCAGCAATTCGTTCTGCCAGCGGCGGACAGCCAGTTCATCTATATCACATATTTTCATATCCTTGAAGTAGGGAAGCAGCTTATCTTCAATAATACTCCTTTTGGTTTCCATAGTGGTAGGTTTCAGGCGCATTGCCAGATCCTCCATATAGTTGTTTACCAGGGCGGCGAATGTAATATCGGAATTCGTCTGCAGAGTGTTGAGAAAATTGCGCTCCCATTCCTTTGCTTCCCTTTGGGTGGAAAATCCACGCTTCCGCTTTTGTTTGCTTTTCCCGGTCCAGTCCTTATAATAAAACTGGCAGTACCAGGTATTCCGTTTTTTGTCCTTATATACGGGCATGCGATCACACTCCTAAAATAAAAGGCGGCACAATGGCCGCCCGCTGTCAAATTGTACTGTTAAACCACATGGTTTTATCTTATACTGCCTGAATCGACAAACGTGCTATTTTTTTTAACCCACCATTGTGCCGCCTCCGGTACCACTCGAAGGCAAGGATTTTCCCTCTCTGTCCAGGTAACGATTCTTAGCTGCAACTAAGGATTCTTCTTCCCTTTCCAGTTCGTAAATTCGTGAAAGAGCCATTGTTTTGCTTTTGGAGTTAAGTGCTCGGTATGAGAGCAAAAGTTCTTCTTCATCTTCCTGTATGGTTATAGTGCTGCCTGTTCTGTTGAGTAGGAAGTCAGAGGATACCAGAAAATGCTCCACTATCTGGGCAAAAACAGAGATATGGGGAACAAAGCCGTATTCCAGAAAATCAAACATTTCTTCTTCCTCAATTCCTATGGAACTTTATCAGTGTATCCAATGGCATACTTTCGCCGGCATAATAGCTTTTTAATAATTCTTCTGAAATTCCAAGCATTTCAGCGACTTCATCATCTCCAAGTCCGGTTTTTCTTATCCAAAAAAGAATACTTTTTCCGGTACTTTCATTTTGTCCAGAATAGGAAGAAATCCCATATGGCATTTTCTGTTCTACCATACCAAGTAAATAATCTGTTGACACTTTAAAAATACTGGCTAGTTTTACGAGAATATCGGCAGGCGGTATTCGTTCATCATTTTC
Source organism: Lachnospiraceae bacterium (assembly GCA_021770785.1). GTDB lineage: Bacteria > Bacillota > Clostridia > Lachnospirales > Lachnospiraceae > Roseburia. Next base: position 32,602 of record JAETQH010000048.1, read on the forward strand.
ATAGAAAGATACCATTTTAGGTGTTAAACCAAGTTTATTTGCCAGCTCTTTTTGAGTGAACTGATTTTCTGTTCGACAATTTTTGATGCGATTGCCTATGGACACTAAACCACCTCCTAAAATAATTTTACCACATTTTTCAAAAAAGTGTTGACAATGAACTAAAAGTACTGTACTATAAGTACACATGAACTATAAGTACCATGAAAGGAGTGATAAAATGAACAATGTCAAGGTATACCGCAAGAAGGAAAATATCAGTTTAACTGAGTTATCTGTCCATACAGGCGTGTCGGAGAGGCATTTACGCTTTATTGAAAATGGGGACAGAACTCCTTCTTTGTATGTGGCAAAGAAGATTGCGGATTGCCTTCATAGTACTGTTGATGATATTTTTTTGAGTGAAAAATGTACTAAAAGTACATGAAATATCATCTTGTGTCTATTTTAACGGAAGGAGGAAAGTAAATAAATGGGACGACGTCCAACAAAAGCAGCAGATAATCCATTCTGTCAGGCCAGATTAAGGGCGGCAGAGTACAATGAGAAGTTCTTTTCAAAGGAATATGCTGCGGAGCAGTTACATATTTCAGCCAGCCAGCTTCAGGATTATGAACTGGGAATTACAAAGTGTATTCCTCCGGACAACATTCTGAGAATGGCGGATTTATACCGGGCTCCGGAATTAAAGAATCTCTATTGCAGAGAAATGTGTCCTTTAGGCGGGGATGTTCCGGTTCTGGAATTAGATGATCTGGACCGGATAACAGTAAAAGCTATGGCAAGTTTGAGAAAGGCCGCTGAAACAAAAGAACTTTTATTGGACATAACCGAGGATGGTGTGATAAGCGAGGATGAAAAACCATCATTAAAACGGGTTTTGGAAACGCTTGATGAAATTTCCGCTATTGCACAGAATCTGAAAGCCTGGACAGAAAAAAATTTGAAATAGGGGGACTGTGGTGTATCTAAATACCAATTTATCTTTTTTGCGGGAAAATAAAGCATTGACACAATTAGAAGTTGCTGGAGAAGTTGGTTTAAGTCAGAAAGTAGTATCTGCCTATGAAAGAGGAGTGCGGGAGCCATCACTGAAAAATCTGATAAAAATAGCAGGGTATTTTTCGGTGAGTATTGATGACCTGCTCCTGAAGGATTTGCGGCCACAAGGTTCTATACTGGCCCGGAATTTGAAGTATCTCCGAAATAGAGGGCATTTCAGCCAGGGCGATATGGCAAGGCTGCTTAAAATAAGCAAGGCCAATATGGGCAAATATGAAAGCGGCGCTGCCGAACTGAGCAACCAGGGATTGATAAATGTGTCAGAGTTTTTCGGGGTTACTGTAGATGATTTGCTGAAAAAGGATTTGTCAAAGGAGGGAAAGTAAAGCGTGGTAGAAAAATACAATCATTTCTTTGACCTGTATCTGCGGGTGTGTAAAGACGCATACGATCCGGAAAAACCATATGACAATCTGGATAAGTGTATCAGACTTTGCAAAAATCTTCGGGAACAGCTCATTGGAATGGTAGATTTGATTGCTGAAATGGGAGAATTCACCAGAGAAGCCGCTGATAAGGAGATTGAGAGAATCGTTGAAAAATTTTCCAGTATTGCTATTTGCCATGCTTATGTTACGGAAGGCGAAGTAATGGTATTCAGGGAAAAGGAGGGATTTAAGTGAAAGCACAAACTGCTCCGATTGCTCCGGGAAGGAACGGGGTTATACGAGTGCTTACCAAAGAGAACAGGAACTATTACACGGTAGAGGATGTGATGAATCTCTTGGGGGTGAAGCAGTCAAAGGCATATGACATCATGCGGAGCCTGAGAAAAGAGCTGATTGCTTCTGGCCGGCTGATTGAAGAATATCCTGCCGGACGGGTACCGAAGCGGTATTTTGATTCCAGATGTGGGATTGATTAAAACGATGGAAGGAAGGTGCGGAATGTACCGGTATCAATGCGAAAAATGCGGTGCTCGTTTGGATCCTGGAGAGCACTGTGATTGTGAAGAAGAAGCGAAGCGGGAAGCAGAGCGCAGGGAAAGTTTTTATAAGAAGGAGGCAGGGAGCGATCAGTTTACGTTCAACTGGCCCCTG
>JAETQH010000004.1 GCA_021770785.1 Lachnospiraceae bacterium
ACGATCTTTGCCGTTAGCTACAGTATAGAAAATGGCAAGAACAATTTCAATACCCTACCGTCTGCACAGTTTCATTTATGGTAGTGCCAAGTGTGCGGGCATGGGAGTTTAGTAATCATTAGTTACATAAGTAAATTAACTTATAAAATCATAAAAGTCCATGACGTTTCCGGAAAATATTTTTTTCCGGAAACGTCATGGACTTTTATTTGTCTATCTGGTATGCTTATCCGTAAATAAATTTACAAGAGAGGACATATTTATGCGCAAGAAACTTCAGACGCTTATTATTTTATCATTTATAATATTTCATTCGCTTTCTGTTCCCACTATTTTTTCAACAGACGTTCACGCTATTTCTCCATAGGGTTTTGACTCAGAATGGGTTTCTTAAGCATCATACCACACTTTCTCTTTGTCATAATACTCTTTATAATATTTTTCTATGCTATTATGGTGTCTCTCCATTTCATAAAAATCTGTTAGATAAAATGCCTGTTCCAGTAGCCTTTGGGCTGCTTTTTTCGTGTCATTCAAGTGCCCCAAATCAAATGCGACTTCTCCTATTGCACATGCCAGAAATCTTCCATCATACATTTTCATACACTTATCCTTAAAACTTTCCATATATTGCAGGGAACCCGTATAATCATCCATATCAGAAAGCATACTTGACAGATTATAAATTGTCGCATTCATTCCGTTCCACCAGTACTCTACCCCCACTGCACTTTTTTCTGTCTTTTTTAATACTCGCTCTAAGAGCTTAATCGCTTCCTCCGTTTTTTCCATTTCTCGCAAAACGTTTGCAATATGTGTATGCAGGATAATCTCAATATGCGAAAAATAATAAATTTCCGTCTTTTCTAATCGTTCTTTCGTAACGGATAATTCCAACAGCTCTTTATCTTTACGGCAAATTTCTTCTGCACTTATTTTTCCTGTAAAATAAGCAATCTGATTTTCCATCATTCCCACGTACTGCCTGTTAGTAACACTCTCCATATTGAGTTTTGATTTTAATTGCCCCACACACTGCTCTGCCTCCTGCCATCTGTTTTGGGCTGCCATCTGCCTATATTGATTGAGCAGCTCTATGGCTGTATAATCCGTTGTCTCTATATCCCCTCTAAAATATCCCCAACCGATTCCCAACCGCTCTAAAAGTGCCTCACGCTGTTTCGGATGAGGCATCTGCTTTCCTGTCTCCAAACGGGAATAGGTTTCCGGCGCACAGATACCATCGCTGACCTGCTCCTGTGTCATTCCACTGATATCCCGATAAGAACGCATGTATTCATCTAATAAATATACCTGCTTATTGCTGTCGAAAAGTAATTCCGGCTGAAATGCCGTGTCATATCCGGCCGCCTCGTATATTTCCAAAAAAGCCCGATACTGCTTTTCATAAACTCTGGCTTTCCTCTTATCTTTCTGTGCTAAATCTTTCACATAAAATCGCAATATTTCCAGCAAATGATAAAGCCTATAGCTTTCCTTCAAAAGTATAATCGCTTCCTCTTCTATAGACAGTCTTTCCCATTCATTCATCTGCTCCACACAGTTATTCAGCAGGGCACAGGCAATTCCCGGAATTAATCTTGCAGATTCCCGTTTATCCGTAATCACTTTTCTGACATAAGCAAGCAATGATTTCAGATTCAGATACACCTCATCGGAAGAAAGAAGGTTCATCTGCCCACCTTTATAAAAATACATGGCAATCAGCCCGATTTCCATTGTACTTAGCTGATACGCATCCAATCTGTTCTCCAAAAAATCCGGCACCGTCTCCTGTGCTGCTTCCTGCAAAAATTCTACTGATTTTTTCGGATTCTTTTCTATTTTTTCAGCATAAACAGAAGCCACGTACAAATAGAACTGATTTTGAATTTTTTTATTACAGCTTCTATCCATTGCCTGTTCACGGTGAAATAGTTCATCTAACGTTTTCCATTCCTGGCTCTGTATCGCCTCAAAAACAAATTCTTTCCATATATAATACTCATACTCTTCTGCTGAAAGTATTACTGCGAAGTCATCCGGAGACATCCCCATGCGCTGCATTAAATAATGGAATAATAATCCATCCGGCATTCTTTCTCCACACTCATATTTAGATAATGTGGCAGGTGAGCAGATGCCTTCGCACAATTTTTTCCGGGATATTTTCTTTTGCTCTCTTATCTGCAGGATCATACTGCCTGTTTTTATCTTCCGCATAATTTCCTCTTTATCTTAACCAACTACTTCTTTAAATTATAACAAAAGGACGCTTGATAAATCAAGCGTCCTTTTTCATTCCCTCTATTTCTGCCCTTTTCTCTTCCGCCTCAGTTCCCTCTTTGCTGCCCGCTGCAAATTCATTGATAGGAACTACGCCTTTTTGCTTTCTCCTTCCGGAAAAATAATTTTATTCACAAAAAAGAATACCACCATAGAGATACCGCCGTTTAATAATGTCGTTCCGATGTTATATAACCATCCCGGCACCAACAGCCCTGCAACTGCAACCCAGATACAGTTAATCGAATTGACAATACAGGTAACAATACAAAATGCAATCAGATACCACATTCCCTGATACCAGATGTTTCCCTTGCTGCGGAAAACAAAGCTTCTCTGGATTGGAAAATTGATACATTCTCCCACAAACATGGCAATCATGTATGCACAGAAATAAGGTAGTCCGCCGTGTGCCGCATCATAACCGATAATATTCCATTTAAAAGTCTCGCCAAACAACGTAATATCGATACCCGGGAAACCGAAATCAATCTTTGGCAATCCTGCAAAAACTGCCGGCAGAAACAATAATAACAAATACTTAAATACGGTAATCAGGTTACTTACGATTACAAACAAACCTCCCTCCCGAATCCACTTGGACGCACTTGGATGCCTGTCTGCAAAACCGCCCCACAAATCTTTCACGCTTTCTAACATACTTTCTCCCTTCCTTTCTAAATATGATTGTGGTAAATCATTCTTTCTTATGAAAATACCGTACCGGTTATCTCTTAACACATGCCTTAATGAGATGACCTGTTCCCTTAATCCGATGTCCGTTTGCCATTTCCGTCAACGCCCGTGCCATATCCATGGTGACAAAACCTCCTGTCATCTTGGCATAACCCCGGATTGGCATATTATAGTTAAAGAGTACATTCAGGCTTGGTTTTCCTCTCCACTGGCTGATTTTTAAAAGCAGAGTCAACACGCCCCAGAAAATCCAGCCTAAAATTCCTTTTCCATGGTTTAACTGGCATACCGCATCATTCATATGGATTTCTTTCCCCCAGCTTCCATCCGGAATTTCCTTTCCATAAAGCGCCTGATACTCTGTATCTTTGATTTCTTTCACTGCACCGGTAAAATAATGGGGTAATTCAGCTTCCTTGTAACCGCCTTCCTCCACGGTTCCTGCTACCGCTAAATCGCCCGAGAGACGGATATCCTCTGCATTGGATCCAATCATCACATGATAGGTTCCCGTTTCGATTTCCCATGTATTTGTTCTGGTATCAAAAAAACGGAACGTCTTATCGTCAAAGGCAATGGTAACCTCCTGCTGTTCTCCCGCCTTTAACCACACTTTTTGAAACCCTTTTAATTCCCTCACCGGACGAAACACCGTTTTGGATTCCCTGCCTACATAAAGCTGCACCACCTCTGCGCCATCACAGCTTCCTGTATTTTTTACGGTAAAGGTCACCTTATCCGGTTCTACTTTTAAATTATCATAAGAAAAAGCAGTGTAACTTAAACCATAGCCAAAGGGAAAACGTACTGCCGCCTTTACCGTGGTGTAATAACGGTAGCCCACATACAGGCTCTCACGGTATTCACTGCTGCGTTCTTTGCTTGGATAATAAGCATATGCTGGAGTATCTTCATAATGATAGGGATAGGTCTCGTTCAGTTTTCCGGAGGGACAGCATTTTCCGGTAAGGACATTTAACATCGCCGAAGCTCCTGCCTGACCGCCCAGATACCCATGAACAATGCCTTTCACATGATCAAACCAGGGCATTTCCACAGCGGAGCCTGCGGAGAGAACCACGATAATATTGCCGTTAACGCAACTGATGGCATCAATCAGTTCATTTTGAGCCTGAGGCATCTGCATATGGGTACGGTCTAGGCCTTCTGACTCGCTGATTTCGTCCAACCCTGCAAAAATGAGCACTACTTCCGCATTTTTTGTCGCTTGCTGCGCCTCTTCTATCAGTTTCCTTTTAGGTTTCCGGTTTCTCACATACCCCTGAGAATAGGAAACCATTTCTAAGCCGCTCTCTCTTATGATATCAAGAATTGCTTCCGGAGCTTTTGCCGGATTTACAAGGGAAGATCCCGCTCCCTGATATCGGGGCGTTTTTGCAAAATCACCGATGACCGCCACTTTCGTCCCCTTCTTCAACGGCAGAATATTTTTCTCGTTTTTTAACAGAACAATACTTTCCTCTGCTGCTTTTCTTGCCAGTTCGTGATGCTTTTCTATCTCAAATGTTGTTCCCTTTCCCTCTGCCGTTGCCTGATGGGTGGCAAAAATTACCTTTAACAGTTCGTCTAACCGCTGGTCTAAGATTTCTTCCTTTAAAGTTCCCTCCTCTACTGCCCGGACAATATCACGCATACCGGATTTTCCGGTGCCCGGCATTTCCAGATGGCTGCCCGCTTCCACTCCGAGAGCATGGTCGTTGCTGCCGCCCCAGTCGGAAACCACAAATCCGTCAAATCCCCATTCCTTCACCAGTATATCCTGCAACAGATGCTTATTCTCGTTAGCATAGACACCATTGATTTCGTTGTACGAAGTCATAATGGATTTGGATTTTCCCTCTTTGACGGCAATCTCAAATCCGGTCGTATAAAGTTCCCGGAAGGTACGCTCGTCCACCACAGAGTTGCTTGCCATACGGCGGAGTTCCTGACTGTTTGCCGCAAAATGTTTCGGGCAGGCAGAAATGCCCTTACTCTGAATGCCCCGCACATAAGCCGCTGCCATCTTTCCCGCATGATAAGGGTCTTCGGAAAAGTATTCAAAATTTCTTCCGCAGAGCGGGCTTCTCTTAATATTTAATCCCGGTCCTAAGATGACATTCACATCCATGGTAACCGCTTCTTCTGCCAATGCTGCTCCTATTTCTTCCCCCAGCTTCTCATCCCAACTGTTGGCAATGGATGCCGCCGTAGGAAAACAGGTTGCCGGCAGACTGGCATTTAACCCTAAATGGTCACCTGCTCCCGCCTGCCGCCGCAGCCCGTGAGGTCCGTCAGACATTACCATGGAGGGAATCCCATATTTCTCATAATCCACCGTCTCCCATGTGTTTTTGCCGGACATCATATACGCTTTTTCTTCCAGCGTCATTTTATGAATGATTTCCCCATACTTTAAATCCATTCCTGCTCTCCTCCTGTCTTCTAAGGTTTTTCGTTTTCTCCGGCAGCCTCGGATTTTTGCTGCCTGCTTATAAAAATAGAAAAGCCATATTTTTATACCTTCTTGTTTTTTATAGCATAACAAATTTTTTCAGATAAATCGTCATTTGGCACAAATGGTTAGTTTTCTGCACAAACTGCAGCTAAAGAATCTGACTTTTTGACGTCTTTTCACAAAAAAAGAAACGAAATTTTATGCAGATTACACAAGTTCCGTTTCTCTATCCATTTGATACTTTCTGCCCTTCCTGCATGGGAATGAGCACTTGCAGCTCAAACCAGCTATCCCTGGTGCTGATGCTTAAGGCTCCCTCATACTTATTTGCAGTATAGCGAATGCTCTTAATCCCATAACCGTGAAAGGCTTTATTTTTCTTGGTAGTAGCTAATGCCCCTTCCTTGTACCTGAGATTTCCCTCGAAATAATTTTCCACCCGAATCATCAGAAAGTTTTTCTGCCGGGACACGGTAACATGAATCAGGCGTTTTTCTTTGTCTGCAATCTTTTTCTCACATTCAATCGCATTATCCAGGGCGTTTCCGAAAATACTACAGATATCTGCTGTCTCCATAAAATTTACCAGTGTGCCGTCTGCTACGCACGTAAATGTGATATCGTTCTTGGCGCAGACCAGTCCCTTGCTGGTGAGAACCGTATCAAGCACCTTATTTCCGGTCTTATTCTGCACCTCATAAAGGCGGATTTCCTCTTCCATCTTATTGAGAAAGGCATTTCGCTTCTGAGGGTCTTCCTCGCTGCGAAGCACCTCTATCTGGTGTTTCAAATCATGATATTTATAATTAATCAAATCAATGCTTTCTTTCGACTGCATATACTGTAAATACTGATTTTGCAGCACATTCTGCATTGCCTCAAGTTCTCTCCGCATACGGATATCACTACACTGTATCAGGTGAGCATAGAGCATCGCAATGCCCCCTAAATCCACCAGCGTACGGATATTAGCAATTTCAAAGGAATACTGTCCGCTGAACGGTGTATTTCTAGTGAGAAAACTCAAGTTGCTAATGGCAAACACCGCGGCACCAATCGTCAGTGCAGAAAAGTATTCCCGATAATTGATACCTAAGCGGCCATCCCCTGCCAGATGTGAATGCAAAATCTTCCACATCATCCCATTCACCAAGCCCAACACTATAAAAAGTATCCCCCATTTTAATGCCACAGGCATATGTTCTCCGCCGGGATAAAAAAAACAGACAATCTGCCATTCTAAAGAAGCGGAAAATTCGGCTGTGACAAATGCCAGAATTCCCAAATAGGCAGCATCAAGCCAATATACCTCACAGCAGCCATATATGTAACCAATCATCAGCGCTATGGCAATTATCATACATGGAAGCCAGAAATAAATCTTCACACTGCCCGTTACTTCCATAAAAATTATCTGTATGAAAAGCGCTGCTGCAGATATCACTGCCGTTTTCCATTTTGGGGCACGCTTCTTTAACAGAAGAACAAACACAAAGCACGCCGCCCATTCTGCGAGAGCAGTATAGATTCTCGGAATATCCGGTACCATATTTTCCATTATTTTACCACCTCACCCCAGTATTTCGTCAGTGCCTCCATAAATTCCTTTTTCCTGGAGCGGCTGAGAAGAACCTGTTCCCCTTTTACAATGGCACATCCGTCCTGTACGCCCTCCACATGGGCAAAATTAATCAGGTATCCCTTATTTCCCCGGAAGAAATTCATGCCGGAAAGCTTTTCTTCCATATCCTTGATGGATCCCGGCGATTCGTAATCACCGGAGGCGGTATGGATAATCAGATTATGTCCCTGACTTTCTATATAATAAATATTTGCCACATCTACCCGGATAGCGCCGCCCCGGATATTCAGGAAAATGATTTTCTGTTCCCGTCTTTTCATCCTGCCTATGGCACGGTTCAGCCGCTGGGAAAATGCAAAGTAAGACACCGGCTTTAATACATAGTCCAATGCGTCCACCGCATAGCCCCGGATAGCATACTGGGACATATTGGTAATAAAAATAATGACTACTTCCGTATCTACTTTGCGGATTTCCTCCGCTGCCGACATGCCGTCCATAAATTTCATCTGGATATCCATAAGAATGATATCAAACTGCGCCTTATATTTATTAACAATGCCGTCTCCATCGGAAAATACTGTAATGTCAAAGGTTTCCCCCTGCTCCTTTTCGTATTGCTTTAGAAATCCGGCGAGTTGTTCCACATAGCTTGTCTCGTCCTCCACAATAGCGATTTTTATCATATGTTTTCCCCCATCTTATTACTGCTTTTTTCTATTATAAACCAAAAAAAATGCCGGGTAAACAAAACATTTATTTCCACCTTCATCTGTGCAGCCGTTTCTAACGATACAGCTTGGGCGGAGTTTACACTCCGCCCAAACCATGCTGTTTTAATTATTCTTTGAAGTCGTTTTACTTTCTACTGTGATTAGCTGTGTAGCTAAATCTTTTTTATATTTCCTGACAGCAAGTAATTCTAAGCACACTACCAATGCGATACCAATAATATCTATTACGATAAGCATAATCTGCCAATTCTCCAGTCCGCCCTGTTCAGATGCACATGCACGACTGTTTGCAACGGTATATAAAATATTGTGTGCTGAGTTACGCGCTGCGATAATAGAGGTCGCACTTGCCTGGTCGGTCAGGTGGTTTGTCTCTGTATCCATCGGAGCAAGACACATATCTGTACCGCCGCGAATTGCCTGATCAGCATCCATGTAGCCATATACACCATAATAGTCCGTTAATACAAATCCACGGAAGCCCCACTCATTACGGAGTACCGTTGTCTGTAATGGATAGTAAGCGCCTGACCACGTGGTTCCGACATAGTTGAAGGAAGACATTACGGCATCTGCTCCCCCTTCTTTGACTGCAAGTTCAAATGGTTTCAAGTAAATTTCACGGATTGCCTGCTCACCTGACCATGTACATACCATGCCGCAGCGGTTTGTTTCCTGGTCATTTAATGCAAAGTGCTTAATGTAAGAATATACACCATATTCTTCTGCACCGGCTACTGCTGCCGCTGCCATCTTACCAGACATCAATCCGTCCTCGGAATAGTACTCAAAATTACGTCCTGCAAATGCACTTCTGTGAATGTTCATAGCCGGTGCGTACCAGCCGGATACTCCCATCTCATCTGCCATCTTACCGATTGCAGCGCCAAATGCCTGTGCTAAATCCACATTCCATGTAGCGGCAATCATGGTTGCTGCCGGGAAACCAATCGATGCCTTTCCAGTGAAGTTATTGTTGATAGATGCCGGTCCGTCACAGTCTGTGGTCTGTGGTTTTCCAACGCTGCTGACTGCTGCTGTTGAGTATCCGCCGTATGCAATCAATGAATCCATATCTGGTACGGTAAGCTGGTCTAATAATAAATCCCACTGCTCGTCATCATATGCTAATCCGCGCATATCTGTCAAAGTCAAGCCGTTATTTGCTCCGGTTGTCGGCATTACATCGTCTGCATTGTTATAATCCTCCGGATTATAGTTTGCATTATTGATAAATGCTGCCTTTTTCTCCTCCGGCATAGAGTAAGATGCCGGTGCTGCGGTTGCATCTGCATAATTTGCAAATCCGCCTGCCCTTGAGAGAGTCTCAAAATCTCCGGCTGCATCTTCAAAAGAGCTTGTTGCTGCTACATCATCTGTAGAACGTGAATTGTTCTCGTCATATACTACGTCACTTGCTACAGTGTAGCTCTGACTGTTAATTACCGTATGTGCATCTGTATTGATGGAAATCTGATAATCTCCCGCCTCTAATACATAGCAGCCCTTTCCGTCTTCATCAAAAGAAGCCATGTCCTCTGCGTTAAAGCTGATGGTGACTGTCTCACTTGCACCTGGCTCTAAGACTTCTGTCTTATCAAATGCAACTAAGTTCATTGCTGCTTTCTCAATGCCTCCGTTGGTGTATGGCGGATTGTAATATACTTCTACGACATCTTTACCAGCCACATCACCGGTATTTGTAACGGTTACATCAAAGCTTATTACGCCGTCTGCTTCCGTTATCTCACCCATTTCCTGTGTAAATGTTGTGTAGGAAAGTCCATATCCAAACGGATACTGTACCATTGCGTCATAGTCAAATTCCATATTTCCTGCCTGCGCTTCCGCATAAGCCGTTTCATAGAATTTGTATCCTACATAAATACCTTCCACATAATTTACAAACGAAGGAATCGTAGTCTCTTCTGAACCTGTAACAAAATCAACGGCTGTATAAGCATGTTCATCCATGTTGTCATAGATAAAACTGCCAAAATTGTTGTAAGTCGGTGCGGTTGTTAAATCTTTTACAAAGGTATCTACTGTCTTACCAGATGGATTTATCGTACCTGCAAGAATTTCTCCCAATGCGGTAAAACCTGTTTGTCCGGGACCTGCTGTCCAGATAGCTGCCTTGATGGAAGCATATTCATCTAAGAAACCAAGCTCCATGGTATTTGCAGAGTTAATCACTACAATAACATTTGCGTAATCCGCAACTACGCGGTCTAACATCTGAAGCTCGCGATTAGACAGCTCAAGATAATGCTTAGAGGTATCAATATCATCCGCATTCTCACTGTAACGTACTCCGGTAGAACCAAAGCCGCCGCCTTCCACAAAGGTATCCTCAGAAGAGATGCTCATCGGAAGATCTGCACCCTCTCCACCAGAGCGGGCAATCACAACAACCGCCGTGTCGGAAAACTCTTTTGCAGATTCAAAAATACCTGCTGCGTTATAATCATCCATAGATGGCTCTTTTACCGTCCAGTCCTGTCCCCACATACCAACAGTCGGGCGGGTGTTGCTGTATTCCGTATAGAAATTTACCAAATCTTCATTTACGGAAAAGCCTGCTTCTCTTAAGCTGTCAAGAATGGTAACTGTCTCATATTCCGCTGACATGCTGCCGGAACCTGTTCCGCCATAAAGCGGATTTGTGGAAGACCAGCCAAATACGTTGATGTTCTTGCCGCTCTCTAACGGAAGTGCTTTTCCCTCATTTTTCAGAAGTACCATACCCTCTTCCGCAATATCGGTACAAAGCTCCTCGGACTGCGCAATACTTTCCTCCGAAATAGAACCTGACCCCATTGCCAATGCCACCATGGTATTCATCGGGCCGCAAATAATAACATTTACAATCACTACAACCGCCAAAAGAAATGCAATCCACGCTTCTTTGCGGATTAACTTTCTCAATGGCTTTTTCATTTTCAGACATGCAACTGTTGCAATGATTGCCAGCAAAAGGCATACAACCAATGCGATAATCTGTGATTTGCATGACTGCAAGACGGTGATAACGTCATTCATGTTAATAGCTAACATTTTTTCTTCCTCCCAATCATTTTTATTTGCTCGTTGCCGAACCTTGTATCCTAATACTAGCACAAACAAAATTAATTGGTGAAAATTTGCATGAACTGCACGTTTTATGCACAAACGGATTGTAATATTGTATATATTCACAAAAATATTTTTGAAAAATTATGCAAATCCTCCAAAACTATTTCTAATCTGACTCCCGTTGCTGCTTCTCAATCTCCTGTTGTAAACAAGACGGTCTCTGCCCTGTGGCAGTAGTCTGAATGTTGTCGCCCGTATTATGACTGATACACAACTTTACCATCGATAATTGTATATAGAATCCGTGTATCCACTGCAAAAGGTGTGCCTTTTACCAGCACAAAATCCGCATCCTTTCCCTCTTCGATGCTGCCTACCCTAGTCTCTGCACCGATATGCTTTGCAGCGTTAATGGTAATCGCCTGCAACGCCTCAAATTCGCTTAATCCACTGTAGATTGCCCGTCCTGCACAAAGGGCTAAAAACCGTTCTTCAATTACGGGTGAATCCGTGATGATGGACACCTGGCATCCCGCTTTCGCTAAAATTACCGGGGTCTGAAAGCCCTTATTTCTCAGTTCGTACTTAGTGGCATGACCGAAAGAAGGTCCTACTGCCACCGGAAATCCTTCTTTTGCCAAATCATCGGCTATTAGCGCACCGTCTGTGGTGTGGTCTATCCGCAGCTCTAAGCCAAATTCTTTGGCAATGCGGATTGCCGTATAGATATCATCAGCCCGGTGGGCGTGAGCCTTTAAGGGCATCTCTCCCCTAATAACGGGCAGCATCGCTTCTAATTTTACGTCATAGGCAGGCAATTTGGAATAATCAATGTTGTCAGGATAGCCCGCCGCTTTTAATTTCCGGTCATAAAGAATGGTCTGGTTTAACACCTCCCGCAGCTTTGCCGCCACTGACATCCGGGAATACACCCCTTTATCCTTGTAACAGTTTTTGGGATTTTCCCCAAAGGCGATTTTCATGCCGGATTTTTCTTTCACAATCATATCGTCAATGCGTTTTCCATAGGTCTTGATGACACAGAAAGTTCCGCCGATGATATTCGAGCTTCCCGGCCCGGTGGACACGCAGGTGACACCGCCCTCCCTTGCCATCTGAAAGGTTTCATCCTGGGGATTGATGGCGTCAATGGCGGAAAGCTGGGGCGTCACCGGGTCTCCCAGCTCGTTAAAATCCTGTCCTGCAAAGCCCGCCGCAAAACCGTCAAGTCCCAGGTGGCAGTGAGCGTCCACAAACCCCGGATAAATGTCAATACCTGTTGCGTCTATGACCTCCGCCTCATTTACGATTTTTCCCTCCAGCACCGGAGCGATTTTTTTGATTTTTCCGCTTTCTGCTAAAATATCTGCGACAAACGGTTCCTCTTCTATGGCGTTATGGATTGTGCCCTGTTTTAATAGTAAATAGCTGCTCATATGTTTGTTCCCCCTCTTTGGCTCTGCGCTAAAACCGTCTATTTTCCTGCTGCGCAAAGTATGGCATATTTACTTTATATTATAACCGAAAAAAGTGCCGGGTAAACCCGGCACTTTTTTTGTTGTTCCTGTCTGTATCTTATAATACAATAAGCCAAGCAAGAAGCTTTCATCCTATGTGTTCGGATATACTGCTAGAAAGACGCATGGTTTACAATTTAATGTTCCATGCGCCTTTACGCTGTTTTATTGATATTAAATTGTTTTGCTGATTATGCTAACTGTATAATTTCAGCTTCGATTTTTTTCATTCATCAAATGATAATGTTGGGATAAAAAAATATATTATTGAGTGTTAATATTAGAAAGTCAAAATTGTATAGACTTTTCAATTTTGGTAATACACATAGCTCGAGGAGGTCACAAAATGTCTGAAACCAAACTCCCATACACATATCAAAAAACTAATTAGAAAATACCACTGCATTTTTCCGAATTTATATGCAAATTAGAAGGAAAAAATTTCAGTACCATCATCGCTCCTGTAATAGGCAGTTAAACTTTATTCCCAATGCACATAACCTTAAAGCTTCCTCCTTAGCTTTCAGCCACATAAGAACTAAGATGGAAAAGACACAAATACTCCGCACTGACAATGTAAAGAAAGCCCCTTTGATATGGTGCTATGTTTTTTCCTGTCTACAGTAATTTGCTCCTTTTGCCGTCTATCCTGTTTCCCTAGCATAAAAAAACTCCCGCATTTTTCCATTGCGCATCTTACCACGCAGCCAAAAATGCAGGAGCCTTTCCTTTTTATTCGTTTTTCCTCAAATCCACATTCCGTATCCTATCCCTCACCCGCAGCACCATAGACGGTGACACCGAAAGCTCATCAAATCCCATCCGAAGGAATGTTTCCGTCAGTTCCGTATCCGCTCCAAGCTCTCCGCAGATACCAACCCAGCAGCCCTCCTTGTGGCCGTTATCCACCACCATTTTCAACATTCGAAGCACCGCCTCATGATGTGCGTCATAGATACTATCCAGCTTCGGATTCTGCCTGTCAATCGCCAGAGTGTACTGGGTCAAATCGTTCGTCCCAATGGAGAAGAAATCCACCTCCTTCGCCAGTAAATCACTAATCATCACCGCTGCCGGGGTTTCAATCATAATGCCGATTTCCACTTCTTTATAAGGCAGCCCGTCCCGGTCAAGCTCTGCTTTAACTTCCTTAATAATTTCCTTAATCGCATGCACTTCCGCCACGGAAATAATCATCGGAAACATAATGGAAATCGTTCCGTAATAGCTCGCCCGGTAAATTGCCCGAAGCTGGGTTTTAAAGATTTCCTTTCTGTCAAGACAGATACGGATGGCGCGATAGCCCAGCGCCGGATTTTCCTCTTTCTCTAAGTTAAAATATCCTACCTGTTTGTCTGCGCCGATATCTAAGGTGCGGATAATCACCTTTTTCCCGGCCATATTTTCCGCTACCGTTTTATAGGCGGTAAACTGGGCCTCTTCCGTCGGGTAGTCCTCCGCTTCTAAATAGAGGAACTCACTGCGGAATAAGCCGATTCCTCCTGCGTCATTGGCGAGAACGTTTGCCACATCCGCCACACCCCCGATGTTGGCGTAGAGATTGATTTTCTTTCCGTCTAAGGTTACATTCTCTTTTCCCTTTAATTCCTGAAGCAGCCGTTTCTTCTGCTCATCTTCCTCTTTTAATTTCCGGTACTTTGCTAAAGTTTCTTCGTCCGGGTTAAGATAGAATTTTCCCTGATAACCGTCCACAATACCAAGCACTCCGTCTATCGCCACACTGCTGTCCGTCCCTGCTGCTGCATTTTGGGAAAAGCTGCTTTCGCCGGACGGCGCCTCATCTAATTTTTCCGGAAAATCCACCCCGATTAATGCCGGAATGTTCATGGTACGGGCAAGAATCGCGGTGTGGGAATTGGTTGAACCGTGCCGTGTCACGAAGGACAACACCTTGGATTTATCAAGCTGCACCGTTTCGCTGGGGGCAAGGTCATCCGCCAGTAAAATCACAGGTTCCTCTCCGGTGGTGGTTCCTGCGGTGCTGCCCTGCAGGATAGAAATGACACGGTTGGAAATATCCTTTACATCTGCGGCACGCTCTCTCATATAATCATCTTCCATTGCCGCAAACATGGCGGAAAAATTATCCCCGGTGGACGCTACTGCAAACTCTGCATTGACCTCCTGGGTTTTTATCATATTAGTAACAGATTCCATGTAATCCTGGTCATCTAACATCATCTGGTGAATTTCAAAAATTGCTGCGTTGACTTCGCCCACTTCCTTTACGGCTTTTTCATAAAAGCCCGCCAGCTGACGCTTCGCTTCTTCCTTCGCCTCTAAAAAACGGTTGTTTTCCGCCTCCGTATCTGCAACCTTACTCCGTTTCACCGCATGATCTTTTTTCCCATATACCGATAACTTACCGATAGCGATTCCGCCAAACACGCTCTTTCCTTCCAATACCATACTGCTTCCCATCCTTTCACCCCTGCATACTGCAGCTTTCTGATAAAGCCGTTTTCCCACACTGTTTCCTTCGACAACCCTCTTACACTCACAGCCTCCTTTTTACAGATTTCCTTCCAAAAACTTACCGAGAACTGCAATGGCCTCTTCCTCCTGCTCCCCGTCAGTATGAATGGTAATTTCCTCCCCGCATTTTACGCCAAGTCCCATCACTCCGAAAATACGCTTTGCGTCCACTTCCTTATCTCCCTTTGCGATGGTAACGCTGCATGGGAACGATGCCGCCTCTTTTACAAATGCTCCCGCTGGTCTTGCGTGGATACCCTCTTTGTCCTTAATCACATATTTTAATTCCTGCATAGTTATACCTATTCCTTTCCGGAACCGTCCGACGGCTTCTTCCTCGGACAGTTCCATAAAATCATTTTTTATATTTTTATGCTGTTTTTACATCCTTTTTCAATACTCCCAGTAAGAAACAGGAGATGGCAGATCCAATGGCTAAAGCAATTAAGTACTGTAACGGATGGCCTACGGTCAGAAATACGAAGATACCGCCGTGAGGAGCCATTAAGGTACAATCAAATGCCATGGAGATGGCTCCTGCCACTGCCGAACCCACGATACATGCCGGAAGTACCCGGAGCGGGTCGGAAGCCGCAAAAGGAATTGCTCCCTCTGTAATAAAGGAAAGTCCCATAATAAAGTTTGTCGGTCCTGCTTTCCGCTCTTCTGCGGTAAATTTATTTTTGAAGAACAAGGTTGCCAATGCAATGGCGATAGGAGGAACCATTCCGCCAATCATAACTGCCGCCATAATATTGTAATTTCCGGCTGCAATGGAAGCTGTTCCAAACACATATGCCGCTTTATTGACCGGGCCGCCCATGTCCACAGACATCATTCCGCCCAACAGCGCACCGAGAATAATTGCGCTTGCACCATTCATTCCATTTAAACCATTGTTAATTAAAGTATTTAAAGCTCCGATAGGCGGCTCTACCACGTAAGTCATAATCACTCCCACAAGGAATACTCCAATCAGTGGATATAACAATACTGGCTTGATACCCTCCAGACTGTCCGGCAGTTTTGAAAATGCCTTTTTCAGTCCCAGCACCAGATAACCTGCCAGAAAGCCCGCTACCAATGCACCTAAAAAACCGGAAGTACCGTTTGCCGCAACGGCTCCCCCCACAAAGCCAACCGCAAGACCGGGACGGTCTGCAATACTCATGGCGATAAAGCCGGCCAATATGGGAAGCATAAAGCCAAATGCCGTTCCGCCGATGGATTTAAACATAGCTGCCGCAGGAGTAATCGTTCCAAAGTTTCCTCTTTCCTCCATCGGAAGCGAATTTAAGTCTACAGAAAAGCCGTCAATCAGAAATGCAATGGCGATTAAGATACCGCCGCCTACTACGAAGGGCAGCATATGTGAGACACCGTTCATCAGATGCTTATAAATCTGATGTCCGACACTGTCTTTGCCCTCTTCGTCCGCTTCTTCCGCCCTTGCGTTTCCTGCATGGTAAACAGCAGCATTTCCACCCATGGCCTTTTTCAACAGCTCTTCGGATTTGCTGATTCCGTC
The DNA here is from genome assembly GCA_021770785.1 of Lachnospiraceae bacterium. GTDB lineage: Bacteria > Bacillota > Clostridia > Lachnospirales > Lachnospiraceae > Roseburia. Next base: position 16,373 of record JAETQH010000004.1, read on the forward strand.
CGCCACTTTGCAGGAAATCACGGGCTTTCCGTTAAAGCGCTCCATGGGTACCTGAGTATCGGCTGCAACAATAATGCAATCCGCCTTTGCAATTTCTTCTTTCGTCAGCACATTTTTCGCGCCGCCGGAACCTCTGGTTTCCACTTTGATGTCACAGCCAAGCTCTTTTGCCTTTTTCTCTAAGCTCTCCGCCGCCATATAGGTATGGGCGATTCCCGTAGGGCACCCCGTTACCGCAAGAATGAATTTCTTCCCTGCCGTACTACTTTCCTCCTGCGGGGGCTCCGTTCCCTTTTCCTCTGCCTTTTCCGCCTCGGCCTCGTCAATGACTTTTAAAAATTCTTCTACCGTTTTGGCATTGCGGAGAGAAGTGGTGAAATTTTCGTCCATCAACATCACCGACAGGCGGCTCAATACGTCTAAATGTACATTATCCTCTGTATTCGGTGCAGCGATGAGAAAAATCAGACTGACTTTTTCCCCATCTAATGCATCAAAATTCACGCCGTCCTTTACCACCATGGCGGCAAGCCCCGGACGTTCCACCGAATCGGATTTACAGTGGGGAATGGCAATCCCCTCACCAATTCCTGTGGTCCCCTCTTCCTCTCTGGCAAATACGCCTTTCCGGTAAATTTCAATGTCCTTAATTTTATCGCTTTTTGCCATGAGATTTACCATCTGATTCAGCACATCTTCCTTTCCCCACGCAGCTCCATTCAGCTGAATGCTCTCCGCTGCAAGTAAATCCCTAATTCTCATAATTCCTTCCTCCTGTCATCTTTTATATTGATTAAAAAGTAGCTCTACCTCATCTCTTGTGGCAAGCTCTTCCGAAAATGCTGAGGCACTTCCGGTACAAAGTCCCGTGTAAAATGCTTTCTCATAGTCCCGGCTTTCCAAATAGCCTGCCAAAAAACCTGCCACCATGGAATCTCCTGCGCCCACAGAATTTACCACTTTTCCTTTCGGCGCCTCCGCCTCATAGACGCTTCCGTCTTCTGCCACTAAAACTGCTCCCTCTCCTGCCATGGACACCAGAACATTTCTTGCTCCCATATCCTGCAGCTTTTTCGCATAGGGAACAACTTCTGCCTTCTTTGAGAGCTCCACGCCGAAAATTTCTCCCAGCTCATGGTTGTTGGGTTTTATCAAAAGCGGATGGTACTGCAGCACGTTGACCAGTAAATCCTTCGTGGCATCTACTGCGATATGCAGTTTCTTTTCCTGCAAATGCCCCATGATATCCATGTAAATGGTCTTTGGCATCACATCCGGAATACTACCTGCCAGCACCAGGACATCCCCCTCCGAAAGCTCATCTAATTTTTCATACAGTTTCTTGATATCTCCCTCTCCTATGGCCGGTCCCTGCCCGTTAATCTCCGTCTCTTCCCCGGAACGGAGCTTTACGTTAATACGGGTCATTCCCTCCGCCACCGAAATAAAATCTGCACGTATTCCTTTTTCTTCCATCAGACTTTTCAATTTCTCTCCGGTAAAGCCTGCAAAAAAACCTAACGCCGTACTTTCCACTCCCAGATTTTTCAGTACAATCGACACATTGATACCCTTTCCTCCGGGAAAAAGCTTTTCCTCACTGGTGCGGTTGACTTTGCCGCAGGTGAAGTGAGGCACCGTCACAATGTAATCTAAGGATGGGTTAAATGTTACCGTATAAATCAAATTTCTCGCCCCTTTCTGTTATCCTTTTACTTGAAAAATATTGTTTTTTGAATGTCTATTTTTTATGGTTACGATACCTGAATAATATTCTTACAATTCCGGAAAACTTTTTGTTCCAACCCGGTGGTAATAATCGTTGCGCTCTCAAAATCCCCGAAAGTAACGCTGGAAATCTGATTGAATTTGCTCTCATCCGCAAGAACATACCGCTCTTTACAGTTTTCCATGGATTTCCGTTTCACCATCGCCTCCTTAAACTCCGGAGTGGAGAATCCCCTCTGCAGGCTGATACCGTTAGCGCCCCAGAACCCTTTGGTAAAATTGTATTTTTCCAGCGTCGCCACCGCTTCCTCTCCCACAATGGCTTCCGTCACCGCTTTAAATTCCCCGCCGAGAATATAAACCGTAAATCCTTTCCCCGCTAATTTTTTCGCATGGGTGATGGCGTTTGTCACAAAAACTGCATTCTTATGAGAAAGATAGTCAATCATCCGTTCCGTGGTGGTTCCGGCATCTATATAGACGAAATCTCCGGGTTCAATGAGGCCTGCCGCATATTTTGCAATGATTTCTTTCGCCTCCTTGTTCTGCTCCTTGCGGTGTACCACTTCATCATCTCTGGTGCTGTAAACCGTATTTTTTAAAACCGCCCCTCCGTGCACCTTGATAAGCTGTCCGCCTGCGTCTAATGCAGTTAAATCTCTTCGGATTGTGGACTCGGACGCATCCAGCTCTGTCATCAGCTGCTGCACCGTCACGCTCCCCATACTTTCTAGTATGGATAAAATTTTTGCAAATCTTTCTTCTGTCAGCATAAATCAGCCCTCCATTTTCCATCAAAATCATTCAAATTCGTTCACATCTGTTACTTGTATTATAATTTCAAAAACGGTCATAGTCAATCATTTTCCGTCAAAATCATTCACAAAACGAAACCTTCAAATTTGTTAAAAGCATACAAAAACAGCATGACCATACAGCCATGCTTCTATTACTATCCAATATAAAATTTAAGACCGTCGTTCCTCCTCACGGAACCGTTTTACCGCCTGGGCAAGCTCTTCCCCGGAAAGCTCCACCACCTCCGTATTGTCTGCCCGGTAACGCTCTAACATTTCCCGCTCTTCGAAGGGGCAATCATCCATGTAGCAGCGCACCGCCATCAGCACCGCACTGTGGGTCACCACCAGCACATCCTCCCTCTCCCGTTCCAGAATGCAGGCAATGGCGGAAAATGCCCGGGAAACCACCTCCTGGTAGCTCTCTCCCTCCGGTGTTTTCCTATAGCGCCTTTGGCTGTTCCATGCCCTGTATTCCTTTGGAAATTCTTCACGCACCCGTTTCCAGCTCAGGCCTTCCCATTTTCCCAAACTCATCTCCCTTAACCCATCTAAGGGAATACAGGAAAGTCCGAGGGCATCTGCCACTGCCTCTGCCGTCTCTGCCGCCCGCAGCTGCGGGGATGTGTAAACCCTTACTGCCTGAAACTCCCCCTCCCTGCGCAATTTTACCAGCCGTGCCGCTAATTCCCCCGCCTGTCTTTTACCGTTTTCATTTAAAGGGATATCCGCAGAGCCCTGAATTTTTTTATTTACATTCCAGTCCGTTTCTCCGTGACGTACAAAATACATTTTCATCTATCGTTCTCCATTCTCTTCTAAGTGTCAGTTACTTTTATCTATCAGTTGTAATTTGAGCATACACGAAAAGCAGCAAAAACACAATGAAAAAATCCTCCAAACTTGGAAGCTTGACAGCGGAAAACTAAAAGCAGGAGAATGCCCGCGCACGCTCCTGCTCCCCTTAATAGATATTGCCCATTAATATAAATTCCAAACGTTAACCCTTAACTGCCCCCATGGTAATTCCCTGAGTAAAATACTTCTGAAATGCGATAAACACCACAATAATCGGCACAGCAGCCAATGTGGCACCCGCCATAATCAGACCAAAGTCCGTGGAATTCTCTGCCTGCAGTTTAGCAATACCAAGCGAGATTGTAAGCTTATTGGTACTGCTCAGCATAATCAATTGCATAAAATAATCATTCCAGCTGTTGATAAATGTAAAGATTGCCAACGCACCGATACCTGGTTTAATCATAGGAAGAACAATCTGGGTAAAAGTACGCAACTCTCCTGCACCGTCAATGCGGGCTGCCTCCAACATTTCTCCGGGGATCCCCTCGGAAAACTGTTTCATCAGAAACACACCAAAGGGCCATCCTACTGTCGGGAAAATCACTGCCCACATCGTATTATACAATGATAATGATGACATCTCCCGCAGTAACGGAATCAAAATTACCTGCTTTGGCAATGCCATGGCACACACAATCAGAGAAAACAGCAATGTCTGTCCGCGAAAGCGTTTTTTAGCCAGCGCATATCCTGCCATGGCAGCCGTAACACAAGTGAGTGCCATAGCCATCAATGCCATAAATACCGTGTTGACAAGCCAGCGAATAGCTGCCGGAACCACCGGCCCCGCTGAAAATATAATCGGATTACCGTCACTGGTAAAGTGACTGCTGAAAGGAATTCCAAACTCCCACAGCGGTGCCATCTGGCGGCTAAACAGTTTCCGAAAATTATCTAGCACCCACTCCTGCGGGAACCAATCCGGTGTCGTTGAATTAATGGATGCTCCCGTTTTGAAAGCTCCCGTAACAATCCAGTAAAGCGGAAAGGCGAACAGGATTGCCAGAATAACCAACAGAATCATCGATAATATCTTATATAGACTTACATGTTTGATACCAGAATTCATGCTTTCACCTCCTACTTCTCCTTTGCCAGCTTAAACTGTATTGCTGAAAGAAGTGCAATAAAGATTGCCAGAATCACACCCATAGAGTTTGCATAACCGTAACGGTAAAGTTTAAATGCCGTGTAGTAAATATAGTACATTACCGTATCCGTACTATGATTCGGTCCACCGGAGGTTAACAACTGAATCAGTGCAAAACACTGGAAACTATTAATTGTTGTAATAACCAGTATATAAAGCGTGGTCGGCATGATAAGCGGCCACTTAATTTTTCAGAACAACTGAAATTTGTTGGCTCCGTCTACCTCCGATGCCTCCACCAGGGAAGAATCCACATTGCCCAGGGCAGAGACATACAGGACAATCGGCTGTCCTACCGATGTTGTAAATAAGATGAGAATGATACACCAGAGTGCGAAACGCTCATCTCCCAGCCAGTTAATATTGGTATCCAAAATCCCTACCCCTTTTCCAACATAGTTGAAAATGCCATAGTAATTGTTGAACATCCACTTCCATACTACTGTAACCGCTACAGAGCCGGTTACTACCGGCAGGTAGAAGATACACCGAAATGTGGAGAGTACCGGACCTTTCAAATTGTAGATTGCTGATGCGACCCACAAAGAAAAGACACAGACGGTGGGTACAGACACCACCACGATTATAATTGTATTCTTTAAGGATCTAAGGAAAATAGGATCCTTCCACAATTCTGTATAATTCGCAAAACCAATAAAAACATCCTGTGTATCTTTTCCCATAGTAGAGTCAAAAAAACTTGTTACAATACACAGAACCATGGGAATAATAACAAACCCCACAAAGAAGATCAAACTCGGCAGAAGAAAAAGATATGCCGAACGTGTCTCTCTTCTAACCAAAGCACGGCTTCTGTTTGTTGTATATGATGACTTTGCCAATAGCTACACCCCTCTCTTTTTCCATCTTCATGCTTAGACCGGATAGCAGGATGTTTGTCGCCTGAAATAACACACCCCTTCCCCAACATCAGATGGAAAAGGGGTGCCGCCTATCTCCGATAAGCATTTCTTTTAGTTCTGATTTTACTGTGCGTCAGCAATTGCCTGATTTGCATTTGTAACAAATGTTGCAGTCTCGGTTGTCACATCACCGCCGGTTCCAATACGCTGTAACATATTCCACCACTCAGTACGAGCTGTTGCCCAGCCTGGAACTACCTGATAATAATCACCCATGGATGGCAGGAAGTACACTGCGAACTCATCCATAATATCTGCATTCTCTGTATTGGTATAAACACCTGTCATAGTTGGACGAACCGGGAAGTAAGAAGAAGCCTTTACACTTTCTACACCCTGTGTTTCATCATTGCATACAAAGTCAATAAAAGTCTTTGCCGCTGCAATCTTGGCTTCATCACCGTTGTCAAATATACCAAATCCCCAGATACCGCCACAGAGCTCTGTCATACCATCATCAGACGGGAACAGCATCGGAAGAATTGTGGAACCGTCGTTAGTAGTCCCTGCTGCAGAGTTATCTGCATTTGTCTGCTGTGCTGCATTCCAGCAGAGAGACATTGCAAGTGTACCGTTGCGGAATAAGGTAATCTCCTCACCACCATTGATGGAAGCATCAAAATTGATTCCGTCCTGTGCATATAATGCTTCCAATGCTTTAATGTTTGCTTCACTATCTACAGTATATGCAGTATGATCTGCATTTGTGAAAGTACCGCTGTAAAGGTTGTTAATCAGTGCTCTTGTACCCTGATCTCCACCCTGTCCCGAACAGTAAATTGCTCCTACATTCTGAAATCCAGAGTCATAAACTGCCTGAACTGCATTGAAGAAATCCTCAGTGCTCCAAGTGTGGTTTTCTTCATCAATGTACTGCATTGCGCCGGCTGCCTCAAATACGTCCCTATTGATTGCCATGCAATGTGCAACCATACAAAGCGGATACTCATAATATGCACCGTCGCTGGACTGACATGCCGCTTTGACAGTGCCATACATTTCTTCACCTGCCTTTGTGTCAAACAACTCGGACAGATCTACCATAAGTCCTTTCGCTCCCCAGTTCGCTACCAGACGCTCCGGTCCTTCCAAAACGAGATCCGGTGCCTGACCCCCTTCGATAGCGGTGTTCACCTGATCATCACCGTTGGTATAATCCAGATATTCCACAGTAACGGAAATCTCCGGGTGTGCCTCATTAAAGTTTGTGATGATGCTGTCTACCGTTGCGGAATCTCCCCAGCCTCCTACAGGATATGTCCATAAGGTAATGGATGTACTATCTCCCGTTGGTGCTACAGCGTTATCCGCAATTTCCTCTGTTGCCGGCTGTTTGTTTTCCTCCTGTGCCTTATCTGCGTTGCCTGAAGTTGTACCGGTATCCCCGCCACATGCTGCCAGAGATAATACCATGGTTGCAGTAAGACCAAGTGCAAAAAGCTTTTTCATAAAGTTTTCCTCCTTATAAATTTTTTTTATTTGTTCAGGCATAGCTACCTGTTCAAATCAATTCAAGTATTGTCCGCTGCTTTTAGACTTTAACACCCGCAGCGTGTCATCATATAAATCCGCTTTCTTATATTTTTCATGAGTGACATAATTGTTATAGATAATATCCATCATCACCAAAAACGGATATTGAGGTGATATGACATTTCCGTAATTCAAATGCTTCGTGGAGGCCACCAAAACCACCTCTGTGCAAAAGTCCGCATAACTCTCCTTGTCATTCGCCGTAAATAGAATTGTCTGTGCCTCCCGCCGGTGCGCCTCCTTCAAAAGATATAACACCTCCTCAGTCTCCCCACTGATAGAAAAACCGCAAACCATACTCCTTTTGTTCAGGAATACTGCCTGCATACGCATACGGTCTGTATCCTGCAGGGAATCTATATCAACACCGATACGCATAAAGCGATTCTCCATCTCACTGGCTGCTAAACCGGAGCTTCCTTTTCCACAGACCACCACTCGATCTGCTCCATACATATACCTGACAATCTGTGCAATCTGTGCCTCGTTCATAAGGCTGTATGTCTTGTTGAGCAATTCCTGATAAGTGTTCAACACCATCCGGGTGCTGTCGGCTACCGTCTCGCTTTTTTCCACAAAACTCTGTTCATATTGGTAAATAAATTCACGATACCCGTGAAATCCACATTTTTTTGCAAACCTTGACAGAGATGCTTCCGAAACAAAAATCATCTGTGCCACATTTTGTGCGGAAAAATCCATTTTCTGTTCATTATTCAGAAAAAAGTCTGCAATATTTTTCTCTACATGCGTAAAACTATTGTATTTTGACTCAATAATAGGAACGATTGATTTTACGTAATATTCCATATGCCCTCCCTTCCTCAGATTCTGATTGTTCTTTCATTTCTTCAATGCTATGATTAAAGAAAAAAGTCTCTACAGGAGGATCATCTATGAACACAGTATCAAAAACCATTCTCTGCTATGGCGATTCCAACACCCATGGCTACAATTCATCCAATATGGGTCGCTTTTCCGAAAAAGAACGCTGGACCTGTCTTCTATCCAATCTGTTGGGCGACGGATACCTGGTTCGCGAAGAAGGCTTAAGCGGGCGAACCACATCCTTTGAGGATCCCCTCTTTGAAGGTCTAAATGGCTATTCTCTCATCTATCCTTGCATGCTTACCCATGAACCTCTGGATTTACTCATCGTTATGCTCGGCACGAACGATGTAAAAGAACGTTTTTCCGCTACCCCTGAAAATATTGCCAAGGGTATGGAACGGCTGGTCACAAAAGCTCAAAACACGAAAGAAGCCTGGAGAAAAAATCCCAATATTCTCATCATTGCACCTCCGCCTATCGAGGAAGGCTACCGCAGTTCCTGCATAAGCGGTGAGATGGGAAGCTTTTGTGTAGAAAAATCAAAAGCTCTGGCCCCTCTCTATGAAGATGTTGCCAATCGTCTGGGCTGTCATTTTCTGGATGCCGGAACAATTCCCGGTATTTGCATGTATCCTTACGATTACATGCATCTCTCTCTGGAAAGTCACCGTCTGCTCGCTGAGAAGCTTGCCGCAATGATTCCGCTTTTTATGTAATTATTATGCCAGATATTTCTCTCTTGCCTGCTGAATCATATGAGCTGCTTCTTTCGCAATCGGTATGTCTTCCGGAATAAGGGCTGCCAAAGGCTTACGCACACCGCCCAAATCCAAATTTTCATTGATGCGCAGGATTTCCTTAATAATGCCATACATATTACCGTGTCCTGCGCACATTTTATAGATGATAGCATCTACATCATACTGTATCTTACGAGCCTCTTCTAGCTTGCCCTCCGCCAGCAATTCGTTCATTTTCAGAAACAGCTCCGGCATTACACCATAGGTACCGCCAATCGCTCCTTCCGCTCCGATGATACGTCCGCTAATAAACTGCTCATCCGGTCCGTTGAAAATGATGTACTCCTCTCCGGCTGCCTGCTTGAACATCTGGATATCCTGTACCGGCATAGATGAGTTCTTGACTCCGATTACTCTTGGGTTTTTACGCATCTCGGCAAACAATCCCTGGGTCAATGCCACGCCTGCCAGCTGCGGAATATTGTAGATAATAAAATCCGTATTCGGTGCCGCAGCGCTAATGTCATTCCAGTATTCCGCAATCGCATATTCCGGCAAATGAAAATAAATCGGTGGAATGGCTGCTACTGCGTCTACGCCAAGGCTCTCGGCATGCGCCGCCAGTTCCTGACTGTCTTTTGTATTGTTACATGCAACGTGTGCAATCACCGTCAGCTTGCCCTTCGCCACCTGCATCACATTCTCAAGTACAACCTTGCGATCCTCCACACTCTGGTAAATACATTCTCCAGAGGAACCGTTTACATAGACACCTTTTACTCCTTTTTCTATGAAATATTCGGTCAGCTTCCGAACACCCTCCGGACTGATATTTCCCTCTTGGTCGTAGCAGGCATAAAATGCCGGAATGACGCCCTTATATTTTTCCAAATCTCGCATTACTTATTTCCTCCTCCCACAGGATAGTCCTGCTGGAATTTTTATTACTGCAGAGCCTCTGCAAAGGCTTTGGTAATCAACTGTGGTCTTGTGATAATAGATCCCACTACCACACTGTACGCACCCAAATCAATCACTCGTCTCGCCTTTTCCGGGGTGTTAATATTTCCCTCGGCGATAATCAGATGCTTTGCGTTTGCAACAATCGTCCTTAAAATCTCAAAATCGTTTGCTTCAATCCTGTCATTCTTGCTTTGTTCCGTATACCCCACCATAGTAGTACCGATAAAATCAAAACCAAGCTCATCCGCATGAAGCGCTTCATCTACGGTAGAACAATCCGCCATCAACAACTGGTCGGGATACTTCTCTTTAATCTGATAGAAAAAATCATCTATGGTAAGTCCACCCGGTCTTCTGGCAATCGTAGCATCCACTGCAATAATCTCCGGTTTTACCTCCATCAGTTCCTCAATCTCCCGCAACGTTGGTGTGATATAAACTTTGCTTCCTTCATAGTCACGTTTCACGATACCGATGATTGGCAGATTCACTTGAGACTGTATCTCCCGTATATCTTCTTTGGTGTTGGCACGGATACCGAAAGCTCCTCCCTCTTTTGCTGCCAATGCCATTCTTCCCATGATAAAAGAAGAATGTAATGGTTCATGCGGAAGTGCCTGACAAGATACAATTAATTTTCCTTTTAACTGTTCAACTTTCTGTTTCATCTTCACCACCCCCCTTTACTTGTCATTATACCTGTTTCAAAAATATTTTCAATATTTTATTTTTTTTTGAAAGTACTTTTACGTTTTTGGTATAATATTACTATAATCAATACATCTTTTTAACATTTTTGTACAAAATGCCGACTACTCTTCCTATTTTTCCTTCCTCTTGTTATAATTTTCGCAGTAGAGTGTATTCCCTAACCGATCGAGTAGGGAAGATGCTTCTTCCCCACTCGTCGCGCCGGGCGCATGCTGCGATAGCAATGAATTTCCTTTGGCGCCCGTGTGCATAAAAAATAGACTGTCAATGACAGTCTATTTTTTATGCGATTAGGAAATCGTACTCATTTTCTCTCCTGATATACTCTCAGTGCTTCTCTTGCCACTCCTAGCATTCCCGCTTTATTCCCTAGCTCTGCCTGCAAAATCTCCACATTAGCAAAAGAACTCATGATTTCCGCCTTTAATCTCGTGCGTACTCTGTCGATGACATAGGACTGTTCCATGATTCCGCCCCCCAGGATGATAAGTGCCGGATTAAAAATATGTACCAGCGTAGTAAGTCCGAATACGATCTCTCCTATCCACTGTTCCACCGGAATCTGTATCCCCGGCTCATCTAAACGTGCAAAAATCTCCCTGCCATTCTTTATCTCCGGATATTCCCGTTTCACCAACTGTACCAGCGCCGTTGTTGAGGCGTACCGCTCATAGCAGCCGCTAAAAATATCCTCCTTTGGTCTTCTCGCATCCGGATGTGTAACAATTGCCCCAAACTCTCCGGCAGAATACCCGGCACCGGAATATATCCGGCCATCCATGACGATTGCTCCGCCCACACCCGTACCGTAGGTCAAACACAGAAAATCCTTATGTCCCTTTCCGGCGCCATAATATCCCTCTCCGATTGCTGCGCTGTTCACATCATTCTCAACAGCAACCGGAACGGAAAATTCTTTCTCAATGATTTCCCGTATTCTGGTTCCCGTATAACCCGGAATATTTTCATTGGCATACAGAATCGTACCCTCACCGGAATCTACCTGTCCCGCCGTACTGATCCCTACTGCCTGAAAGTTCTGATATCCCTTAAGGATTCCCGTCACGGTCTCCATAACATGGGCTCCGCCAAGCTTCGCGTTCGTATCTGTTTCTCGTATATCCGTAATCCGGTCATCTTCCCAAATGCCGGATTTAATAGATGTACCTCCTATATCAACTACCGCTATCCTCATATCGTAACCATACCTTTCCAGAAACTTCATATAAATCTTTTATCTATGTACCTTCACCACCGCTTTGCGTATCTCGGCGGCCACCTCATTTACCGCACCTCCCGGCTGATGTGGTTCCCCCGGCTCACAGATTGTAAAACGTCCCGGAGACAGACGGCAGCTTCCCTCACAAATACAGTGTCCGAATCCGATGTCCCTCTGCCGGTCATATTCCTGCGTGATCTCCCGATATTCCGTCCCAAAACGAACCTCTTCCATTCCCACCAGGTCAATCTGAATATCGTAATATTCCTCGTGAAACTCATATTCCCGCTCCGCATCCGGATTGGTGACAGCCTGCATGACATTGATGAATACCCTATCCCCATCTATCACGGTCTTTCCTTCCGGCAGACCGCCAAGATCCGTGCCGGACAGATATTTCAAAGCCGTGTCAAGATTCGGATTCATACCAAGATAACGTTTGGCATTTTCTATTTTATCAAATATCATATTTCTCCCCCTCTCTTGTTTTCTTTATAAAATAGCAGATAACAATTGTCAAGACAAATAAACGAAATTGAAAATACATTCTGTTTTTTCTACTCCCAGTCGGATCGGTGGGCGGGATAAGTCAATCGTAGATTACAATTAGTGTAGCAATCAGCAAAAAAGGCTGCCAGACCCAAATCCAACAACCTTTTTCCTCATAAATCTTTATTTCGCAATGTCAATCCGCACCAGAGCCTTGCGCAGTGCAAACTCCGCACGTTTTACATCGATTGCCTCTGTCTTATTGGCAAGCCGTTCTTCCGCACGCTTTAACGCCGCCTCCGCACGTCCCTTGTCAATTTCATCCGGCCATTCCGCAATTTCTGCAAGAAGCGTCACCTTTTCCGGCAGAATTTCTGCAAAACCGGAATGAACCGCTGCGATAATATCCTCTTCCCCCTCCTTGTGAATCTTCACAATACCGGGTGCGAGAACTGTGGTGAGCGGTATATGCTTTTTGTATACACCAATCTCACCGGATGCAGTGGTAAATTCAATCATATCACCTTCCCCGGTGTAAAAAATACGGTCCGGCGTGATAATCTCTATTTTAAAAATCTTACTCTCATCTGCCATACGCATCCTCCATTTTCTGCTAATACCCTTCGTGCCTCAGAAGTTTGCTGCTTTTGCAAACTTCTAATGAACTGACACCCTCTGGTGGCAGTTTTATAGCAAACGCCTTCGGCGTTTGATTATTTCATCCTTGCACGAACATCATCAATCGTACCAGCATTTAAGAAGTAGCTCTCCGGCACATCATCATGTTTTCCTTCCAGAATCTCCTTAAAACCGCGGATGGTCTCGGCGATTGGAACATATTTTCCGTCCATTCCAGTAAACTGGGTGGCAACAGAGAATGGCTGAGACAAGAATCTCTGTACCTTTCTCGCACGGTTTACCACAAGCTTATCATCCTCGGACAACTCATCCATACCAAGAATTGCAATAATATCCTGTAGCTCTTTATATTTCTGTAAAATCTCCTGCACACCACGGGCTACCTTAAAATGCTCCTGTCCTACAATACGTGGATCCAGAATACGGGAAGTAGAACCCAGAGGGTCTACTGCAGGATAAATACCAAGCTCTACAATAGAACGATCCAGCACGGTCGTTGCATCCAAGTGAGCAAAGGTAGTGGCCGGTGCCGGGTCGGTCAGGTCATCCGCCGGCACATAAACTGCCTGTACGGAAGTAATAGAACCGTTCTTTGTGGAAGTGATACGCTCTTGCAAAGCGCCCATTTCTGTCTGCAGGGTGGGCTGATAGCCAACGGCTGAAGGCATACGTCCAAGAAGTGCGGACACCTCGGAACCTGCCTGCGTGAAACGGAAAATGTTATCAATGAATAATAACACATCCTTTCCGCCTTTATCACGGAAATACTCTGCCATGGTAAGTCCTGTTAAGGCAACACGCATACGTGCTCCGGGCGGCTCGTTCATCTGACCGAATACCATGGTTGTCTTATCGATAACGCCGGACTCCTTCATCTCATAGTAAAGATCATTTCCCTCACGGGTACGCTCTCCAACTCCGGTGAATACGGAATATCCGCCGTGCTCTGTCGCAATATTGTGGATTAGCTCCTGGATTAATACGGTTTTACCTACACCCGCACCGCCGAACAATCCGATTTTACCACCCTTCTGATAGGGGCAGAGAAGGTCAACGACCTTGATACCTGTCTCTAACATTTCCTGAGAAGTCGCCTGCTCTTCAAAGGCTGGAGCAGGTCTGTGAATCGGCCAGTGCTCCACACCTGTCGGCGGGTCGATTTCGTCAATAGGATTACCTAATACGTTGAACATACGTCCTAATGTATTTTCACCTACAGGTACGGTAATAGACGCACCTGTTGCAATTGCATCCATTCCACGTACCAGTCCATCGGTAGGTCCCATGGCGATACATCTCACTGTATCATCACCCAGATGCTGGGATACTTCCACTACCAATTCATTTCCGGCCTTCGTCGGAACCTTGATAGCATCATTAATCTCCGGCAGGTTTCCTTCTGTGAACTTAATGTCCAGAACGGCGCCAATAATCTGGGTAATCTTACCAATATTATTTGCCATCGCTTATTTCTCCTTGTTTTTATTTTTCTACTACTGGCTGCTCCCAGAAACACAGATTATACTGCTTATCTAGGAGATAGCAGAAGCTCCGGCGATAATCTCCGTCAGCTCCTGTGTAATAGAGCCTTGACGTGCTCTGTTATATTTCAGTGTCAAATCACTTATCATTTCTTCTGCATTGCTGGTGGCAGAATCCATTGCCTGCATTCTCGCACCATTCTCACTGGCAACCGCCTCGACAAGCGCTCCGTAGAATAAACTGGTGACATATTTGGGGATAATCATGTCAAGGGCTTCTTCCTCATTGGGCTCATAATTCATCAGCACATTAGCGGAAGCTGCGCCTTTCTCCATATCCGCCTCGTCAATCTCCACCGGAAGAAGCTTAATTAAGGTCGGCTCGTGGCTTACCGTATTTTTGAAATGAGTATATGCAAGATAAATCTCACTGATTTCTCCCTCAGTATATTCCTCCAAAATCTTTTTGCAAAGAACAGATGCATCCTCATATGACGGTGATTCTATAATTCCCGAGGCATCCTCCTTGATTACATATCCCCTGCGTTCTAATGCTTCGCGTCCTTTGCTTCCGATTGTGTAGATTTCCGCATTTTCTTTGGAAAAATCTCCACTTGCCATCACCAGTTTTGTAATGTTCGAGTTATAACCACCGGCAAGACCACGGTTAGATGTAATGACAACCACAGCCTTTTTATCGGCCTCCCCCTTTGTTAAATATGGGTGGTCGATGCTGCCGGATTTTGCCAGCATGGAGGATACGGTCTGATACATATAATTCGTATATGGATTCGTCTGTTCCGCCTTGCCTTTGGCTTTCTGCAGTTTTACGGTAGAAACAAGCTTCATGGCTTTTGTGATTTGCTGCGTACTCTGTATGCTGCCTTTTCTTCTCTTTATGTCCCTCATGGACGCCATAATTTAAGCACCGCCTTTCTACCGGATTTTTATTTCATAAAATTGGTTTTGCACTCTTCAATGGCTTTTACCAGTTTTGCCTCAATTTCCTCATTCATCGCTTTTTCGGCACGGATTGACTCCGGAATTTCCGGATATTTGGTATCCACATACTCAAACAAGGCCTTCTCAAACGTAAGAATATCCGCAACAGGAATATCAATTAAATACTTTTGAGTTGCCGCATAGATAATCATAACCTGTTTTTCTACCGGCATCGGCTGATACTGAGGCTGTTTTAACATTTCTTTGATTCTTTCGCCCTGTGCTAACTTCTCTGTAGTATCAGCATCTAACTCAGAACCAAACTGAGAGAAAGCTGCAAGCTCACGGTACTGTGCTAACTCCGTACGAATCGGCGCTGCAATTTTCTTCATCGCTTTAATCTGTGCCGAACCGCCTACTCGCGATACAGAAAGACCTGCATTGATAGCCGGGCGGAAACCTGCGTTGAACATCTCAGTCTCGAGATAAATCTGACCGTCAGTAATAGAAATAACATTCGTCGGAATATAAGCGGAAACGTCACCTGCCTGAGTCTCGATAATCGGCAATGCTGTCAGGGAACCGCCGCCTAATTTGTCGGAAAGACGTGCTGCACGCTCTAACAGTCTCGAATGCAGATAGAATACGTCTCCGGGATATGCCTCACGTCCGGGTGGTCTCTTAAGAAGCAACGAGAGCGTACGGTATGCCGTTGCGTGCTTACTTAAATCGTCATAAACAACAAGAACGTCCTGCCCGCTTTCCATCCACTCCTCACCAATGGCACATCCCGCATATGGTGCGATATACTGTAACGGTGCAAGCTCACTGGCAGTGGAAGCCACCACCGTGGTGTATGCCATAGCGCCGAACTCTTCTAACGTCTTTACGATAGAGGCAACGGTAGATGCTTTCTGACCGATGGCAACGTAAATACATTTTACATTCTGCCCCTTCTGGTTGATGATGGTATCAATGGCAATGGCAGTCTTACCTGTCTGTCTGTCACCGATGATTAACTCACGCTGTCCACGTCCGATGGGAACCATGGAGTCGATCGCTTTAATACCTGTCTGTAACGGTGTATCTACGGATTTTCTGGAAATAACACCGGATGCAACACGTTCAATCTGACGGTATTTATCGGTCTCAATAGGTCCTTTGCCGTCAATCGGCTGACCTAACGCATTGACAACACGGCCTAACATGGCATCTCCGACCGGAACCTCAACCACACGCCCGGTGGTCTTTACGGTATCACCCTCATTGATATTTCTCTGGGAACCTAATAATACGGCACCTACGTTATCTTCCTCAAGGTTTAATACCATTCCGTATACTTCGCCCGGAAATTCCAAAAGCTCGCCCTGCATTGCGTTGTCAAGACCGTGAATACGTGCAATACCATCTGCTACCTGGATAACAGTACCAACGTCAGCTACTTCTAACTGCGCTGCATATCGTTTAATCTGTTCTTTGATTACGGAACTTATTTCTTCTGGTTTTAAATTCATGAAGCGCATTCACCTGCTTTCAACTGTATTTTTGATAACTCACGTGTCAAATCATAAAGCTTCGTCCTGACACTGGAGTCCACGACCCTGTCACCGATACGGATTACCATTCCGCCGATCAGTTCAGAATCCACTGCATAGTGCATTTCAAATTTCACATATCTGGTAGTCTCTAACAGACGTTTCTCCACGGCCGCCTTCTGTGCGCCGGATAACTCCATGGCGCTTGTCACATAGGCAGTACCGATGTTTTTGTGCTCTTTCACACAATCGATAAAATAGGAGAGCACTGCGTCCGCTTCCTCAAAATGGTCTTTGTCCACAATCATGCGAAGCAGTCCCACCAGCTCTTTGGAAACTTTTCCTGCAAATATGTCTTCGATTATTTTTATTTTTTCTTCTTTTACGATTTTAGGATGAGTCATTAATTTGAAGAGTTCCGGGTTATCCTCCATAGCAGTTTTCACCGCTGCGGCTTCTTCCCAGTATTCATCGAGCTTGCCCTGCTCTAAGGCAACTTCAAACAATGCGTCACCGTATGTTTTTGATACTAGCTTTGCCATGTCGAATCACCCATTTCTTTCAATGTCTCTTCCACCAGCGTTTCCTGTATGGTTGCGTCAATGTTGGCAGCCACGACTTTTGCAGCCATCATGGAAGCAACGGTAATCATTTCCTGTTTTACCTCATCCATTGCACGTTTCTTTGAAAGCTCTGCTTCCTCGTTGGCATTCTGGATGATACGAGCAGCCTCTTCCTTGGCTTCGCCCTCAATACGTGATGCGTTCATCTGCGCTTTCTTGCGGGCTTCGCTTAAAATCTGTTCTGCTTCTTTATCAATATCCTTCAGCTTCGCTTCATACTCTGCCTTCAACGCTGCGGCATCTTTCTTGTCATCCTCTGCGGATTTGATGTCGTTTGCAATGCCTTCCTGCCTGCTTTTTAACATATTTCGCACCGGATTAAACAGCAAATATGACAACGCCAGGAATAAGAAAAATACGGCAATCGCCAGCAGTATGGTATCCTGTAAAAGCTGGGCATCCAGATTAAACAGTCTTGTCATTTCCTCCAAGGTTTGGCCTCCTTTCCGTCTTTATTATTTGAATGGACGAACGCCGCTTTTTGCGTTCTTCTAAAGCTTCAGGCTCTTCCACTTTCATGCGTGGGGAGAACACTGTTTTTGTGTTCTCTTAAAGCATCAGGCTCCGCCTGATGCGATTTAGCCCAAAGGCTGTACGAAAAGTAAAAGCATTGCAATTAACAGACCGTAAAGACCTGTCGTCTCTGCAACTGCCTGGCCAAGTAACATGGTAGACATGATATCTCCCTTTGCTCCCGGGTTACGTCCCACTGCTGCTGCACCGTGGCCTGCTGCGATACCCTGTCCGATACCAGGTCCGATACCGGCGATAACTGCCAAACCTGCTCCGATTGCTGAACATGCCATAATTAAATCGTGTCCTGTAATATTCATAGAAAAATCCTCCTAAAAATGTTTTCCCTTTCGGGGCTTTTCTCCCGTCCCTGCCGTTTCCCGGCACATAGGACAATTGGGGTGTAAATTTTGCTTTTCCTAAAGGGCACCCTGCACCTTGGAAAATCTTTTCACACATTCTTCCTATTCCGCATCGTAATTCTGACCAATATAGGTCATGGTCAGCATACAGAATACATAGGTCTGAATTGCTCCTGAGAACAAATCAAAGTATGCGTGAAGCGCTGCCGGCCAGATAATAGCTATCTTGCTGAGCAGCCCGTAAACTAGCGCCATCATAACCGTTCCTGACAATACGTTTGCAAACAAACGTAAGGATAAAGAAATGGGGACTGCAATCTCACTGATTACGTTAATCGGGAACCAGATTGGCAGCCACGGTGGTAATGGTGAACACATATCCTTCCAAATCTGTTTCAGCGGTATGTTCTTAAACTGCGTGATATGGATTAAGAAGAATGTAATAAGACCAAGTGCTAATGTTGTGCCGTAATCGGCAGTTGGCGGTCTTAAACCAAACAAGCCGGAAATATTACTCATCAGAATAAATATGAAGATTGTGCTGATATAGTTCACAAACTTCGGTCCGGCAACTTTTCCCATGGTTCCCATGACAACTCCGTCGAGCTTCTCAACAATTAGCTCAATTACATTTTGAAAACCATCGGGCACTTCGGTTGCGTGCTTCATCTTGCGGTTGGCTGCAATGGCAAATACCAGCAGTACCAGCATTACGATGAGGATGCACACGTGTGATGTTGTAATCCAGAGCGTCTGACCAAAGAGTTCATAGGAAAATATCCCATGTATCATAAAGTCAATGTTATCCGCGCCAGACTCCATCAAAATTGCGTTACTCACAATTTCACCTCCTTCAAGCAGAGTGACTATTTTCACTGTCCGAAGACACATCACCTCTTCCTTGTAGTTTTCCTATTGCTTTATGAATGAAAGGCTGTAAGTATGCAGATACTTTTAAGCCTAACACACCGATAAATGCGGTAAATAAATTACCTAAATTCCACTTCATCATTACAAAAAACACAATCACCACCACCACATACCGCAGCACGGATTTTGCAATGATCTTTGCCTGGGCATGGGATGCACCATAGGTATCCACAGAATCCTGCAGCACCACGGCAATGTTGACTGCCATTCCGCAGGCAAGAAGGATGCCGATAAGGAGCCCCGTAGTGTAGCGCAGTTTGTCCTCCACAAACCACACGCCGATAAGCTCCACTGCTATTCCATATAAAATAATTCCCAGAACCAACCCCGGCAATGCGTCATTTAATCTTCTTAACATCTTCCCTGTCCTGTCCGTAAATTTTTTTTGCCATCTTGAAAATGTTCGTAAATCCGGCAAGCGCCCCTACCATAAAAAGAGGAACTGTGATGACAGGGATATCATATCTTTTCCCCAGCCAGACTCCTAACATGGTACACATGAAAATCGGAACAATCATATTTAACCCGAATTGCAAAATCAAAGTCAGGCATTGGAACACTTTTCGGTTCTTCTCCATCTGTTACACCTCGTCTGGTACTTTATTACCAACGTTTCCTAAAGCAAAAAGCACCACATTTATTATTATAACATTTTTCCTCTTTTTGTCCACGTTATAATATTATTTCAATTTTTCGGTTGCTGTGTTCATACCGCTGCAAAGTCACTCCTGCCGCCCTAAGCATTCTCTTAGATGCAATCACCGCCGGTGTCCCGTCGTATTTATCACTGTCATAGACAATTCTGCGGATTCCTGACTGGATAATTGCCTTGGCACACTCATTGCAGGGAAACAGCGTCACATACATGGTAGCGCCCTCTAAACTGCCGCCCCGGTAGTTTAAAATGGCATTAAGTTCACTGTGGGTGGTATAAAAATATTTATTTTCCAGAGGCTCACCCTCCCGATCCCACGGAAATTCATCATCAGAGCACCCAATGGGAAACCCATTGTAGCCCATGGAAAGAATTTTATGGTCCTCGCTTACAATGCAGGCACCCACCTGAGTGTTCGGGTCCTTAGAACGCAGCGCCGAGAGGCTGGCAACTCCCATAAAATACTCATTCCAGCTAATGTAATCCTGTCTCTTTCCGCTCATGTCCGTATTCCTGCCTTTCCCCGTTTTTATTTTGTACCGAAAATACGGTCTCCCGCATCGCCAAGCCCCGGCACAATATAGCCGTGCTCATTGAGGTGGTCATCTAACGCCCCAATATAAACGTCTACGTCCGGGTGCACCTCCTGCATTTTCTTCACACCTTCCGGCGCTGCAATAATGCACATCAGGCGAATATTTTTTACCCCTTTATCCTTTAACAGCTGGATAGCTGCCGCAGAAGATCCTCCGGTGGCAAGCATGGGGTCCACCACAAAAACTTCCCGGTTAGCACAGTCCTCCGGCAGTTTGCAGTAATATTCCACCGGCTGTAATGTCTCCGGGTCACGATATAAACCGATATGCCCCACCTTTGCTGCCGGAATCATGGTAAGCATACCGTCCACCATGCCGAGTCCCGCACGCAAAATCGGCACAACCGCTAATTTTTTTCCCTTTAATTCCTTTACCGTGGTTGTGCAGATAGGGGTGCTAATTTCCACATCGGACAGCTTTAAATCTCTTGTGGCTTCATAGCACATCAGCATGGCAATCTCGCTGACTAAGGTTCTGAAATCCTTAGAGCCTGTTTCCTCCCGGCGGATAATGCCGATTTTATGTTGTATCAACGGGTGGTCCATCACAACTATTTTTCCCATGTTTCCTCTTCCTTTCTATCTTCTGTCTCGTTTAACAGTGCCGCCAGCTTGCGTATGGTCTTGCGCATAGTCTCATAACACAAGCCGTAGGACTGCAGTGTCCCCCCATAAGGGTCTAATATCTCCAGCTCATCTCCGGTAAGATCTGTCAGCACATATACATCGGCGGGATTTGCATTCTCGTATTTTTCCAGTACTTTGTCCCGCTGGCTCTGCTCCATCACAAGAACTAAGGTATGATCCCCAAAATCCTCTTCCGTCAGCTGCGTTGACCTGTATGTTTCCATACTAATGCCGTTGCTAATCATCACCGCCTCCGCCTTCTGGTTTAACGGCTCCGGAAACAACACCACCAGTCCCCTGGCTTCTATTTCCACCGGATGTTTTAATGTCTGTTCCTTTAAAATTCCTGCTGCCATGGGCGCACGGCAAGTGCCGCTCTGCGCCACAAACAGTACTCTGTCATATTGTTTCATCGAAACCCCTCTCCTATTCAACAGTAAGAACCTGATGCCCAGCTGCTTTCATCAGACGGTTCATAATCGCCTGTCCGATACGTGGTGTGGCAAAGCTCTCGGAATAAATCGCGTCAACCTCCCAATCATCAAACCCACGAAGTATTCTGTACAAATGTCTTGCGATGGCGTCTTCGTCTGTCCTTGCCCCTATACTGACCACATAATCGGCATGATACCTCTCCTTTGTCTCGTCGGTGGCAATCACGCCCACCTTTTTCCCGGCTTTTTGCTTCTCCGTCACAAGCATATTGATTTTTGCAACCACTGCCGCCTCTTCGCCCTCCACCAGCACCAAATCCGCCTTAGGGGCGTAATGCTTATATTTCATTCCCGGCGCTTTCGGCTTTTTATCGGAAGAATCTGCAATAATTCCGGGATCTACCCGCACTTCTTTTCCCAATGCCTGTTCTAACATTTCTTTTGTAATATAACCGGGGCGCAAAATCATCGGCACATCCTCTGTCAAATCGACAATAGTGGATTCAATACCAATCCCCACAACTCCCCCGTCTAAAATCATGGGAATTTTGCCGTCCATGTCAAGCGCCACATGGGCTGCCTCCGTGGGACTTGGTTTCCCTGAGGTATTGGCGCTGGGCGCTGCAATCATGCAGCCGCTCTCCCGGATTAACGCCAGCGCTATCCGGTGGTTTGGCATCCGCACTGCCACCGTATCCAGCCCCCCGGTGGTGGTACAGGGAACCTTGTCATTTTTCCGTACAATCATCGTCAAGGGTCCCGGCCAGAAAGCTTTTGCTAAGATTTCTGCCTCCGGCGGAACTTCCCTCGCAATGGAAACCAGCTCTGTGAAATCGCAGATATGGACAATCAACGGGTTGTCCGACGGCCTGCCCTTCGCCTCGTAAATCTTCTTTGCCGCCTCCGGGCTTAAGGCATCCGCCCCCAACCCGTAAACCGTCTCCGTAGGAAATGCCACAAGCCCTCCCCCCCGGATAATCTCTGCCGCTTCTCTGATGCCATTTTTGTCAATTTTTTCACAATCTATTTTTACTACTTTGGTCTGCATTTTTCTTCTCACTTTCTGCCAGTTTGATTATCGCACAATTCCAAAAATTAGGCAACCTACTTGCCATGTTTTTGTAAATATGTCATAATACATAAAGCATTATTTGTAAAACATCAAAACGTAGATGTGCAATATTCTCTGTAGGAAAGGGGAAACCATGAAAATAACAAAATCTGATTTTGGCACCACAAGCGCAGGAGAAAATATTCATCTATACCATTTGGAGAATGACGGCGGCGCATACGTGGAAATCATTGATTTCGGATGCCGTCTGGTAAAAATTGTTGTTCCTGACAGAACGGGCACTATGACAGATATCTGCCTCGGTCTTGACACCATGGACGGCTACGAAAAGGATAGCACAAGCCTTGGCGCCGTGGTAGGACGTGTGGCAAACCGTATCAAGGACGGGCGTTTTTCTTTGAACGGTAAAGATTATCAACTTGCCGTAAACTGCGGCAGCAACCATCTCCATGGCGGTAATATCGGTTATGGTTCTAAGCTCTGGGACGCAAAGATAAAAGATGATAAGCTGCTTCTCATCATGCAGTCCGAGGACGGCGAAGAGGGCTATCCCGGAAACCTGACTTTAACCGTCACCTATAGCTGGTCCGACGACAATGAGCTTTCCATATTATATGAAGCTTTTACAGACGCAGACACTCTTTTAAATGTTACCAGCCACGGTTACTTTAACTTAAACGGCCAGGGCAGCGGCGAAGTTTACAACCATGAGCTGTTTATCGACGCGGATATGATTACCGAATTAGATGACACCCAGGCTCCCACCGGAGTTTTTCTTCCGGTTGACGGAACGCCTTTTGACTTCCGCACCATGCACACCATCGGAAAATTTTTAAATTCAGACTATGAACAGTACCGCAAGTTCGGAACCTATGACCATAACTTCATCATTAACGGTACCGGCTTAAGGGAAGCTGCTGTTTTACAGTCCAAAGAGAGCGGAATTCGCATGACCTGTTTTACCGACATGCCAGGCATGCAGCTTTATGTACCCGGTCAGCCCATCGAACAGCCCGGAAAAAGCGGCATCATTTATGAGACCGGCACCAGCGTGTGCTTAGAAACCCAGTATTTTCCGGATGCCATCAACCACGATAACTTCCCAAGTATCGTGCTGCATCCCGGTGATACTTTCCACACCAAAACCTTATATCATTTTTCTACGTTTTAAACCGCTCAAGGAATGATGGGGTTAAAGCAACATAGGAAGGGTTCTGTTATTATGTACTGATTTTAGCACATGGAAATTTGCTTTTTTGACTTGTAATACCTTACTTTTTGTATTAGAATAATTAAAAGCTATCGAAGCGGTAGCAACACTATCAACAGGATAGTGAGTCTTGATTCTATTTATTAAGGAGGGAATACAAATGGCATTCGTAATTTCTGATTCTTGCGTTAGCTGTGGTACATGTGAGCCAGAGTGTCCGGTAGGAGCAATTTCTCAGGGAGATGGACAGTACGTTATTGACGCTGGTTCTTGCGTTAGCTGTGGTACATGCGCAGGCGTTTGTCCTACAGGAGCAATCAGCGAGGAATAATCTTCGTGTACTTAACGCTTCATAAGAGCAAAAAAGACCACCACGATTTTCGGTACACGAAATCCGTGGTGGTCTTTTTTTACTCTTCCTTATGCTTTTTTCTTTCCCCATTTTCTGGGTTCCTTTTTCTTTAAATTTCCCCGAATCGCGGCATCCAGCTTTCGGAAGCGTTCTTCGTCCGCCTCCTCCTGCTCCCGCATGAGGTAATTCATCTCCTTTAAGACCTGCTCGCCCACATCTTCGCTGATGCACTTGCTCAACTCCTGGTTATTAGCGGCTAACGCCTTTCCCACAATCTCTGTCATAAGGTCAGTAAACTGTGCCATCTTGTCCGTATTTTCCAGGATACTCTGCTGCTGATTTTCAAGCTCTCCCCGGCGGATGTCGGCAGGCAGGCTGCTTTCCTTCCCCTTTACGGCAGCTTTCGGCGGTGTCTCCCCCTTTACGGCAGCAGTGTTTTCCCTGTCATTTGCCACGGACATTTTCGCCCCGTTTAAAGTGCTCTGTGATGTCTGAGGTATCTGACGCAAATCCGGCTTTTTCTCCGCCTCCTCCGGCATCCCCGCTGCCAGCTCCACAGCCTGTCCATTTAGAGAACCATTATGTACAATCATGCGGATTGCTTTTAACTGATAGC
The DNA here is from genome assembly GCA_021770785.1 of Lachnospiraceae bacterium. Taxonomy (GTDB): domain Bacteria; phylum Bacillota; class Clostridia; order Lachnospirales; family Lachnospiraceae; genus Roseburia. The sequence goes on from JAETQH010000004.1 coordinate 40,904, forward strand.
CCTGCTCCTTTAATTCCTTTATCTTTTGAAATTCCTGAATATTTTCCTTGGTGTAATACCGATGCCCCATCTCATTCCGAGGGATGTTCAGATCGAGTTCCTCTTCCCAGTAACGAAGCACATGGGACTCCACATTCACAATATTTGCGGCGTCCGATATCATATAACGTACTTTTTCCATACTGATACTCACACCTTTCTTAGATTTTCCTTCCTTTAACCTACATTATAAGCAAAATTGTCCTGCCGTACAACGAAAACCGCTCGTCTTATTGCGACAACATACGGCAGCCGCCTTCGTTTTTTGTCGGCTATTCTGAAAAGAAATCTAAGCGTGTCAAATTTTCGTACTATTCTTCCGCTCCAAACTCTTCTGTTCCCTCAAACTCTGCATCCAGAATGTAAGCATGGCTCTCGGTATTCTCTGCAAGCTCGCTGGCGCGCTTCTCCATCTCCCTTAACCTCTTCTTTAGCTTCGGATAAGTAGCGGCGTCCTTATAAATAAAGTAAACCGCCGCTGCCAGCAAAAACAGCGCCAGACCCACGGAAAAGGATTCACTGACTCCAATGATAGGGAGCGCCTTATAAATCGTAGCGGCGCTCCCTAACAGTAGGGTTTCAAAGGTTGTCACTAAAAGCCTAAAAATTATAGCTCCGGCTGTCCTGTGAAAAGTGTCCAGCGCAAAAGCCCAATATCTCATACGCTCTTGAAATTTTCCCGGCTGCCATGTCAATCTTGTTTCTAATCTCCGGGTCTGTGATTTCCTGCAATGCCGCCTTAAATGCTCCCTCCGCCTCGTCTACCTGCGGAACGTCAAAACGCTGTTTCAAAGCCTCTGCCCGTTCTGACTGTGCAAGACTGATAAGCTGCTGCGTTTCTCTCTGCCAGCGTTCCGCCGGGGTAAGCTGTGGGGGCTGCGTTCTGCTAAACCACTGCGCATAGAAATTGTCGGCCATAGTGATAACCTCCTTTCCGTTAAGGTAAAATATCCCTAATCATGTTTTTCTGCGTACATGTCTTGTAAATCGGGCAGGCCTTTCCGTTCTGAATGCACCTGCTCCTGCAAACACCTATAACTCCCAATCCTGCCGCTGATGTCTGAAAAGCTGTAGTTGTATTCTGCCAAAAATAATCCATACTACCACCTGCTTTTTCCTTTTTCTCCATTTGCTCCCTCCGTTTTCTTTTACAGATTTTCTTAATCTACTTTCCTATCCTTTACTATACTATACTATACTTTAGGGCTTTCCTCTGTCCTAAATCCGTCCCTTTTGTGCTTTATGTAGCTGAATAACTCCGTAAACCTCGGAATGATATAGTTTTCTCCCCGGAAATACCTGTTTATCATGGTTTCCGCTGTGTGAAACAAATGCCGGGAAATCGGATTATTTTTGATTTTTTCCGTATAATTCCCGTCTTTTTCGGAACAATCCGGGTTAATTCCGTATCATTCCGGCGGTTTTCGGTTGTTTTCGTGTCTTAAAATCACGGAAATATTTATGATCTGTCTGCATAGTAGTTGTGCCGCTTAATCATGGCCTGCAGGTTGAGAATAATCTCCTCTCGTAGGGAGAGCGGTTCGTCCTCTCCGCCGTGCCAGCAGGCAATTTTCCGGGCGACGGACTTTGCTGCTTCCCTGCGCTCCTCCTCGTCCAGTACACTCATGCGCTCCGCCAGTAGGCTGCTAAAATCCTCGTCGCTCATGCCGTCTATGTCCTGCGCCGTATTGAGGGCGTTTCTCATATTGTCTGTCTTGAGGCTTTCCACGAAGCCGCTGGCTATCTTTTCGAGAGCCGACCTCAATGCTGCCTCCGCCTGTTCTTTGTTCATCACATCTGCCCTCCCTTAAAGCTCTATCGAGCTGGGCGCAGAGGTGTCGTGCTGCTTAAAATCCTTTTGTACCTTGAGGGCAAATGTGCCGCTGGCCGCCGTATCGAGCATGACATACTTATCTTTGCCGTCGCTGGTGTAGGAAATTACGAGGTATGTCGTCGTGGCTACCAGTGAACCTATCACAGCCCCGGTCATGCCTCCAAGCAGGTATTTCCCTGTGGCGGCTCCGGCTACCTGCCGGGCCTTAATATCTTTCCCGGTCACACAGTCTATGCCTGTGATCTTGCTTCTTGCTATTGAGATTTCCTGCTTATCCTTTTTGAATACAACCTTTTCCGGGCCGTAGTAAACTTCGACAGGAACGCCTTGCGCAATCGGAAGTCCCTCGGTATGCTTGAGGGTGGCCGTCATTGTGGCTCCGAGCCGTTTTGCCACTCTCTCCGTGGCTCTCTTTGCTGAACTGGATTTCTTGTATCCTTTGTAGCTGATGAAAAGCATGAGGGCGATAAATCCGCCGAGCAAAAGAACGGCTATAATAATATCGCTATTCATTGTCTGCGCCCCCTTTCGTCGTTTCAAAGCTCGTTCGGCTGTAAGGGGTCGTTTTTCTCCCTGCTCTGCGGCCCGTTCCGGGCCTTTTCGGAGTAGTTAGGGAGTGTTTACCCCCCCCCCCCCCCGAACAACTGTTCGGTAAATTCGTGCGTCATAATACTTTCCTCCTGTATAATATGTTTGGCTGTCCGCCTTGTTATATTATAATTTGCTGGCGGAAGAAAAGCAACTGAACATCAGTCGAAAATCGTATTGACATTGATTGTCTGTTTTCGTAATCTCATAGCCCGTGCCGCAAGGTCTACCATGCCTGCGTCGCAGCAGTCAATAATGTCGCTGGGCGTGTAGTCTCCGAAAAATCCGCCGTTGTAGAAGTTCCCGGCCAGCGCTACGAGAATGTTCTCCCCGGAGGACAGCCCCATGTGTAGCATAGGCTCAATGTCAAGCCAGCTATGATGAATATGCTGCTTTACCCTGTTGTAAAGGCCGGGTACGCCAGTGATGATGAAAAGGCTTGCGCCAAAGTAGGAATTTACCGTGTCGTCGTCCCGGTGCGCTCCGGCCCGGTCGATTGCCTCCGCCCATTCCTCTGCGTGTCTGTCGTCTGTGAAAATCATACTTTCTCCTCCTCCCATGAAATCGGCATGAACATATTGCAGCCTTTCAGCTCGCTTTTGACGTAAACAAATACACCTTTTCCTAAATCGCCAAGAAGTCCGTAAACTTTCCAGCCGCAGGCCTTACATTCATACGGGTTTTCCGTAACCTTGCCGCAGGACGGACAGCGAAATTTCTTTTCCCCTATGGCAGCTCTGAAATCCTCAAGTGTGTCGAATACTTTTACCTTGCCGCCTTTGATCTCCGGCTGGTTGCAATCTTGATAATAATTCATGTACCAATAGTTCCTATCCTGCTCCCAGCTATCGAGAATATCCTCCCAATTCAGCCCCGTGTCCTCCCCGTAGGATTTCGCCCGGTCGATTGCCCACTTGAATTTATCGCAGTAGCGGTGATCGCACTTTCCTCCGCATTTACAGCAGCCCTCCGGGTGAAGCGTTCCGCCTTTCTCCTCGCAGTCCTTTTTGACGGCTGCCGCCAGTTTCTCATACCCTTTACTCATACCGTTGCCTCCTATCCTCTTAATCTCTTTGCCAGTTCATGGCAATAAGTTCCTATATCATTCAAACTGCTGTGACCGTCCTGCCACTCCGCAATAAATTTCTCCCTTTTCTCCGGGTCTGTGATCGCTGTAAGGGCAGCTTCATATCTACGCCTGTCCTCAAATCCGCCGTACATCATGGAGCCTAATGCCGCCGCAAGCTCCTCTTTTTTGGCCTCCCTGCCCTCGTCCGGGGTTCGCCCGAACCGTTCTACATACCATTCCTTTGCACCGCCGAAAAGGAATATGGGGACGCTCTCGCCGCCCTCTTTCGCCTCCGCTCCATAAAGCGTACTTATGGAAAATACGGTAAGCGTAGCAACTTCAAAATCCACCGCAAGAAATGTGTAGGGGTCGCTGGGGTTCTTTAACTCATATTCCACGGTTATGCCTCCCTCCTCTCAAATTCTTTAAGCCGCTCCCGGAGTGCCGCTCCGTCCAGCGTGGTTTCTATTTCCCAATCCTCCCCGGCTTTCCATGCCGTGAAGCTCTCGCCAGGGCGGAGGTGGGGAAAATCCTCCGGGTATGAGGCGTGTCCCTTTACTTTGGCCGCCTCTCCCGGTATCGTGTTTATTCGGTACATTCCTGTGCCTCCTTATTTTCGAGGTCTGTTCTATGCGTCGCATAGTGTGAAATCAAAGCTCTCAAGCCTCCTGCGTCAATGGTAAGGACTTTCGTATCCCCTCCGTCGTGGCGCAGCCTTGCCCCATAATGTTCGTCCGGGCTTGTTTCATGCGCCAGCATTTTCAAGAGCTGATCTACCTTGTACGGGTCATGGGGCGCACCACTCTCCGGCTGCTTATGAAGCCCCTTGAGGCTTTCCCGGCACTTAATCAGTGCCGTTATTGCCTCCTCAATCTCCTGTTGATAGTAAACAGGAACCATTCCGCAATAGCGATAGTTGCACTCCGAAATCTCCTCCCCAAGCTCTGTGATAATCTTGTCATAGTCAAACACGCTTTTTCAGCTCCTCTCTGACGGCCTCAATTCGCCGCTCAAGGCTCGTTTTTACCTCCGCCTTGTTATCTGTACCATTCTTAAAGCAATAGCCATTGTGAAGCCACAGAGAGCGTCCTGCGTCGTCTTTCCCGTGGTAGGTGAATGTGGTGTAGGTATCTCTCCAAATTCCGTCGCCGTCCGGCTCGCTGCTGTAAACCTCTCCTGCCTGCACATATCCGTTGCGGAACGTGGTAGGCGGTACGCTGTTGGCAAACTCGTCTACAATGTCCTCCGTCACCAACTCTCCCGGCTTACAGTATTCCTCCCATGAATGGAGGCCGCTTTTATGCCAGCCGTCCAACGTCTTCACCTCCTCCCCCTCGGTAATCTTTTTCCGCTCCGTCTGCAGGTACTCAAGGACTTCGAGCTGCTGCTCCGGCGTGAGCTTTATGTCGTCCCCGTTGCCACAGGGAAACGCCGTAACGCCAGCAAGGAGCAGGCAGACGTTGATTACGCAGGTCGTTATGTAAGTGCTGCCGCCGTCTTTGGTAACGTCAAATTCCACGGCCTCAAAACTGTCCCGGCTGCCTCTGTAATACTTTAAGTTATCCATTCTCCTGTCCTCCCTGCAGTTTCTTGATCTCCTCGATTGCCTGCTTTGCCGCCCACCTTGCATTATTCGTGAGCTGCCGCTGCCAGCAGCCATTACGGGGCGACCACTTAAACGCCTGCCGCTTCAAAATGTCCCGTACCTCCGGCTCCGGCTTGCCCTCGAAAAAGAGCTGTAACCGCATTTCCTCCACGTTCTCCTTGACGGTAAGGCCGGGGAGGTCTGCCACCTCGTTCTCCGAGGTTTCCCGGCTCTTTTCCTTTTTGAGGTTTTCCAGCCGGCCCTTTACCCTCTTGATATTGGCATTATTGTTGGTGAGGGCGTAATCCGGGTAGCCTACTCTGCCACAGAAATCCGGCTCACGAAGTTTCTTTATCTCCTCGTCCGAATACCCCATGCTTCTCAACTGCTCGTCCCCTTTTTCCGTGTCTTTCAGTCTGATCGCCTTATTCGCCGCTTTCATTCTCTCCTGCATATCCGTGAGGCTTTCCAGCTTCTCCTCCAAAAGCTCAATCGCATTTTCGTCACTGGACAAAATCGGCTGCTCCATAGTGAGCAAGTGGGTGATCTTCTGCGCGTATCCCTCAAGATACTGCCATTCCTTGTGTAAGGTGTCCCGGCGGCTGTTCTGCTTTTCCTTTTTTCTCGTCGGAAAGTTGCTGCCGCCGGAAATGAGAATGCTGGGACAGCTCGCCTCATTACGGTAATAGTCGTTATAATACTCCGCCAGTTTCCTACTGTACCGCTCTGCCTTGCCCGTGGCCCGTTCCAGCAGGTTCGGCTTTTCCTCTGCAATCTTATCTACCACATCATAAACACGGTCTACATACGCCCGATACTCCGCCGTCGCACTGCCCTCCGCATAATCACTGAATGAATTGGCGTTTTTGGCTGCTCTCGCCATGCCCTCGTTGATATGGAAATATTTTCTCTCAATCATAGTCCTCGTCGTCCTCCTCGTCTAAAATCAGCTCCTCAAGCATTTCCTCCGTAAGCCGGGAAAGGTCAAGTTTCACTTTCTTGCCAGTATAGTACCCCGTAACCGTAAGCACCGGGCCGTGAAATTCATACTGCTTCGAGCCGTGTATGATCTGCATTACCTCTGAAAAATTCATCCGTTTACCTCTTTTCTCCCGTCTGCCGGGTAAATATAAGCGTTTGGGTATGCGCTTATCAAGCGGCCTCATACGTTCCGCCGGAGCTGTTCTGTCGGGAGCTGCCTCTCCTTATCGGGTTTCACATTAAAACCCAAAAACCTGTTGACCGTCATTGAGTGTTTTCCGGCGTTCTCCACTCTGCTTTACCGCCTCCAGCTTTCACATTAAAAGCTGGCGAAACTTGTTGAACAATACCAAACGCTTTGAGGGCTGACCTGCCTCGTCGGGTACGGTAGGTAATCTCCGCACGACCGGGTTTCCCCGGTTTCGGCTATGCTCTCTGCTCTATGAATGCTTATTTACAAATCAAATGCTGCCGCCGCTTCTCTTTCCGGCGTTCCCTGCGCCATACAAGTGTTGTATCTTATCATCTGCCGCTCTGCCTTAATCTCTCTAATGCGTTTCAGTGTCGGCCAGTCTACGGCCGCCCCTACGCAATATGCCTTTTCCATAAGGCTCTCAACCTCGCTTATCCTCTCATAAAGCTCGTCCCACTGCTTTTCGGTATATGTATGTGCCGGAGCCTCCTCCATGTCAATTTCCCTACATTTCAAATGGTCGTACATGGAATAGAGGTTGAAATGCTCGCTCTCATTTACCCTATATTTATTCATGCCCTTTTCGCCTCCTCTACGCTCGCCTGTGCCTCCTCAAAGCTCTCGAACCAATCATTGTATATATCTCTCCGGCTGGTACTCGTTGAGCTGTTCTCAGGCTTGCAGACAGCCTCAATCGTGTTCGTAATGTTGGCTACTACCCGGCCCCTGTCGTCTACCGAAGTTGTCACGCACCAGTATGTTTTCATACCTCCCAGCGTAAGCTCGTAGGCCTCCGCCTGCTCTTTCGTAAGAGGCTCCCGGTAATCTATGTAGCCCCAAGCCTCCCGGCCTATCTCCTCACAAAAGGTCTTTGTATCAAAATTGTGGATTTCCTCTACGCCGTCCCGGTTCGGGTAGCCGCCCGGCTGCACCGGGCGCACTGTGCTGTAATATCTTTTCATATCTTTGCCTCCTGCCGGGGTAATCCGCCCCGGCCCGGTTAAGTTTTGCCCCATTTTGCGTCATTAAAGGGTAAAAAAATTTACTTCATTGTTTCAAGCAATCTCTGAATGAGAGTATCACACTCTGCCAGCCGTTTCTTGCTCTGCCTGTTATCCTGTACCGCCTGCCGGAACTCTGCGCTATCCGGGTTATCTGCCAGCTCTACAATTCTCTGTGCTGAACTATCCGCCAAATCGGCTGCCTCTAATTTGCTATGGGAAAGGATTGCCTTGATTGCCCCGGCCTCTGCGGTAGTCAATGTCTTTGCCTTGAGCTTGTCTCTTTCAGTGGAAAGGTCGTAAATGACCGCCTTGCGGTTATCTACCTCGGCTTCCAGCGCCTCGGCTTTTTTCTCTGCTGCCTCGGCTCTCTGCTTCATGCTGCAGGCGAAATCGTTGTCGATATTCTCCTCTGCAATCTCGAAACAACCCTCAAGGGCCGTCCCGACGTAGCTGTTTTCTCCAAGCTCCTCTACGATTTTTCTGATCTTCTCTAACGCCTTGCGCTCCTGCTCTTTCGTCGTCATATCGCTTTTACCTCCTGTTGTATTCTCTCCCAATATTTTTCATATCCCTCGGAAACGAGTTTTGAAAATAAATCATTCCCTCTTTCCTTAGTGACCTCATCTCTGCTTCCGATAGTGCCATATGTATCGGTGGTAATGATGTATCTGATTTTCCCTAATGCGTCAATTCCCTCATAAAAGCCAACCCTTGTTAAACCTTTCTGCAAAACAATGTATTTAAGACAAGTCCAACCTTTCATATCTATCCTCCTCTGCCCCGTTTCGGGTAATTTGCTTTGTTCCTTGCTTGATTGTGATTTCATTATAGCCCCTATTTGGGGCATTGTCAACCAAAATCAAAAAATATTTTCCAAAAATGTCACGTTTTGGGGCATTTTGTTGACTGTGCTGTACTTCAAATAGCAGATAGGCATGGAATTGTGGACTTTGCCCCATTCCGGGCAAAAAAATAAAGCCCCTCCCACAGATTTATCCATGAGAGGGGCTGCTGTCCTCCGTTTAGGTGGCGTTATCCCGGCGGACTTTCATAAATCATAGTATCGTATCCCGATATTTGAGCGGCCTTTATTCTGCCTGCTCTGCCTTTGTTACTGTTTCCGCTGTTGCGTCGAGCTGGTTGATTGCTGTCTGAATATAAGAGGCTGCAGTAGCCGCTGCAGTAGAAGCCGCTACCGCTGTCGTGTCTGCCGTGCTTTCCTGCACAGGCAGGGAAAGTACCGCCGGGGCCTCGTTTTTCTGCTTGCGTACCTCTGCCTCGATCTTGTTGGTGAGGTATTCCTTTACGTCCCCGTATGCATCCTCAATAAGCTCCGTGGCCGCCGGGCTGATAGAGGCAATACAGGCGTTGAGGGCTTTCTGCGCCGCCTCCTCCTGCGCCTCTTTGGTAAATTTCCCAGCGTTCTTCAAAGCGTCCACATAGGTCTGGCTGGTGGCCGATACTGCGTCTGAAATTGCGTCTGCGATCTCCTTGATATAGCCCTGCCTCTTGGTGTCCTCGGTGTTCGCTATGGCTCTTTCCTTTGCCTTATTGATATAGCCTACGGCATAGGTCGTGAGTACCGGGACGGCTGCCGTAATGACCGCCAGTAATAAATCTAACAGTAATTCTTTCATGCGTCTGTCCTCCTCTTAGTTAGGGAGCTTCAAGACCTGTCCGGGGTGAATGGTATCACCGGAAAGGTTATTGAGGCTCTTGATCTCCGGGTATCTGTTACCGTTTCCGAGCTGCTTCTGTGCGATAGCCCAAAGGCTGTCGCCGCTCTTGACAGTGTATGTCCTGCTGCCTGCCGCTGCTGCTCCGCCAATATCGGAAGCGTCTACCCAACCATATACGGTACTGCCGCCTCCGCTGACCGCTACAAGGTGGTACGGGTGCTTGCTCTTTCCGGGCTGGTAAATCTGCGTGATCTTGGCCGGGCCGGGCTTGCAGGTCGGGCCGCTGGCTGCGTTTGCGCTGGCGTAATGTCTGCTGCCCGTGAAATTCACCACGTCGCCTACCTTGAGGCCGCCCGTTGCCGGAGCTGCCGGGGCGGACGGCTGCGGCTGTGCCGGATTGCTGGCCTGCCCTCCACCAATCTTTTTCGCAATAGCGTCGAAGTCCGGGCAGATAAATCCACGGATATACTTGCCGTTTACCTGCAAGGTTCGGGTTCCGACTTTTCCTCCGCTCATATTGCCCTCGGTTACAGTAAAAGAGCTTGCGTCGTTTACCTGCGTAACAATGCCAATGTGATCGCTATATCCTTTGTTGTCGCCTACGCCGTTATCGTCCCAATCATAGACAACGGCCTCTGCAAGTTTCGGGATATGAGCGTCGTTTTCCTCCCAAATCCCATTGCCCTGCGCAACATTCACAAACTTCTCAACGCCGCACTCCGTCCCGGTGTAATCGGCAATTCCGGCTTTGATATATGCTGCGCTTACGGTCGTGGCGCAATATGCGTCTTTGACCTGCACTTTATAGCCCCTTGCCAGCGGCTTATGGTCGTTGTAGATGGAGAGGATTTCAAGGTGCTTTGCGCTGCCCTTTGTCGCTCCAATCCACCCATTGATGATATTGCATACCTGCTGGCGGAGTTCATTCCCTGTCATAGTATTACCTCCATTTCCGGGTTTGCTGGCGGCTCCTGCGTACCTGTCATAATACGTCTGACCGTAGCTGGCCCTCTTTTTCTTTACTGCCTCGCTCTGATCTGCCGGGCGTTCATAGTTGAGGAGTATGCTGTCGCTGGCCGCCTTTACGGTAGCCGCTGCCTTGAGGGTTGCCAGCACGGTCTTGTACCCCTCGGAAAGCTCCTTAAATAAAAAATCGAGCTGCATTTCCAAGTCCCCTATGGACTTGCCCGCGGCCCGTGCAAACTCAAGCATATTCTGTTTCCGGCTCCAATACGTCCACTGTGCGAGGCCGTAGCCTGCGCTGTCCTGGACGAAATTGCTGTATGAGCCATTGTCTACGGCGGCGGTATAGCCGTCGTCCGTGTAGCCCAGCTTTTTCTCGTAGCTGTTCTGCAAATTCTTTGGATTGAGTGCGCTCTCTGCGTACAGATTACCCATGAGGCCTGCCGCTCCTGCGCTGCTTATTCCCTTGCCAATGAGGTAGTTCCAAATGCACTCCTCATTGGTATTTCCTGTAAGTCCCATAGTTCCTCCTTACATATCATTCCGAGGCTGCTCCTGCGCCTCCTGCTTTGTCTCCTGCCTGTCCTCTACCTCCCATTCACGTTCCCGGCGGCGTTCCTTGCTGGTTTTTATCCAGCCCATTATGCCGCACTCTCCTCCGAGAGCCGCAAAGACGCAGGTAACAAGGGTGTCCGGGACAGCCCCGTATTCCTTAAAGACCTGTATCATGGCAATCGTGAACGCAAAAAGGCTAACCCCGACAATAATCAAAACAATGTTCATCACTCCGGGGGATTTCTTTTGGGAGGGCCTCTTGCGTCTGCGCCTCTTTTCATATCTCATATCCCTGCCTCCTAAATCCCTATACGGGTTAAAGCGAATGTTACAAGCCCTCCGGCGACGGCGGTAATGACGTACTTTACAACCGTGCGCCACATATCGCCGTCCCGGTTTTCGAGCTTTTTCAGCCGTTCGCTAAACTCCGACTGTTCCTTGAGAATATTGCTAACACTCAAATTCAGTCTCTCAATGGTCGCTGTGAGATTGGTAAGCTGCTGCGTGATGATCTGCTGCATATTGTTTTCCAGCAGTTCCAGCCGCTTGTTCTGCCTGTTGTTCTCCTCTTCCAGCCGCTTGTTTTCGGCTTTCATCAGTTCGCTAAATGCGTTATGCTCTTCCCTCGTGATTGTCCCGTCCATCTGTCTGCCCTCCTTTCCCGTATGCGTATTCCATGTAAATCGCATTCAACTTCCTGCGAAGTCCATAGCTGTTACAATGTTCCAAAATCCCGTTATAAGAGGCCGCTGTTCTTTCCAGCTCCTCTTTGCTCATGTTTCCGGCGGCCACGGCCTCACAAATCCGTTTGACGTTCCGTATCATTCTCCGGGCGGTCTGCTTCTTGAGCTTGCGGTGCGTCGCCCAAATGGTGAAGCCCACAAAATCAATGCCAGTATTGACCGGGCGTATGGCCGTCTTTTTGTTGAGGTCGAGGTGTAGGAAGTCTTTCAAAAATTCCTCTATAACGGTCTTTATCTCTCCCAGCTCCGCCTTGCTGTCAGAAAGGATAATCACGTCGTCCATGTACCGTATGTAGTAATGGAGCCGTAACTCATGCTTGCAGAGCTGGTCTAACTCGTTGAGGTATATGTTTGCAAAAAGCTGTGACGTGAGATTGCCAATCGGCATACCCACGTCACATAGCCACATATCCTCGGTGCATTCCTCCGGGCTTAATCCTGCCGGAAGTCCGAAGCGAGTGTCCTCGCTGTTTATGATCTCTGAAAGAAGCTGCATGAGCCGGGTGTCTTTTATCCTCCGGCTCAAAATATCCAGCAAAACAAGGTGGTCTACCCTGTAAAAATATTTGCTGATGTCCAGCTTCAAATAATACCATTTTCCGGGCCTGCGGCTAACCTGCCGTAACCAATACTGTAAACGGTCTGCCGCCCGGTGTGTCCCCTTGCCCCGTCTGCAGGCGTAGCTGTCCTCGATAAAGGTCTTGTCATAAAAGGGATATAGCTGTTTGTATATCGCCCACTGTACTACCCTGTCCCGGTACTGCAACGCCATGACGAGGCGGAGTTTCGGCTCTCTGACATAAAACTGCCTGTATGCTCCTACCTTGTAGCTCTGCCATATCAATTCGTTCTGAAGCTCAATAAGGTTTTCTTCCAGCCTGTCCGAGAACAATAAAACGTCGTCCCGGTACCGCTTGCCTTTTCTTGCCTCAAGATGTGACTGGTAAAGCTCCTCATAGTCGCAGATCGTGTCGTAAATGTCGTCGAGTACCACCGTTCCCGGTGCCGTGTCTGATAAATTCTTAATCAAACAAACTCCTCCATTTCCGCCGTGCGTGACGTTTCCGCCTCGTCCCGATACTGCTGGGACGTTTTCACGGCAATATAATCTTTTCCTTTGGCCTGTACTGGCCGCAGGAGGGAAGCCTGCCCCTTTGGTGCTATGCTCCGTGCGCAATCCCTTGAGATATACGCCCAATTTCCGGCATAGCAGCAGAGCGGAGCGGAAGCCAATGCTGTTGTTGACATTCGCACGAGAGTTGTTGAGGTTCGTATAGAACACGCCAGCATTCGCACCGTTGTTCCAGTTGCCACCACGAATCGGGAAACGCTATCCGGCCTGCTCCCCAAATTTTCTTATTGCTTTGCGTACTTCATATAGCCGCCGATAATGCGGCCAATCTCATTCAAAAGCCCACTCCAATATTCATACTTCTTAAAGGGCAACGGCGGAGCTACGTTCTGCCCGTAATAATCCTTGTCCTGTGCCAGCCGTATCAAGTGCCGCAGCACGTCCAGCTCAATGTCAAGGTCTTGGAGCGTCGTTTTCTTGTAGTATTTCTTCTCAATGACAATCGAGAGCCGATACATTGTGAGCATTGACCGCCGTATCTCGTCCGCTGTTTGGCGTTCTCTGCGAGGGAAGTTCGCTACGGCCTGCTTGCCGTATTTCATCATGTCGGCAATCTTTTCCTTGAGTATGAAACTCGTCGTTTCTTTGGAATAATTTTTCACGTCGTTTGCCATAGCCTTTTGCTCCTCCGCTTCAAAAAGTGCAAGGGAGGGCTGTCGCCCTCCCCCTCAGTTCTGCGGCGTTCAGTTTACAGTTCCCCATAAAAAGCGGAGCGGAAGCCAACGCCGGGGTGGACACTCGCACGAGAGTTGTTGAGGTGCGTATAGAACACGCCAGCATACGCACCGTTGGTCCAGTCGCCACCACGAATCGGGAAACGCTCTGCCGCCGTATTGTTCACATAGAAGTAATCGCCCTCATATCCACTGCTGTCTGCCGGGAAGAGTGCCAGCTCCTTGATGATCTGCGGAGCCGTTACGCCGCTGGCCGCCACTGTACTCTCAAAGGTTGCGCCGCTTCCCGTCCCCTCGTTCTCGTTGCCTACATGGTTAGTAACGGAAGTAGACAGCGTTACCTTGCTGCTGACAAAATCCAGCTTGAGCGTCCCGGCTGTCCCCGGTGCTACAAGGCTGCCGTCCGCCTTGATCGCTTTCCACTCGGTACTGGCTGCGCTCATGTCGCAGGTGGCTCTCATGCAATTCGCATAAGGAATGATCTGAATTTCCCCATTTACGAGCCTCATGCCTGCGCACCAGTCCCACACATTCCCGTTGAGGTCTGCAATCCCAAAGGGCGTATGATCGTGGTACCACGTCGCCGGGCCGCTGCCCGTGGCCGTCCTGCCGTCCCTCTGTACGCCGTTATCCGTATATTTGTAGGTTACTGCCCCTCTCTCATGGGTGTAGGTAACGTCTTTTCCATAGTTGTTATTGCCGTGCGGCATAGTGCCGTTTTTCTTGCACCAAAGGGCGATTGCGCCCCAAAGGGAAAACGGTGTAAGCCCCCAGCCGTCGCCTTTCTGCCTGCAGGCCGCCTGCGCCGCCGTCCAGTCGAGGCTTGCTTTCGGGTCTTGCATGGGAAGTGAGTAGGCCCGGCTGTTCACGATAATGTTGTGGTACTTGGAAATTGCTACCTTTTCCTTTTCCACGCCGTCTACGATAAATGCCGGGTGTACCGTTTCCGTTGCCCCGGTAATAAGGGCGTTGGAAATCATTTTAGGCAGGATAACCATAATCGACGGCATACCAATGTCGTCAAAAATAACCGTATTCTTTCCGCCGGAAAGAGCCTCTACCGCCAGTTTCATGTCGTCAAAATTGTTCATAGCTTACTCCTCCATTCCCCAAAGGTAAATTGTGCAGTTGTCAATATCAAAAGGTACGGGCGTTCTAACAATGATCGTCTGCTGGGCCGTCCCCATGCCCTCCTCGGCCTCCGGGTCATAGGCCGGGTTCTCCTGCTCCTCCTCGTCATACTGTCTTGCCGGGATTTCCACCTGCGCCACATACTTGAGGCCTGCCGCCGTACCCATAGTGAGGTTGCCCTCGCTGTCGGCGCATACATCAATCAGCACCTTTTCGTCCCTCTCCCGGTTCTTGAGGTTTACGGAGAGGTCGTCGTCGCCAAAGATAATGCTTTTGGCCGTGGTTTCGTACTCGACGTGCTTGCCGGGTGTCTTGATTACTTCATTCATCTGCTTTTCTCCTCCATTTTCTTCAAATTCTTGTAGGCCTCACTGGAACGGGCTGCGACAATCTCCGCCGCCTCCCTCTGCTCCCTGCTGGCCGGATTTGCACCAAAAGAGCGCATTACCCGGTTTTCGTAGGCTCTGCGCTCGTCTGATTTGATGATTATGTTTGCCATAGGTTACTTCCCTCCCTGCACATAGCACTTGACATTCACGCTGCTTGCGCTGCCAGTGTAGGCGATTTTGAAGCCGTTGAGCATTTTGTCAGTGATAACAATATCCCCGACAAAACCGTCTGCCGCCTCCGCCTCCACGGTGATCGTGTAGTCCTTATTGTTCCGGGGGTTGCTGCTGTCGAGCGCAATCGTCTTTGTGCTGTCGTTGAACGGGTATTTTTTGCTGTTCGTCAGCGTTTCCTCAAGCACCTGTCCCTCAAGGGCCTCCGTCTTGGTCTGCAAAAAGCCAATCAGACGCAACGCCTCAATGCCCGTAATGTTGGCTGCAAGTATGCCCTGCTCCATGTTGTTGAAATTAACTGCGCTCATGTTCGTCCCCTGCTGGATAATCTTCCCTGCCGGGGTCAGTGTGATCGTGCCGTCTGCGTTCTCTGTGACCTTGTAGGTCTTATCCGGCGTTACAGCGTGGTCTTTCCAAAGCAGTACATTATACATTCCTTTCTCACCTCCTCCTTAATCCGTGGTATCAATCTCGTAGAGAGGAAACTCCCAAAGGGTTATTACTCCCTGCGTAGAAAGCTTCTTAATGCTCTCGGAAATCTGCCCGGCGATCTCCATGCTGGTGTCGAGCAGTCGGACGCTCGTGATTGTGAGGTCTGCGCTGTCCGTCGTGGTACTAAGGATTTTCAGTGTGTCGCCTTCAATGCTCTTTTCCGTAATAACAGCGTCATACCAGTTTCCGCCTGCGTAATACTGGATTTTGGAAATGCTGTTCAGCCATTCCTTGCGCCGCTTATTGAGGAAATTCTCGTTCCAAAATTTCATTTTCGCCTCTGCCTCCTAACTTTGTGTGAATGTTGTCCCACAAGGGGTATAATCAACGCTGCACTCGGTCGCCGTCGCTCCCGTGCCTGCGTCAATCACTTTGCTATTGCCTACGGTCGTAATGCCCGGCTCTGCGCCCGTGTGGGCTGTTTCTGCGGCTTTTTCATAGTCGGTAGTATAAATCCCTACCTTTTGCGAAATCGCCGTCATTTGGCCTAAATTCCGGGCTATGGCAGCCGCCTCCGGCTTTGTCCCGGTGGCCTCATACTCTGCCAGCGTGTTCTCCCTGCGCTCCTCTACCGCCAGCGTCCCGGCGTGGGCTGCGGCAAGTAGAACGGTGTCCGGCTTTGTCCCGGTGATCTCGTAGCCCGTCACGCTGTTTTCATGCTCGGCCTCTACTCCCAGGGCGGCTTTGACCGCCTCCCCCAAAAAAGCTGCGCCGGGGTGCTGGCCCGTCTGCTGCTCCGGCCCAGTTTCCTCGTATGTGAACAGGCCGCTTTCATGCTCCTGCTCCGTTGCTATGTCCCGTGCGAAATACCGGGCCTGTGTTGCCGTATTCGGGTATGTCCCGGCCAGCTCGTTCTCCTCGTCAGCGTTTTTATAGGTAATCCGTGTATTGCTGTGTTCCTGCTTCGTTATGGTGTCCCTCAAAACGGCAATACCGAGGAGGGCCGTGTCTGGCTTTGTGCCGCATAGCTCATATCCATACCTGTAATAGGTTCTCTTGCGCCCTATGACAACCGGGAAGCGGTAAACAATCTCCGGCCTGTATGCGATATGCGCCGGGAGCTTTCTTGAGAGCAGCAGTAGAATGTCGCTCATGTAGATGGTTTCGCCGTCGCTGCGCTGGAAATCAATATAGAGCAGATTGTTCCCCTCCTCGTCGAAAGGTTCAAATCTGCAGGTCACCGGGGCGTTGGTGTAGGCCGCAATCATTTGGCAAATCAGCGAGGCCGAAACTTTCCCGAAGCCAACAAAATAGGACTTCACAAGCCGCCTGCGCTCCTCAAGAGTGCGGTCTTTGTTCAGTCCTATTTCTAAGAATTTCTCAAATTTTGATATGGTCGCCTCGTCTGCGTAATCAATGAAGCCGTTGAGGTAAGCCTGCTCAATGTTCCCCTCCATGCCGTCGGCTATCCTGCCGTGTGCTTTGAGGATTTCCACCATTTCAAATACATCCCTGTAAAACCGGGGGTAATAGGTTATCAGCTCCTCGTAATTGTTGGCATAGTATTTCTCGTAGAATTTCACGAAACAATCACCTCCCCGATAACAGGTACGCCGTCCTCTCCGGGTGAAATGTTTACTGCCGCCCCGTTGAGCTTGAGGTCGCTGTAATCGAGGATAGTCTGCAATCCGCTCAAAATCGCTCCGACGGCAGACACCCTAACAACAATGTCTGCTGCCTCTGCCGTATCAAGAACCAACCCTTTGAAGTATGCCTCAATGCCCTCTGTCGCCTCCTGCTGCGCTGCGTCGGGTGTCGCTCCGCTTGCCAGCTCTGCCTTAAAGCTAACATTGATCGTGAGCGGTATTGCCCCTGCCGCCGTGAAATGCGCTCCGAGGTTCGCAACTCCCTCCCCAAGCCCGTCGCCTACGGTGTACGTCCTGCCGTCTACC
The DNA here is from genome assembly GCA_021770785.1 of Lachnospiraceae bacterium. Lineage (GTDB taxonomy): Bacteria > Bacillota > Clostridia > Lachnospirales > Lachnospiraceae > Roseburia. The sequence goes on from JAETQH010000004.1 coordinate 58,018, forward strand.
GTGGCCGTGTAGCCCTTTGTGGACGGGTCGATATAGTTTTGTACCTCTGCAATCTTTGAGGGGCTGCATGGCTGTCCCTCGCCGTCTATAAGGACGGCTTTGACCGTGTTCGGCCCGTTCCAAAGAGGGAATATCCTCGCCCGGCCTACCCCGTCTATGCTCTCACACCATGTCTTGTAGTGCTGCTTGTTCCCGTTCTCCGCCGGGCCTGCTATCTTCTCCTGCACACGGGTACGGAGGCTTTCGTCGTCCTCCTCGTTGCTGCCGTTTTCGTAGATTGGCCCGAACGTAGCCGAAGTTAGCCCCTCTATGTTGTTCACCGGGACGGCTGGCGTTCCTTTGTAGATGTCATTGCCGCCAATGCCTGCCGCCTCTGCCTCAAGATAATAGATCGGCTGGCCGTTTTCCTCTCCGTCCCTCAAGACAAAATACTGGCCGTCCGTATAAAACCGCTCCCCGGTCTGCGGCATAACCCCCTCAAAGGTAACACGGTACTTTGCCCGTGTAGCCGCAAGCCTCGTAATGCCATATTCTCCGGCCCTTGCGTCAAGCGCCTCCCCGGTGGCCGTTACCACGCTCACCATTTCCACAATGAGGTCAAGGTCGGTGTAGAGCTTTGCAATTTTCAGCAAAGGCCCGGAAACTGCGTCATAAAAAATACTCCCCTGCCGGGTGTCAATGTCCTCCGGCGCATTGTTCAGCACGTCCTCCAAAAGCCGCTCGTAGGTATAATCCTCAAACACTCTAAATCACCTCCTCAATCTCTGTTTCTCCAAATATCGTGTCTGCCCGGAAAAACACATAAGCCCTGTCCTCTCTGAACTCAAACTGAAAATCGTAAATAGAAAGTATGCGTGTGTCCGGGCGCAGTGCGTCCTTGATGAAGCCCTCTGTCACGGCCTCTATATATTCCGGGCTTGCGTCCTTTGTGATGATCGCCTCCTCTACCTCGCTGCCGTACTGGTTATCGTAAATGAGGCATTTGAACCGTGGCGTAATAATGGCCTTTCGGATAGCTTGGTTCACTGCTTCCAGCTTATCTACCCGGCCAACAATCCGCCCGGCCTCAAGGTCAAGGCGGTACGTCAATGACGGCTGTTCCTCCGCCTCTGTGACCGTATCTATCGGTATGGGGATAAAAACCTCTGCCATAACTATCCCTCCGTTCTGTCCAGCAAATAATACTGTTTCCCGTGGTTGAAAGAAAGGACGTGAACTTTCTCCCCGGCTTTCAAGGCATTATGTACCGTGACTGGTATTCTCCCCAATGCATGAACGTGTGAGGGAGAAACGGGAGCCGTGCCGCTCTCCGTGCTATTCCCTGTGTAATAATAATTTTGGATATTCGGGCCGCTGATCTCCGTCTTGTAGTCCGTTAAATGCCTCGGAACGTAGGTAATATTCGGCCCGATTGTCAGCTTATCATCATTGACAATCTGTATTTTCAGAGGGCTTGCAGATTTCACAATCCCCTGCAAAACCTCTACGCCGTCGCCTGCCATTCCTTGAAAAAGCTGTTTGAGGCTGGTTTTTTCGGTTTCCTCTGCCATATCTGCTCCTCCTAACTGAATGTACCGTCGTCAACCCACCCATATACCCTCGTGCTGCTGTCCGTATGAATGAGGTGCCACGGGTGCTTTGCGCCTTTTGCTATCAATGTTATCTTTGCCGGGCCTGCTGCGCACGGCGATCCTGTCGGGCTTCCTGCCGTGCTGCTGACGTAATGCGGCCCTCCGTTGAACTGAACCACGTCGCCCACTTTGTAATCCTTTCCGCCTCCGCTGTCGCCGCTGCCCTTTCCCGGTTTGGAAAGGTCGTTCGCATAGTTGAGCTTGAGCGACATGGTGTGCAGGCTGTCTTTGAATGTGTGCGTGTCGCTGTCCACATAGAATGTCCTGGACAGCCCCAGCTCCGGGATAATGATATAAACACCAATCCCCGAAATGACATCAGCTATCCCCATAGCCTCCACGTTCAGCGTCCGCTCCGGCGTACCCTTTTCGTCGAGTATGCTCTCAATGAGGTCATTGATCTGCGCCGGGGTGAGGCTTTCATCCGGCTTATCTATCTCTTGGAATACGCCGATTTTCTCCTCCAGTCCGGCGTTGGATTTTTCCGCCAGCGTCGTCCCCTCTTTCGATACCATTTTTACCCGTGTCTTTATCTTCTCAATGCTCCTCGTGTAGGTGTAATTGGATAGGTTCTGTCCCACCTCAATCACCCATTGCATGATGTTCTCTCGCCTCGTGAGGAGGCTTAATTTTCCCTTTGCGCTTGAAACATAATGCCTTATACCAGTAGCGTCAAAATCGAGGCTCAAAGCGTCCACAATCGTGTCAAATGCCGTTGTCTTTGGTTTCGTCAGCTCCGGGATTTTGTAGGTGCATTCCGCAACCTCCCCCATAGGCAGGCCGAAGCGTGTGCAGCAGTCCCGGAATACGTCGCTGGCCGTCTTATTCTCATAGGTGAATGTGTCCTTATTGTTTGCCAAATATATGCCGTTGTCGTAGGCTTTGAATGTGAGCCTTTTCCGGTTGTTCTGCGTCTGCGTCATAATGATACCCCGGAAAAGCTCCTGCCCGTTGTAATTGAACAGGCATTGATGTCCCTGCTCCACGTCAATCTCGCTCCGGGCGTGTTTGTAGCCGTCGTCGTCCACCAGTGTTACCGAAAGTGTCCGGGACGAGGAGCCTTTTCTGCCGCTCCACTTGATCTGTTCGACGAGCTGGGTAACGTCGTAGCCCTGTTCGCCTTTGATGATTATTAGGCTTATTCCGTCCGCCATGTCCTCGCCTCCTTATGGTATGGTTAAAACCTGTCCGGGGTAAATCAAGTTTGGGTTTCCGCCGATTACTCCCCTGTTTGCGTCGTAAATCTTTGTGTACTGGCTGCCGTTGCCGTAAAACCTTTTGGCAATATTCCAAAGGCAGTCGCCGCTTACAACGGTATATGTCTTTGGCTGTACGGTATTATCTACCCTCGGCTCCTCTTTCTTGACCGTCGCCACGGCTTTCGGTATGTTCACCTTTACCTGCCGTACCTTAATCTCCCGGTACTCCTTGAGCGTAATGCTGTACTGGTATGTTCCGGGGTCGCCTCCCTCCTCGCTGTAAGAAAAATCCTCAATCGTACAGTAGAGGTCTACGCCGCAGGCCGTCGCTATGAAATGCACTGGTTTCTTCCCGGCTTTCCAAGAACTGATTTTCTTTATCAGTGAAAGGGGCTTTGTTATCTTGCCGACCTGCAGGCCGGGAAATTTCGTCGCCGGGAAAAAGCTGGAAAAGCTGAATTGCAAGGCCAGGCGGCTCTGTATGATAACAATTTCGCCAAGCCCTGCGATATTCACGCTGTCATTCTTGCTGCCGTTCTTTGTCTTGAAGCTCTCCGGGAGGACGGGGAGCCGTATTTTCTCTTTCTCCGCATTATACGTCAGCCACATTTGATACTTAATACTCATACGAATACTCCCCCTCCTCATAGATTTCGCCCTGTATAATGTTCATCAGTACGGGCTTTAAGTGTTCGTAAAGGACTTCGAGGATTGTTTCTTTGTCCGCTCCTCCGCCCCCTACCTCGATTGCGCCGCTGCCTGCAATTTCAAGCAGTATGCGCCTCACCTGCTCCGTCGCTCCTCCGCCCTCGGCCCCGGCATTTTCACCCGTATCTGCGAATACCTGTAATGGCCGCCGCTTTTCATTCAAAGCGGATATGAGCCTGTCGGTTTCCTGCGTCGGGAATACGGTGCTGCCCGGCTCTCCGGCAATAAGCTCCGGCCCATTCTCTCCGGCGATAAAATAGTCTGTGCTGTCTGTCGTGCCGTTTGCGTATGCTGCTGCAGGACGTGCCACAAGCTCCGGGCCTCTTTCCCCGGCGAGGAATAGGCTTTCTGCGTTGGTAGTACCGTTCGCATGGCCGGGTACTCCGCTTGAATTTACGCTTACATTCACGCTCGTCTTTGCGGAGGCAAAAGCCGCCGAAACTGCGTTCGCTACCTCCTCTGCTGCCGCTACTGCATTGGCCTTTCCTGCCCGGATAGAATTAGCATAGGCATTGATCGTCGCCGTTGCGCTTGCTGCTGCCTCGGTGTCTAAGTTCATGCCCTCAACGGTAGACTGCATTTCTTTCTCAATCTCGTCCATTTGAGAGGAGAAATTTGTTACCCAATCCGCCGTAGTCGCTGCTATTTCCTGCTGCTTTGCATTGACCTCGCCAACAGTATTCGCAAGAGCCGCTACTGCCTCTGCGTCGCCGTTATTGATAGCCTCCGCCATGCTGGCCGCAAGCCCGGCGGCCTCCTCGCTGCCGTTCTGCGCATAGGCCATAAGAGCCTCATAATTTTCCTGCGTAACGCCTAACTGCTCGGCGGAAGTGCTTTTCAGCACCTCAATATTCGCAAGATAATTGTCCCAATAGGCAAGCTGACTATCGAGAGCTTTCTGTGCGTTCTCTACGGTGGAGTTTACATACTCCTCGGACTTCATGCTGGCCTCGTCGAATAGCCCAAACTGCCCCTCAAAGCTCTCAAGGGCAGCATTGTAAGCCTCTCCATAAGCCTCACAAAGTTCAATTACCCGGTCTTTGACATTCTCATAGGCGGTGGCTGCTGCGTCCTCCCAAGAAATGGTTTCCTCTGCTGCCGCCTGTTCTGCCTCCGATATGTCCGCCCAGCCCTGCTCGATTTGTGAGATAGTGGCCTCGTTTTCCGCCTGTGCCGCATTCAGTTCGTCCAGTGCTGCTTGGTACGCCTCAAGGTCGTCCCATTCGCCAGCCGTCCAAAAATGCGTCCAGCCGCTCATGTCGTCCATTCGGGCCTGCTCAAGATTTAAGTTCTCCTGTGCTTTGGCAATCTCCTCCGTAAGCTCCGCCCGTTTCTGTAAAGCCTCAACATAGGTTTCCTGTGCCTGCGCCTGCCTCTGCTCCTCGGCCTGCTGCTCGCAGGCTTTCTTCATGGCCTCCACATAGTCCTCGGTACTAAGCGTTGCGCCGTCCATCTGCGCCGCCAAATCCGGGTATGTGTCAGACAGTTTCTTTGTGATCGCCTCAAGTTCCTTTTCCTGCGCCCCGGTGAGGTCTGCCTGTGAAGCCAAATCCTCGTATTTCTGAATAAGGGCAAGGGAGCCGACTTCGGTATTCTTAATGGCCGTCATGCTGTCGTTGAAGTCGCTCGTTACCTGTGAAACGCTCTCGCAGAGTGCGTCTACCTCTGCGGTAAACTCCTCTACGGTCTGCCTGTTTGCCTCAAATGCCGCCGAAAGGTCGTCCACTTGATATTTGAGCCTCGAAGCCTCCTCCGAGGTTTCTCCGTACTTCTCGCAGGCCTCCTCGTATTCCGCATTAAGGTCTTGCAGCTCGTAATACTGCGCCCGTGTGGTCGCTGTCATTCCGGCTGTTTCGTCCTCTGCTGCGCTAAATGCACTCGCCAGCAGCATTACAACGCCAACTACCGCTGCCACGGCTGCCGCAATAAGGGTAATCGGCCAAATGGCTGCGCTGATCGTCGCTCCTAATGCGGCAACTGCTGGGATAGCAGTAAGGGAGGCTACCGATACCGCTGCGATTGCCACCACCGCCACACCTAAACCTACGCCAATAGCCGTAATCGCTTTCGTGACGGCTGGGTGTTCGTTCAGAAAGTCCCCGAAGCTGTTCGCCACACTTGCCATTCCGCTGGAAATCCCGTCTATGGTAGGCTGGATTGCTGTGGTAAATGCCGTGCTTATATTGTTGCTGGCCTGCGTCCATTTTTGGTCGAGCGTCTGCGCTGTCTTTGCCGTTGCCGTGAGTGTTCCCTGTGCCACGTCGAGGGACTGCGTAAGGCTGTCAACGGAAATGGCTCCGCTTCTGATCGCTCCGGCAAATTCCTGCCCGGCCCTGCTGCCGAAAGTTTCTACCGCAAGTGCCGTCGCCTCGCTTGCGTCCTCCATGTTGGCTATCTCGCTGATAACATCACGCAAGGCCGTTTCTGCGTCAAGCCCGTCCTTTGCGAAATTGTTTACTGCCGTCCGCAAGCCCGTCACTGTCGTTTGGCTGGTGGTTCCGTAAAGCTCAAGGTCAGCTAACAGGCCAATGGCATTATCCAAATCCATTCCCAAAGACTGGAATGTGGCGGAGCTGTTGATAACCGTATTACTCAAATTGTCTACCGAAGCCCCGGAAATCTGCCCGGCATATGCCAACTTATCAAGGACGCTTTCTACCTCCGTCTGCTCTATGCCCCACTTGTTCATAATTTTCGTGGCTTTCTGAACCGAACCGACGACATCCGTCCCGGTAATCTCCGAAAAATCAAGAAATTGCCCGGTTACAGTCGTAAGTTCCTGCCCGGTAAGCGCCATTCTTGTATTGATCTCCCCGACTGCCGCTGCGGTGGCCTCAAGGCTGCCGGATTTGCTGGCAGCGTAAGCGTCCATCATGCTGGCGGTCAGTCCGTCCAGTGCCTCTCCGCTTGCACCTGTGGCCTTTACGACGGTACTTTCTGCCTCTGAAAAAGCCGTAACCAGTTCATAGGCTGCGTCTGCGATTTCCTTTACCTTTGCGGTAATGCCTGCCGCCGCCAATGCCCCTGCTACTCCCTCAATGGCCTCCACGCCTTTTTTGCCGCTGTTCTCTGCCTCCTCGGTCGCCTTTGCCGTTGCCTTTGATAGCTCCTCGCTTGCACTGCTGGCCTTGCCGTTTGCCTCCGCAAGGTTCTCCGCTGCGTGTCCGGCTCTCTCTGCCGCTGCCTCAAGCTCTGTTAAATCAGTAGTCCCGGAGGCCATAACTGCGTCGTAAGCCTCCATAGCTGCCGCCGCTTCGTCCTGCGCCCTTGTCAGCTCGCTCATGGCCTCTGCCGCCTCGGTGCTGGCCTTTGCCAGTTCCGCCTTGCTTTCCGCAGAAACATCATCACTCCGGGCAAGCTCCGCCGTAGCCGCCGCTGCCTCCTCAAGCGTCCTCGAAAGTTCCTCCTCAATGCTGGCCGTTGCCTCTATGCTTTTGCTCAAGCTGCTGGCCGACTGGTCGCACAGCTCAAACATTCGCTCCTGCTCCTCCAATGCCGCCGCAGACTTTAATCCCATTTCGACTAATTCCTCGGTGGAATAGACCGCCTCAAGTGCGCTTTTATCGTAGTTACCAACCGCCTCTGTCCAGTAGTCCGTCTGCGCCACGGCCTCCGCCGCTGCGTCGCCGTAGCCTCCCAAAGTTTCTGCCAGCGCATCAGAAGCGGAGGCGGCATTGCTGGCCGCACCTTGCAGGCTGTCTATGGAAGTAGCCACGCCGTCCACGGTAGAAGTAGCTGCCGTGACTGCTCCGGCTATGCCCTCAAAAGCTGCGTTTGTAGCTTCCCCGGCTGCCTCCCATTGCTCGATCATGCTTTGTCCGCTCTCGGCCATGCTGCCGAGCTTATCACTCATTTCATCAACAAGCCGAAATTTTGCTAATAGGTCAGCCACAATTACCGCCTCCTCTCTATGATAGTGTCGTGTCTAACCGGGTTTTTGTCCTCCTCAAGCTCCGAAGCTATGTATAAGAGCTGCAATCGCCTCGGCATATCTGAAAAATCCTCCATGCGGAGATTGTGCCTCTGCCAAAGGACGTGCGCCCAATAGCCGTCGCTGCCGGGAGAGCTTACGAGTTTTTTGCTGCTTCCAGCTCCTCGTCGTCATTTACCGGGGCGGTAATCCCCAACGCCTGCAGCACAATCCTCATAACGTGCTGATACTCGTCCGCTTTCGGGAATACCTTGAGCGGCATATCAGTAAAATCAGCGCAGCCATAGTAGTCCATCAGCTCCTTGTCCTTGAGGTTCGGGTACTGTAACGCCTCCACAATCATGTGCCGGGTCGCCCTCGCTGCGTCGTTCTCGGTTTTCCAAACAACCTCGCCGTTAGCAATAAGCGCACTGCCTTTCTTGTCCGTCGCCATAGTGCGCTTCTTGTAGTTGTTGTTAATCTTGGTGATCTCCTCCTGCGTGAGTACCTTGATTTCAAACTGAATTACATTCCCACCTTCATCCTTAAAGCTGTCCGGGCCGGGAGCGGTCACAATCTCTGCCTCTTTGCTGCGCATAAAATATTTCAAATCTTTCTTTGCCATAGTGGTAATCTCCTTTCCAAATATGCAAGCCCCTCCGCAATATTTGCTGGGAGGGGCTTTTTCTTAAACCATAGCCTTTGCATTAAATCCAATTACGTCGTCAAGTACCTGCCCGTCTGCGTCAAGGTTAAGCAGGTTCAAATCTCCAGTCAGCACAACGCCAACAACCGTAACTGTATCAGAGCCATTCGTGTCGTAATACTCGGAGCCTGCGTCATTCATAATGCCCTGTATCGTAAACTCCGGCGTTTTTCCGCTATCAATGTAACCCTTTATAGTGTCTTTCAGCCATGCCGTAGTGCGTCGCCGGGTAATGCTGCCAGTAATGCTGTAACCGAGCCAGCGACTGCTTGCGCTCCTGTCCCCAAGCTGCCGCCCCGTCCATACGTCCGGCGTAAATTTGATCTCGCACTTTACGGAATCAAAAACCTCAAGACCGTCGAGGAATACCTTGCCCTCTCTAAGCGAGATCGGGTTTTTGTGATACTGCAAAAGATCGCTCATGTGTCCTCCTCCTTATCTTGTTTTTACAGTGAAATAGAGCTTCTCTGAACTGTCCACCGCCTGCAGGCCGATATTGAAATACGTTTCGTCGTCAACGCTGGCTTCCCGGTCAACGAGAAAATCCTCCTCATAGGAAACATTTTTAATTGCCCCTGCGTCGGAAAACTGTTTCAATATTGTCTTGCCAATGCCCTCCATAATGTCCCAGCCATCCGGGTCGTTGTCATATTTGTTGGGAGGGAAATTGAGCTGTAATGCCTCCTGGAATGTGTCATAAACACGGATAACACGGTTTTTACGGTAGCTCTTATCCTTTTTATCCGAAAAGGTCACAAGGCTGTTGATGTCATACTCAACCACGATCTGGTTATCATCATTTACAGAGAAGAAAAACTCCCCGGCCTTGATCGCCGTGATTGCCTCCTCGTTACTCTTGAGGCCAACCACTTCGGTCGCTCCGACGTACTGGTTGTAGGTAAGGCTTTCCTTATTGGTCGCTCCTGCTGTCGCCCCCGCTACCCATGCGCAGGCCTCCGCACAGCTCAACACGTCCCCGTCGAGAGAAATGCTGTTCGTCACATTGATTACTCCCTCATAGTCCGTGTTCCCGGTGTTCGGGATAACCGCCTGTACGCCACGGCCCATATTGTCACGCATATACCGTACTTTCGTGAGGGCTGCCTGCTTGACATTCGCCGCTGCTTCTCCGTCGAACGGGAATGCTACGGTATTGAACTTCACATTTTCCCATGCGTCGATAAAGGCCGTAATGTCCATGTTGGCCGCCTCGTCGTCGCTGCCTCCTGCAAGGTTCTTCCCGGCGGTTTCTCCGAGGCTTCCCTTGCCCGTAAATGCGATATACGGATTTTCCAGCGCAATCAGCTCCTCGACAGTTTCCAGTCCCTCGTACTGCGTGACCTTATTCCCGGCAAGGTGAATAATCACGTCGTACCCTCCGAGGGGGTTAGCGTCCACGGTAACAGTAAGGTCGTTCCCCCTGCTGCCGCCGTATCTTGCGATAGCGGTCAAAGTATTCGTAACTGCGTCCGTGCTGGCCTCCTCGTCTGCTGCCTGCGTCGTCATGGTGATCTCTGCCTGTGCCTTTTTCCCCTCCGTCAGAATATAGACATATACGGTCGTGGCTCTCTTAAATGCTTCCCGGATAAGCAACATCTGACGGTTAGGATCGTTGTCATAAATGCTGTAACCAAACGTAGCCGCCCCTGCGTCCGGGTTGTCGGTCGTCAGCTTGATAAATTTCTTAGCCGGACCGTATGCCGCTTTGGGGAGCGGTATAATCACGGTACCCCTCGTCCCCGTATTGACCGTATTGTTTTCCCGGCCACTCTCGAAATTTGTATAAGTACCCGGTCTTTCCTTGCCTATGAGCTTGTCAAATCGTCCTCCGGCCATGTGTTATTTCACCCCTTTCTTACTCCACGCCTCAATGTGCGCTTTCATTTCCTCGACGGTATAAGTACCCGTCATTCCATATGTCGCTCCGGCGAATGTGCTTGTCGAAACTCCGAAAAGCTGGCGGCAATTCGCCTGTAATTTCTCGACTGTGTATTTCTTTGCGGCCTTGCCCTGCGCCGGGGCCGCCGCCTCCACAGCCTTTTTGTTTGTGGTTGCCATAGTTTACCTCCTATTCCGGCTTTCCGCCGTTTGAATTTAACGGGACTGCATAGCGTTCCAGTGCCTCTGCGTATGCGTCCGAAATCTCTTTCCCGGACTTCATAAACACATCAACATAGAATGACTGCGAACGCTGCGCCCCTGCCGCTGTGTCGTTATACGGCCTCCGGCTGCGCCAAGTGATAGCAAGCTGCGCCGCCCCGTCGTCCAGTATTTTCAGTTTCGGGTCATTCAAGCGTACCCAACTCCCCTCAATCTCGCTGCCGTCCTCTGCAATCAGCGGAACAAGGTTTCTCGCCGCCCGTATCGCCGTAATGACCGCAAGGCCGAGGGCGTAAGCTCCCTCTTTTGTCCTGTGGAAAATCTTGATATACCAAGCATAATCCATATAGTAGGTTAGAAATGTTTCTCCCCCGGTGTCGATTTCCGGCATAGGGAAGTAGGCCGACGGGACAGCGAAATGCGCCGGGACTTCCCAATAGTACGGGGCTGGTTTTCCTGCCCGGTCAATCACATATTTCATAATGCTTGCAATCTCCTGCTCAAGCTCAAGCACCTTTATCACCTCCTCGTCAGCCTCCGAAATAGCTGTCAAGCCATTCCTGCAACTTTGCCTCCAAAAGCTCCGGGTAAATCATGTCGAGTATGCGGAGTGCGCTTTCCCAATAGTGCTTACCCTCTACCCAATGCTGCTTTAACATCATTCCGCCTTTGGCCGCCGGGTCGTAAATAAAGCGGTCGCCCTCCCAATACCCCGGCACGAAACGCCGCTCCACGCCTTTGGTATTCGTCCAGTGACCGTCATTCACATACCCTGCATATTCCACATTCGTCCCGACTTCCAGTACCAGTCCGCCCTCCTCTATGTTCCATACGTTTCCGTCGCCGCCCTTTTCAAAGCTGGCGAGGAGCTGTCTGCTGTCCAACACTTTCCGCCGCACGATTTCGTCCTGCAATATCCTCAAGAACTCGTTTCCAAGCCCCTCCAAAAACAGCTCAAACTCTTTGCGAAAGTCGCCCTTTGCTGCCCGTTCCAAACTCCCGAAAAACTCCTTAAATTCGGACATATCAATATCAACGTATCTACCGCTCATAGTGCCTTTTGTCCTCCCGTCCTCTTGATGTAGACGAATACATGGTGGCCTCTGATATTGATTGGCTGCTCCGCTGTGTACTCAAGCCCGGTCATGCAATCCACAATCTTGTCGTTGCGGCGCACGTCTGTCCCGGCTGGCAAGGTAAGTTTGATTTTTGCGTCCATAAGGTTCGCCGGGGCCGTCTGCGTGATCGTGACGCTCTGCGACTTCACACCAAAATGGCACTGTTGTTCGCTAATGTCCGGCACGTCCGGGTAGCTGAAAGAGGGAGAAGCAGGTAGCCCGTAGCCGGGTGTTTTCTGCTCCTCCCTGTCGTGGTAGATGTCGCAAAGGTGGTTGAGGAAATCTTCAAACGCCATAGCCGCACCTCCTTAGAGCTTTCTCATGCGAAGCGTTACCCCGTTCCTCGGTTCTGCCTTTACATAATCATCAAGCAGGGCCGCAAGGTCTAACGCCTCTATGCTGATTTGGCTTGTTTCTGCGGTGTAGCTGTAATCGTCGAATGTTTCCGACTTGACCTCCCTCGCTGCGATAACGGAATTGTGGCCGTAGGCCTCCGCCAGTATCAATACCGCCGTCTTTACCGCCTGCGGCAATTCTCCCTCACTGAAAGAATTATGCGTATATGTGATAACATACTGCTCCGCCCTCGCAATATCCACCGTGAGCCGTGCGTCGCTGCGTTGCTGTACTGCTGGTATCTCGGAGTATTCTTTTACCTCCTCCGGCGTTACCCACGGTCTATCCGCCATGCTGCACCTCCTGTCTACTGCTTCTGCAGCTCCGTCATGGTGGGGCTGCCATAGTCAACCTCGTTTTCAGTTTCCTCGCCCAGCTCGTCTTTCAGCTTTGCGATAATGTCCGCCTTTTTGGAAATCCCCTTGAGGCTGATGTTCTTATAGGCCGCAAAGGTTTCCAGCTCCGGCACTGTCATTTCTTCCAGCTTCTTACCCGGTTCCTTATTCCCTCCGCCCTCTCCCGGCTCTTTCTCCTCTCCGCCCTCCGGCGGTTCCTGTGCCTCATCTACCAGCTTGAAATACCCGGAGGCTACCGCTGCGTCGGCGGTAGCCTTGTCCTCTGTATATACGTCCGGGTTCTGCTTCGTGGCCTTAACCACGCCATAGTAAGAGAGGGCTTTAATCAGTTTCAAATGATACATAGCCGCTCCTCCTCTCTTATTTCAGCCCCTTAATGATCGCCGTAGCGTCCAGTTCCTCCACAATCGGGTCATAGTCCAAATGGGTAACGTAGAAACGCTTATCCATCATAATGGCCTCTTTGCCCTCGGTGGTCTTTCTGATCTGAATACCGTAGGTGTTCACGACAATAAGGTTCTTCGGGTCGGTCAGCATGATCGTCCCGTCGTCAAGAGACGGGCATTCCACCGCCGGAATACGGGCCGGAGCGGTATAAATGCTGTCCGGCACGGCTCCGCCCTGCCCGATAACCTTGTTCAGCAAAAACAGCTCCCATTCCTGCGCCCTCTTAGGGGACATGAGCCAGCGAAGCTTACCGTTGTTATACTTGTTCGGAAGCAGGGCCAGCGTCTTGTAAAACAGGTCGAGGCTCATGCTGCTCTCGCTCGAAGCGTCATAAACATGGCCGCCGTTGCTAAGTTGCTTAATCCAGCCGTCGTTGATCTTGAGGAAATCTGCGTCGCCCTGCGTACCAAATTCCTCTGCGTCGGTACCAGTCCATGCCCCGGCTGCATGAGCGGCGGTGAACACATAGAGCTTGCCGTCATAAACAACCTCGTCCCCTTTGGCGTATGCGGTTGCGGCGCTAAATTCCGGGATTTTTCCCATATCCTCGTCGCCATTGAGGTACAAGTCCTCCATATCTACGCCAAGCTGGGTAGTCATAAGGTTGGTAATGATCGTTTCGAGGTTCTGCCCCTCGATATTCTCACGCAAGGTTTCCTCCGTGATCTCCCACGGCAGCCGGATAGCGGTGGTACTGTACTCGATCTGGCTGGTCTTTACGCCTGCCCGGTACCCGTCGTCGGTATTCTCGGTTTTCTTACGGAGAATACGGCTGGCAATGCCAATCTTGTCAATCTCGCCAGTCTTGGCCGTGCGCATTTCATGGCGGACAAGGCCGCCGAGGTTGGTCGCCTCAAAAGTCTGCTGAATAAACTTCCGGGCCTGCTCCGGGTTCAGCAAGCCGGAGGTCAAAGTGCCAGTCTGAATGGCCGCCTTATTGATGATAGTGCTGTTACTAAGTCCCATAATTGTCTTTTCCTCCTGTTCTTTTTATTAGAGAATGCCGTGCAGGTAATGCTCCTCACCTGCCGCCTTTTCTACGCCGCCGCTGCCGTTGAGGTTGCTGGGTAATCCCTTGCTTTTCAGCACCGGGGCAACCGCCTTTTCCACCGCTGCGGCAATCATGTCCTGCACCTGCTCGGCGGTGACGTGTTCTTCCTGCTGCGGCTCAAGAGCCTTTGTAATAGCCGCCTCAACCATTTTCTCAACGCTCTCCGCCGTGATTTCCGCCGGGTCGGTACTTTCCTTACCCACGGACTTTTCTACCGCTCCTGCGCCACTCTGCGGCTCCTGTGCGGTACTCTGCTGTGCGCCTCCTACCGCCTTTGCGATAGCGGCAGAAACGATCTGCTCAACTTCCTGCTTCGTCACTTCTTTGTCCTCCTTATCTTTTTTAGCTGTCTTGTCGTCGTCCTGCTCCTCCCCGGTTTCCTCCCCGTCCTTTTTCTTTTTGTCCGGGTCGTCCTCCTCCGGGTCGTCAAACTCCTTGAGGAATGTCCCTAAACTCTCATAAATGCCGTTTAAGGTTTCCTTGTTTTTGCCGCTCATTTTCTTCCCGGCCTTTTCAATAGGCCTGTCTGTCTGAATGGCTTTGGTAATGCTCTCTTTGCCAGTGAGAATACTCGTGATGATCTGATTGAAGTCCTCAAGGCACTCCCGTACCTTGTCCTCGTTCGTCTCATACATCCAGCGGCTTGTAATCGGGTCGTACTTGTATAAAATCTCCTCAAGGGAGTTAAAAGCGTTCCAAAAGAGCGTTCCTTTGCTGCGCTCCTCGTAAAGCTCCGCCATAGCTCCTTTTTCCACGACGTTTACGCCCAACGCCGCCGCCAACTGTTTCAGCAGCCCTTTCTTCTCGCTGGTTTCCTGTTTATTCACGCTATCCAATTCCACGTCCTCCTCGCTATAATTTCCGAGGCCGCCCATGCTAAAGCCTGTGATCTCGCCTTTTTCAATGCCGTCCCACACGCTCTCGTCGGCTACCTCTACGGTCATAAGCCATGTTCCTTTGCTGATTGCTTCCCCGTCGATTTCAAAATCTGCTTTTGCAATCCAGTTTTCTACGACGGTTGCGCCGTCCAGCGGCTCAAAACTGTGCTGCAGGTCTACCTTGTCGCCGTTCTTAGCAAACCAGTACGCCGCTTTGGTGATCTCCTCCTCCGTCATAAAATTGCCGTGACTGTCCTCCTCCATAGGCTCATAGACAATCCCTGTGACATAGTGGTTATCTGCGTCCGCCTTGACAATCCTGCCGTATGTGGTGAATGCCGCCTGCCCGTCCTCCGCCTTTTTCAAAAGGAACTGCCGCTTATTGGCTGCTTTATCAACGAGGCTTACGAACTGGATTTTTGCGTCCGTGATCTCGTATGCTTTTTTCAAGCCTTTCCTCATGCCTTTCTCACCTCCTCTCTGTAATTTTGGGGTATATAAAAAGCAGCGTTTCCGCTGCTCTTTACCGTGTTCTGTTTCGTGTCGCCACGAAAACGCTCTGAACGGCTCGAATTTGCCGTTATTTGTGTAAGTGGTGAAATCCTCCACCTAATCCATTTCGGACGCTCCTGCGCCACGAGGGGCAGCATGAGGGCTATTCCTCCTCTATGCCTGCCTTTGCCTTATTCTTTTTGTCCAGCTCTTTCTCCCAATCGTCGTCCATAGCGTCAATAGCCTCCTGCTGCAGGCGTTGTCTTTCCTCCAACGGTAGGCCGAGTATGTCCTCGCTGACGACGGGCTGCTCTATGCAGTGACAGTTTATCCGCTCCTCCGGCGGTAAAATCGGGTCGCCTGGAAACATGGGGCTGTATGAGCCGCCGTCTGCCCCGGTAAGGTCGAACGGCTCTCCGACTGGTACTCGCTGTCCGTCCATGTCAACATGGTTCTGCCGTGGTTCATTCCTGTATTCCCCGGTGTGCTTCCACATCTTTTCGCTGACTGCCGGGGACTGCATGAATGCCTCCTGCTGTGCCGCCCTGTGCGCCGTCAAAATCTCCGTGACGGCAACTCTCCGGGCCTTGTAATATTCGTCCCGTATGCCGCTGTCGAGGATTGCACGGCTAAACTCGGCTATGCTGCTGCCGTCTTTCAGCCCTTTTTCGAGTATGCGCTCTATTTCCTTATGGCTGTTGAGCTTCATAATCTCACCCAGCTCTTTGGCCCAGCCCTTTACCCATGCCGTCGTGCGCTTCGATACCTGCGCCAGCTTGAGGTCTTTGTCGGTCTGCGCTATATAATAGCCGATAAACTCCGGCATGAACTTGTCAAGGCTTTCCGTGAAAACCGTAGTGAGCTTGCTTTTTACTGCGTCGTTCAGCTTCACTTTCGGCCAAATGTCCTCCGCAAAGGTTTCGAGGTCAACGGCCTTTTCTGCCTCCGCAAGAATATAGTCTGTTTCCTCCAAAAGAGCCTCCGCCACGCCGTCCTCAATCTCCTCCACATATTTGACCGTCTTTTTCGGCTTTGCGTAGCCCTGCGCCCCAAGCTCGTCGGAGAGGCCGCTGTCTGCCTTTTGGATATATGCGTCAATGGCCTTTATCAGAGGGCCGCAATTCCAACACATAAAATCACCTCTTTTCTGCTACTTCAAAATCTGCCTCAAGCTGGGGCAGATTTACGCCGCCTTGTCCATCTTGAGCAGTAGGCGCTTAACCTCTTTCATCACAGCGACAACAGTATCGTCGTGCTGGCCTGCCGCCTTTTCTATCTGCTTTTGCAGGCTCATGGTAAGCTGGCCGAGGTCGAAGCCCATTCCGCCGCCCTGTGATTTGCTGTATGCAAGTGGCGTATTGCCCCAATCGCCCTCGTAGTCCTCCGCCTGCTCCCCGTATGCCTCATAGATAATCTTTTTGGCAAAATTCGGGGTAACGCCTCCGGCATTGTTCGCTACGGTCAGCAGCTTGTAGAGGTCGTCCGGGTTTGTGATGTCCGGCTCAAGGAAATAAGCCTCGACGTACTGAAATTGGTAGCCGTTCAAGAGGCGGTTATTGATTGCCCATGCGAGGCTCTTTCGCTCCGGCTGGAATACCTGCTCCTCTGTAACCTCCTGCGCCGTCTGTGCTGTGGCCCGGTTGAAGTCGGTCGTATATCCAACATAAAGGTCGGGGAGCTGAAAAGCAGATTGTACTTTCCGGCGGTTATTGTCGAGGTAGTCTTGGAAAAGCTCGTCTTTTTGCAGGATATTCGCAAGGTCTTTGACCTCAATCTCCGGCTTTTCTGACTGGTCGAAGTCCGTGCGCCCGTCGGTGCTTTCGGTTTCCAGTATGATAAATGCGTGCTGCCCGGCTGCGCCCTTAATCTCATTCATGTAGTTTTGCAGCTTATCAAAGCTGTCGTCGGTAAGTGTGCCGCCCTTAATCATAATCATAAGTGGCGTATGCCTGCCGTTCTCGAAGTAATTGTTATTGAGGCTTTCTGCTTTCCTGCTGCCGTCCACTCCGAGTACCTGTCCTATCCAGCGGACTTCCCCGTATGCCTCCGTTCCTATGGCAAACTCCATGATTTCGTTGGCCTGATGTTCCAGCTCAAGGGTTTCGCCATCCTCAAGATACCTGCCGTTCCTGCTGTCCATAATGCGAGGATCGCCAAATTCCCGAAAGTAGACCGTCTTGCCGCCTATCTCCTGCTTGTACTTGCAATAGCGTTTCTTTCGCTCAATCTGTTTGCCGTGGTGGTAATACACTGTCGGGATATACGGCTCAAGGGGTTTCGTCTTGCGGATAGAGGGCGTGTCTTTGATGAAATCAATCTGAACTACCTCCCCGGCGACGTTGCGTATCACCTCAATATAGGATATCCCGTAGGTTTCCCGTGCCTCCACAATGTCCTCGAATACCTCTTTTGTGTCCTGTTCTATGTTCAGCAGCTCTATGATCTCCTGCGCCCGGCTGAACTCCTCCGCCATTTCCGGCGTTTCGTCCGTGTCCTCAATGTATCTCACGCCGATACCAAATCCGGCGATATTGTTCTTGTATGCTCTGATACACTGGGGGAGAATGGTGCTGTTTTTAACCAGATTGCGGAGGCCTCTTAGGTCGTTCGGCGGCGTTATCCAGTCCCCGGCGTTGTAGACCTCATGCTCCGATAGCTGTACGGAAGTGTCGGCTTTCTCAATGGGAGCCTGCTGACGCTGCTCCTTGATTATGCGCACCTGCTGTCTTGCTTTGGCTTTAGCCATTCTTTCTCCCTCCTCTCTTTTTTGGTGGTTTTACTGGCAGGCAAAGAAGCAATACACAGTCTGCCTCGTCCGGGGACGGCAGCCCTCTTTTCTTCATTGCGTCTTTGCTCTCTACTTTGATTTTGCTGGCCTCTGTCAGCGCATATTTCCGCCCGGATAGCTGCGCTACGAGGTCGTCGTCGTCCGGGAGTATCAGCTCCACGGGTTTCCGTTCCCCGGTGTCCTCGTCGTATGGCCGCAATAGCTTCTTGACTGTCGCCATCATATATGTGGTGCTGTCGTGGTAGTATTTATGCTTTATGCGCTGGCCGAAGATTACCGGGTAAACCTCCAACCACCAAAACCGCTCCGGGTCATTCCGCTTAATCTGTTTTAGACGGTCTACCACGCCGCCGCCAACTCCGCCGTCGTCTACCTTTACCGGGATAGGGTCGTCTTTCTCCGGCGTAAGCCTATATCTGCGCACAAGCATTTCGCCAAGCAGAATAATGTCGTCTGCCGTTTTCATGGTGTCCTGCCCCTGCCGCTTTTTGTAAAACTCCGCTTTCTCGTCTATCTTGTACCCAATTACCGTCTTATCGTCGCCAAACCGGGCAACGTCGCAGGCAATATGAATTAAATCCGGGTTTTTCCGTGGAGAAAACTCCGTCATAATTGAATTTTCGACGAGTGAAAGAGGAATAAATATGTCGTCCTCCTGTAACGGGAAATCCCCGGCGACACGCACTCTGAATACGTCGCTGTCCTCTCCGTACATTCGGATAATCATGTCAACATAATCCTGCCGTACTCGTTCGCTCTTGCGTCCGTCTATGTGGAATGTAGAGTAGCTGGCCTTGTTCTTATTGTGGCTCTCATAAAAAAAGCCCGATAGCTGCGTCGGGTTTCCACACATCAGAAGCCTTGCGCCCGGCGTTGAAAGTGCGCCGAGGACAGGCTCAAATATCTTGTCGTCTACGCCGCTGGCCTCGTCAATGATGTATAGCAGGTGTTCGGCGTGAAATCCTTGCAGAGCGTCCGGCTTGCTGGCCGTCCGTGCTACCGCAAACCACTCCTCCGGGTAGCCTCTCATGTAGACCTTTTCTTTCGTCCATATCAGCTCATTCCGCAAGGCTTTGTTATTTCTTATCCACTTGCTGACCTCCGCCCAAAGAATATCGAATAGCTGGTGCTGCGTCGGTGCTGTACATGGTATTTTCGGGAATGGGTGAGTGCATATAAACCAAATCACTACCCATGCCTCAACTGCGCTCTTTCCTACGCCGTGGCCGCTTCGCACGGTCGTCATAGGGTTTGCTGCTACGCTGCGGAGTATCTTGGCCTGCTCCGGGTCGGGCGTTACTCTGATAATGTCCTCGACAAATTCTACCGGGTGATCGGCGTAATACAATATTGCCTCTGCACTAAGCATTATCTTTTCCCTCCCTCTTTAAGTAGGCCGCCATGATTTCATCAGCCAGTGAGGTAGAGCTGTCGCCCTTGCCCTTGCTGTCCTCCTCAATAGTGCGGTTCAGCCGTTCGAGGTCGGTAGCCATTTTGATAAATTCCTTTATGTCTTTGGGGGTCATTGCCTCGACTTCTAAGCTGGTGAGTGCTTCAAGGGCTTTCTTTTGGAGCTGCATGGCAATTTTGATGTGGCGGTCTGTCATGTCCTTGCGGTCTTTTACCGCTTTCGCCCGTGCCTCTTTTTCCAGCTCATTGTCATAAGCCCGGACACGCTCTGTCCATTCCCAGCCGCTACTCCACTTTCCAATCTGCGTCCTACTTTTGGCTAACTTTTGTGCAACCGCCCGTATGCTGCGGTTAGTACCCATGTCCCGGTAGGTCACAAAAGCCTCGTATGCCTTATCGCTCTCGCCCTTTTGACGTTCCCACGGCTTATCAGTCCATTTTGGCATTGTCCTCCTCTCCTTTTATCTTTCTTTTGGCTCTGCCCCGACAATCCAAAAAAAGAGCATTCCTCGTGTTGAGGTTATGCTCTACCAAATATTTCATGGTCTTTGCCTCGTATTGTGGGTGCAGCTTAACGCCTCCTATTCTCATTTTCTGCTGCTTCTCGT
Source organism: Lachnospiraceae bacterium (assembly GCA_021770785.1). GTDB lineage: Bacteria > Bacillota > Clostridia > Lachnospirales > Lachnospiraceae > Roseburia. The sequence continues at coordinate 77,816 of JAETQH010000004.1, forward strand.
AGACGAAGCCGGGCGTATGGAAAAGGTCGTGATAGATAAACTCCCTTGTCACGCCAAACCGCCGGAGGGTAGCCCTCACTTTCTCCTGTCGGTCAAATGCGGTCGCTATGAGGTGAATGTTCTTGACATTCTTCCCGTACCGCTCAATTCCAACGATAACGCCGCTCGCTGTAATTCCGCTGCCGCAGGTGATGTAAAGGTCGTCCAAATCGTCGGGAATATTCTGTACCTGCTCCGCCACTGCGCTCAAGAGGACTTCCCCGTACTCGTCGAGGTTTATTCCATATTGCACAACGAACATATGTTTGCTATTCGCAATTTGCTCCGCTTTCGCTTTGAGTACGTTGTGCCTGCCGCTCTTTGCTATCACCTTTACGGCGGCCCCGTAACTCATGGCAAGCCTCGGCATACTTCCTGTGGCTATGGAGAGGTCGCTCGCTCCTCCGTGGGCGACTATGCAAGGTAGATGAAAATGCCTTGCCGTCGCTGCGGTGATCGGGCCTTGTGGGGAGTGTATCGAGCAATAAGTAATTACGCCAGTCATGCCCGGCTGCCGTCTTAATGCGGCCTCAACCAATAGCATACACTGGCGTAACTTTCCTCCGTTTACCTCCCCGGTTCCGAACGGGGTGTATAGGTCGTCCCTCTTGAAATACATTCCGGCAATCTCTTGTACTGGTGTAAGGTCGTGCGCCGTCATTCTTCCAGCCCAAAGAGGCGTTTATAATAATCAGTCTTTCCGGCAAGCTCCTCCTGCATGAGGCCGTAAAAAGACTGGTTATTTATCTTCTTGTTGATACCTGCAATCTGATTGAGAGACTGAAAACAGCCGCCCGTGCCGATCTGCTTCATATTCTCCGTCGGCTCCGGGTTCTTTCCGTTCATCATCATACAGAGGTTGTAGTCGTTCCCCTTAAATCCCTCAAGGCCGTCAATGCCGCAGCACGTCATACTGTCGCCCATGCTCCGCAGCCTGTTCTCCCCGGCGTAAAACTTCATGCCGTGTCTGTGGCACTCCGCTCTGATTGCCTCGAAGTGTGGCCGCAGCACATTCAACGGATAGCAGTTGTCGCCGCCGATTTTTACCATGCCTTTCTTGCCTTTGTAGAATTTCATGCCCTCCACCACTACGCCGTAAACTCCTGCGGCTGCCAGCCGGGGAATGTTCGCCATGACCTCTCTGAAAACCTCCGGCATATAAGGCTGTACCCGTACAATTACCCTCTGTACCCGTCCGGCGAGGGTTTCCACAATTTTCAGCCTCTCCTCGTAGGGCGGCGTTCCCGGCTCAAGCTGGTCGTATTTGCTGCATACCATACTTACCTGCACGACACAGTTGCATTTTTCCAGCAGTTCGAGGTATTCCGGGTCTGCTGCAAGCCTGCCCTTTGTGCTGACAACGAACGGGTATTTTGTTTCCGCCAGCAGCTTGAGGCAATCGTAGGAAGCTCTGATATTCTTCTCAATCGGCTGGAACGGGTCGCTCATGCCGCCCCAATGGATAGGGATATTCCAGTCGCACCATGCCGTTTCCCTGCCTCTCTTTCCCTCAATGAATGAGCGCAGGGCCTCTACGGTTTCGTCCCTCTGTATCTTTGCGATATTCTGCTTCTTTTGGGCGAAGCAGTATTTACACCCGTGGCTGCACCCTTTGTATGTGTCAAACCGTACCGGGAGATTGCATAAAATAACCTGCGTTCCACATTTGCAGCCCATATCAAATTTCCCCCTTTACTTTCTGTATGATTACCTGTATGAGGGCTTCCTTGCCATAGTCCTTGACGTATGCTTTCAGCTCCTCTTGATCTGCTTTGTCGAATGTGAGGCTGACGTTGAACAGCTCCTCAATGGCTTTCAGCTCCTCGTCCACGGTGTCGCCGTCGATAAGGCTGTCTATGTCATTGGTGAGGCTGTCAATTTCCTGCTGGGTAAATCCTGTGAGGGTTGCGTCCTCTCCCAGCTCCGCCAGCAGATCGGCCAGCTTCTCCTCGTCCCAGCCACCCTCTACTTTATTCAGTGCGACATTGAGCTGCTTCTCCTGCGTTTCGTCGAGGTCTACCACCGATACGTCTACCTCCGTTTCTCCCTCATTCTCAAGTACGGTGAGCCGCTGGTGTCCGCCGACTACCCTGTTCGTGCGCTTATTCCAAACTACCGGGATAATAAGCCCGTAGGTGGTAATGCTCCGGCGTAGGTTTTCATATTCCGTGTCGCCGGGTATCAGCTCTATCCGGGGATTGTATGCAGCCCTGTCCATGTCCCGGATTTTCTTCCGTTCAATCTGCATTACGCTCCCTCCTTTACCTTGTTGATGATTGCCGTTGCCAGTTCGGCTTTGGCGTTGTCAGTGTTCTGCAGGTAGTTCTCAACGGCTTCCCTTGCTCCTGCCGGGAGGCTGAATGTCATAACAAAGGTGCTGCGCTCTTTCTCGGAGGAATAATCTGAAAAATCCTCCTCCATGAGGTCTTTTATGTGGTCGTATTGCATGAGGAGGCTCTGCAGTTCCCAATCCTCGAAGCCTGTCACCTCCATAGCCCCGGCCTCGTCCAATTCCTGTAAAAGGTCTGCCAGCTTTCCTATGTCCCAGCGTCCCTTTACCTTGTTGAGCAGGACGTTTAGGATTTTCTCGTCTTTGTCGTCGAGGCTCAAAACAACACAATCAATCTCCTGCGCTCCCTGTTCTAACAGCACTTTGAGGCGTTGGTGGCCGCCTACGACGTTCCCGGTGCGCTCGTTCCAAATAATCGGCTCGACGTACCCAAACTCCTCTATGCTCCGGCGCAGTTTCTTGTACTCTGTGTCCTCCGGCTGCAAATCTTTCCGGGGGTTATAGTCTGCTGCTTTGATTTCCGTCGCTTTCAGCGTCCGTATTTCCATTTTTCTCTCCTTTCCGTCCCTTTTCGGGGCATTTATCCGTATAAAAATACGCCGCTCATTGGAAATTCCAAATCTGCGGCGTTTTCTCTCCGTTATTTTGCAGGTTACAGTATAGCATATTCTAAAGTGAAAAGTAAATGGCGAGTTTGTGACATTTGCCTCCTCAAAGGCTCTCAATACCTCCTACCCCGAACAAAAGAGCCGTCAAATCCGCCACGCATATATCCACGTCCCGGTAGACCGTCCTCTTGTCTATGTTCTCCCTTTTGGCGATCTTCTCCGCCGTCGTGTAGTCGTCTGATATGTAAAGCCCCTCTAACACTCTCCAATGCCTTGCGTCGTCTTTCCTGCTGGAACGCTTGCACATGATCTCGTAAACTTCCAGCATTTTATTCACATGGGTCATAATGATTTTCGTGGTGATGTAGTTCTTCTGAATACTCTCCACAAAGATTTTTTCGCTGGCGGCCCGGCTCGCCCCTCTCATAATCCCCTCAAAGCTCTCGTCTGCCTCCTCTGCGTCCTCCTCGCTGAATACAGCGTTTTCAAAATACTTCTTGAGCCGTCTGTAATTGCGCAGGAGGAGCTTTGTGTTATGGTACTTCCAGTAATATTGCTTCTGTCTGTACTTCTCCTGCTCCCTCTCCATTGCTTCAATGGCTGCCGCCGCTCCCATTTCTGCGCCGATCTTGCTGCCTACCTCTGCCCCGATTTTTATGCCAATCGGCAAGGCGACGTTTATGGCGGCCTGTATCTTTTCATCCATGCCCTTTACTCCGGCCTCATGTGCTGCGGTTACTGCCGCCTCGATTATTTCCTGTATGTCCAGTTCGTTTTCGTTCATAGAGATAGTTCCCTCCTTAAATTTTCTTAATTCGGGAGTTACCTCCCTGCTTCCTTAAAGGAATTGAAGTACGCCGCCTATGTACCGGACCTTGTACTCCTGCACGTCCTCCGGGGTGATGTATTTCCTGCCGTAGTGCTGTTTCATTTCCCGGAAAACCGCCCAAGGGACCTTAAAATACTGTTCAAATCCGAACGATACCATTACAAAGCATTCCGCCCCCAGCTTCATGTGTCGGTCAAGCTGCTTTTCCTGCTCGCTGGATATGACGCTCTGCTGCAGGCGGTCGCTGTCCGTGTGCTTTGCCTCGAATACTACGGCTTTCCCCCCGGCGAGCGTCCCTTTGTAATCCGGCTGCGCCATTTTTACATAGTGTGCTATGAATTTTCCCTGTCCGAGGGACTTAATCGGGCGCATAGGCTCCGGCGTTTTGGTGATCTCCGCTATTCCCTTGAGGCGGTAATGCTGGCAGGCCGCCTCAATCATGTTTTCCCAATAATCCCCGGCTACTTTGCTGCGCTTCCCGGTCATTACTGCCTTATAGTGCTGCGCTTCATTCATCATATCAGCCCCATTTCTGCGGCGAATTGAGCTACCTTGTAGGCCGTCGCTCCCTTAATGCCCTTGCACTTGCCCTCTGAAAGGGCAGAGAGGAGCTTTTGCACCCCGGAGGTATTCTTGTTAGGGTCTGCCTCCTCCGGGCTGTCCTGCGCCACGTCCGGCACTCTGACGGCTATCTCTGCGTCGGCCGCCCGGTGAAATTCCTCAACGAGCTGCTTGTCTGTCATTTTGCGGAGCCTCACGGCCTCCTCATGGATTGCCCTCTCCTCCGCCGTGTATCTGTTCTTTCCTTTTCTTCCCATGTCGCCTATCCCTCCAAAATTTTTCTTACCGCCCGTAGCTGCTCAACTGTATATGTCACAATATTATAGCTTTCTGTCGCTTTTCTAAGCCAGCCGCAAAGCATTTCTCTTTCAATATCATCATTGGCCGCTGCCTCTGTGAGAAACAGCTTTGTCTTTTCTCTCCATGTGATATTTTCTGTGAGGTAATCGTCAGTTTCCTCATGCAAATAAAACTCGTCCGGGCTGCGGCTCCCCTCCGGGGCTGCCTTGACATACTTCCTGCCAACTGATAGGACGGTGTATCTCTTAATGAAATGCTCTGTCGTCCTGCCTCTTGTCCGGCTCAAGGCATATACTGTTTGTCCGGGCTTGAAATCCTTAATTGTCATACCTGCTTTCCTCTTATGTCCCGTATTCCTTGAAATGCGCCGTCATTTGTAAGGTCGTTCCGCCTGTTCTCCAGTCCGTTTCCTCTTTCTTTTCAAATCCGACAACATAAACTTTTCCAAATTCCATGCTTTCAAGGCTGCTCAAAAGAAGCTCGGCAAGTTCGTGTTTCCCCTGCCTCTCGACCTCTTTCCGCACGTCTATTCGTGATAACCGCAATTCCTCCGGGGAAATTGCATGATCGTATCTGTATTTATCCACGCTACCCCTCCTCTCAATAGCTTACCCGGCGCAAAACGCTCTCCGGGAGGCTGGGGAACATTTCACAAAGGAAATGGTATTGCTCCTCTCCCTCCATGTTCTCGGCGTAGTCCAGTATGCCGTCCAGCATGGCCGGGGCTAATGTGCAGTTATTCCCCGGCACATTGTAGTTGTCATAAATCCACTGTCTAAATTCGTCCTTATCCATAGTCCGCCTCCTTATGCGAATGGGCCTTGCGGTCTGCTGTCCGCAAATTCCAGCCTATCGGCCTGTACCTCTGTTACCTTGTGATTTTTGCCGTCGGCTCCGGGATATGTCCGTGTTCTGATTTCTCCCCGGACGACAATGCGGCTGCCCTTGTAAAGATACTTACAGGCAAATTCAGCCGTTTCCCTCCATGCGATAATCGTGGGAAAATCTGCGTCGTCACCTTTGCTGGCCCGGTCTACCGCCAAATTAAATGATGTGCAGGGTACATTTTGCTGGGTGTACCGCAGTTCCGGCTCCGCCGTAAGTCTGCCTGTCAAGATAACTACGTTCATGGTGTCCTCCTTAATTCTCTCGGATATTCTCGCCTCATATTGTCCTCCCCAATAATGGAAATAAGGCTATCTTTCATAAACAACGGTATTCCGCCCTCGTCGCAGTCTGCCGTGATCTTCTCTATCCATTCTCGCTCCGGCGTTACCTTTTCTTTCCTGCGCCCCGTTTCTGCGCCTAAAATAATCCAATTTGCATAACAGCCATTATTTGCAAAAGTCCAGCCGCTTGAGGCTTCTATGTCCTCCAACATAGGCTCTATGCTGAAAAATGTCTTTACTTTCCCCGGCAATTCTCCAAAAGCGTCCGCCACCTGCTCCATCTGCTTCGCATTGGTAACAGAAGCACCATACCACATATTGTCCTTTGCCGGGAGCTTGTCGGCCCAATCCAAATCAGTATATCGCTGTGGGTTTTTGGTGAGGAATAAGTATTTGTGCTGCGGTGCTTTCTCGCAGGCTGCAAAAACCTCCTCTATCCAGTTATCCGGCACCCATGCGCCGAAAAGGTCTGCCATGCTGCATACAAATATCGTCCGGCCTGCCTTTTTCTCGTATTCTCCGAGGCGGTATCTGTGAAGCGTCGGAGAAAAGCCAAACGGATAAGGTGTAATTTTCCCCTTGTACGGCTCGAACGGCTCCGGCCTTTCTCCTGTTGTCAAAGCATATCTTGTTTCATATATGCCTTTTCCCTCTGATACCTCGAAACTGTCCTTATCAAGCCAAAAGCCCGTACCTGCCTCTCTTAAATCTCCCCTCCCCCGGAACCGTTCGGCAATCTGCCGGGCGTAACAGTATTCGCACCCATGCAGGCAGCCCGTTACCGGGTTCCATGTGCTGTCGCACCACTCTATTTTTGTTTTATCCATATACCCTCCTATGCGTAAATGCTCTCGATCTGCTCAAAACATTCCGCCAGTGTTTCTTTCAGCGGTTCGCACCACTCCATTGTGTTCGGCTCTCCGTCCTCTCTGTCAAGGTGTACGCTGTCCGGGCCTCCTGCGATTAAATGTTTGTTCTCCTGCCAAATGCTTCCCAGTGAAACGTATGTGTACTCATTTTCAATGAAAAATCCGTCGCCGTCGCATTTTTCAAACGAACATTCTTTTACGCAACGGTATCTTTTAATTTCCTCCATAGCTCTGCCTCCTGTCTCTTGCTGCCGAGCGAAACATCATCAGAAGCATTTCCGATACTGGCCGTTCCCGGTCTTTTCTCTTTGCTTTCTTGACGGACCGTAGCTCCGTCCCATCCGGGCAATATACACCGACTTTATAGGGGATTTCCAAACTGACCGCCACATAAACCTCCTCCGGCATGATATAATAATTGAAATCGCCTATGAAATTGTGGCCGTTCTTCGAGTGAAAGTCCTCGACGGACGACTTTACTTCATAGCAGTAAAAATCTCCCTTTTCAATGCCAGATACCGTGTTGTTTGCTGGCTTGAATTTCATGTAATCTACCCTTACGGCGTGTGTTGTGGAATAGTCAAATGTGACCTCTTTTGCCCAATATATCCGTGGGTCGTGGGTCGGATTTATGAGTTTTTCTGCAAGTTCTGAAAGAAATCTCGTTGTTTCTCCTCTTGTCAAACAATCGCCTCCTGCTTCTCTCTTTCATGTGAAAGTTCAATTACCATTTTTCGCAATCGCTGTATTTCTGATTTCATAAACTCAAAATCTTTATATGGAATTGTAACGGTTGCCTCTTTGGGTACTTTGAATGCTGGCCCTATATATTCTCCTCTGTCCAAGCAACTCATATAATCCTCCTATCGGTACTCTTTCCCGGTGGCCTTGTCCTTGAGAGTGATCCTGCCTATTACCTCAAATCCAGCCAGCTCTGCCGTCTGCTTCATTACCGGGATAAGGCTGCTTATCATGGAGAGGCGTTCTGCTTCCTGCCGCCGCTCCTCACGGCGCATATTGTTCCATGCTGTCCCTGCTGTCGGGTCGTGGTAGCCCTCGCTGTTTTTATCCATACACATTTTTAGTCCAGCACCTCCTCTATCCTTGTCCCGGTTTCCTCCTCGACTATTCTAATCGCCTCTGTTATGGCCTCGTCCCAGCCTTGAGCGTATTCGTCCTGTGCGCCGCAGCCTCCGGCCTCGTGAAGCCGGAGGAGTATGCGTCTTGCCTTATCCTCCATTCTTTTCCTCCATTTCTGCAAGCTGCCGCCTACGCTCCTCAACGAAATCGCTAAGGTCGGCTTCTCTTAATGCTCCGTTTATCCCATGCTGGCTGTTCGGCGCATGGTTCTCAAAAATCCTAACCGCCTTACCGCCTTTTCCAACAGCCCATTGTTCAGAGCGCACATGGGATATAGCGCAGTTAATAGCTTCTTTCTGCGTTCCGTATCTTGCTCCGCAGCGACAGCTCCACCATGTTTCAACGTGTGCCATACGTTGGCTCCTTTCCCTGCAGGGCGGCTATCGCCGCCCCGTCAGTTACTCCGCTATCAGTTATCAGTTTTTCTTGAAATAAGCGGAGCGGAAGCCAATGCTGTCGGCGACATGCGCACGAGAGCTGCTGAGGTTCGTATAGAACACGCCAGCATGCGCACCGTGGCCCCAGTAGCCACCACGAAACGGGAAATATTCGCCGTCGGTACTGTCTACATAGAAATATGCCTCCGGCTCTCCGGGGAATAATGCCAGCTCCTTGAGCCGTTCGCTCTCACACTCGATATTCACGTTCTCCCATTCCGTCCCGGTATAGTCCTGCTCAATCTCCGTCGCCGTGCATATGGTAATTTCTTCATCAGATACAGATACCGCAATGCTTTCCCCGTTGTCGTCGTAAATCGGCTGCCAGCCGTCGCCCTCTTTCGTAAGGTCAATGTCCAGTGCTGCGTCATTGTCTTTGGCCGCCTGCAATCTGCCGTTCTTTATCCGCAAGCCTCGAACTATTTCCCAAACATTACCGCAAAGGTCGTGTACTCCCTCCGGCGTGTGATCGTGCGTCCATGTTGCCGGGCCGCTGCCTGTGAGGGTCTTGCTGCTGTTGTCGTATTCCTCTCCGTGTTCCTCCGGGTCTGCGTGGTATTTTCCGCCGTTGGTATTGCCGTGGGGTAGCGTTCCGAGCATGAGGCTCGTGTCTGCCAGTAGCCCCCATTCTGCCGCCGTCAGCAGGTGCCAGCCCTCTCCCTTGCTGAAACACGCCTTTGCTGCGTCGTCGTTCGTGATATTCGTCCACGGCTTCTGATAAGGCAGGCTGTACGGCTTGCCGTTGATTTCGCAGTTAGGGTAGACGGAAATATAAATCTCGTCGTATTCCACGCCGCCGATAATAAATGCCGGGTGCGTCTTTTCGCTGCCGCCGAAAAGTGCTTTGTCCGTGGTCTTAGTGAAGCGACGCATAATAGAGGGAATACCTGCGTTGTCATAAATCGCCACTACCTCGCATTTCAATCCCGGCTGCGCCGTCGGCACGTCCGCCAGTTTTACGGTTTTCTCCGGCTCTTTCACTGTCTGATCTGCTCTCTGCGTCCCAAACAGCCCCTTGATTAAATCCTCGTTGAGGTAGTCAATATCCTTTGCCTCAAAAGTGGTTTCCGTGCTGTAATCACCTGCGTTCTGCGTCTGTCTGATTTTTACCTCTGCCATTGCCATGTCCTCCTATCTCTTTTTGACTATTGCCTTAACTTCAAATCCGATCTTGCAAAATATTCCCGGCTCTGCCGCTCTACGGTTTATCTCCGTCACAAGTTCCTCGTCTGTAAATTTCTGAATATCGTACTCGAAACGGCGATAATATTCGTCGTCACTCAACCCCTCAACATATTCTCCGTAGGCTCTGTCCCTTGCCTCTGTTTCAAGGAATTTTCCCTGCGCCTTTACCCTCTCCCAAATGCTGTTTGAAAAATAAAGGCTTTCTTTTCGCTTTCCATAGCAGTCAGTATCAGCTAATACAAACACGCCTCTTTTTCCAGGCTTCTCACTATGTATTTCCGTTATATAAACTGTAAATATATCCATTATCCCTCCTGCGTTCCCAAAAGCCTTTCCCTCGAAAGCTCCGTATAATCCGGGTTTAGGTCTATCCCGATAAAATCCCGGCCATTCTTCTCCGCCACTACCGCAGTCGTACCGCTGCCTATGAACGGGTCAAGTACAATTCCGCCCGGCCTGCAGCCAGCCAGTATGCAAGGCTCAATGAGTTTTTCCGGGAATGTGGCAAAATGCGCTTTAGCATAACCCTGTGTCGCAACGTTCCAGACGCTCCGCCGATTTCTAAGCCCGGTTTCATTCTCACTGTTTCCGTGGCTCTCTCGCTCTGTGTCTGTTGAATTGTCAAAGCTACCATGATTGGTATAGGCTCCGCCGCCTCTGAATGTCTTGGCGTTCCCTTTTCTCCTGCGTCGGTTCGGTGTGGCTGCTCACAGCCCAATCGTGCTTTTCCAGCACATCTAAATATCTTTTCTCTATCTGTTTCATGCCTGCGCCTCCTATTCCGGCAGATTGATGTAGACGATAATCGCCTTAATCCACGGGAGTTTATCATAGTAAGGTCTGCACTCGCTCTCTGCCTCCGGGAGGGCTTCAAACTCCTCATAGCTCATGTAGCTTTCCAATGCGCCAAATACGTCGTCGTCACTCTTGAACAGCATTTTCTCGCTTCTCTCTGCAAGTACATATTCATCAACACTTGCTCTGCCCCACGCTCCGAGCCAGTAGCCGCAATCGTCCGCCACAATATCAGCGTCTACCATTGGCACTATTGGTAAATCCGGGTTTTCCTGTATGAGCTTGAAAAGCTCCTCCCGGTTCTGCTTCTCCCGGTCTGTCATACCTCAACACCTCGCTCTCTCAATGCCCGTGTCCAGTGTTCCTTGATCTCCTCCGGGCAGTGTGCCATAGCGTCCGCCCATGTCGGCCAGCGTCCATGCTGATCGTAAAATTTATACTGGTATGCAAGGCTGTCCCGGTTGTGCGGCTGCTCCGGGTCGTGCTTTACGGCACATTCCGGGCAAGTCCCCTCCGGCACGTTACCAAGTAATGTCATGCCGTGAACGTCTTTCAAATATCCCATATTATTCCTCCTGTTCTCCGGGGATAAGGTCAAACAGCTCTATTTGCCCCGGTATCGGTTTTGCTGCCTCCTCCGCTTTCTTTGCTTTCGCTGCGCACTGGCAGCCATATCCTCGCTCGACGGCCTCTTTACTGGTAAGGAGCCGTCCACATCTTAGGCAGCGACGGGCCTGTATGTAAAAAATTCCGTCTTGCATTGAAATCCTCCTTATACGCTGCCTCTGATGTCCTCCCAAGCCATAGTCATTACTGTGCTGGTTTCCTTGAGGCGGCTTATGATCGCCACGATTTTCGTGTTGTCGTACCCTTTCGGGGTAAGAGCGTCCGCCAAGTCGCTGGCGTTGTAGTTTGTGGTTACAATGGTCGGCTTCATGTCCTCATATCGGTCATTCATAATGGCGTAGAGGGTACTCATGCTCCAATCGCTGCATTGCTCTTTTCCGAGGTCGTCAATAATCAGCAAATCCACTTTTTTGTAAATATCCAGTACCTCATGCTCTTTCGCTCCCTCGAAGCTGAAAGACCGCTTAATGTCCTGCAAGAGGTCGCTTGAGGTCTTGCAGATTACGGGTATGCCCTCCCCGATAAGCTGCAGGGCAATCGCCGCCGCAAGGTGCGTCTTTCCTGTCCCGTTCGTCCCCTCTATGTAGAGGCCGTCCCCCTTTGCCTTGTGGTATGCAAAGTTATCCGCATACTCTTTGGCTACGTTGTAATTCTCCCTGCGCCCGGCGGTGTCGCAACGAAAATTCGGAAATGTCCGCTGCTGGAAACGCTTCTTTATGCCGCTCTGTCCGAGGAGCCTGCTGATCCTCTCCTGCATGGCTTTCCGGCGTTCTGCCTCCTCCTCTGCTACCTTGCGCTCCGCCTCTTTCCTGTCATGTTCCGCCCAATATATCTGCGCCTGCTCGCACTTACAACGGGGTGCTATCGGTTTCCACATGAAAATCTTTCCGCCGAGTACAATCCCCTCTGCTTCAAGCTCTTTTCCACAAAACTCGCATTTGCCCCATTCCGGCGGCTCTTTCTCCCACCGTATTCCTCTCTCCCGTGCCTGCGCCGGGGTGATGATATTTTCAGTTGCCTTTGAAGCCTCCCGACGGCTTGAAGCCTCCGGGGTTTCCTGCCGGGGGCTGTTCATCATGTCCCCTATCCGGGTTAAATCCGCCATAGTTATTGCCTCCCTCCTGCGTGTACTCATTCAGATAGCCTTTTGCGTTCAGCCAGCTCGCCGGGTTTGGTATAAACTGTCTATCACGGAAGCGGCTGTCATATTTCTTCGAGGCCTCCACCGCCTGTATGATCTTCTCTGTCATGGCCTCGTCCGGCGTGGGGTCAATCTTCGCCCAGGCTCTCTCTGCCGTGGCCCGGTCTACCTTTTTCGGGTACGCCGCATAGAATTTTTCAAATAATGCCTGCTGGTCTTTTGCCAGCGGCCCGGACTTTTTCGTTTTTGTCCCTGTCCCCGGCGGCCTGCCTCGTTTCTTCGGTTTGTCCTCCGGCGGCTTTTCCTCTGCCGTGGCCGGAGGAGCCGGGCTTTCCTCCTCTGTCGGCTCCGTAAATGGCCTTTTGGGTGCTGATACCGTCCTCTTTGAATATACGTCCTGCAAATTATCCACGAGGCTCTGACACCAAATGACCTTACGCTCCTCCCAAAGTTCCTTGTCAATGTTTCCGAGGTCTGCCAGTACCTCAAGTATTTCGCTGATCGTGTCTTTATCCAGTTTCATCAAGGCAACGAGGTACTTCTCGTTTGCCGTTGCCGAGCAGTCGTAGTAGTGTCCCTCGCTCCGTCCGAGCAATTCCAGCAGCTTAAACCAAAAGGCATACCCGTCGTTCCCCCAGCTCTGTTCAAGTATGAATTTTGTACGGCTGTCCGTGCTTACAAAATGCGGAAAATAATCTACCGTCTGCTTTCGTGGTCGTCCCAACGACTACACCTCCTTTTCGGGCATATCCGGGGCGGAAATCCCCGGATAGCCCCGTTTATTACTCATAAATAACTTTGCTGCCCTCTGCCGTTTTCACTACGTCAACACTCTGCGGAAATCTCGACTTCATGGCCGGGTCGTGGGTGATCGCCATTACTTTGAGATTGCCATAACGCTGCTGGATAGCCTCAAGTGCGTCGCAATATGCCTGTACTCCCGGTGCGTCGAGGAAAGGCGGTTCGTCGATAAACAGAAATCCGAGCTGTACGCCTGCCTTGCTGCTCTTAATCTCTGAAAGGGCAAGTATTACAGAGAGAGCCGCTTTTACCCGTTCGCCTCCGCTCCTGCTCATATACGGGAGCCGCCCGGTGTCGCTGTCGTTGATGATGATGTCAAGGGTCGTGACCTCTTTCTTGCTGTTGGATTTCAATATCTTTTCTGTCACAAACTCCACGCTCATGTGTCCCTGCGACATTTGACCGAGAATGTTGGTCGCCGTCGCCTCAAAGATCGGGATAATGCTGCGGATAATATTGTGCGGTATGCCGTCCTGCGAAAATGCCTTTTTCAGTTCCTCGTACCCGGCGGCCTTGCCTCCCAGCTCGTTCATCTGCTTTTGAAGCTCCGCCGCCTCTGTAAGCCTCTTTTCTGTCTGCTCCAACTGTTTCTTGAGGCCTCCCAGCGTAACATCTGCGCTCCGGGCGTGTTCCTGTAAGGTCTTAATCATTTCCTCTGCGCCGTCCACCTGCGCCTGTAACACCTCTTTGCCGACGGTCTTGCTCTGCTCCTGTGCCAGCTCCTCCCGTGCCTCGGTGATCTCCGCCTCAATGGTTTCCAGTTCCGTATCAAGCTCAAGGACACGCTGCGCCGCTGCCGCTTTCTTTTCCCGTGCTACCGGGAGCTGCTTCTCTTTCTCCGTCCACTGCCGGGCGACTGCAATCTCTGCCTGCAGGCGGTCATAGTCTGCGCTGGCCTGCGTCACTTTGGTAAGCTGTGCCGTAACCTCTGCCAGCTCCGCCTTGCCCTTTTCGGCGGTCGCCTCTGCGTCCGTGACGGTTTTCTCAAGCTCCTCCGCCCTCTCGGTAAGCAGTTTCAGCTCATTCCTCTGTGCTTCGAGGCTGCTGTATTCCTTTTCTGCTGCCTCAAGACCACGCTGAACGCCACGGAGAGCGTCAATTTCCTCCGGGTGGTACAAACTGTCGTCTAATGCCTTTTGCGCCAGCGTGAGAGTTTCTGACGCTTTCAGACGGTTATCTGCGTACTCGTTTTCGAGGTCTGCTATCGCTGCGCCTGCTGTCGGGAGCTGCTTTTTCGCCTCTAAAGCGTCCGCAAGGAATTTACAGCTTGCCTTTTCCACGTCCGGGCAGCCGCTGTCATTCAAAAGCTCCACCTTTTTCTTGAGGGTATCGAGCCGGAGCGTGAGCCGTTCGTGGTCTGCCTTGTACTCCCGGTCAAGGCGGTCTACCTCTGCCTGCGCCTCCTGTACCGCTTTCCTCTTTGCCTCATAGTCCGGGGCAAGGGCTTCCAGCTCCTCAATCCGGCTGGCCGTCTTTTCATACTCTGCGTGTTTCCCGGCCAGCTCCTCCTCACGGATGAGGGCCTGCTGTAACGGCCCTATCTTCATCAGTGTAAGGGCGGCTTTCTTCTCCCTCATTTCCTTTGCCGAGGTTTCTGCCAGCGTGATCGCTCCCTCAATCTGCTTTTTCCGTCCGGCAAGGTTGTCGTAGGTGGCCTTGCCCTTAATCAGCTCTTTCTCCTGCTCTAAAAGGGAATTGTATTTCGCCACTCCTGCGGTGATCTCCGCCACTCCTGCGAGGATTGTGTCGGCTGCCGTGATAATGCCTACCTGTGAGGTCTTTGCGGCTTCTTTGGTGGCTTTCTGCGCCGTGAGCGTGGTGATCTTGCTGTTGAGCTTGATTACCCGGCCTGCCGCCTCAAGCTGCGTATTCAGTCTGACTTTGAGGCCATCCACCTCTGCCGTCTTTTCCTGTGCCTGCTCCTCAAGCCTTTTCCGCCGCTCCTCCGTTGCCTCAATCTGCGCTGTCAGCTCTGCTTTATCCGGCAATCCGGCGGTAATGGTGTCCGCCTTGTCCGCCAGCGAGCGGATAGTACGGTTTGTGTCCGTGGCCTTTTCTGCCGCCAGCGTTTCCATACCTGCATAAATTCCCAGCCCCAAAATGCTGCCGAGGATATTCATACGAGCCTCTTTGTCTGCCTGTAAAAAGAGGCCGTACTGGTCTTGCATGATAAGGGCGCAGGCTTTCAGCGTGAGGCTGTCCATACCAATGATGTTTATGATCTCCTGCTGGGTGTCCTTGAATTTCTCCTTACTGCGGTCTACCCATTCGCCCTCGATAAACTCTGCGATATTCAGCGTCGCCTTGCCGCTTTTCTGCCTTGTCCGGGTAACACGGTAGAGGCGTTCGCCCAGCTTGAACGTGAATTTGATTGCGCCGCTCCGTGCGTCCGGGTCGTTGCAAATCCAGCCTGTCAGCTCTCCCTCACGGGTTTCCTCGAAAAGAGCGTCCGCCATAGCGTCCATAAACAGGCTGCTCTTTCCTACGCCGTTGCTGCCGTTGATCGTGCAAAACTGGATATCCTCAAAAGAGAAAGTTTCCTCCCGGTAGTTGCGGTAATTCTTGACCTCAATCTCCACCGGGACGAACAGCCCCGTATGTCGCTCCGTGGTGGCTTTTTCCGTCGCCTCTGAAATGATCGGCCTCGCCAGCTCGATAATCTCACCGATACGCTCCGGGGTAAAATTCTTCTCCACAAGATAGTCCGTGAGGTTCCCCTCCGGGGTGCTGTCTGCGTCCATGCTCCGGCGGTCTACGGTTATGGTGATCTTCTGCGGCGTAACCTCCTGTACCCAAAATGCCCCGGCCACTTCATAAAGCCAGTTTGTGAGTACGGCATGATTAAACGCCTTGTTATGCTCGTCGGTGCAATCATAAAGTACCCGGACTACTTTCCCGGCTGCCTCGTCCGCATAATCAAATACCGGGGCGGAGTTCAGCCAGTCAGCTCCTCCCTCGTTAATCTCTCTCACATCGTCGTCTTTCAGCCGGATAGTGAGGTATTCCCTTGTCGGAAGCGGCTGGAAAGTGCTGAATACCGACGGGCCGGACGGCTCCGCTCCGGGAATGTGCTTCGGCTCGTCTACGATCTCGTGCAGCCAGTAGCCTCTCTCCTGTCCCTCGTCGTTGAAATTGAGGGCCGATATTGCGCCGCAGTAAAAGGTATTCTTGCAGCCCTCGATCTGCTGGGGGCGGTGAATGTGGCCGAAACAAACAAGGTCAAAATCTGCCGCCGCCAGCGTGGACGGGTAGACGACAGGCTCAAACTGACTGAAAAATGCTGTCTGTCCGCTCTCCATGTTGCACCCGGTAATGGTGTAATGCGATACCAGTACCGTCGGGCTGTCTGCGTTGCACTGCGCCTTGAGGCCGATAATCATGTCCTCAATGGACTTCGTGAAAATCTCGTTTTCCTCCTCTTTCGAGAGGCCGGGGTGCTTCGCTCTGAAATACCCCCGGTCAAATCCCGGCAGGCAGGCGATCTGTATTTTCTTGCCGTCATAGCTGTGGTATGTGCCTGCGCCCGGCTCCGTAACGATATGTATGCTGTCGTCCCCGGCGAACGTGCTTTCCAGCGTCTTGAACTGCTCCTCGCTGTCGTGGTTCGGCGTTCCTCTCATAACAACCACCGGGCATACCTCCGAAAGCTCACGCAGGAACTTTACCGCCGTCTGCTGCTCCTTGAGGCCTCTGTCGCTCCATACCCTCGCCTGATGAAAGATGTCCCCGGCGATTACCGCAATATCCGGCCTGCTTTCTCTCGCTCCTGCCACAAGTGCGTCGAGGCACTTGCAGATGTCTTTATATCTCATGTTCTCCCCGTTCTGCTCCGGGCCGGGGAAATTGCCAATGTGTAAATCTCCTGTATGTAAAACTCTGATCGCCATTACTGATTACCTCTCTTTCTCTGACAAGCCATGCAGAGCGTCACTCCGTAGGTCTGCTGGCTGTATTTCACTACGCCGTTGCTGCACTTTGCGCCGCAATCGGTACAAATCGTCGGGTCATAGTCCGGGGCTGTTTCTGCCGCCTGCTGTTGCCTCTGCTGCGCCTCTCTCGGCGGTTCTGCCGGGGCTTCCCTGTATGCTGCGTTTTCCGGCTCTGCAATCGGCTGTCCCGGCGTTTCGTACTCCATGCCCTCCTCTACGTCGTCCTCGACAAATATGGCTTTCCGTGCGTCCGGGTTGTGTCCGCCGTAAAGCTCCTGCGCCGAAGAAAAGAAGTGTCTTACCGCCTCCTGCTTGACTGCCTCATTGTCGAGGTTCGGAACGAGGTATGCGACGACGAACGGCTTTTGAAGCTCCTGCAGGCTGTATGTGTTCTTGATGTGCATGGCGGCCCGTAATGCCCGGTTAATCGCTTTTGTTTCGCACATTTCCGAGCGGAACTTCAAAAACTCTTTGCGCTGGTTGTCGCTCATTCCGGCCGTAGCATCCACAACGATAATTTCCTTGTGCGCCACGATCTCAATATTTTCCCCGGTAAGCTGGGGGACGGAAATCCTCGCCTCAAATTTCACGTCTTTGTTTCCGCAGGCTCCGCAGTTGACCGGGCGGCCAATGCTCTTATTGACCTCTGCGCACTTTTGGCAGGTGGCCGGGATAATCGGGCGTGTACCCAAAATCTTAATGCCTGCCGCTCGCATGAGCTTGTTGAGGCCCTTTTTCGTGAGCGCCCAGCCGTCGGCGTTCCTCTTGTTTTTGTCCTGCAAATAGATTTCCTTGTCGGCCTCGTTTGTGGAAATCTGCACGGCGTTCATCACGGGTTTGTGGATTTCCGCAATCTCCGCTACCGTCTGCATGGGTACGAGCAGGTTGAACCTGTCCGCCGGATACTGCGCCGTGATCTGTAATGCGTTCTTGCCGCTTGCTGCGGCTGGTGCTAATTGCTGTTGTGCCATTTCAATCCTCCTATTGCATTTTCTAAATCGCTGTGATACAATAGGGGTACGCTGATGGGCGGCTCGTGTTTTAGGACACGGGCTGTCCTTTTTTTACCCCCATTTGTTCGCTGGCATATCTGTCCAGCTCCATAAGGCCTAATGTGAATTGCGAAAAGCGGTTTCCCTGGACGGTTTCAGCGATAAGCTGTGCCAAATACCACGGCTGCCGCCTCGCTCCGTCCTCGTCGCCCTCACGCTTGATAATCCCCTTGAGCTTTTGCTCTGCGTAGGCTTTCGCCTTATCTCACTCTGACGGCTCTATCTCCGTACAGAGGTAATGCTCTGCCTGCTGTCTTAATGTGTCCTCCATAGGTTTTCCTGTCTTTCTTCCCGGTTTCTTCCGTGACCTCCGGCTCTCTTTTGCAATCGCAGGTTTCTCCGGGGTCAAGGTTGCACCCACAGTTCGGGCAAACATGGTAGTATGCCATTGGACTATCCCTCCTTGAAAATTTTCTTGCATATCCACAAGTGGAGTATGCTGTATGTGATACAGAATGTGGCGGAAATTGCCAGCCATTCAACTCCCACGGCTATGTAGCCTCTCTCCCTCTGCGCCAGCGGTAATAAAATCGCCGCAAGTATGGCCGTCGGTACCGCCGCTGCGAAAATCTCAACAAGAAACAGCGCCGTCCATGCTCCTATCTGCCGTAGCCTCTGCCTGCGCTTTCTTCTGCGCCGTGCCTGCGTCCTCGTCATTCCCTGTGCCTCCTATCTGTAAAATTTGTGGTTCCCATACTGGTAAAGGAACTCAAGGTTTTCGCTGTGCCAACTACTGTTGTCACAGCTCTCGAAGTATAACGCTCCGCCGCTTTCGTCCCAGCCCTGCATTACCAGCTCCAGTGCCTCATAACATTCCCTGTCCGGCTCCGTCGTGTAATACCTGCCGCCCTCCCGGACCGGGGAGAACTGCCTCGGCTGAAATACCACGTCCTCAATCGTTCCGGGGAAATCCTCGCTCCATACCCGGTTTAGGACTACCAGCATTACCAACGCCTTACCCTCAATGCTCTCGCCCTCGGCCTCCGCCATAGCGATTTTGAGTAGGATTTCGCTGTCCTCTGCGCCCCAATCCCGGCTCATTATCATGCTGGCCTGCGTGGGTTCCGGCTCCGCCTCCGTCGTGGTGAGCGTTCCGGCTGTGGCTGGCGTGGAAATTGCCAGTACCTCCGGCGGCGTTCCCCTTGTGAAGTTTTCACTTACCTCCGCTTCGCAATCCGCCCGGCTACTGATCGTGTTAAATGCTGCCGCTGTTAAAGCCAGCGATACCACCAAACTAACGATTAGCGGCGGATATATTCGTATCTTCCTGCTGTCCATATTTTCCGGCTGTGGCGGCTGCGCTGAATTGCCTCTGTGCCTGCTCTGCTATCCGCTTCAATAGCCGATCTACTTCGCAGGTGGTCTTTTTGCAGTAGTCGTCAGCTATTTTTATCCGTGTATTGCCGATTGTAAAATCTCTGACAACATTCGCCCCAACCATTTCGCACCTCCTTTATGTGAATTTACCCAGCTTCGCCGCCCTTTCCAGTACGGCAAGATTTTCGTCTGCCCTCCGGCGGAACTCTAAAAGCCTGTCCCGTAACTGTGGTATGAGCGTCTGCTCGCCCTCCTCTACCTTGTCGTCCTCCATGAGGAGGGATAGCTGGCGTGTAAGCTGCTCCATTTCGTAAACTGAATTTTGTAGCCGTATCAATGCCCTCTCCGCTGGCATTTCGGGTATCTCCCGGCAATCCTTTCCCAGCGGACACTCATTCACGCAGTACCATGCTCGCAGCTCCGGCTCGTTGTATGCGTCCGCCATGAGTGCGACGACAATGTTCGGCGGCCTCGTGATGTCCAGCTCATACTTCTTGAGGCTGTCCTCCGTCACGCCGGGGAGATAGTCAATCGCCCCTGCCCTTGTCAAGAGCTTCTCGTTGTACTTTGCTGCCCTCATTCGTGCCTCGTAGTACCGATTGCCTACGGCTTTTGTTGCCTGCCTCGACATTTATTTCCACCTCCTCTTGCGGTAAAATTATTACAGGTTGAGAAAAGAGATTTGACGCTATCAGCGACGGTTTTAGACTTTTCTATGCCTCAAATGTCCCATTTTGGGGCGCTCGTGGGTAAAAAAATTTACCTCCTCACGGGCATGGTGTTGTCAAAAATGTCGTCGCCGTAATAGTTCAGCACTCGCTTTATCCGTAGTGCCAGCCGTAATGACGGCTGCTTCTCTCCCGTTTCGACCTGTGAATAGTGGCTGCGGCTCACCCCGACCGCACTGCTGAATGTCTGCTGCGTGTAGCCGTTCGCCTCTCGCAACTGCTGTAACTTGGCTCTCATGCGCTCGCTCCTTTCTTCCTTTTGCCCCGTTTTGGGGTTATGTGATACATTATAGCCCCTTTTTGGGGCATAGTCAACCAATTTTCTAATTTTTCTTTCTTGCCGTTTCGCTTTTGCCGATTTTAGGGGCAAATACTACACAAAATGGGGCAATACTGGTATAATAAAACATTACGGAGGTGCTAACTATGCAAAAATTTTCTAACCGCCTTATCTCCCTGCGCAAAGAGCGTGGCCTCACACAGGAGGATTTGGCAAAACTCATAAACAAAAAGCGTTCTACCGTGTCCGGGTATGAAACAGAGGGGAAAGAACCTGACCTTGAAACGGTCTGCGTCTTTGCTAAATATTTCGGCGTGTCCACGGATTACCTGCTCGGTAATTCCGACGAGCGCAACCATGTGGAAACGGTTTTCTATAACGACAAAGTAAATTTCGAGCGTCACTTTAAGTCGCTGCCTGCGGAGCTGCGCCCGGTCGTAGCAAAGTGCTTTGACAGCTTTTACCTGCTCCTCGGTCGTGATATGCAGCTCTCCCGACCCGAACGCCTGCGCATTTACGAGGAGCTGCTTCATACCTTGCAATCCCTCCGTGCCGATATCCGCAAGGCCATTGAAGCCTCCGGCGGTGCTGTCACTGATCCTGTCGCCCTCTCTGATCTCATGGCTATGCAGAGCCAGCTCAAGAATGAGGTTTCCGCCTTGCTCGACAAACTCATGCAGGCCGACATGGAAATTGCGTTTAACATCAAGAAAGACGCAGGCGGCGGATTATCCGAACGGTCGGCAATGTGATTTATGTGGATTTCCGCCCCTCTACTTGAGGGGCGTTTCCTTTGGAGGTGAACAGTATGCGAATATATCAACCATTGTCCAGTGCTGAACAGTATTGCCTTTATCTGCGTAAATCCCGTGCCGACATGGAGGCCGAAGCTCATGGGGAGGGAGAAACGCTGGCCCGGCATGAAAAACTCCTGCTTGAGGTCGCCAAACGTGGCGAATACAACGTGACACAAATTTACCGGGAGATCGTGTCCGGCGAAACGATTGCCGCCCGTCCAGTTATGCAGCAGCTCCTCCAAGAGGTTGAGCAGGGTGTTTGGGCTGGCGTTCTCGTCGTCGAGGTGGAACGTCTTGCCCGTGGAGACACCATAGACCAAGGTATCATGGCACAGGCTTTCAAATACTCCGGGACGAAAATCATCACTCCCCTAAAGGTCTATGACCCCGAAAATGAGTTTGACGAGGAGTATTTTGAGTTCGGGCTTTTTATGTCCAGGCGTGAATATAAAACTATCAACCGCCGCCTGCAGAATGGCCGTCTTGCCGCAAGCAAAGAGGGCAAGCGTGTTTCCGGGGCTAAACCATACGGGTATGAGCGCGTCCGCTGCTCCGACGGTAAAGGTTGGACGCTCCGACCTGTTGAGGAGGAGGCCGACATTGTGCGGTACATTTTCCGCCTCTACACCACCGGGGAGGAGGACGGAAACGGGGAAATCCAGTATATCGGCACGAACACGATTGCCCGGCGGCTGGACGCTTTGGGTGTCCCTACCCCTACGGGCGGTAATATGTGGTCTGCAAAAACGATATACAAAATCCTGCAAAATCCTGTGTATGTCGGCAAAATCCGTTGGGGCGAACGTAAGACGAAACGTGTCTCCGAAAATGGCTCTGTTACTGCGAAGCGTGTTCCGGCTCCTGTCGAGGAGTGGACTGTCGTTGACGGACTGCACCCTGCCATTATTGACGAGGAGGTTTTCAACAAGGCCGCTGAAATTATGCACCGTGGCGGCTCCGCTCCTGTCCCCAACAACAATACCCTCTCTAATCCTTTGGCCGGGATTGTACGCTGCGCAAAATGCGGTCATGTCCTTATCAAGCGCACGTCGCCTGTGTACCCTCTGCTCCGCTGCACTAATCGCTATTGTGATAACGTCGGCGCAAAGCTCGAACTTGTTGAGGAGCGGCTGCTGCAGGCCCTCTCCGACTGGCTGGCCGACTACCGCCTACAATGGGCTGAAAATCCTGCCTCCTCCGGGGCTGATGATATTAAGGCGGCTGAAAAAGCCTTGCATAAGGCCGAGAATGAGGTCGCTACTCTGCGCAAGCAGCTTTCCCGTACCCATGATCTGTTGGAGCAGGGTGTGTATGATACCGACACTTTTCTTGACCGCTCCCGTGACCTCACCCTGCGTATCAATACCGCCGAGGAGAATGTTGCTTCCCTCGCTGCCGGGCTGTCTGAAATCCGGCGCAGGGAGGCGAACAAAAAGAATATCGTTCCAAAGGTTGAAAAGCTGCTGGAAGTGTACGACGCTCTCCCCTCCGCTCAAGCCAAAAATGATATGCTCAAGGAGGTGCTGGAAAAGGTCGTCTATCTCCGTGAAGTCCGTTCCCCAAAAGGTGGGCCGCTTGACAATTTCGAGCTTACCCTCTTTCCAAAATTGCCTCCAACGTAAAAAAGCCGCCCCTTGCCGGGTGGCTTTTTACTGGCAACCTTTTACTCCCCACCAGAGATACAATGGTGCGAAGATAGGAAAGATGCGTCCTGTCGGTTGCCAGCAAAGAGTTTGTCAAAGCTAAATCCGTACGGATTTTGGCAAATTCCGTGCGCTCCATGGCGAGATTATTCTGGTTGTATGCCACCGCCTCCCCAGTTGCCATATCCTTTGGGGGCTTGATTGGAATACCGGAAGCTATCTGTGCATTTATTGTATCATCCGTTTTCTTTTTCATAGCCTCTTCCCTCCGTCTTTCCTATTCCCCTAAGCCTCAGGCAAAATTTCTGCCGCCGGAAAAATAAAGTTTCCTCACTGCTACTTCTCCATATTGGCAAACTTGGTATACTGCGGCAGCCATACCAGATTGACGGTTCCGATAGGGCCGTTTCTCTGTTTTGCAATAATAATTTCCGAAATGCCTTTCATTTCAGAATCATGGTTATAATAATCATCACGGTAAATAAACATTACCACATCGGCGTCCTGCTCGATAGCTCCCGACTCACGCAAATCAGAAAGCATCGGACGATGGTCGGGGCGCTGCTCCACCGCACGGGAAAGCTGGGACAATGCCACCACCGGCACGGACAGTTCCCTTGCCAGCGCCTTTAAGGAACGGGAAATATCAGAAATCTCCTGCTGCCTTGAATCGCTGCTTCTGCCGCCGGAACCGGACATCAACTGTAAATAGTCAATGATAATCAGCTTTAAATCGTGTTCTAACTTATATTTCCGGCACTTGCTGCGCATTTCCGCTATGGAAATACCCGGCGTGTCGTCGATAATCAACTCTGAATTGCCGATAACCCCTGCGCCTTCAATCAATTTTTCCCAGTCGGCATCGGAAAGATTACCGGTACGGAGCGCCTGGGCATCCACTCTGGATTCCAGAGAAAAAAGACGGTTTACCAGCTGCTCCTTTGACATCTCCAGGGAGAAAATCGCTGTACACATATGTTCATGAAACGCCACATACTGGGCGATGTTCAGGACAAATGCCGTTTTTCCCATGGAAGGACGTGCCGCCACCAGAATCAAATCTGAGGGCTGCAATCCCGCGGTACGGTAATCTAAATCAATAAATCCTGTGGGGATCCCCGTTACCGTGCCGGAGTTCTTTGCCGCATTTTCAATTTTTTCCAATGCGTTCATCACAACCTGACGGATAGGAACATAATCTCCGCCGCCTCCCCGGGCAGAAAGCAGGTCAAAGACCTTTTTCTCCGTCATGTCCATCACTGTCTCCACGCTCTCTTTGCCCAGATAACACTCATTTTCAATCTCTTCGTTCAGCTTAATGAGCCTCCGGCGCAGAGAATTATCCTTCACAATCTGCGCATAGTACTTCACATTGGCGGAAGTTGGCACTGTCGTCACAAGGTCACGGACAAATTCCAGGCTGGCGATTTCCGCCGGCACATCCTTTTCCTTTAACTTATTCTGCAACGTCACCAAATCCACCGGAAGGCTTTTATTGTACAATTCAATCATGGTTTCGAAAAGGATTCCGTACTGCCTGTGGTAGAAATCCTCACTGATAAGCATTTCCATCGCCGTCACAATGGCGTCTTTATCCATAATCATGGAGCCAATCACGGACTGCTCTGCCTCTAAGCTGTTAGGCATAATCCGTTTTATTAATGCTTCCTCCATATTTCACACCTTTTATGCTTCCACCACATGGACAGAGAATTTTCCCGTTACCTTCGGGTGCAGCTTAATGGCTACCTCCGTTACGCCAAAGGTCTTAATGGGCTCCGGCAGCTGCATTTTTTTCTTATCAAGCTCTACGCCAAGCTGCTCCTTCGCCGCCGCTGCAATTTCCTTGGTAGAAACAGAACCGAAGGTTCTTCCGCCTTCCCCTGCTTTCATCTTTACGGTAACTTTCTTATCCTTTAACTCTTCCGCAAAAGCTACTGCCGCCTCATAGTTTTCCTGCGCCACCTTATCTGCGTGCTGGTTCTGCAGCTTCAAATCGTTTAAATTCTTCGGTGTTGCCTCCACTCCTAATTTCTTTGGAAAAATCATATTTCTTGCATATCCGTCGCTGACACTTACGATTTCCCCCTTTTTCCCTAATGATTTTACATCCTCTAATAAAATTACTTTCATTATGCAATATCTCCTTCCTTAAGCATCTCATCAATGGTGTCCTGAATAATACGTTTTGCCTGTAAAACGGAACAGTTTGTCAGCTGCGCCCCCGCCACATTCAAGTGGCCGCCACCGCCGAGCCGCTCCATAATCAGCTGCACGTTAATCTCGTCAATGGAACGGGAACTTACATAGATTTTGCCCTGATATTCCGTCAGAACAAAAGAAGCCTTGATTCCCACAATATTCAACAGCTCGTTTGCCGCCTGTGCGCCTACTATCGTAGGACTCTCCACCTTATCTGCCGGACAAACGGAAATCGCAAAGGCTCCCCGGTACACTTCCGCATGTCTTACGGCTTCGGCGCGGGCTTTGTAATCTGCCATGTCATTTCGTAGCATTTTACGCACCCTCGTCACCTCTGCTCCCGCACGCCTCAAGTAAGCTGCCGCCTCAAAGGTGCGGACTCCGGTTTTTGTCATAAAGTTGCTGGTATCAATGAGGATACCTGCATAAATACAATCTGCCTCACAGGGTGCAAGGCGGATATTTTCCGAAAAATACTGCAAAACCTCGGCAATCATCTCGCAGGCACTGGAAGCATAGGGCTCCACATAGGACAGTACCGGATTTTCAATTACCTCGCTGCTCTGCCTGTGATGGTCAAAGACACAGACCGTGCTGCTGCGCTTGAGCAGCTCCGGACACTCGGTATAGCTGGGACGGTTCACGTCCACCACCATCACCAGAGTATTTTCATTGGTCACTAATAATGCCTCTTCACTCTTAATAAACAAATCGGCAGGATAGCCCTTTTCCTCCGAAAAGCACTCTACTAACGGGCGCAGGGATGAGGTAATCTCATTTAACACAATCTGTGCCTTTTTCCCAAGGCTTCTGGCTGCACAGTAGACGCCAATGGCAGCTCCAAGGGAATCTACATCGCTGATACTGTGTCCCATAATCACCACGTGCTCCCGGCTCTCGATAATCTCCCGCAGGGCATGTGCCTTCACCCTTGCCTTTACGCGGGTATTGCGCTCTACCTGCTGGGTCTTTCCACCGTAGTAAGACACCTCTTCGCCTTCCCTCACCACCACCTGGTCACCGCCACGGCCTAAGGCAAGGTCTATGGACATACGGGCATACTCATAATTCTGGGTATAGCTGACACCGTCCGCACCAATACCGATGCTTAACGTCACCGCCATCTCATTTCCAACCTTTACGGTTTTAACATCTTCAATCAGGCTGAAACGGTTCTCCCGCAGCTGCGCTAAATACTTGTGCTTAAACACCACAAAATATTTATCCTTTTCTATCTTACGCACCAGAGCATCTATTTCCGTAAAATATTTATTGACCTTTCTGTCAATCAGCGCCACCAACAGGGAACGCTTTACATCTTCAATGCTGTCGAGCGCCTCGTCATAGTTGTCAATATAGACAAGGCCTGCCACCATTTTCTGTTCTTCTTTTTCCTTAATATAATGCTCTAATTCCGTCTCATCAAAAAGATAGACCGCTGTCAGATATTCCGTGCCGTCATCTAAACCGATGACACCGCTATCTTCCACCATAGGACCAAAATAAATCCTTTTCAGAGAACTGCGGTAACTACGATCCTGAAAGGTCACATCCACCTCTTTCTCTCCCTCGCTGTGCTGCAATAGTTCCTTCGTCAACGCCGGAAAAATGGTAGTAATGGATTTGTGGTAATTTTTCCCCTTTCCCGTCAGTTCCGTGAACTGCTCATTGACCCACAAAACTTTGGCATTGTAGTCTACCAAAGCATAGGGTATCTCAAACTCATTGAGCAGCTGCTTCTGGACGCTTCCATACTGGGTGGCAAAGCTCACCAACTCACTCATCAAAAGAGGTTTTGTCCGCATGCCCGCCAAAAGCATAACTAAAAAATAAAGAATTACAAATGCGGAAAACATGACACCTGTTTTTACATCTTCCACATAAACTCCAATATTGATAACTACTAAAAATAAAGTCAAAAGCAGTGGCAGATAATAATAGGTTCGAAGTTTTCCTTTCAATTTTATCTTATTGCTCTTCATATATCTCTCCTAAACCCGAAACTTCGGATACCTCTCAATTATATCATTTTACCCCCCTAATATAAAGCATTTTTCCGAAAAAACCTCTCAACAAAGAAGTCATACACAAAATCGTGTATGACTTCTTTACAAAACCACAATATTTTGTTTTTCTAATTTTCCCTGTCTGCGGGGGTCAGAGTCATATAATTTCCCTTGTCCATGTCGTCAATCAAATTATTCGCCAGCACTTTGCTACCGGAAATTCCCTCCAGCTTCTCCAAAAAACTCTCTTCACTGCTCTGATATCCGTTTTCCTCCTGATAGGTGCATTTAAGATATCCCGTATCCTGTCCTCCGCCGTAAACGGGATAAAGCAAGTCATGCCAGCCGTTGGTCTTTTCATCACTGACAATCACAGGAGTACGGGCATTCCGGAAATCACCGATTACCGCAAATTCCGTCCCGCCGCTTAGCACCAGCACACATTCTCCGTCAGAGGTAGAAGTGCTCTCCCCAATGGTCAGGACAATCATTTCCTCCACGCCGTCCCCGTTTAAATCTCTATAATTATAATAATATCTGGTTTCCGGCAGATATTCCTCCGGAATCTGATAGTAAGCCGCCAAAAATGCCGCCAGCTCCGGCAGCTCTGTCGTTTCTGCGTATTCCTCCTCCATCACATTCTGCTGAGCTTCCTTTTCTGCTGACAAAATCAGTTCTTCTAACACTGTTTCCGTATCGTTGGAATCCACAGGCTCTTTCGTATCGCTTTTTTCCCTCCTGCCGCAGCCCGCTGCCAGAAACAAAACGGCTGCCGCTAGGATGCCCGCACCTATTCTTCTCTTCATCTGCCCCTCCTGCTACTACTGTCTCTTTTTACATTTATGGATACATTTTCATCCGTTTATGTTCCCTATTGACATCCCCGAGTACGCTTTCTCCCGATTATGTCCTTATTGACATTCCCGGATACGCTTTCTTCCAATTATGTCTCAACTCATATTATACGATTTGAGAAGAAAATCCAACCCACCCGCCGCATTCTTCATAAAAATTTAGGAATTAGGAGAGGGAAGCACCTTCTTTCAAACGCGGAAAATGTCCGGGAATTCTAAACTCCCGGACATTTCTTTTACTTACGGATTTTTACTTTCTTTGCTGTACTGTACTTGCCGTATACCTTACTATTCTTAGAATCCACTTTATATGCGCAGACTTTAACGTAATAGGTTTTTCCCTTCGTCAGACCTTTGATGGTCTTTGAGGTTTTCGTGGTGAGCACTGTCTTTACATTCTTTTTAAAATTCTTATCGGTAGAATACATAATTTTGTATCCCTTTGCTCCGGACACTTTATTGACGGTGACTTTCATGCCCAGCTTTGATACATTACTTACCTTAGAAAGAGATGCCTTGTCCACCGTTACCTTTTTCCATTTTGCATAGACGGTAATGTTTTTCTTACTGGTCTTGGCAATACCGGTGATTTTCTTTTTGAAATTCTTATCTGTGTACCAGCCCTGGAAGGTATAACCTTTTCTGGCAGGTTTCTTTAAAGTTACCTTTTCCTTATAGTAAACAGACGGATTGTCGGCATTATTTGTTCCTTTATTGAGCTTATAGGTAATCTTATATCCGCAGGTAACCTGACAGGAAGCGCTTACTCCGCTGCCGTCTGCTGCTGTTGCCGTGATAGTGGCTTTTCCAAGCTTTAAGGCTTTTACCTTTCCTTTGCTGTCAACCGTGGCAACCTTTGTGTTGGAGGATTTCCAGGTCACTGCCTTATTTGATGCGTTATCCGGCGTTACTGTTGCTTTTAAGGTGACGGTTTTTCCTTTTACCAGACCTGCGGTTTTCTTATTTAATGTAATCTTTGTAGCTTTAACCTCTTGTCCTGCATTTTTTTCCCATTTTGCATAGAGAGTAATGGCTCCAGTGGTTCCTTTTTTGATTGCTGTAATAGTATTTGTAAAAGCGGCATCTGTATACCAGCCTGCAAAGGTGTAACCTGTGCGGGTCGGCTCTTTGAAAATAATTTCCTGCGTCTCGTTGTAAAATGCCGGATTCTCCGCATGATTTTCTCCGCCGTTTAATTCATAGGTAATGGCATAATTCTCTAAGTCACCTACCCGATATAAGAATACGTCATCAATGGTTCCCCATGTCTCCAGCGCCGTTGTGTTAATGCCAATGGTAACGGTGACGTTTCCGCCCTCTGCTACTTTAATGCCAGTAACTTCCGCCTTATCCCAAACCATCCAGCCCAACAAATCTGCGGTGTCTGTTCCCGCATCATTTTCTCCCTTTGCATGAATGGAAATGGTGTAGCTGCCTTCCTCGCCAGCGCCTTCCACATTCATAAAGCAGGCATAGATACCGGATTTTAAGCCGCTTACTGTCTGGCTAATGGTAATACCGTTCGCAGTATTGCTCCATGCGTCAAATTTTAACGCTTTGCTGCCCCGCTTTATATCATTTGTATCAATTTTAATCAGTCCATTTTCATCGCCGCTTACCGTCCAACCGTTTCCTTCTCCCAGACCAGCCTCAAAATCTCCGTTTACCAGCGAATTGACAGGTAAAATTTCCACGTTACAGATTGCTTCTAATCCCGCTGCCGTACCTGTTATCGTACTGCTGCCGATTTTACCCAATGCCGCTACCTGCTGTGCATTCCATACAACTTCCGCCTCTACTGTACTTCCATCGTTATAAATAACGCTTACGGTTTCCGGCATCCGGTATGCCTCCCCTTGGACGAATACCACAGAACTGCTTTTTACTACGTCCGGACGCACGGTAGTGGTGGCACCTGTATCCACATATTTGAATACATTTAATGATTCCAATGGATTTCCACTGTGGTCAAACAATGCCTGATTGTCCCAGGAGCTTCCGCCATAGTACCTGCCTGCATTTTCCGGGTCATATTCTGCCGAATAGCTTGCCGCCCAACCGGAACCATAAGTCTCCCATTTCTGTTTATTAGAAGCCAGCACTGTCTCTGCATCGGAAGCATCCGCATGATATTCCTGCACCGGAATCCATGCCGGCTCCCAGTAAAACATACCAATGCCGTTTGTTGTTTCGCTCACAGTTTTCATAATGCTGCTTACGGAATCTGCCTGCCCCTGTACGGAAACATTGTAATCTAAATCCAGACTGCCGGCGTTTCCCGCACGAACATTGTTCTCATGACCGTCACCGTCCTCATAGGTGTATGCGTAGGAAGTCTCTGCAACCATTACCTTTTTGTCATAAGTCTCTGCGATACTGCCTAATACGTTATTCAAATTTTCCAAAGTTCCATGCCAGAACGGATAATAGGAGGTAGCAAATACATCATAATCCACCTGATTATCCCTAAGCTGTTTTGCAATCTCCGCCTGCACTCCGGTATTCGGCTCCGTAAAGTGAACCGCTACCATAACCTCACTGCCGTTCTCCGTACCGCTTCCAAACACTTCGTCCTCGTAAGCACGCACTCCGGCTGCTCCCGCATTAAAGATTTTTGCGCTGTTGCTCCAATCTGCTTTTCCTTCACTATTAGTATTTGCTTCTCCGCAAATACCGTTATTTGTCTCGTTTCCAATCTGCACCATATGGACATCTACACCTCTCTCATGTAAATAGTCCAGACTGCTCTTGGTAAATTCCGTCACTGCAGCCGCTTTTTCATCCACTGACATATTTTTCCACGCCTTCGGTGCTCCCTGCATTGCCGGGTCTGCCCAGAAATCGGAGTAATGGAAATCGATTAGCACCTTTAAACCTGCGTCTGTCGCCAGTTTTCCCATCTCTGCAGCTTTTTCAATATCGTTATTTCCACCACCGTAACCGTTGCCGTTTGCGTCATAAGGGTTATTCCATACACGAATTCTTACCCAGTTAACGCCGGAATCCTTTAATAAATTAAAAAATCCTGCACCGTCCAACGCTTCGCCGTTCCAACCCCGATATACTACGCCACTGGATGTTTCACTGATGTAAGAGGAAATATCCACACCCTTGATGAAATCCTCTGAAAGATTTAACTTATCCACAAAGATACCATCTGCACCTGTATCTACAATACTTGCGTCCACCAGTGCCTTTTTCGCTGTCTCTAAGGCTGTGATGGCTGCTTTTATTTCTGCTAAGGTTTTACTGCCCTCAGCGTCATAGATTTCTTTTGCTGATGTGAGGGCAATCCGTAAGGCAGCATAGCTGTCGGCAGTGTAATCCTCTTCATTTAAACTCTCGCAGACTGTGATTAAATCATTCAAATCCGATACTGCCTTGGCTTTCTGCTCATCTTCAGATGCGTCCTTGGTAAGAGAGAGGGTGTCTAAGCATACCCATGCTCCCTTGGAGGCAGTAATCAAAAAGCCGACTTTATAATCTGACTTTGCCTCGTCTAAGGTAAAATGAAATTCAAACTGCGTAAAATCACTTTTTACTTCAACTATATTTTTTGAAACATTCGAGGGGTCACCAGAATACCCCTGAATGCTGGTTGCACTTTTTATATATCCGATTACTGTATAACTGCCAGCTTCCAAGGAAGCAACGGTCTGATACATCCTAATAGTACCAGTTTTCCCATTATAAGAAATACCTAGCCCACATTCTGTATTGTCTGCTGCCCATTTATTATAAGCTATTGCATTGTCTCCCAGAACCTTCCATGTGCCATTCTCATCAGTTTCCCCAGTATCTCCATCACCAAATTTCCAAGGAGTTCCGCTACTCCAAAAATCTGCTTTTCCCTCACCGTCAAAAGTTAAATTCAAGCTATCGCCTAAATCACCATCTTCAAAGAGGTTATCACTATCCGCCGTTTTTAAATCCTCATCGGTTTCTGCTTCCTCTACCGTTTCAATGTCCTCTATTTCACTGGGAGTTCTCGTCGTCTTTGTTTCCTCTGTCTCTCCTGTAGCTGTCTTGGTGTCTGTTTCTTCTGCTTCTTCCGGTTCCTCTATCTCTTCTGTCTCACTGGTCGCTGCCTCTTCTGTCTCTTCAACTGTTTCCGGCTCTTCCGTTTCCTCTAATTCCGTGCTCATTTGCGCAACTTCCTCAATTTCCATTTGCGCAGATACGTTTTCCGCTCTTACCGTCAGCTCCGGCGTTCCAACGCTTGTTACCATGATAGCTGCCACCATCGAAGCGGCAAGTATCCGTTTCAGTGTACCTCTTTTCATAAATTACCTCCAATTTCTTTTTTTGCTTCCCATTCCCGGTTGCGCCCGCTTTGCGCAACCGTTTGCTTTCTCTTATTATATTACATAGAGGTTTTGTTGTACAACTGACGGATTTTCCATTTTTTCACGGCGTTTTTTATCTATTTTGCACAAATTTTCATTTTTTCTGACCTTCCCGGTGATTTTCTCCCCCTGTTTTTTACGCAACCGGTATCTCTAATTTTCTCGCTTTCTGTATTGTCCTACGCCTTAAACTGATTAAGCCAGTCTTTTATGTGTTGCTTAGTAGCAGAAGGAATCGGCTGAGCTGCCAAACACTCATACTGCTTTTTGACAGTCATCACACTTGCAAATTCCTCTGCCCTCATATTGTCGATGTCCTGTTGGGGATCCGTACCTAAAGCGGGACCAAATCCACAGCCACGCCGGATTTGGTCCCAAACAGTCATCTAACTAAAACAATACCAATTTTCTTTTGCAAAATTCTATTCACAATTCATATTAGTCAGCCCACAGGTCTTGTCATCTTCCTCACCGACACAATTCATATCATTAATGCCGCAGGTTTTATCATCCTCTCCGGTCATTCCATTCTGATTTGTGTAATCAAACTTCTTTTTCTCCATAAAAGCCTCCTTCTCTTCCTCTGCCAGTCCCCCACCGGCGGCAGTTTGTCTTTTTCCGCTATCACAGCTGCCTCCTTGTGTCTGCATGTCTGAATAGCTACTATAGCTTTATTGTAAATTCCCTGTGTGTGTCTGGCAATAGACAAAACCTGGATATTGTGCAAACACCCGGCCCGAAAATAGGCTATAATAAAGATATCGTTTACAAAAAAGATATGCAGACTTTATCCCGATTTTGTGGCGAAAGAAAAAATAGAACGGGTACCGCTGCTTATCATAAACGGCGGCACCCGCATCCTTGGGGATAAATCCATGGAGGAAGTCTATTCCATCCTGAAAGATTTATAAAAGCCCCACTAAATCCAGGCTTGGTTTTAAGGTTTCCTCTCCCGGCTTCCAGTTTGCAGGGCACACCTCATCACCGTGTTCCTCTGCAAACCGACACGCCTCAAGCCTCCGCAGCAGTTCCTGCGCATTTCTCCCCACATTTTCTGCAAATCCTCTAATTCCGTGGGACAGATAAATGTAAAATCCCCTTTCTCTTTTTTGCAGCTCTGTCCGCTGCCATCTTTTTACTCTATCCTTAGCATATCCCAAAAAATATGTCCATACATTAGACAAGTTTCCGGTTTTGTCAAAAAAAGACCAACTACCCTTTCGAGTAATTGGTCAATTCTTCAAAAATCTTGTGTCAAACCTGTATCAAAACACAATCCACATACTCACAAACCCTTGATTTTGCTAGGGTTTATTCACTGTGAATTTATTCACTGTGAATTTATTCACATACGTATGGCATCAGTGCTACGTGACGTGCTCTCTTGATTGCTACAGTAAGCGCTCTCTGATGTTTTGCACAGTTTCCTGTGATACGGCGGGGAAGAATTTTTCCTCTCTCAGAGATGTATCTCTTTAATTTGTTTGTATCTTTGTAGTCGATAACATTATCTTTTCCACAGAATACACAAACTTTTTTTCTTCTATGCATCGGGCGTCTCTTCATTGGAGCGCCTTCTTTGTCTGTTGCTTTATTGAAAGCCATGATAATTACCTCCTGTTAAACTTAATTGAATGGTAACTCTTCATCAATTCCATCCGGAATGTTCATGAAGCCATCCCCTGCTGCACTGCTGGGTGATGGTCTGTCCGCCGGTGTAAATCCTGAGTTATCTCCGCTGCTGGCGTTCTTACTCTCTGCAAATTCACACTCTTCCACAATAACCTCTGTGG
The DNA here is from genome assembly GCA_021770785.1 of Lachnospiraceae bacterium. Taxonomy (GTDB): domain Bacteria; phylum Bacillota; class Clostridia; order Lachnospirales; family Lachnospiraceae; genus Roseburia. The sequence goes on from JAETQH010000004.1 coordinate 111,554, forward strand.
TATATACCCGCTGTCCGTCCTTATTGGTATAGCTTCCGGTCTGAATACGTCCGGTCACTGCGATTTTAGTTCCCTTGCGAAGATATTTCTCTGCAAATTCCCCAAGACGTCCGAATGCAACACACGGAATAAAATCAGCGGTCTGCTGGTCGTTGTCTCTTTTAAATCTTCTGTCAACTGCGACGGTATATCTTGCAATGGCAGTTGCCTGCTCTCCCTGGGAATAACGTACCTCCGGGTCTCTAGTCAGGCGTCCCATAAGAATTACTTTATTCATGTATTTTCCCTCTATTTCTCGTCTTTTCTAACGCATAAGAAACGAAGAACATTATCCATGATACGAACATCACGCTCTACTTCTGCAGGAACATTAGAAGCTGCGTCAAACTGAATGAAATAATAGTAAGCTTCTGTCATCTTCTGGATTTCATAAGCTAATCTCTTCTTTCCAGTCTCTTCCACTTCTGTTACAGTACCGCCGGCACGAGTGATATACTCTTTTGCCTTCTCTACTGTAGCTGTTCTCGCATCGTCCTCGATCTTTGCACTAACAACGAGTGCTAATTCATACTTGTTCATGCGAATTTCCCTCCTTTTGGTCTCTGGCCCGCCATCTTGCAGTCTGGTGAGCAAGGAATTTTAAAATATATCACGAATATTTACTTTACCATACAATTCTCGGGATTTCAAGACTTTTTCCGAATTTCTTTCGTATTCTTCTCCACCAGCTTCCGTGCCAGCATTACCTGATGACCGCAGCCTGAACATTTCAGCCGGAAATCCGCCCCTACCCGCAGGACTTCCCATTCGTTGCTGCCGCAAGGGTGCTGCTTTTTCAATCGCACAATATCCCCCACTTCATATTTATCCATATCGAAAATCTCCCTTTCTAACCGCTGCACTCTAATCCTTATGTCATGCTTTTTGATTAATCCGCTTTTTCATGTGATCTGCCCGCCGTCAGTTGTAGTAGATACATGCCGCCCTCCTACACCGTAATCTTTCCAAACACTTCTCCAAGCCCCGCCTGTATCAGCAAATCAGCCCGGCTGTCCATGGGTGTGGTGGACTTATTGATAAGCACCAGCTTATTTCCCCTATAATAATCAATCAGCCCGGCCGCCGGATAAACCGCTAAGGAGGTTCCCCCGACAATTAGCATATCTGCATGGCTGATGTAAAATACCGCATCCTCTAAGGTCTGCTGGTCTAAGCCCTCTTCATAAAGCACTACGTCCGGTTTTATGGAACCCCCACACTCGTCACACAGCGGCACTTTTCCGGTACTGTTTAAAATATATTCTGCCTCAAATCCCTTACCGCATTTTCTACAGTAATTTCTATGGACGCTGCCGTGGAGTTCTAACACCTTCTTACTGCCCGCCATCTGGTGCAGTCCGTCAATGTTCTGGGTAATGACCGCTTTCAGCTTTCCCGCTGCCTCTAACTGTGCTAATTTTTCATGGGTGATATTGGGTTTTGCCGTCAAACAGAGCATTTTATCCCGGTAAAAACGGTAAAATTCCTCCGTATATTTTATATAGAAGGAATGGCTCAAAATTGTTTCCGGCGGATAATCGTATTTCTGGTGATACAGTCCGTCCACACTGCGGAAATCCGGAATGCCGCTCTCGGTGGATACCCCGGCTCCGCCAAAAAACACAATATTATCGCTTTCCTTTACCATCTGTAAAAACTGCTCTGTATTTGTCATGACTGCTGCCTCCTAAAAAAATTCCACTCTATCATTTTCCTCTGTCATAATGCCTCATCTAAATTCATAAACCGCTCCCACTCTTCCGTATCCGTCTCCCCGATAACACGCAGGAAAAATGTGTGGTCCTCCGTATCAATGGAAATCTCATAGGCACCATGCTTTTTTTCAACGGCATAGAGAACACAGCCCTCTAACTCCCTAAAAACGTCTCCGTACTGCTCGGTCTCTACCGGACGGTCCGCCTCCCGGCGCAGGATATTGCCGTCTGCGTCATAAACCTGATATCCCTCTTCCACCAAAGTTTCTACTGCCGCTTCACTGATACGTAAAAGCAGCCCGTTGGTACGCATTTTTCGGATATCCCGGTTACAGCTGTTTTCCGGAAGAATCTTTACATTGTCGAGAAGCATGGTAAATAACCCGTTTGCCGCCCGCAGCTCTGCAATACAGGCATCCCGAAATTCAAAATGCTCTAATTCATTGGTTGTTTTATATTTCATAGTACATTCCCCTTAGTTGCCCAAATCAATATTAAGCTTACTTGAGATATCCACCTTTACCTCCGATACATAATAAGTAGAAGCATCATAGCTCACTTCCTTTTTCTGAGGTGCTCCTGTACTGACATTCTCAAAATAATCTCCCGGTTGAAAATCGATGGAGATTGTGGTATTTCCACTGCCGCTGGTGACAATAAAATGATATTGTTCGTCCAAACTTACCGTAAACCCCTGCTCTTCTAATGCCGCTACCGTTTCTTCTTCCGTCATTCCCCAGAAATCAATGCCGTTTACTGTAAAAGGTGCATTGCCGGAATTATCCTCCTGTGCATAATAGAACACCTTCATGATTTTACAATCATAAATACTTTTCGCTGTACTTTCCGGATTGTACACCATAACCCCGATGACAGAGCTATGGGGTTCTGAGGAGGTACCCATATGCAGAGTGTCAAAGCTGGCCGTTTTTGCCTCAAAAACCGTGTCAAAGGTCTGGGGATTTCCCTGAGTATCCGTGGTAATCAGCCCATTGTCAATACAGCTTTGTACGGTATCTTCCATGATAATCGCTTTCCCATCTAAAGCAACGGAAACCTCCGGCTTTGTCTCGCCGCAGCCGCCTAAAAGGAAACCGCAGGAAAAAGTTACTGCTGTCAATAATCCACAAAACATATTTTTTCTTTTCATAAACTTTCTCCTTGTATCGTTTTTAAATAAGTAAATTATAAAAATGCCTTAAAAGGGATATTGCCTATGTGCAAATCTCACTTTTAAGACATCTTTCAAAGAGTTGCGGGAACAGGATTTGAACCTGTGACCTTCGGGTTATGAGCCCGACGAGCTTCCAGACTGCTCCATCCCGCGTCAATTTTTATATTTCTTATTATAGAACTTTTTGCTCCACTTGTCAAATCCATGCCAAAACCCGCTGTTTCCGGGGCTTTTTCCTCTTTTCTTTTATATTATATGCAGTTTTTTCCAAAATAAAACTCTCTTTTTATTATTTTTTACATTTTTCCTGCCAGTACCACGCTCGCTGCCGTCCCAGCCAGAGTAGCCAGCAGCGCCCCTGCAAGGGTATAACGGCTTTTTTTCACCTTGACGCTCATAAAATAAACAGACATGGTATAAAAAATTGTCTCTGTACTGCTCATCATGATAGACGCCATGCGTCCCAGCAGGGAATCCGTCCCGTACTCCTTAAAAATATCCAAAAGCAGCCCCGTAGCCGCGGAGGAAGAAAACATTTTCACCAGGGTAATGGGCAGCAGTTCGGAAGGAAACCCAATTTTTGAAGTCATGCCTGCAAAGATACCTGCAAAAAATTCCAGAAATCCGGAGGCGCGCAAAATCCCCACCGCCACCATCAGTCCGATTAATGTGGGCATAATGCCTATCACTGTGTGAAAACCGTCCTTCGCTCCCTCAATAAATTCCTCATAAATATTATGCCTGCTTAACAACCCATAGCCTACAATGCAAAAAATGAGCAGCGGTATCATCACATCTGACAGAAACATCATTACTTTCATACATCTTGCCCCGGAAAGTCTGTTATTCTATCTTATGATACCCGCTGCCCGCTTAGTACTGCTTTCTTATGCCTCTTCGTAAATTAACTTGCGGTATTCCTCCATAGGAATAGGTTTTGAGAAATAATAGCCCTGAATGTAATCGCAACCCAGCGTCTTTAACATTTCCACCTGCTGTTTTTCCTCTACGCCCTCCGCAATGACAGGCATTTTTAAAGACTCCGCCATCTTTATGACCGCTTCTATAATCTTACTTCCCCGCTTGTCCTCTCCGCTCTTTGACATAAATTTCATGTCTATCTTCAGAACGTCCAGCTGAACATCCTTTAACACATTCAGGGAAGAATAGCCGCTGCCAAAGTCGTCCATCAAAATAGTAAACCCAACCTTATGTAAAGCTTCCACCGTCCGCAAAATTACGGTTTCCACATCAGAAAATACGCTCTCCGTCAACTCTAAATACAGATAACGGGGCGGTATCCGGTATTTTTCCACCAAATCAATTAAAGACTCCAGAAACTTCGGATTGTAGAGGTTTACCCTGGATACATTTACAGAAATCGGCTGTGGCTCTCTTCCTGCTTTCAATTCCTCCTGAATAAACTGGCAGACCTTTTCCCAGACATAATAATCTAACTTAATGATAAAGCCGTTTTTTTCAAACACGGGAATAAATTTACCCGGCGATACCATAGTGCCGTCCGGTTTCTTCCAGCGGACTAACGCCTCGGCCCCACAGGGGGAATAATGCTCCAGCTCGTATTTGGGCTGAAAATATACAACAAACTGTTCTTCCCTCAGCGCACGATCCATTTCATTGACAATCTGCTGTTCCTCCCAGATCTGCTCTCCCATTTTGTCCGTATAAAGTGCCTCGTGAATCATGTATTTTCCTTTGCACTCCTTGGCCGCAATAGTTGCCTTGTCGTAAATCTCCGAGGGCTCCATGCTGTTATCCGTAATCATATAGCAGCCGGCGCAAGTCTCTAAATAACAGTTTAAATTTTCATATTTTTTCATTTCTTCACGGATGGACTGGGCAAAAGAAATTGCCGCATCGGAATCCTTTACGCCGATACAGATACCGAACACATCCGCATTGATTCTGCCAAACTGGTACAAATCATATGGTTTCACCGCCTGATGAATAACACCTGCCACATATTTAAGCAGCCGATCTCCCTCTGCAATCCCATAAAAGGAGTTGATCATCTTAAAACGGTCAATATCAAAACGGATAAAAGCAAATATTTCCTTCGGGTTTTCCTCTAGCATCTCATGGGTCTTTTGGTAAAACATCTGTCTGTTATAAATTCCCGTAAGGTTATCATACTCTAACAAATGCTGCTTGCTGCGGTAAATGGCGTTGCGGACACGAAACCGAATCACTTCCCGGTGAAAGGTTTTGGGAATAAAATCCCATGCCCCTAACTCTAAACACCGCTCCTCCGTCTCCACATCACTGTTAGTGGTGGAAACAATCACCGGAAGATGGACATTTGCCGGATTTTTCCGGAATTCCTCTAAAAATGTAAAACCGTCCATCACCGGCATAACCAAATCAAGAATGACAGCCGCTATTTCTGATCTGTTGGCAGCCAACAGCTCTAACGCTTCTTTTCCGTTCTCCGCCTCTATGGGATCATATTCATCCTTTAAGATTTCTGCGAATGTCATTCTATTCAATTTCAAATCATCTACAATCAATATCTTTTTGTTTCTCATTCCGTCACCTGCCTTATAATGAATTCTCCTTTCCTAATTCTTTTCTATATATAATTATAAGGATTTTTTATTTACAGGGCAATATTTTTTCGCAAATAACGAAATGTATTTTTATTTGCTGAGAATTACTTTTTCTTTTCTTTGCTTTTAACAAGGATAATACTACGGGAAGCACATAGGAAATACTAAACCCTACATTTTGTGCCGTAAAATAATCTGCCCCGTACTGTCTGATGTACTATAAGACCTATTCGGTTGCTATGTCCGTACTCTTACATCCGCAGGGATACCTCTGGCGTAATTTCCCCCATCCAACACTCTACCTACTTTAATAAGCGAATATCATCTTCCCTAATCAGTACACTTTTATTTTCCACATCTTCCAAATAATAAAATCTTACCGCAAATCAAACTTTTTTCTCGGTATCCGGAACAAACTGATCGGGATAAATATCACTTCCGCAATAGTCACAGACCCCCACCCGTGGTGAATTGCAAACCGGTAAAAGCATTTCCTCTCCACATTCGTGGGTCTTGGCACAATCTTCACATAGCCATCCGCTTCCATCATAAAAGCATTCCGCACATATATAAGCTGCTGATTTCTTTCCACATACATCACATAAAATTTCAATTGGATTATTTCTGGACAGAATTATTAATTTCTCTTTCCTGTAACTCTTAATCCTGTAGTTTGCAACCGTTATCATAAGTTCCGTAGTAGATCCAAAATCATATTCATAACCGAAAGTCATTCCCTTTTCCAACACCGACTTCAATCTACAGTTCATGTTTTTGACCGGTTTACCCCAGAAAAAATCATCCTGTGGCTCAACCTCATAACTGATGCCACCTATATCAAACGCACTCAAATGGCCGCAGCATTCTACCCATATATCCCTCAAAAACTGATCCACATCCTTCAATGTCGCCGTCTCTTTTATCTCCACATACAACCAGTAATCTCTGTTGTATTTTGGATAAACAGCCAGTTCAAAATATCCGCATTTTTTATCTCCGGTCTCCTCCGCCCATTTTTTCTGACGCTCCTCGCAAACCGGCAAATGCCTATTCATATAGCTGAATGTATATTCCTTTCCACAATATTTGCACTTACCTTTGATACGTTTTGCCATTTCCTGTCTTCTCCTAATATTTGCGATACCGTAAAATCACAGTTCTGCCTTTTCTATCCTGCATTGATGTTTCTTACTTTTCTTTTCATAGCTGATGCCAACAAGTAAAATGTTTCCTTTGTACTCTTTAAGTGCAGACACCTATTCTTTTTTAACAGTTCCTTACTCTGGCTTTATTGCTCCTTCAGCGGTTTAAGATTTTATGATAAAAATACAGTTGAAATTATAAATTTTATTGTAATCCTTTCCTATAAAGTGTCAACATTCAATTTTGATTCGGGTATCAAAAGGTAACAGTTCAGCCTTCCCTGTGCCTTGGGATGCCGGATAGCGGTTCTTCTGGTTCAGACTGTTTATAAAACGTCGGCACTTAGGCACCGTATTTTGGTGCCTTATGTACCGCTACGTTTTATACCAAGCGAGGGCGTGTCTGAATAGGAAGAACCGCTATCCGGCATCCCGAGGCACAGGGAGGGCTGAACTGTTACGTCAAAAGAGGCTATCGATAACTGATATCGGCAGCTTGCACAAAGCCTCCTTCTGACACCCGAATCCATTTTAAACACAAATTTAATCGAGTAGGGAAGATTTTTTCCCTGCTCACTGCGCCGGGTGCGGGCAGCTCTTACTGCTTCCTTCCTCTCCGCACCCGTGTGCATAAAAATGGAGAGCTTTACACTCTCCACCTCCTGTCCTTCCCCTTACATTCCAGATTCCCCCGTTCCTCCATTGCCTTTAGCCCCCTTGTGTCAAGTTAGTGACACGAACTTTTTCATAATTTTTGATACTGCAAAAATTATATTTCAAATTTTTCTATCCTACATTGATGTTTTCTGCTTTTCTTATCATAATTGATTCCGACAAGCAAAATATTTCCTTTATACTCTTTAAGGGCTGACACATATCCCTTACTTTTAATCTGGTTTATCGCTCCCTCAGCAGTTTTATCCCATTTTAGTTCCACAACCAATGCCGGATTTAAAGATG
>JAETQH010000005.1 GCA_021770785.1 Lachnospiraceae bacterium
TATGTAAATTTGGTGCAAAACATCGAAACCCACATAAAATCCAGTATCATTATCAAAGCCTTGAAACATCTGTGTCTAAAACAAATGGGTTAATCAAAAGCTTGTAAAGTGGTGTTAGAATATATAATTTATTGCTATCCGCAACATCTTTCGTCCATGTATTCTCTGCATCCGTTGTAACCGCATCCGGATCGTTCAGTTTGAAGGCAAGCTGAGCTTTCATCTCTCCTGCAGCTACATCTTTATCTTCTTTAAAATAATATTCACCTTTATCCGTGCCGGCATTTAGCTTTTTCAGCACATCTTCATAATAATCAGAGAATACTCCCACTCCATCGTAAGTAAAATCATCCAGCTTCTCCGGGAACTTAAAGTCAGAAGCGCTTACCCCCTCCTTTACTTCTACCGAATATTCACCAAATGTCTCACTGCCGTCTTTTGCGGTAGCTGTAATGGTAACCGCTTTTTCCGTTGCACCAAGAGCAGTGATAACTGCGGTATTATTCTTCCCCGGAGTTACTTTTACTTTACTTTCATCAGAAGATTTCCACTCAACCTCTGTATTAGATGTATCATCAGGTTCTACCGTTGCGGTTAATACTTTTTTATCTTTTTTGCTGTTGGTCCCAATTACTAAAGGATCATCGCCCTCATCCGCAGCGATGGTTACCCCCGTTGCCATCTGAACAACAGAAACCGATACCTTTTTGTCGAAAGTGTCTTCCCCATCAAAGGTGTAATTACCGTTAGATGTAAAAATTAAGTCTACTGTTTTCGTTGCCGCTCCAAGTACAGGCTCATTATCCTCGCCGGCTCCAGCTGCACTCCAGGCGCCCCACTCTTTGTAGCTCTCATTAATTTTATCTAACTGATCTTTTAAGATAACCGATGCCTTCCTATCATCCTCACTCTCGTCTTTCATCACGATATTATCGAATGTAGGTACAGAAATCCCAGTTACTGCAATATCCTTTGGTTTTACCGTGATTGCATCCACTTCTTTCTCTGCGTATACCTTCTGTTTCTGTCCCACAAGAGACACCGTTGCTTTCACTTTATACGTAGCATCCTTTTTGGGCTGAATAGAAAAGACTCCGGTACTATTTGTGGCAGCTACTTCGTCATTTTCTATAAGCTCGTATACTTTTTCTGCGTTTTCGTCAATCACGCTGGTCTTGCCGTCCGCAATTTTTACCTCTGCTGTAATTTCGACTGTATCACCATAGTTACACTCTGTTTCTTTCGGTGTCGCAGTAACCTCAATTTCTTCACTTTCTGCTGCGGCTCTTTTTAACTCCTCATCTGCTTCTTCTGCTTCCATTCCCTCTACTGTGCCATCCACTTGCTGCGCAAGAGTAGTAACACCGCTGCTGGTGGTCGCTAAAGTTGCAGCCATCATCAAAGCTATCACTTTCTTTGTTTTCATTGTTTCTCCTCACTTTCTTGCTTTGTAACTTATTCACTCATATGAGAATCTTCTTATCTATCAGCTATCTAAAGGCATAAACCTACAATAACTGTTCTCTCCTATGACGTTAGAAACATAATACAATATTTTGTTGAATATCCTTTCCAGTATTTAAGCCGAGTAGCCAGATTTTTCTGATTTTTTATTCTGTTTTCTTTATTTTTCAAAAAACTGTTCAAGGTCTTAAAACAAGTACTTTTTTAGAGAAAAATTATGTAAAAAACCTCTTGCATTTCTCAACAAAATATTGTATTTTGTCGTATTTACAGCCCCAGACAATTTAACCGGCGCCGTTTTTCTTCCGAAGAGGATGTTGTATAAATCCTTGTAGTCTCCATATTCGAATGCCCCAGAATATCTGCCAGTTCTGCCAGATTTGCATAATGCTCCATATAAGTAATTGCAAAAAAGTGCCGGAAGCTGTGAGGGTGCGCCTTCTCCTTTGGAATACCAACCATATCCGCTAAATATACCATCATTTTATAAACTGTTGTTCTGTTGATGGGCTGATATTCTTTTCCCCGAAAAATAATTCCCTCCTTAATCTGTTCTCTGCCACAGTACTCCATCAGCTCTTTTATCAGGCAATCCGGAAGATATACTTCCCTGATTTTTCCTTTATTGTATACATACGTCACTCCTTTCTGCAAAACCTCCACTGTAAAAAATTTCAATTCGCTAACCCGGATACCGGTCATCGCCAGTGTTTTCATAATGTAATAATATTTTTCATGACCACTGCTCTTTGCATAGGAGAGCATACTTTGGTATTCCCTCCGATTGATGACATTGTCAATACTGTTTTTCCTCTGCACCTTTACTGTACGGACAGTAAAATCGCTGTAGCCGGCATATTTTAAATAACAATTGACGGCAATGATATACAGATTTACCGTAGACACCGACAATTTCCGCTTTAGAAGTTCTTCCCGATAGGAGAATACCTCCTCCTTTGACAGTGGTCTGTCTCCCACATAATTTAAAAACAGTTCAGCCTGTTTCAGATACAACTCGCAGGTTCCTTTTGACAGTTCCCTCTCCCTCAGATAATTTTCGTAAACTTTTAATTGTTCCATATGGATTTCCTCCTTTTTACTTTTTTGGATTATTATCATCCGAAAAAGTAAAAACATACAGAACCATTTCTTATGAAATAAGAATTTCCTATCATGCGCTTCCTCGTTTCCCAGATGTGTTAGGAACTTTGACTCGTTAGAAACGTGCGCCGCAAGGCGCACCAAAAAAGAACTGCCACTAAACATGGCAGTTCTTCGTCGCACAACTTAAATGGGTAAAATGATTGTGCATAGATATATTAAATTAGGGAAAGGAATTAACAATCATAAAATCTGATGAGCAAAAGCTGACTATCTCTGCACACGTCCGGAAGCATCTCCGCCGGCTAATTTCTTCACTTCGTCAACGCTTACCATGTTGAAATCGCCCTCGATGGAGTGTTTCAGACAGCTTGCTGCTACTGCAAATTCAATGGTAGACTGTGGGTCATAGTCATTTAAGCAAGCGTAAATTAATCCGCCGCCAAAGGAATCGCCGCCGCCTACACGGTCAACAATGTGCATTAAGTACTCTTTAGAGAAGTAGCTCTGTCCATCTTCGTAAAGCATTGCCGCCCAACGGTTATCGTTTGCAGAGATGGAAGTTCTTAAGGTAATCGCTACCTTCTTGAAACCGAAACGGTCTGTCAATTTCTGAGCAACTTCTTTGTAGCCTTCTTTATTTAATTCTCCGGCAGTAACCTCTGTACCTTCGGATTTGATACCGAATACGTCGTTTGCATCCTCTTCATTGGAGATACAAACATCAACATACTGGCATAACTCACCCATCACCTGTCCGGCTTTCTCCTTGGACCATAATTTGTTACGGTAGTTTAAGTCACAGCTTACGGTAATGCCCTTTGCCTTCGCAGCTTTACAAGCCTCTAAACAGATAGCTGCTACGTTGTCGCCAAGGGCCGGGGTAATTCCGGTAAAGTGGAACCAGTCAGCCCCCTCAAAAATCTTATCCCAGTCAAAGTCGGCAGTGGTAGCCGTTGCAATGGAAGAACCTGCACGGTCATAAACAACCTTAGACGGTCTCTGGCTTGCGCCCTTCTCTAAGAAATAGATACCAACTCTGTCACCGCCGCGGACGATATCAGAAGTATCTACACCGTACTGTCTTAAAGAGTTTACACCCGCCTGTCCGATTTCATGAGCGGGAAGCTTTGTAACAAAGCTTGCATCCATACCGTAGTTTGCTAAAGAAATAGCAACGTTTGCCTCTCCACCGCCGTAGGTTGCACCGTAAGAAGTAGCCTGTACGAAGCGATAATATCCTTCTGGTGCAAGACGAAGCATAATTTCACCAAATGTAACGACTTTCTTTGCCATTATTCAATCCTCCTAAGTTTTTGTTTCGCAATGTGAAACCGTGTTTCATAATTTATATTTTTATTATACCACCGAAATTCAGAATGTCAAACATGTTTTTATTTCTGTGCAATTTTTCTATGAAAAAATATTTTTCGGAAATTTTTTCGTGATATTTTCAAATTTTACTTTTCTATTTTTCCTATGTGTTATATAATGTCCTTAGACAGGTTCATATTGCAAAACCATGTTTCGCATTATGGAACATTGATTTCTTTTTACTACATAATTATATTTATTTTTAGGAGGATTTTACCATGGACCGTAAATATGATGTTATCACATTAGGGGAGATTTTGCTTCGCCTTTCCACACCAATCAACGGCAGGCTTGCTCAGGGAGACACCCTCATGAAGCACTTAGGCGGTGCGGAGCTTAATATTGCGTCCGAGATTGGACAGTTGGGACTGAAAACTGCAGTCATTTCCAAGATCCCCAACAACCTTCTGGCTGCCTTCATTAAGAATCAGCTGAACGCCTCCCGGGTCAGTGAAAATTACCTGATTGAGGACCGTTCTGATGACAGCCGTATCGGTATCTACTATTATGAATATGGCTCTTATCCCAGAAAGCCACGTGTGGTCTATGACAGAAGGCACTCTTCCATCAACCACATTGATATCAACGATGTGCCGGAAACCATGTTCTACAATACTCGTCTGTTCCACACCAGCGGCATCACCTTAGGGCTTGGAGGCAACGCCCAGCAGTTTGCCATTGAATGTATCAAAAAATTCAAAGAGCAGGGTACTTTGATTTCTTTCGATGTCAACTACCGTGCAAATTTATGGAGCGGGGAAGAGGCAAGAGCCTGCATTGAACAGATTCTTCCTTATGTGGATATTTTCTTCTGTTCAGAGGATACCGCCCGCCTTACCTTCGGAAAAACCGGAACGGTTGAAGAAATTCAGAAATCTTTCTGTAAGGACTATCCCATTTCTGTGGTAGCCTCCACAGAGCGTACCGTTATCACACCGAAGAAACACAACTTTACTTCCATTATTTACTCTTCCAGAGAAGATAAGTATTTCCGGGAAGAGCCTTACAACAATATTGATGTTGTGGACCGCATCGGCAGCGGTGATGCCTACGTTTCCGGTGCACTCTACGGATATTTAAAGTACAAGGACTGCCAGAAAGCCCTCGAATACGGCAATGCCATGGCCGCCATCAAGCACAGCGTGATTGGAGATATGGTGAGTACGGATTTAGAGGAAATCAAGGGAATTATTGAGGAGCACCAGAATACAGGATATCATTCTGAGATGAACCGGTAACAGCCATGTCAGCGATTGCTGTTCTCGATCATCTACACAAAAAATCCGCAAGCCCGGTAAAACCAACAGCTTGCGGATTTTTTCACTCACTCTTATTTACTTAAACCTAAATATAACATTTCGCAAATAGCTCTGTTAAATTACTTGTCAGACACTGTTAGTCGCAGACAACCGTAACCTTCTCTAACTTCCAGATATCATCCACATACTCCTGGATTGTTCTGTCAGAAGAGAACTTACCGCAGTGGGCAACATTCAAAATCGCACTCTTCGCCCAGCCTGCCTCATCTTTGTAGGCTGCCATCACACGTTTCTGTGCCTCCGCATAAGACCGGAAATCCTTCAGGATAAAGTAGGTGTCCGCATACTGGGTGCACTGGGTATTCAGCAGTGAATTATACAAATCACGGAACAGTTCGGAATCATTTGCGGAATAGAAGCCGTTGATTAACTGCATCAGCACCTTACGGATATCCTGGTCCTGATTGAAAATCTGCATAGGGTCATAATCACGGTTTCTCTCATGGGCGATTACTTCATCGGAACTCATACCAAAAATGAAAGCGTTCTCCTCTCCCACTTCCTCCACGATTTCCACGTTGGCGCCGTCCATGGTTCCTAAAGTTAAAGCTCCATTTAACATAAATTTCATATTTCCGGTACCGGATGCCTCTTTACTTGCGGTAGAAATCTGCTCGCTGACATCTGCTGCGGCGAAAATCCACTCGGCATTGGAAACACGGTAATCCTCAATGAATACCACCTTAATTTTTCCGTTTATGCTTCTGTCGTTGTTAATGACATCGGCAACACTGTTGATTAATTTGATGGTCAGCTTGGCAATTTTATAGCCTGCTGCCGCCTTCGCACCGAAAATAAAGGTTCTCGGATAAAATTCCATCTCCGGATGATCCTTCAGTTCATTGTAAAGATACATGATATGAAGGATGTTAAGCAGCTGGCGTTTGTACTCATGGAGACGTTTTACCTGCACATCAAAAATAGAACGGGGGTCTACCTCAATGCCGTTATGCTCTTTGATATATTTTGCCAGACGGAGCTTATTTTGGTATTTGATATTCATAAACTCCTGCTGCGCCTTGGAATCACCTGCATAAATCGCCAGTTTTTCAATATGGGCAAGATTAGTAATCCAATCGTCGCCAATATGGGCGCTAACCCAGTTTGCCAGCAGCGGGTTTCCGTGCATTAAGAAACGGCGCTGGGTAATACCATTGGTCTTATTATTGAATTTCTTCGGGAACATCTCATAGAAATCATGAAGCTGCTCGTTCTTCAAAATCTCTGTGTGAAGCCTTGCCACACCGTTAACAGAATAACCTGCTGCAATGGCAAGGTGAGCCATTTTCACCTGACCGTCATAGATAATCGCCATCTTGGCAATCTTGTTGTTATCTTCCGGGAAATTCGCCTGTATCTGCAATAGGAAGCGGCGGTTGATTTCCTCCACAATCTGATAAATACGGGGCAGCAGCCTTGAGAAAATCTCAATGGGCCATTTTTCCAGTGCCTCTGCCATAATGGTGTGGTTGGTGTAAGCACAGGTCTTAGAGGTAATCTCCCATGCTTCCTCCCAGCTGAGTTCTTCCTCGTCTAACAAAATACGCATCAGTTCTGCCACTGTCACCGTAGGATGGGTATCATTTAACTGGAAGGTCACTTTCTCCGGCAGCTTGTGAATATCGTCATGGTTCTTTTTATAACGTGCAAGGGCACGCTGTACGCTGGCAGAAACAAAGAAATACTGCTGTTTTAAACGGAGCTCTTTTCCTGCAATATGGTTATCATTGGGGTAAAGCACTTCCACTAAGTTTTTCGCAAGATTTTCCTGCTCTACCGCCTTACGGTAATCTCCTTTGGCAAAAGAATCCAGCTCGAAGCACTCGCTTGGCTCTGCATCCCAAATCATCAGGGTATTAACTACGTTGTTGCCGTAGCCCACGATTGGCATATCATAAGGAACGGCACGGACAGACTGATATCCCTGCTGTACAAAACGTGTTTTTCCTTCCGGAGTATTCTCCGCACGGACATAGCCGCCGAATTTTACCTCATAGGTATATTCCGGACGGCGCAGTTCAAAGGGATAGCCGTCCTTTAACCAGTTGTCCGGCATCTCCACTTGAAAACCGTCCTTGATTTGCTGCTTAAACATACCGTAACGGTAACGAATCCCACAGCCATAGGCAGGATATCCCAGAGTTGCAAGGGATTCCAAAAAGCAAGCGGCAAGACGTCCTAAACCGCCGTTTCCAAGAGCCGGATCCGGCTCCTGATCCTCTATCTCATCTAAATTCAACCCGATTTCCTCTAATGCCTCTCTGACCTCCGTATACTCTTTCAAGTTAATCAGATTATTTCCTAGGGCCCGCCCCATCAAAAATTCCATAGACATATAATATACGAATTTCGGGTCTTTTTTATCAAAAGCCTTTTGTGTCGCCAGCCATTTATCAATAATGATTTCCTTGACAGCATAAGAAACTGCCTGAAAAAGCTCCTGCTGGTTCGCTTCTTCTAAGGTCTTGCGGTAAAGGAGCTTTACTCCCTCCCTCACATTGGTAATAATTTTTTCCTTCTTCAGTTCTCTTTCCATACTGTTACTCTCCTTTTTTTACTCCTAAAAGAACGGTCTCCCCGTTGATATTCCACTCTTTCCGGTAGCCGTCCACCTTATCGGCAACAATATCAATTCCCAATACGTCTGCTTGAATCTCTTTGCCGTATTTGTTAAAGATATCGGCAACTTTTGCTTCTGCCTGATAGTAAATCGTAATCTTATCCATAACCTCAAATCCAGCTTCCTTGCGCATCGTCTGGATTTTGCTGATGATTTCACGGACAAATCCCTCTTCCACTAACTCCGGTGTCAGGTTGGTGTCAAGTACCACGGTAACGGTGTTGTCACCCTCTGTCACGTAACCCTCCATCTGTGTCATGGTAATCAGTAAATCCTCCTCCGCAAGTTTCACGTCCCCGCTGACCTCGGATAAGGTCAGCACACCACTTTCCTTTAATTCCGCCATGGCGGCATTTCCGTCAAGTCCGGCAAGGGCTTTTTGTATCTGACCTAGGAATTTACCGTATTTCGGTCCCACGGTACGCAGCTGCGGTTTAAAGGTATAGCTGGTATAGGCGCTAACGTCATCGGTGAATTTTACTTTCTTCACGTTCAGCTCATCCTCGATAATCTCTACAAAGTACTCGGATAAGGCCGCCGGCGCTTTCACAAACATATTTCCGATGGGCTGGCGGTTTTTGATATTTGCAGAGTTACGGCAGGCACGGCCCATGACAACGATTTTTAATACCTCGTCCATATGTGCCTCTAACTCCTTGTCAATCTGCGCCTCATCTGCCACCGGATAATCGCAGAGATGAATGCTCTCCGGTGCATTCTTGTCGATGGAGCGCACCAAATTCTGATAAATATCCTCCGTCATAAACGGAATCATCGGCGCTGCACATTTGCTGATTTCCACCAATGCAGTATAAAGGGTCATATAGGCGTTAATTTTATCCTGCTCCATGCCCTTTGCCCAGAAACGCTCACGGCTTCTTCTGACATACCAGTTGCTCATATCGTCCACAAAGTCGTCTAACGCCCTTGCTGCCTCCGGAATGCGGTAATTTGCCAGATTCTCATCCGCCTCTTTCATCACGGAATTTAACTTAGACAGCAGCCATTTGTCCATCACGGATAATTTCTCATAATCTAAGGTGTATTTTGTGGCGTCAAAATGATCAATATTCGCATAAAGGACAAAGAATGCGTAAGTATTCCACAGAGTACCCATGAATTTACGCTGTCCCTCCTGCACTAACTTGCCATGGAAACGCTTCGGCAGCCAGGGGGCGGAGGAAGTGTAGAAATACCAGCGAATCGCATCTGCTCCGTAGGTCTCTAATGCTTCAAAGGGGTCTACGGCATTTCCTTTCGACTTGCTCATCTTCTGTCCGTTCTCGTCCTGCACATGGCCTAACACGATAACATTCTCGAAAGGCGCTTTGTTAAACAGCAGGGTGCTCTCCGCCATCAGGGAATAAAACCATCCACGGGTCTGATCCACCGCCTCGGAGATAAACTGTGCCGGAAACTGCTTTTCAAATACGTCTTTATTTTCAAAGGGATAATGGTGCTGTGCAAAAGGCATGGCTCCAGAATCAAACCAGCAGTCGATTACCTCCGGCACACGTCTCATGGTCTTACCGCAGTCCGGACAGGTAAAGGTCACTTCGTCAATGTACGGACGGTGCAGTTCCACCTTTGCAGCATCAGGATTACCGCTCTTTTCTGCCAGTTCCGCACGGCTTCCGACGGACTCCTGATGGCCGCAACCCTCGCATTCCCAGATATTCAGCGGAGTTCCCCAGTAACGGTTACGGGAAATGCCCCAGTCCTGAATGTTCTCTAACCAGTCGCCGAAACGCCCTTTTCCGATGGACTCCGGAATCCAGTTGACAGTATTGTTGTTCCGGATTAAATCGTCTTTTACCTCGGTCATTTTGATAAACCAGGACTCTCTCGCATAGTAAATCAGCGGTGTGTCACATCTCCAGCAGTGGGGATAGTCATGCTCAAACTTCGGTGCGTCAAATAACAGACCTTTCTCCTCTAAATCCTTTAACACCATTGGGTCGGCTTTCTTTACAAAGACGCCTGCGTAAGCGGTTTCCTCCGTCAGCTCACCTTTTCCGTTTACCAGCTGTACAAAAGGAAGGTCATATTTCCGTCCCACATTGGCATCGTCCTCACCAAATGCCGGGGCAATATGAACGATACCGGTACCGTCTGTCATGGTAACGTAATTGTCACAGGTAATGTAATGCGCCTTTTTGTGCTGTTTCTCAATGATATCCTTTGCAAAGTCAAATAACGGCTCGTATTCTTTTCTTTCTAAATCCGTACCCTTGTAAGTTTCCAATACCTCATAGGCAGCCACTTCCTCGGTATCCGTCGCGCCGTCTTTTCCTTTTGCTGCCGGAGTTCCCAGTTTTCCTAAGACTCTGTCAAGCAGCGCTTCCGCCATATAATAAGTAAAGCCGTCTGCCGCTTTTACTTTACAGTAAGTCTCGTCCGGGTTGACACAGAGCGCCACGTTAGACGGCAGTGTCCACGGTGTGGTGGTCCATGCCAAAAAGTAAGCGTCCTCTCCCACCACCTTAAAGCGTACAACCGCAGAGCGCTCTTTAACGGTCTTGTAGCCCTGAGCTACCTCCTGGCTGGAAAGTGGAGTTCCGCATCTCGGACAGTAGGGAACGATTTTAAAGCCCTTGTATAACAATTTCTTGTCCCAAATCTGCTTTAACGCCCACCATTCGGACTCGATAAAGTTATCATCATAGGTGACATATGGGTGATCCATGTCTGCCCAGAAACCGACAGTGCCGGAAAAATCCTCCCACATGCCCTTATATTTCCACACGGATTCCTTACATTTTTTAATGAAAGGCTCCATACCGTACTCTTCAATCTGCTCTTTTCCGTTTAATCCTAAGAGCTTCTCCACCTCTAACTCCACCGGAAGTCCATGGGTATCCCAGCCCGCTTTACGGGGAACAAATTTACCCTTCATGGTCTGGTATCTCGGAATCATATCCTTGATGGTACGTGTCTCCACATGCCCGATATGAGGTTTTCCGTTTGCGGTAGGCGGCCCGTCATAGAAGGTGTAGGTTTCCCCATCCTTGCGGTTTTCCATACTTTTACGGAAAATATCATTTTCTTCCCAGAATTTTTTCACCTGCTTTTCCCTGTCCACGAAATTCAGGTTTGTGTCAACTTTGTTATACATCTCTAACCTCCATTATTTCTGGTGGCGGCATTTGTATCCTATTGTTTGGGCGCATATCTGCCAAAACCCTTTTTCCTCAAAAAACTGCGCTTTTATAATAGGAAATCTGCACTATAAACGCACCCCAAAAACCCCCGTCCGTATATAGGACGAGGGTCAAAACGCCGTGTTACCACCTAAATACTAATGTACGATTCTCCTGCTCCGCAGGAAAATGATACCCGTTCCCTGTAACGTAGGAAATACGTCAGTTCCTACTCTGCCATCCGGGCTCTGCGGCTTCCCTAATGATACCTGCCGCTCCTGTCCCGCCATACATTTCGGGCTGAGGCTTAGAAGTGATATTCCTCTCAAAAGATACTTGCACCGGTTTCCACCTGCTCCGGCTCTCTGGGGCTTTCTCTGATGAAGTACTGTCTTCGTCATCGCCTTTGTACATATATGACTTAGTATAAAGCCCCAAATTGCCCTTGTCAAGATGTTGCGAAATTTTTCGTAGACTGAATTTTTTAATGATACAGTTCCTTTACCATAGAAACAATATCACTGTTCACTTCCTGTATTCTGCTATTGTTTTCCATTTCCGCAATGGACATCCAGCAATAGTTCTTCCCGTCTATGTTAAATTGGGGTTTCTTCACTTCTTCCGGAAAAATCTGAACATTTACTTCGTAAAAAGTATGGTGATACCACTTCATTTTTTCATCACTGACCGAATATTTTTGATGTATCTTCTCCCCAACCTTTTTCACCGAGAGCTACCCTGTTTTTATTTTAAGTGAATTTGATATATCATGTATCATATTTTCTTCATTTTTACTGTCATCCTCGCTGGTTCTGATATTTGGGAACAAAAAGCATTTCCATCTGGTATCATAATACAAAAGATATCTGTTAGAAAATTCATTATAAGAATCTTTCACTCCGATAATAGAAAAAGGATGTTCTATCCGATTCAAATTTACAACCTCGTCATACAATTTCTCTGGTGAATAATCCTTTTTCCTAATCATGCTGCTCATTCCTCTTCCTAAAAAGGCAAATGTAAATAATAAAAATGCAAACTTTATTACATCACCTTTGACAAACCCAATATCACTGCATTCTGTGTATACCAGAGAAAACAAAAAAGTAACAGACGCAAATATTGTTTCCCATATACCGTCCTTAGCAGTTCCTATATAGGCTTTTCTTTTTTCTAATAACAATTTTAACTCCGTTTTATCTATTAAAAGATGTATCAATTTTCTCCTCCTTATTATAGCTAACTCTTTTGCAATTAACAATAAAAAATTCTGTTCTGGAAATCTCACTTTGAAAATGCAGAAAAAAGACATAAATTTGAAAAAAGATACTTTTATTATAAAATCTATTTTATTATATTACAACTTAAATATAAAAAATGCTTCAAAAGATGTTGAAAATCTTTTGAAGCATTTTTTTATCTGGCATTCCACGCAACGCTGTCTACATCCACTCCATACTCCCCAATTACGGTACAGAACCGCTCCTTGATACTGGCTACTAAAAGCTGGGCTTCCCTGTCACTGCCCACAAAGGGCACAAAGCCTCCGGCCATAGCTGCATGTCCGCCTCCGCTGCCGATGCCCTCCAAGGCCCGGCCTGCAATTTTCCCCGCATCCAGCGCCTTTTTCTCGCTGCGCACCGAAAGCTTTATGCCCTCCGCATTCCGGGAATACACCACAGAAAAAGACACGGTGACTAATGCCAGCATAAAATCCGAAACACTGGCAATCAGCGCCGGGGGACAGTTTTTCCCGGCATCTGCAAAACTGATGTTCCCGTAAACCTGAATGCTGGAAATCGCCTGGGAATATGCCATCAAATCCTCAAAATAGAGATTGCTGTTCTGCAGCATATGAATAATTTCTTTATCGCATAAGTCAAACATGCGGTAAATCATTTCTACATCCATCTTAGAGACGCCCCGGGACAAATTCATGGTGTCCATGCGGATACCAAAGGTCAGCGCCGTGGCAGTCTTTTCGTCCATCGGTATGTCATTTTCAAAGAAATAACTGGCTACAATGGAGGCACAGGCACCGATTTCCGGGCGGATATCGGAAAAACGGTAGGAAAATTTATCGTTGAGGGGATGATGGTCAATACAGATGATTTCATCTCCCGTAATATCAATAATGTTAGAATTTCCCTTCTGGGCATCCACTAAAATCACCTCATCCTCATCGGCGAGGATTGCCGACAAATCCTCCACGTCTAAAAGTTTTATCTCCATCAGTTCCCGCATTTTATCCGTATTATAACGGTCAATTTTTCCCTTATAACAGATATCTGCACAAATCCCCCGGTGCTTTAAAAGCTGCTGCAGCCCATAAGCACTGGCAATGGCATCGGGGTCTGGGAAATTATGGGTCTGGATATAGACATGCTCCCGGTTAATCTGTTCTAATAATTCATCTAGTTTTGTCATCTTCTGCCGCCTCCCGCATCATAAATTCGTTGTCATTCGTGTGGGTTTTGCTCTGTTTTACCAACCGCCCGCTAAAATAATTTTAAATCTGCAAGCTGTGAAAATTTTTCTATCCTGGGAACCTCTGTATCAATGGTTCCGAAACCGTAAGCAGCATGAACAAACTTCACTTCCGCCTCCCTGCTGGCATCGTAATCTCCCTGAATATCTCCTACATAAACTGCCTCATCCAACTGATTGCGCTCCGCCACCAGGCGGATATTCTCCCCCTTTTGCAGCAGATTATTTCCATAACACTCAATATCCTCAAAATAGTCCCACAGCTGATAATAATCCAAAAAGGATTCTATGTAACCTTTCTGACAGTTGCTGACAATATACAGCGGATAGTTCTCTTTCAATTTTCCAAGGGTGGCCTCTAAATCAGGATAGAGATTACCTCCATGCTCCCGCAGATAAGCATTTTCCTTTTTACAGCAAAGCTCCAACAGCTCCGTGCGGGTTTCCTTATCCAGGGCTCCAAAAAAAATGTCTGCTATCACGTCCATGCTTTTTCCCATAACGCCACGGATATCCCCGGTGGTGAGTTTCCTCTCCCGCTTTAAGGTACCGTCACTGAAAAGTATTTCTTCCGCCTTTATCCCATGTTTCTTTCCATATTCCGCTATGGCAAGGTTCCAGGATTCTGCCACATTCCCGGCAGAATCCCACAAAGTTCCGTCCATATCAAAAATAATACCCTGTTTCATTGTATTCTTTCCTTTACAACTCATAGATTTCCGTATATTTCTTTTTAAAATAACGAATCAGCGGCTCTGCCGAAACCTCTGTTCCACACACCTTTTCCATCACCTCTTTCGGCGTTCTGGTGTTTCCATACCAGTGGATTTTCTCATTGAGCCATTTGGTAATCTCACTGATTTTTCCGGCTGCAAGGAGTTCATCCACGGAACCTAATTCTTTCTCGATGGTATCTAAATACATGCCGTCATAAATACTGCCTAAAAGGTAGGAAGGGAAATAGCCGAAAGATCCGTCAGACCAGTGCATATCCTGTAAAATCCCCTCCGCATCATTAGCAGGCACAATGCCTAAATATTCTTTCATTTTCTCATTCCAGAGCTCCGGTAAATCCTCCACCGCCACATGCTCCCGGAAAATGGCTTTCTCTATCTCATACCGCAGAATAATATGGAAGCAATAGGTCACTTCATCCGCCTCGGTACGGATCAGACTGTTTTTTACATGGTTGATTTCCCGGTAAAATTCGTCTAATGAAATCTCCTGAAACTGAGGCAGCAGCTGTCCTAATTTTTCATAAATCGGCAGCCAGAAATTCTTATTTCGCCCTAAAATATTTTCGTAAAAACGGGACTGGCTCTCATGGACTCCCATATAATAACAGCTTCCCGCCACGGTATTGTCATAATCAGGATTGACATTCTGTTCAAAAATACCATGTCCGCCCTCATGAATGGCAGAAAACATGGCGCTTAATGGCTCCTTCTCATAATAATGGTTGCTGACACGCACGTCCTTAGAGCAGAAATTCAGGGTAAAGGGATGTTCCGTCTCTCCCACCGTGCCCTTTTCCCGGGAAAATCCAATATAATCTAACAGCATCCACTGCACTTCCTTTTGGGCGTTTACGTCAAAATTCCCCTGAAACTTCCCATTCTCCGGCTGTTTTGCCGCAAGTATCTGTTTCACCAGCGGAAACAGCTCTTTTTTCAACTCATCGAAAAGGCGGTCAACCGTAGCAGAATCCATGCCCTCCTCATAGTTATCCAAAAGCACGTCATAGACCTCTTTTCCGGGGTCTGTATAACCTGCCAGTTCTGCCGTCATCGTAATCATATTTTTCAAATGCGGCACAAATATAGAATAGTCAGAAGCATTTTTTGCCTCTCTCCAGGCATTGCCTGCCTCTGCCTGTGCCCGCACATACGCCTCGTAGCGCTCCGCAGGGATACGTTTCTCCTTATCCATATCACGCTTCATCCGGGTAACGATAAATTTCATCGTATCATCTAACTGCCCAAATTCCTCCGGTTTTGACAGGGTTTCTAGCATCTCCCCCAGTTCTTTAGAGGTTCCCATCTCAAAAGCTTTGGTGGAAAAATAAGTCATTGCATCCACATGCCCTGCCAGTCCTTCCTTTGGGGTTCCGGTTTCCATATCCCAGTAAAGCAGCGTGGTCACATGGTCATACTGGCTTTTCTCTTCCAGATATTTTTTTAATTTTTCTAATGTCTCACTCATTCCGTTTCTCCAATTCTTTTTCAACTATATTTATCCTTAACAATCAAGTAGGGGGATTTTTCCTCTACTCGCCGCGCGGGGTGCGTGCTGCGAAGCAGCAGTATACCACCTTACGCACCCCTGTGCACCAAAAGGCATAGGAAGAACGTCCTAGCAGTTCTTCCTATGCCTTATCTTACCACAACCTGTCTAAGCTGTCACTTGTTGTTTTTTCAGTATTTTCCATGCGGCAGCCACCAACACTGCCATAACCGCCGCTCCACAGGTAATCCAGACTGCGGGACCGCCTTTCACAAAAAGCCTGCCTGCTGTCTGCAGCCCGGCGGGAAGCATTCCCTGCTCTCCTCTCATCAGCAGGTTAGGAAGTCCCACGCACGACGCCATCCAGACTGCCCAGACGCCCCACCATGCCTTTGCGCCATATTTCATGGTCATTGCCCCCACAAAAAGTTCCAGGCACCAGATTCCCGCCATTACAGGCAGCAGGATTTTCGGCTGTAGCAGCATCTGAATGTCTCCCCTGACCGCCTGCGCAGGAAAAAATATCCCCGCCAGCAGGCGTTCGATTCCATATAAAATCCAAAAAACAGGAAAAAGCGCCAGCAACTCCGCCATGGCAAGCCCCCAGTAGCCTCCGATGATTTCACGTCTTGTTCTCCCCATGGAAACGGCAAGGTTGAAATTCCGCGCAAATACACTTAAGGTAAGTGCCGCCTGAAAAATCAAAGATATTACCAAAGCCATCCCGGTTCCCACCGGAATATAATAGGACGAAGCCATCTTTGCCTGTACGCAGCCAATCACAAGACCTAGCAAATAAGAAATTCCCAGAGCTACCGCAAGAGCTTTCACGCTTTTTTCTTCTATTTTCATTACTTTTACCATCATTTTCCTCATTCCCTCTCATTTCCCCTTTCCCGGCGGCAACCCGCTTTTCCTTATACCCTCACCTCATAATTAGATAAAATTTTTTTCCAGCACCATACTCCCGCTGCGCACAGGAAAATCGCTGCAAGCGACAAAGTCAGAAGCATTTTTCCCGTCTGTCCGTCCAATAGAAAACGTAAACCTCCATTGCGGAGAAGCAAACCCGCTATCCCGCCGACAGCAACACAGGAACACAGTACTGTCATCAGGACACCCTTCCATCCAAATCTCAGGTTGGCACAGCCTAATAACTCTCCTACGCCCACGCTCATCATCAGGATGGGCAGATACATTTCCATCCAGATAAAACTGCCGCCTGTCAGCCAGTTTCCCACTGCCACAAAGAGAAAAATCTGGATTGCCACCAGCCATGACATAAACTGGATTCCCCATAGCGTCTCCGAACGCCTTGCCCCAAAAGACATGGCGATTCCTATCCAAGGTACTGCATAAGAATTTATCCCCATCAAGGGCATCATAATCCCCATCGTCACCGCATAAACCTTAAACTGCCGTGCCACCTCTTTGACACCATCCTCTCCGGCAGAAGAAAGGCTCAGGCTCATAATAAAAGTGTAAGCAACCACCGCCAACACGAAAAAAAGAAAGACTATTTCTGCCCGTTTTCCCCAAAACTTCAGATTACTGACGACGGACTGACTTAAAAATGACTGACCTTTTCTCTCCATGCCTATTCCTCCAATCCACACAATGCCACAAACACATTTTGTAAATTTACTGACTGAAGCTGCAGTTCTCTGCTCTGCGCAATCTGCTCTCCCTCCTTCAGCAAAACCGTAACACCCTTGCTTCTTCCCATGGTTTCCACCTGATGGAGCTCCATGCCTGCGGTGGCTGCATCTACTGCCTCTGCCGGTCCGCTGACCTTAATGCACCTTGCCACCAGATGTTCCGTATTTTCTTTTAACAAAATTCCTTTGTTTTTCAAGAAAATCACTTCTTCAAATACATTTGCCGCCTCTTCAATGATGTGGGTGGAAACCACAAAGGTTCTCCCGGTATCCATGTACTCTTCCAACAGTTTCCGGTAAAAATATTCCCTCATCACCACATCCAGCCCCGCCACCGGCTCATCTAAAAATGTGAACTCCGCTTTACTTGCCAGCGCCACAATGATCGTCACCATAGACAGCATTCCCTTAGAAAGCTTGGCGATTTTCTTTTTTACATCCAGTTCAAATTTTTCTACCAGCTCCTTTGCCAACTCCTTCTGCCAGTTCGGATAATAATAAGAAGCCGCCTGTAGATATTCTTTAACCTTCATGGTTCCAACCCCGTTACCAGATGCGGAAGGAACCAGTTCTCTTGAAAAGCAGATATGGTTTAATGCCCTCCTGTTTTCCCAGACCTTTTCCCCCTCCCAGGTCACCTCGCCCGAGGTGGCAGGATTCTGGGCAGACATAATGGATAAAAGGGTGGTTTTTCCCGCTCCGTTCCTTCCGATTAAGCCATAAATTTTTCCCTTTTCCAGTGTTAAATCCACATTTTTTAATACTTCCTTCTCTCCATATCTTTTGCTGATATTGCTGCATACCAATGTGCTCATAATTTACTCCTTTCCGAATTTTCATTCTTCCATATTGTCAGGCAATTCATCGTTTCCGTGTTCCTCCTCGCTGCCGGGCAATTTATCGTTTCCGTGTTCCTCCTCGCTGCCGGACAATTCAGCAATTCCATGAACTCCCCTATTCCTCTTCCGCTTCCGCAATCATATTCATTACTTCCTGTTTTCCCAGCCCGATGCTGGCTGCCTCCTGCAATAATTTTTTGATAAACTGGTCATAAAATTCGCTGCGTCTCCGCTTTAAAATCATTTCCTTTGCTCCCTCTGACACAAACATCCCTATCCCCCTCTTCTTGTATAAAATTCCGGCATCCACTAATATATTTATCCCCTTTGCCGCTGTTGCCGGGTTAATGGCATAAAGCTTTGACAATTCATTGGTACTTGGCACCCGCTCTTCCTCTAAGAGAATGCCGCGGAGAATATCGTTTTCTATCATTTCGCTAATCTGAAGATAGATGGATTTCTCCTGGGTTAGTGTTTCATTCATACATATAGCGCTCCTTTCTCTCCGGTTTTTATTGTTATATGAGTTTATTGCTTTGTTGGTTAATTAGTTGTGTAATTAACCATATCACTATATTAGTATACTGTCAACTGGTTTTTGTATTCTTTTTTGTTGGGGGACGAGAAATTGTTGTTAGAAGCATATTTTTTAGAACAAGCACTCTATTGAATTTTTGTACAAAAAGTAATATGATGGGTATGTAAGCACTTACATATGATATGGCGTTTTAGCTCCGCAATCTACATTCTATGTATAAAAAATAACATACCGTAGAAAAATTGTATCTAAAATTGCTGCAGTTTAATGCTTCACAACTACTTATATAACGATTAAGACCTCAAAAAGGGGCAGCCAGTAACTGAGATTGGCAGAGCCTTCTTTGCGTCCTCTGCCCCCACAACCTTACTCCCCTCCCCCTTAACCGTTATAACGATAAAACCAAAGAGAGGTATCCTGCCATGAAAATTTATACCTGCTTCCCCAAGGGAAAAGCAAAAGCCCTGACCATGAGCTATGACGACGGAAAAATCCAGGATGAACGTTTAGTGGAAATCTTTAACCGCCATGGAATCCGCGGTACTTTTAACTTGAATTACGGCATGATGAACAAAAAAAATCTCACACCGCCCCGCATTCCCAAGGAACGCGTAAAGGAGTTATACCGGGGACACGAAATCGCAACCCACACCATGACCCACCCCACCATCGCCCGCTGTCCGCTGACACAGGTGGCAAAAGAAATTTTAGAGGACCGGGAAGGCTTAGAAGCCATCACCGGAACCATTGTGAGGGGACACGCCTACCCCAACGGTTCCTACAACGAAGAAATCAAGCTGCTTTTCCGTCAGATGGGCATTGCCTACGCTAGAGTAGTGGAAGCCGTGGACGATTATGCCCTCCCCACAGACCCCATGGAATGGCATCCCACCTGTCACCACAATGCCCCGGACCTCATGGAGAAAGCAAAATTTTTTGCTGAATTCAAGAAAAGCCAGTATTTAAAACTAATGTATGTCTGGGGACACAGCTACGAATTTGACAACAATGATAACTGGAATGTGATAGAAGAATTTTGTGACTACATGGGCGGCAGAGAAGATATCTGGTATGCCACCAATATCGAAATCATTGATTACATGGAAGCCGCCAAAAGCCTCAGATTCTCCGCCGACTGCACCAAAGTCTATAACCCAAGTGCTGATAGCGTCTGGTTGCAGATTGACGGGGAAAGATGTGTGGAAATTAAAGGCGGCAGTCTGGTAACATTGTAAGCTCTTTTGCCTGCTGTCAGTATTATTTCCCGCTACAATATCAAAGAGCCACTGCTACTAACTGAGATTGGCAGACGGCATGCCATCTGCCAATCGTATCTGACCCGGTGTTCCTTTTATTTCACCTGATCAATCGCCTTGCCAATATCATGCCGCATATATTTATTTGCAAAATCAACCCATTCCGTTGCCTCGTAGGCTTTCGCCCTGGCTTCTTTTAAATCCGCTCCGGTAGCGGTGATTCCTAAAACACGTCCGCCGTTGGTAACAATCTTCCCTGCCTCATTAAATTTTGTTCCGGCATGGAAACAGTAATAATCCTCTTTTCCGTCGAACTTCTCAAGCCCGGTAATCTCAAACCCTTTCTCGTAGGCCACCGGATAACCGTCCGAAGCAAGCACCACGCAGACCGCCGCATTATCTTCAAACTGCAGGTCGATGGTGTCTAATTTTCCCTCTACGCAGGCTTCCATCACGTCGATGATATCATTTTTCATTCTCGGCAGTACCACCTGCGCCTCCGGGTCGCCAAAACGTGCATTATACTCTAACACCTTCGGGCCGTCCTCTGTCAGCATTAACCCAAAGAAAATTACTCCGGTAAAAGGTCTGCCCTCCGTTGCCATGGCATCCACCGTTGCCTGGTAAATATGTTTCCGGCAGAACTCGTCCACCTCTTTGGTGTAAAACGGGCTGGGGGAGAAATTTCCCATTCCTCCGGTATTTAAGCCCTCGTCCCCGTCTTTAGCACGTTTGTGGTCCTGTGCGGAGGACATAATACGGATGGTGTTTCCGTCCACGAAGGAAAGAACCGAAACCTCCCTGCCTGTCATAAATTCTTCTACAACCATGGTGTTTCCGGCAGCGCCAAACTTCTTATCCTCCATAATTTCCCTGACACCCGCTTTTGCCTCCTCTAAGGTGTTGCAGATTAACACACCTTTTCCTAAGGCAAGACCGTCCGCCTTTAACACGATTGGCATTTTTGCCGTCTCAAGATAAGTAAGCGCTTCCTCCGGCGAAGTGAAATTCTCATAGGCTGCAGTGGGAATATTGTATTTTTTCATTAAATCCTTGGAAAATGCTTTAGAGCCCTCTAAGATAGCTGCATTTTTTCTCGGACCGAATACCTTTAAGCCCTCCGCCTCAAAGGCATCTACCACGCCGCCCACTAAAGGATCGTCCATACCGATAATGGTAAAATCAATCTCTTTTTCCCTGGCAAATGCCACTAATTTATCAAATTCCATGGCTCCGATTGCCACACACTCCGCTAAAGCTGCAATTCCGGCGTTTCCCGGTGCACAGTAAATCTTATCTACCCGGGGGCTCTTTGCCACGCTTGTCACAATGGCATGTTCACGTCCGCCGCTTCCAACTACTAATACTTTCATGTTTTTTCCTCCTGCTTCTTTACATGGCAAAAACGTCCACCTTGCGATGGGCGTTTTCGTCCTTTAGTCTTTGATTGTCACCTGTCCGTCTGTCACAGAAATCCTGCCGTTTGCAATCAAATTGATGGCTTCTGGCATAATCTTCCACTCCGCTTCTTCCATGACACGGCGCTGTAAAACTTCCGGGGTATCCCCCTGCTTTACTTCCACTGCCTTCTGTAAAATAATAGGTCCGGTATCTGTGCCTGCGTCCACAAAATGAACGGTAGCTCCGGTCACCTTTACGCCCCTTCTCAACGCTTCCTCGTGCACCTTCAGCCCGTAAAAGCCTTTTCCGCAAAACGAGGGAATCAGAGACGGATGGATATTGATGATACGGTTTTCGTACTGCTTTATCATCATTTCCGGCAGCACCACCAAAAAGCCCGCCAAAACCACCAAATCCACCTGATAGGAATTTAATTTTTCCAGAAAATCTTTATTAAAATGTTCACGGTTTTCATACTGCTTCGGCGAAATACAGAGTGCCTCTATGCCATGTTTTGCGGCACGCTCTAGGGCATAGGCATTGGCATTATTGCTGATGACAACGGAAATCTCCGTGTTGGTAATAGTGCCGTTTTCCATGGCATCTATAATTGCCTGCAGGTTTGTTCCGCCTCCTGAGACAAGTACTGCGATTTTTAGCATAAGGTTACTCCTTTTTCACCGTCTTTTACCTCTCCAAGAACATATGCGGTCTCTCCGGCTGCCCCGATTGCATCCATGGTTTTCCTGACGTCTGCCGCATCCACTGCTAATACCATGCCGATGCCCATATTGAAGGTATTGTACATGATTTTTTCTTCTACCTGGCCTTCTCTTGCCATCATTTGAAAGATTGGCGGTACTTCGTAGCTGTCCTTCCTGATGACCGCATGTTTGCCCTCCGGCAGCATTCTCGGTACGTTCTCATAGAAACCTCCTCCAGTGATATGGCTGCAGGCTTTCACCCGGACTCCGGATTCTTTGATGCTGCGCAACGCTTTTACATAAATCCTGGTAGGAGCGAGCAATGTTTCCCCTAACGTCTTTCCCAATTCTTCATGGTATGTATTTAAAGTCTCTTTGTCCATTGTAAAGATTTTGCGAACCAGAGAGAAGCCGTTAGAATGTACGCCGGAAGAAGCCATACCGATTAACACGTCTCCCTCCTTTAAATCTGCTCCGGTAATGATATCCTTCTCATCCACAACGCCTACGGCAAATCCGGCGAGGTCATACTCGTCCTCCGGCATTAACCCCGGATGCTCTGCTGTCTCTCCGCCGATTAAGGCAGCGCCGGACTGTTTGCAGCCCTCTGCCACACCGCTTACGATGGTTGCGATTTTCTCAGGATAATTCTTTCCGCATGCAATATAATCTAAAAAGAATAAAGGCTCTGCTCCTGCGCAAACAATATCGTTTACGCACATTGCCACACAGTCAATCCCTATGGTATCATGCTTGTCTAACAGAAATGCCAGCTTCACCTTGGTGCCGCAGCCGTCCGTTCCTGACAGCAACACCGGTTTTTCCATATTTTTAAATGCCTCCATGGAGAATGCACCGGAAAATCCGCCAAGCCCTGTCAAAACCTCCGGGCGCATGGTTCCCTTTACATATTCTTTCATCAACTCCACTGATTTGTATCCTGCTTCAATATCAACACCGGAATTCTTGTAGTCCATTGATTTTACCTCATTTCTGCACGGCTTGCCTTCCCGTCGCTTCTGGGATAAAGACGGATGTCTTTTGTCCGTGACTGCCGGCAAACACGGACGAATATTGATTGATTGATTGGTTACTTTCAAACACGCTCTAGGTATAGTATAGCTTTAAATACGCATATTTTCCAATTATATATTATTATCTGTTTTATTAGTTTTTCTAATATATGTTGTTTGTTAATTTTTAATTTCTTATAAAACGTTACCTATATGAAAAGCTATCCATTTGAAAAAATCCGGCCGGTTGTCCACCGCCGGATTTTTCTATTGTTCCCTTTCACTGTAGCTTATATTTTTATTTTATCCTATTTAATTTTTATCTTTACCTTTGCTTTCTTGTTCGTGCCGTCGGTAGAGACTGCTGTGATGGTGACTGTCTTTCCCTTTCCGGCTTTCTTTGCCGTTACCTTTCCCTTGGAGGTTACAGTAGCATGTATTATAATCCTCGCAGAGCTCATAAGACGGATTTATCATTTCTCCAATAGAAAGCAGATACACCTTATCGTTTGTCAGCCACCACAAACAGGATACTCCCGTCATTCTGCAGCACCCGCCATTTTATCCGTTCCCATTTAAAGTAACGGTAAGTACTGTCAACGAAATATGCATCATCATTAGTATCACTTTTACTGATTCTGCGGTATTTCGTACCGTTCACCCAGGCACCTCCATTGCTGTCGTAAGCCGCCCCGGTGATTGCCGCGTCAGTGTTGCTGTTGTCTCTACTGTTTCTGCAGGCTCCGCCAGTGTTGAGTTGAAAGTATTGAATTTTAGCACATTTCACTTCTGTCAAAATAGAAGTCACGGCAATTCGCCGCTATTATCATCTAAATTTACCACACAAAAAGGAGGATTTATGCCCAAAAATACTTTTTTATCTAACCCGGCAAACACAACAACGAAACCCTGTCACCGCAGATTAGAGGATTTAAATTTATTAGATGATTTCCTCTTCCGACAAATGCTGCTGCAGGAGGATACCGGAGAAGAGTTTTGCCGTATTCTTCTTAGCACCATTTTAGGAAAACCCATTCGGAAGGTTCACGTTGTCCCGCAAAAGGACATTCCCGGAATCGACACCCACCGGCACGGTATCCGAATGGACACCTACATCAAAGCCGTTTCCGATGACCTTCCATTTACCGGCGAGGCTTCTCTCGATGCCGAGGTTCTCCCTGCCATTTACGATATTGAACCCAATAACCGCTACGAAAAAGAAACACTTCCCAGACGGATGCGCTACTATCACGGTCTGATTGATACCCAGCTTCTCGCCTCCGATATGTCTTACAAAGCTTTACCGGAAGTTATCATCATCACCATTCTCCCCTATGACCCCTTCGGGAAAAACCGCATGATTTATACGATTCAAAATCAATGTATCGAAGAACATTCCCTCCCCTACGATGACGGGGCAAAAAAGATTTTTCTCTACACCAAAGGCATCGAGGGAAACCCTAGTCAGGAGCTTTGCGATATGCTAAAATACTTAGAAGAAACCACCGCAAAAAATGTCACAAACCAGAACATTGCCGCTGTGGAAAGCCTCGTAAACAAGGTCAAACGCAGGAAGGAGGTCAGCATCAGCTATATGAAATCTTGGGAATGGGAACAGATGATTCGGGAGGAAGCTACTCAGGAGGGATTGCAGGAGGGATTGCAGCAAGGATTACAGCAAGGATTACAGCAAGGACGGCAGCTCGGAAAAGAAGAGGGTAAAACCGAAGCCAGGCAGGAAAGTATTAAAATCTTAATTGAAACCTGCCAAAAATTAGGAGCTTCTATAGGCGATACCTCTTCTATGCTAAAAGAAAATTACCGCTTATCTGCAGAGGAGGCACAGGCCTATCTGAAAAGCTATTGGACTTAACTTGACAAAAATAAATATCCTGTCCTTCTGGCTTTAAAAACTGCCGTTTCCCAACGCTTGTGAAAAAAAGAGGGCGGACATGCAATTTCCGCCTGCCCGCCCTCTTTTCCGTCTTAGTAATTCTGGTATCCAACCTCCTGCAGTCTGGCATCCTTTGCCTGCACCTGCTCTTTTAATTCTTCCGAATACTCTTTCAATTTCTGTAAAATTGTATCATCTGATGTTGCCAGAATTTTTGCTGCAAGTAATCCTGCATTTGCACCACCGTTAATTGCCACAGTGGCAACCGGAATACCGGAAGGCATCTGTACAATGGAATACAGGGAATCTCTTCCTCCCAGTGATGTGGTGTGCATCGGAATACCGATCACCGGCATAGGGAAGATTGCAGCGCACATGCCCGGAAGATGGGCTGCCATTCCCGCACCTGCAATAATCACCTTAAATCCCTTCGCCTCCGCACCTTTTGCATATTCAAAAAATACATCCGGCTCACGGTGTGCGGAAATGATGGTCATTTCATAATCAATCCCTAACTTGTCCAAAATATCAGCAGCCTTTGCCATTACCGGCATATCGGAATCGCTGCCCATTACAATACCTACTTTTGCCATGGTTCCTCTCCTTTTTATCTCTCTTTTTCTCTGTTTGAAGCTATTTCGCTCCATTTTTAATATATTTATGTACCAACGGGCGGATGCCCGTAAATACTCCGTGAAAAGGCTTCTGCCAGCCTCCTTTATATCCGCCCGAAAAAATCATCTGTCCAACGGCTCATTGAGCATTTCCGTCCCGGCCAGCACAAAACGTCCGTCAGAAATGATATCTTCTGTGCTGCCGTCGGCACGAATCGCTGTAATCTTATCTAATTCATCATAAGGAATGGTGATATCGGTATGACAATTCAGATACGCCTTCTCCATGTCTGTTTTCCGCAATGCAGATACCGAATTTTCCCTTGCCACAATGGCTTTCCCGTCCGGATTATAGGCGATGTTGTCCTCCTCATGGCTGTAACAGGTATCTCCCACCGCAAAGTGAGGTCCGGTTTTCTCTGCAATCAGAATCGGAAGCTTATCTGCAATATCAAAATCCCTCGCCATGCGGTATGCCGTGGTATTCGTTCCAATAGCGAATTCTCCCATCGGCAGGGTCTCATGGTGCATCAGCACATTATCCTTAATATACTTTTTATTCTCCGCCTCATCCGCAAAGTTTGTGCAGGTATAATCCGCAATCATACCGTCCTTAAAGTCAATCTCCAAATTGCGGTAATTCAGTTCATTCAGATATACCTGGCTGACAAAAAGTTTGCCATTTGTCCCCTCTAATACCGGGGAGGTAAACACCTCTCCCACCGGAATGTTCACATCCGCCACACAATTTTCAAAAGCAGTTTCTTTTGCGGCATCCTTTAATTTCCAGATATTAACATAGAGGTCTGTCCTGTTCGCTCCCTTTCCGGTGATGTGCACCTTATCTGCGGTGTCAAGCACATCAATGATTTTCTGCTGGATATCACGGTAGAGCATATAATCTAAGGTATTGATTTTTACCGTCTCTGCAAAAATCTCTTCAAACCGCTCCCCAATTGCCGGAAGCGGATAAGCAATAATCGTAAAACTGCGCTCCTCCCCCTTGATATAATGGTTCAGCATCTGGCTTGCCATATTTACCTCATATACCTCTAACTGCTGCTGTTTTTCACTGTATTTCGGTGCCTCTTTTTTGCTCTCCGGAGAAAAAGGCGCTTCGCCGAATACTTCAATCACCGCCGGGCCTCCAAAACCTGCTGCCATCTCCTTCACTTCCTCTAAATAGGTTTTCCGAACCTCTAAACAGCGTTCCACATATGCCTTATCTAAATACAAGGCACGACCTTCTTTCTGGTCAAAATCAAACTGCTTATTCGGCGAAATCGAAGAGGCGCGCATGGTAGGCTTTAAATTCATTTTCTCAAAATTGCGGACTGCCGCCCGAACCATACGCTCAAAACCGATGGGATAACGGATTTCCACCGTCTCTTTTTTGCTCAAATCTTTTCCCGTAATTTCAAAACCAATGCGGTAGCCTTCGGTATAGGTGTCTGCCATCGCCTGAATTTTTTCCTCCGGCAAATCATTTAAAAATCCGGCAATTTTTGTCTCATTCTCACCAATATGGGCACCATAACGGTAAAGATAACGCAAATCCGTCAAATCTGCATGCATGACGATATCCGTCTCGAAATCTTCCCTTACATCTAAGAGCCGTCTTAGGCCTTCCTCTAAGAAAATCTCGCTGTAATCATGGAAATACCAGTAAATAATCTGTCTGATTTCCCTTGCCGCTTGGCTGTCATCTCCCGCCTGCTCTTCCCTTTCTGCTTCCCGCTCCCACTGTTCATAAACGTTATAAATTTCCACAAACAGCTCCATGGCAATGGTAAGCTGCATGAGATCCCCCCGGAATACCTTTTCTATCTTTTGGAAAAGCTGCACTGCCACGCAGCTAAAAAGAAGCCCAAAGTTTTCTCCCAGGGTCTTTACCGCATATTCCGGATTCAAATAACTCGTCTCATAGGCTTCCGGATAAACCCCTGCGTAAAGGGCTTCATTCTGCTGCTTTTGCTGCTGCAAATCTGCCTGCATAAACTCTCCGCTTTCCACCTTCCGGTAAGTCTCACTCAGCAGCCCTGAAAAACCCGCTGTCTTTTGAAAATAATCGGCAAAGGGCTCCTTTACCTCCGGTGCGGCTCCAATCTCTGCAATCCGCCCCTCCACCAGTTCAAACCTCTCCCTCGCCTGCTCGTTCATTTCCTGATAAAATTGTTTATAACTCATTGTGTTATCACTTTCTCAATCATTGATTAATTTGCCTTCTTCTGCATTTTTCTCAATCAGGCTTTTCGCATATGCCCAAATTTCCTCCGAGCCTTCATGTACCCTGGCATTGCGCGTCATAACCTGGGACTTTTTCACGCCGTGCTCCGCCCAGGATTTTCCGCCGGAGGCGTCATTTAATAAAAGAGGCTGTACCTTGTCCAACATATTGGCAAATTTTGATTCCGGTGTTTCCATCGCCTCAAACTCATCCCACAGCCCCCGGTACTCTCTCTGCTGTTGCGCCGGAAGAAGCCCGAAAATACGGTCTGCCGCCTTTAACTCCCGCTCCCGTTTCGTCTTGTTTCCCTCGGTATCATAGGCATAGGTATCTCCCGCGTCAATCTCAATTACATCATGAAGCAGCACCATTTTCATGGTTTTTAACACATCAATTTTCTCATTGGCATAATCTGCAAGAACGAATGCCATTAAGGCTAAGTGCCAGGAATGCTCCGCATCATTTTCTTTCCTGCTGGCATCGCTTAAGTAGGTCTGTCTGCCGATTTTTTTTATTTTGTCCAGCTCCATAATAAAATTTATCTGTTTTTCAAAATCCGTCATATCCTGCTCCTTTCCTGCTTCCGTATCCCTTACGGTATACCTCAGCCCATAAATCCCACTGCATAAAGAGCAATCCAGATACCTACCGCCAAAAAAGACAGTACCGTCGCCATATAGGGGAAAAACTTATAGGAGTTTTCCTCCCCCAGGCTTAAGATTGCCAATACAAAGGAAACAAGGCTAAGCAGCATGGAGCACACCCCTGCGCTGCCTAAATACATGCTGCCGTTTCCCCTGTTCTGAAAGGATAACACAATCACCGCAACAAAGATTGCGATGGAAACCACTGCCAGGACAAACGCCAGCATTCCCCGCTTTGACTGAGTTTTATCCGTAAATTTATAACCACTTCTATGTCGTTTTGTTGCCATGCTTTTTTCTCCTGCCCTGCACTACTGCCGCATAAATCACAAATCCAAACATTCCGCCCACGGTGTTGAGCAACAGGTCGTCCACATCAAAGCTGCCCACCTTGGTGATAAGCTGAATCAGTTCCACCACCAGGCTTAGTTCAAAACTATACCAGACAGTAGCAAACATTCGTCGGCATCTCGCGGAAAACATGGGTAAAAATGTGCCGAAGGGCATAAATGCCACCACATTTCCCGCCAGATTCAACAGCACCGCTTTCATCCCCAGTACTTCCCTGTAGCGGATAAAACGTCCGATTTCCTTAAAAGGCACCAGATTATAGTGATATGCCCTTTCGCTGTAGGTTCTTCCCAATTCCTCCGAAAAAAAGAGGAAATAAAATAATACTAAAAAATAAGTCAAAAATAATATGCCTGCCACTGTGCGGCTCTTTTTTTTATTTACATCCATACTGCTTATAGTATGTATCAATCGCAGTTTTTATTTCATCATTAATCACAATTTTTCCCTGACATTCTCTGTTGTAAAGGTGCTCCACCACTTCCTCCATGGTAACAATGGCGTTTGCCGCAAAGCCGTATTTTTCACGGATTTCGTCTAATGCGCTCTTCTCCCCGCCAAGCCCCTTCTCCATACGGTTTAAGGAAACCATAAGACCAAAGATTTCCACATCTCCCTGGGCTTTTACAATAGGAAATGTTTCCTCGATGGATTTGCCGGAGGTGGTTACGTCCTCGATAATCACCACCTTATCTCCGTCCTTGATTTTACTGCCCAATAAAATTCCGGTATCGCCGTGGTCCTTGACTTCTTTTCTGTTTGAGCAGTAACGGATTTCCTTGCCGTATAATTTGGAAAATGCAATCGTAGTTGCCACAGATAAGGGAATACCCTTGTATGCCGGACCGAATAATATGTCAAAATCATCACCATAATTCTCGTGAATCGCCTTCGCATAATATTCACCCAGGCGCATCAGCTGACTGCCTGTCACATAGGCGCCTGCATTCATAAAAAACGGGGATTTTCTACCGCTTTTTAAGGTGAATTCCCCGAATTTCAACACATCGCTCTCTACCATAAATTCAATAAATTCCTGCTTGTACTGTTCCATTTGTCTTCAAACCTCCTTATTTTAAGCCGTTTTCAGGCATTCGTCTTTCCTGTAAAAAATTGCCTTAGATACGTGTTTTAGTATACCATTAAGGGGTTTATTTTTCAACATACAAAAACAGTCCCTTTCGCACGGCAATTTCTATAATAAAAAAATACACCTGCAAACACCATTTCTGGTATCCACAAGTGCATTTTCCTTCCATTCCTTCTGCCATACCTGTTATTCCCTGCCATGATATCGCTTCTTCTGCTGGTACATGGCTTCATCCGCCTCTTTTTCCACCTGCACCACATCCCTTCCGCTGCCCCATGCAGCGCCTATGGAAACGGAAATTTCTATCTTAGAAAATTTTTTTCTCTGCTCTAAATACCTTTTCCAGCTCCGCATCACTTCATCAATTTCACCTTTTCCCGGATTTTCAATAATCATGACAAATTCGTCGCCGCCGATACGGTATGCCCGTTTCCGGTTATCTATCAGTTCCTTTATGATACCAGAAACACTGATGATAATATAATCTCCCTGAGCGTGTCCCATAGTATCATTAATCCTTTTCAGGTTATTCACATCCCAGAAAATCACGCCCACCGTATCCAGTTTCGGATAAACCTTTTCCATCATTTTCAGATATTTATTCTTATTATAAAGCCCCGTCATTTCGTCCCGCTCACTGAGCTGCTTCATGCTGACTGCATACTCCGCATATCCCATAATATTTTTAGAAATACTCTGGATAATAGGGAGAAAGCAAAGCAGAAGAATACTGCGGGGTATGACATAATAAAGCGGCAGCGTATACCATGGACTGGTATTGTTAATGGGAATCTGCACCATGCCATTGGAGTGGTTGATATAATATTCTGTTTTTTCCACCGTCAAAAGCAGCATATTGGCATCGCACAACCCCCAGAAATAGCCTCCCATAACACTGGCAAAAATTCCGAGAATGCTGAGGATATAAGCATAAGCCAGCACCTTTTTGGAGGTGTACTGTGCCGCCAGCAGCAAAGGAAATACAATGAGCAGTACTGCATGATAGCTTAGAGTTGCCCCGTCCACTGTAATCGCTAACGTCGTAGTAAACAGCAGCACATACTTCACCCAGGGCTTATGTAAATTCACCACTTTTCCAAAAATCAAAGTAGAAACAATAATTGCCGTGGAAATGGTAAATCCGGTGGACAGCAGCTCATTATTTACAATAAATATGTCACATATATTGCCAATCCATATGATAATTGTAGATGCCAAAGCAAAAACCAGACACCGCAATGTATATTGATTCACCTTATAATCTATATCAGACCGGCGGTATCCACCCAACTCTTCTTTCACACTTCCTACCTCCAAAGCAACTCAAACCGTTTCTCACACTACTGCACCCACCAGCTCTTTGATATCGCTAACCTGATATCTTTCCATATAGGCAGCAATGCCTTCCACAATTTCTTCTGTCACCTTTGGATTCGTAAAGTTAGCCGTACCCACAGAAACCGCTGTAGCCCCCGCCAAAATCATCTCAATGGCATCCTCCGCATTCATAATGCCCCCCATACCGATAATCGGTATGTTGACTGCCTGTGCCGTCTGGTACACCATACGGACCGCAATGGGATGAACTGCCGGACCGGACATTCCTCCGGTCTTGTTCGCCAGCACAAATTTTCTGCGGTTAATATCAATTTTCATTCCCGTTAAAGTGTTAATCAGCGAGAGCGCATCTGCCCCCCCCGCTTCCGCCGCCCGCGCCGTCTCCGTAATATCCGTCACGTTAGGGGAAAGCTTCATGATGACCGGCTGAGCCGCATATTTTTTAATTTCCCTTGTGATATCCTCCACTGTCTTTGGATTTTGTCCGAAGGCAATGCCACCCTCCTTGACATTGGGACAGGAGATATTGATTTCCAGCATATCCACCGGCTGGTTTGCCAGCCGTTTTACCACCTCCACATACTCTTCCGTGGTATGGCCGCAGACATTTACAATAATTTTCGTATCATACTGTTTCAAAAAAGGAATATCTCTCTCAAGAAACAAATCAATACCCGGATTCTGCAGGCCGATGGCGTTTAACATGCCGCCGTAAACCTCCGCCACACGGGGGGTGGGATTTCCTTCCCAGGGCACATTGGCAACCCCCTTCGTCACCACGGCCCCCAGCTTGTTCAAATCCACAAACTCCGAATATTCCTCTCCTGCGCCAAAGGTTCCGGAGGCAGTCATGACAGGATTTTTTAAGGTTACTCCGCATAAATCCACTTTCATATTCATTAGAATTCTACCTCCTCTGCCAAAAACACCGGTCCTTCCTTACATATCCGCTTATTATTTACATTGCTGTGGGCATCCTTTTCTTTTGATTTGCAGACGCAGGCAAGGCAGGCTCCAATCCCGCATGCCATCCGCTCTTCCATGGAAATCCAGCATTCTATGCCGTTTTCCTGCGCATATTCTTTCAGCGCCCGCAGCATGGGGGAAGGCCCGCAGGCATAAATCACATCTGCCGTAAGCCCGTTCTCCCGGATAGCGTCTAAGACATTGCCCTTTGTTCCGGCGCTGCCATCCTCCGTGGCAATATAAACTTTTCCAAAGGCTTCAAATTCTTCCGTTAAAAACAGTTCGTCCCTGTAGCCTAACACCATCTGCTTTTCACAGTCCAATTCCTTCGCCAACTGCAGCATAGGTGGGATGCCGATACCTCCGCCGATTAAAAATGCTTTTTTGTCTTTCTTGGTAAAACCGTTTCCTAAAGGTCCTACCACCTTTAACCGCATCCCCGCACGCATGCCGGAAAATTCAGCCGTTCCCTTTCCGGCGATCCGGTACACCAGACGGATGGCGCCCTTCTCCTTATCAATCTCACAAATGCTGATGGGTCTTGGCAGCAGCCTGCTGCCGTCATTGCTGTAAACCGACACAAACTGCCCCGCCTTCGCATACGCTGCAACCCGCTCTGTCTTAAGCCACATGCTGTAAATATCATCCGCTATCTCTTCCTGTCTGATGATAGATACCATTTCCTCAAATTTTGTCCGCATTTTTCTTAAGCCTTCCTATCTTTCATTCTTCATATGCGATATGTCCGCCTGCGATTGTGACACGCACTTTTCCTGTGACTTCCCTGCCGTCAAAGGGCGTATTCTTTCCCTTGCTGGCAAACTCATTTTTATCAATCTTATAGGTGACGGTCGGGTCAAAAATTACAATATCCGCCGTCTTGCCCGGCTGGATATCTCCTTTGTCAATACCGATAATCTTCGCCGGGTTATAGCTCATCTTTTCTGCCATCTGCATAGGTGTCAGATAACCGCCTAACACCAGCTCCGTGTAGGTAAGGGGCGCTGCCGTCTCTAAGCCCACAATGCCAAAGGGCGCTCTCTTCATGGACGCATTCTTTTCCTCAAAGGTATGGGGCGCATGGTCCGTCGCAATAACATCCATCACATTATCACGAAGCCCTGCCTTCAATGCCTCCACATCCTTTTTGGTACGAAGGGGCGGATTCATTTTGAAATTAGTGTCCGCATCCATGTCTAAGGGCACATTCTTTTCCACGTCAAGGAGTGGCTCTACCTTTTTGATATCATCCGATGTCAGAGTAAAATGATGCGGGCAGACCTCTGCCGTAATCTGTACGTTCCGATCCTTTGCCATCTGCATCATCATCACGGAATTTCTGGTAGAACAATGACACAAATGCAGCTTTGCCCCTGTATCATAGGCTAACATGATATCTCTGGCTATAATAATATCCTCCACGGAATTGGTAATCCCCTTTAATCCTAACCTTTCCGCATTGGCATCTGCATTCACCACGCCGCCGTTGACTAAGTTGCTGTCCTCACAATGCGCCAGTACCACCAAATCAAGCTCCTTGGCTTTTTCCATTGCCTCTCTGTAAAGCTGGGCGTTCATCACGGATTTTCCGTCTTCGCTGATGGCTCGAATCCCCGCCTTTGCCATTCCCTCAATGTCGGCTAACTTCTTTCCCTGCTGCCCCTTAGTCACAGCCCCTACCTGCATAACATTAATCAGGCCGACTGTTTTTGCCTTATTGTGCACATAATTTACCACATCCGGGTTGTCCACCACCGGCTTGGTATTGGGCATGGCAAGAATGGTGGTGTAACCTCCTCTGGCTGCCGCCCGGCATCCGGTTTCAATGGTTTCCTTCTGCTCGAACCCCGGATCCCTCAAATGCACGTGCATGTCAATAAAGCCCGGCATCACATAGCAGCCCTTAGCGTCAATCCGGCGCTCTGCCTTTACCTTCATGTTCTTTTCGATTTTTGTTACCTTTCCGTTTTCAACAAGTACATCTGCAACCTCGTCCATACCGGTTGCCGGATTGATGACCTGTCCTCCCTTAATCAATATTGTCATACGCTCTTCTCCATTCTTTTTTCTATCTTTTTAACGTCACTTAAGACGCAGTTATCCAAGAATATTTTAACACACATAAATTCAAGGGGCAACTGTTTCGTTGCCCCCTGTCTCACACAATTCTCATTTTTATCCACTTCCCGCCGAAATAACGCAGGGTAAAAATCACTGCCCGGATACTCCAGTCTGCAAACATTCCAATCCAGACTCCCATAGGTCCCACGCCTAACACCCTCATGCAGAATACCGCCAACGCCACACGGCAAAGCCACATGGTACAGGTCGCCGTCACCATGGAAAAACGCACGTCCCCCGCAGCCCGCATTCCGTATGCCGGGATAAAAGAAAGCACCCACACCAGCGGCTTTACAACAGTAATTGCAATCATCATCTGAAAACAGAGCTCTGCGCTCTCCGCCTCCATTCCCGCTAACCACATGACGGGCTTGCAGATGGCAAAGGCAAAGAGGCAGGATAACAACACGGCGATTTCCGCATAGCCGCTGAGCTTTACGATATAATATTTCGCCTCTTCCCTGCGTCCCGCCCCAATGGCCTGTCCCACCACCGTCATCAGCCCGATGCCGATACCAACGCCTGCCACGCCGTTGACATTTTCAAAAATAATCGTCATCGCCTGGGCGGCAATGGCTGTAGTTCCAAGGGTAGACACCGTAGACTGAATTGCCAGCTTTCCAAACTGGAACATGCCGTTTTCAATACCGGAAGGAACGCCCACCGCTAAAATTTTCAAAATCAGCGGAAAATCCGGACGTATGGAAAAATAGTGGTTCAAGACAATTTCCTGCCTTGGCTTTGACAGCTGGTAAAAAATCACCACCGTACAGAACGCCCTTGACAGTAAGGTTGCAATGGCAGCCCCCGCCACCCCCATATTCAGGAAAAAGATTAAAAAAGCATTTCCTGCAATATTTATCACATTGGAAAGCACTGATATTTTCATGGGATATTTGGCATCCCCTGAGGCCCGGTAAAAGGCAGAGCCTGCGTTAAACAGAGCGATAAAGGGATAGGAAAGCACCGTTATGAAAAAATATACCTGGGCATTTTTCATAACATCCGTCTCTATCTGTCCAAATACCAGCCGCAGCAGAGGAATGCGGAATACAATGCAAAGCACCGCCAAGGTAACCGAAATTGCCATCACGGTAAGTACAATCTGCCTTGCCGCCCGGTTGCTGCCCTCGTGGCTGCCGCTGCCGATATACTGGGAGCAGATGATGGTGGCCCCTGTCGCCATGGCTGCAAACACCTGAATTACCAACGTATTGATGGAATCCACTAAGGAAACGGCTGAAATCGCTGCACTTCCCACATTGCTCACCATCATGGTATCAATCATTCCCATAAAAGAATTTAACAGCTGTTCCACCATCAGCGGAATCAACAGCATTTTTAATGCTTTTCCGGAAAACAATAAATTTTCTTTGTCTAGTTGTGTTTTATCATACAATTTTATCATGGCAGCCTTCCATATAAACTCATGGGGACATAGGCTTTAATATAAATGCCCTCCGTCCGGTAGTCTTCTTCTAACAACTCTCCGCTCTTTCGTATCTGCTGGATGAT
The DNA here is from genome assembly GCA_021770785.1 of Lachnospiraceae bacterium. GTDB lineage: Bacteria > Bacillota > Clostridia > Lachnospirales > Lachnospiraceae > Roseburia. The sequence goes on from JAETQH010000005.1 coordinate 35,898, forward strand.
TCCCGCCTCCCCATAGGGCACGGTCCGCTCCACCAGTATCTTATTCTCCCGCAGCATCTCAGAAAGCAGGGCTTTTAATTCCTCTAAGCCTGTGCCCCATTTTGCAGAAATATTTAAGGTATGGTCTGCCTTAAAATCCCGCAGGGGCTCCTGCTCCGTCACCGCATCCTGTTTATTAAACAAAGTTACGATGGTCTTTTCCTTAATGTCTAAGTGATAAAAGGTATCGTACACAATGTGCATCTGTTTTTCCCTCTGGGAGTTCGACGCATCCACCACATGAAGAATATAATCTGCGTATTTTGCCTCTTCTAGCGTACTCTTAAATGCCTCTATCAAATGGTGGGGCAGTTTCCGGATAAATCCCACGGTATCCGTCAGCAAAATCTGCTGTTTTCCCGGCAGCTCTAACATTCTGGTGGTGGGGTCTAAGGTTGCAAAGAGCTTATCTTCCTCTAGCACCCCCGCATCCGTCAGGCGGTTTAACAGGGTGGATTTCCCCGCATTGGTGTACCCCACAATGGCTGCCACCGGAACCTGACTCCGTTCCCGCCCTGCCCTTGTGATTTCCCGGTGCTGCCGCACCTCTTTTAATTCCCGGTTGAGCTGGGCAATCCTGTTTTTTATCAGACGCCTGTCCGTCTCTAACTTTTTCTCGCCGGGGCCTCTGGTTCCGATACCGCCTCCTAATCTTGACATGGAACGCCCCAAACCTGTCAGGCGGCTTAGACGGTACTTTAACTGTGCTAGCTCCACCTGTATTTTTCCCTCGCTGGTGGTTGCCCTGGCCGCAAAAATATCAAGGATAATCAGGGTTCTGTCCATCACCTTGGTATTTAACATGGACTCTAAATTTTTCAGCTGCGCCGGGGACAGCTCATCATCACAGACAATTCCCGTGGCGCCGAGGTTCTCTATCATTTCTGCAATTTCCTGCACTTTTCCGGTTCCCACGTAAGTGCCCGGATGGATAAGCTCCCTCTTTTGAATCAATGTCCCCACCACCGTTGCTCCTGCCGTTTTCACCAGCTCTGACAGTTCCGCCACCGAATCTTCGGCGTCATCCCCTTCCTGCTCGCTGACTCCCACCAGCACAACCTTTTCTTCTACTTCCTCTATCTCAAAAAATTCCGGCATATGTTTCCTCTCTGTTTCATAATCCTTTTGTCCCCGCACCCGTTTTCTCCCTGTGTCCGGTTTTTACCTCTGTGTCGGCTGCTCCGTTTCTCCCTGCCCGGTACTCTCCTGTGGTTCCGTCTCTGTCTCCGGTTCCGGGGGCTCCTCCTTCATCTGGCGGTTTTTCAGGAAAATATATTCCCTCTGGGCTGCCGTATCCTCCGGGCAAAGGGTGATATACTCCTGCACCGCCTCCCATGCCGTGGCAAAATCCCCGGAATATTCACAGGCAACAATCTTGTTGGACAAAAGTTCTGCCCGGTTGGTGACATTTTCCATGGCAAGCCCCTGATTAACATAATCTAACGCCACCACATAATTGCCTTTTTCAATCTCAATTTCGGCTAAAGCATTCATTGCCACAGAATCCGCAGCGCCGGAAGCCGTGTATGCCTGGTAATAGGTTTCCGCCTGCCCCATGTTTCCCTGGGCTTCGTATACCTGGGCGAGGTAGAGGTTTGCCTCCTTGCTCTCCTTTTCGATGGCGGCTGTCAGTTCCTTTTCCGCATTATCATACTGCCCTAACAGGTAATAAATTTTCCCCCGGAACGCAAGGTTTTCCCCGGAGCTGCCCTTGATATCAAAAGCTTTATTTAAATATTCTTCCCCCTGTTCTTTCATATTATAAGCAGTAAGGTTTTCATAAATGCCGATGTAGAGTTGAAATTCATTTCCGTTATATTTCACCGCATTGGAAAAGTCAGTCAACGCCGTATCGGTATCCCCCTTTTGCAGATTTAGGCAGCCCTTCAGGTAATAAGCATTGCCGTCTTTCTCATTATAATCAATCAACGCCTGATAAGTTTCTAACGCTCCGTCTATATCGCCGCCGGCGTATAAAGCAGCCGCCTTGTAATAGCAGATGTCAATTTCTGTGTCGGTGATTTCTCCATTGCATAGGGCAAGGGCGCTGCCAAAGGCAACGATGGCTCCATCGTAGTCCCCCTTCTGCATATCGGAAATGCCGATATCCCGAAAGGCGAGCTCATCCTCTAAACGCTCGTTGCTGCAGCCGGAGAGAAACATTGCAGAGAGGGCTGCGGCAGTTACTATATGTATCAATTTATGTCTTTTTTTCATTGTATCCTCGATTTTCTGCGGCATTGTGTACCGCACCGGGCTGTATGTTCTTTGCTACGCAAGCTATTATAGCAGTATATCAGGTAAATTTGAAGATGTTGATTCGAAAAATATATTTTAGCCTGAGATCTGTGCTGCCGTTCACTGCCCAGAACGGTTCCGGCAACAGCCTCCAAGCCTTTGCTACATCCTTCCATTCCGCACCCGTATGCATAGAAAAAAGGGAGCCGCCCTCCGAAATACCGTCCTGCCCGCATGACATCCCATGGTGCAGACCTTTTTTCTGTGCTGTCTCCCTTTTTTCTGAACCCGGCACCTGCCTGTTTCTCAACAAAACAAATCACCCGTTAAGCATTCTTAATTTTATCCTTAATATAGTCCTCCATCTCTTCCCTTGGGATACCCAGTGTCAAAGACAGTTCCCCGTAAAGCTCGTTTTCTGCCGCTTTCATATACCGCTCATCCAAAGCCGTAATCTTCTTTCCCTGTGCCGTACGTTCCTTTTTCCGAAGATACAGCGTCTTTACAATACTGACCCAGGCGCGGTAATCGCAGGTGCGCATCACTTCCTTGTATTTCGCTTCACGCTGTTTATCATCCGGCACCCAGAGAAGCTCAATCTCCGGCAGCTCTAAAATAAGCTTATCCGCTTCTTCTTTAGAAATCACCTTGCGCATGGTAATTTTAAGGTTGTCCGTGGGCGCATATATCTTCGCATTTTTATCCCCTATGGGTGACAATACATAGTACAGACGGTCTTTATCTGCCCCGGAAATATCAATATGGCTGATATCCACAATCCGGCACACACCCTTACTGCCATACACAACAAACTCTCCTACTTCAAACATAATTCCCTCTTCTCTCCTTTCCTGCTGTTTTCTTTATCCAAAAATGAATTTCTGTAAAATCTTTCATTTTAAAGCTATCCATACTATTTTAACACGTCAGCCCTAAAAATGTCAGTAAATAAAATTATAATTTCACACTTTTGTGAAAATTGCAAGAAAGAACTCCGGGATTATTTTGTGATTTTTTCCATATCAAAAGTACTGTTTATACAAAAACAGGGGCTTTCCTATGCCAGAAAGAACGCTTCTGCCAAATCTTTTAATGCCTGTTGGTCCGACCTTCCCATCAATTCTCTGGCGGAGTGCATGGCCAGAAGGGGAATTCCCACATCCACGGTCTTCACCGGAAGAAGGGCTGATGCAATGGAGCCTAAGGTTCCTCCTCCCGGCATATCGGAGCGGTTCACAAATTTCTGGTAAGGAATCTTTTTCCCGTCGCAAATCTGCTGAATGGCGCCGATGGCTTCGCAGTCCGTGGCATAAGACTGGGAGCTTGCCTCCTTGATACAAAAGCCTTTGCCTAATACAGGTTTATTGGTAACATCCATTTTTCCCGCCTGGTTGGGGTGAAGCCCATGTGCCACGTCCACAGACAAAATCATGCTCTGGTACAAAAGCCGGGAAACTTCCCCACATCCCAGATTTTCCAAAATCCGGCACAGCATATCGTGAAGTAAAATAGAACCTGCCCCCTGCTTACTGCGGCTGCCGATTTCCTCGTGATCGAAAAGGGCAATAAGATTCATACCCTCCGCCCTTTTCGCATCTATGATGGCGGAAACTAAGGCAGCGCAGGAGGTCAGATTGTCCAGTCTCGGGGAGGAAATAAATTCATCTTTTCCACCGATAAATTCCGGCTGCTCCCTGCAATACACCGTCAGTTCAAAATCCAGGATATCCTCCTTCTTCACTTTTAATTCTTCCGCCAGGAAATTCAAGAAATAGTCCGTTTCCCCCTCATTCTCCCCAAACAATCCCATCACCGGGAGCATGTCCGTCTGTTTATTGAGCTCCACACCCTTATTTACTTCCCGGTTCATGTGAATGGCTAAATTAGGAATCGTCAGTAAATTTTTATCAGAAGAAAACAGCTTTATTTCCGGCACAAAGGGATTTTCGCTGCGGACTGCCACCCGTCCTGCAATGCCGAGAGGTCTGTCCAGCCAGGTATTTAAAATCGCCCCGCCGTAAACCTCCACATTAACCTGCGCATAACTGTTGGTTCTGATATCTGCGGAAGGTTTGATCCGAAGGCAGGGAAAATCCGTGTGGGCTGCCGCTATCCGGATGACCGGCGCTTTCTTCTCTGTCTCTAGCTGCTCTTTTTTCTCCGGCAGGGTAAAAGCAAACAGTGTGGTGTCGTGATGATTGACATAATATTTGCCCCCCTCCTTTAAATTCCATATTTCCTCATAATTTATTTTCTCAAATCCTGCCTCCTTAAGCCGTCTCCCGCAGGATGCCACTGCATGTGCAGGTGATACTCCCTCTCTTAATAAATCAAATAAAATTTCTGTCTCGCTCATTTTTCCTCCATGGGCACACGCCTTTTGTGCATCTCAAGTTTGGGCGTGTGCGCACAAACTTGGGGTTGAAAAAATTCCGATCTCTGATTTTTTCAACCTTTTTTCTCCACGTTTCTATTTTACTACGAAATCCACAAATTTACATCTATTATTTGTCCCCTCCTTAAATCTATGCTAAAATAGAGCTACAGCCATGGCGGCAGAAGATAAAACTGCCACCGGACAAAAAATTAGTTACCGCCCCGGTGAGGGAACCGCTCCCCGTCGGTGCAGAAAGGGTGAGCCCATTTATGATTGCTTTAAAACTTCCCGAAGTTAAATATTTTATGAATCAGCTGCTGTGCACGGAAACCTTTGACAATTTTCTGCTGCAGGAGGCTGTGATTCAAAAAGATATCACTTTTCATATCGACGGCAGATTAAATAACGGTTATTACAATGAAGAGGAACTAGAAGCCAGATCCCTGACGGGACTTGCCTTCCTTCCCTTTGGAAAGGTGCGTTCCCACTGCTTTGATCTGGTGAAGGGAAAACGGACACCCTCCTATTTTAAATTTGTTTTCCTGCTCTCCCCTGCAAATCTGACCCGCACGGTGGAACAGGCACATACCGGATTTACCCCAGGTGACATCTCTGCCATGTATCTCAACCTGAGTTTCCAAAACAGGGAACTGCACCTGACCACAGGTGTCTCCTACCGCATTTTCTCTGGGGATAAAAGCTTAGAGCATGAATGGGACCGCATGGTACGGCTTTTTTTGAAAAATCATGAAATTACTTGTGAAGAGTACTGATTTTTATGCTATTTTCCCTTTACTTTTCCGAGGCATTATGATATGCTCTTCTTGACTGTAACAACAGCCAGTAATATTTTTTGGAGGTACTTTTCAATGAACAAAGGTACAGTAAAATGGTTTAACAACCAAAAAGGTTACGGATTCATTTCCGATGAAGCAGGAAATGACGTATTCGTACATTACTCAGGACTGAACATGGAAGGATTTAAATCCCTCGAAGAAGGTGCTGCAGTAGAATTCGAAGTTGTAGAAGGCTCTAAAGGACCTCAGGCAACTAACGTAACAGTAGTAAAATAATTTGCTACCGGAGGCAGGATTATCTGCCGGTTTCAATCACAAGTTTCACATGTACCTTTTTCTTTTTAAATAAACAAGTTTTTATTTTCTAGATTAAGATATTGTAAACAATGGATTTAAAAAAGAGTGTCGATAAAATCGGCACTCTTTTTTACTGCACACGGATGCGAAGTGGAAAGATGCAGCAAGAACTGCCCGCACCCGGCGCGGCGAGTAGGGAAAAATTCTTCCCTACTCGATTCGTAAAATACATGATTTCGGTTCGTTCTTCCGTCTCTGCCAGATCGGTTTCCTCTCCTCTCACTCCAAACTCAGTTTTACTCTCACAATCCTGACCACCGACTCATCAATCCTCTCCTCGCTAATGGTGCCCTCCTGCACCGCCGCAAGCAGACCATTGTAAGCCGCCTCATAATCCTGGGGCATCAGCAGCATGTCCACTCCCGCATTTACCGCCAGAACCGCCGCCTGGTCTGAGGAATAGTTGCCGGTAACCGCCCCCATATTCAGGGCATCTGTAATCACAATGCCGTCATACCCTAACTGCTCTCTCAGCACGCTGCTTACCATCATCTGGGACAGGGAAGCCGGGGTATCATCGCCCACCACGGAAGGTACAGAGATATGTCCCACCATCACAAAGGAAACTCCGTCCTGCACTGCTCTCTCAAAAGGTACCAGCTCCGCTGCCATCAAATCTTCTATGCCCTTATCCAAAGTTACTACCGCCTCATGGGAATCCCCCACAGTGCCGCCGTGTCCCGGGAAATGCTTCACCACACCGTAAACACCCTGACTCTGCAGACCCTGTAGTTCGGCGCTGACCATATCCGCCACTGTCTGGGGATCTGAACCAAAGGAACGGGTTCCAATCACTGTATTGTCGGGATTCGTCAGCACGTCCGCCACAGGGGCAAAATCCACATTAAAGCCCAGCGCCTTTAAATAAGTTCCCAGTGTCACGCCCGCCTGTCCGGCCTTTGACGTATCTCCCGAAGCGCCAATCTCACTCATGTTTCCCACATCATTGACCCCGAAGGCTTCATTTTTCGCTATCCTTGTGACAGTGCCGCCCTCTTCGTCCACGCTTAAAAACGCCGGAAGCCCGGTGGTTTCCTCTGCGATTGCCTGCATGTCCGTAAGCATTTTGGTGGTCTGTTCTGATCCTAACAGATTCTCTTCCATATAGATGATACCGCCCACCGGCTTCTGCTGATAGCAGGTTTTCGTGGTATCCCCCGCAGCCGTGACATTAGGATACCCCGTCAGCGCCTCCGGTGTAATCACAAACATCTGGGCAATTTTCTGCTCTAAGGTCATTCCCGCCACAAAATCTACCGCTTGCTGTGTCTCCGGCGTAATCACTGCCTCCGGCTTCTCGGTGTTTACAGATATCTCACTGCTTTCCGTGCTCTCCGTGACCTCGGTGGAATCCACCTCCGGCGCTGCAGGTCTACTGTTCTTTGGCATAAATTTCACAACGGCAAAAACAGCTGCGCCGATAACGGCAGCAAGAATCACTAAGAATACCGCCACCACAGCCACAGCTTTTTTTGTATCATTCTGTCTTTTTAATCTTCTTTCCTCTTTATCCATGTTTACTTTCCTTTTTCACAATACTGTTTTCTTTCCTCTGTCCGCAGCTTTTTCCGCTGCAAATACTTATGGGGAAGAAGCAAAGGCTTCTTCCCCACCATTATAGCAAAGATTTCTCATGGACTAAAGAATTTTTTCTTATTTCTTTTCTCCGGGAGCAGAAACAATCAAATCTATCTCACCGGAAATTTCTACTTCTCCGAAATCCTTCGGTAAAATGAAATGGTCTCCCTTTTTCACCGGATGGCTGTTTACAATGCCGTCTCCCTCTAAAACAGACAGCAGCAGGAAGGGTTCGGTCTGCTCAAATTCTGCTTTCCCCTCCACCTCAAGTTTATAAATTTTATAATAATTGCAGGAATATAATTCATTCAATTTATTTTTCGAAAGATTACATGCAGATTTTACACTGTCCTCCACGGATTTTGCCGGGACGGTAATCACATCAATACTCTTTTCCACATGAAGCTCCCTGGGCTTTCCATTAGAAAGACGGTCATAATCATACACACGGTAAGTAATATCACTGTTCTGCTGCGTCTCTAGGATAAGAAGCCCTCCCTTGATGGCATGAACCGTTCCGGGATCAATCTGAATGAAATCACCTTTTTTCACCGGAATTTCCCGGATAAATTCTTTCCATCTGCCCTCATGAATCATAGCTTCCAGTTCTTCTTTTGTTTTCGCATTATGTCCAATCACAAGAGAAGCGTTTTCCGGCGCATCCATAATATACCAGCACTCAGTTTTACCAAAAGAACCATTTTCATGCTCTTTGGCATAAGAATCTTCTGGATGCACCTGAATGCTCAGATCGTCTCTGGCATCAATAATTTTCGTCAACAGCGGGAAACGGTCGCAGTCAAGATTACCGAATACCTCCGGGTGTTTTTCCCACACCTCTGACAATTTCATTCCGGCAAAAGCTCCTTCTCTGATGGTGCCGTCCCCGTTGGGATGGGCGGAAATGCCCCAACATTCCCCGATATCGTCTCCCTCCACCGGATAGCCAAATTCTTCTCTTAATTTTGTTCCGCCCCAGATATTATGGGTGCAGACAGGATTTAAAAATAAAATTTCTTTGTTTGACTGATTCATACTCAACACCTCTCCATTCGTTTCGATTACTTTCTGATACCAGAACGCAGAATCCTTTACAATGCGCTTCTGGGTGGTAAAATCTACATAAACAATGCCAAACCGCTGTCTGTAGCCATCCGACCATTCAAAATTATCTAAAAAGGTCCACAGGAAATAGCCCCTCACATCGGCTCCCTCGTCACAAGCGCGCTGCATTGCCCCCATATAGGAATCTAAAAAGGTAATGCGGTTCGGGTCGTGAACTCTTCCGTCCGCGCTTACCATATCATGACAGGACATGCCGTTTTCCGTGATATATAGGGGCAGCGGATAACGCTCGGTTAAAAACTTGATGCCATAGTAAAATGCCTCCGGTGTCACGGGCCAGTCCGCAGCCGTCTTTGAAAATCCCGGTGCACGTTTCACAAATTCCGGCTCCCCGTCCGCTCCCGCCCGGACATAATAGCCGTTATAGATATTCTGTCCCATGAAATCTAAGGGCTGATGAATCAGCTCTAAATCCTTCTCCGTTATTTCCGGCAGATATTCCTTAAATTTCTCTAAGCCCTCTTTGGGATAACTTCCCAAAAACACCGGGTCGGAAAACCAGGATACATTCCAGGTCCAGTTATCCATGGGATTGTAAAAACCAAAGTATACCTTTTTTGCCGCCTCAATATCCTCTTTTCTGTCAGTATAAGGATACGCCACGCCTCCGGTGGGGGCAAAGCCAATCCGGATGGGCTGTTTTGCATATTTCCGCAGCTGAATCACCGCTTTTCCATGAGCCTTCAACAGGTTGTGGGCAATTTGGAACGTCTCTCTTACGGAAACCTTCACCCCCGGCGCATGGACGCCGCTCAGATGTCCGAGCCCCACCACGCATTGAGGTTCATTGATGGTGATAAAATATTCGCAGATATCGGAAAAATTTTCTGCCACCACCTTTGCATACTCTCCGAACCAATCCACCACCTTAGGATTAAGCCAGCCGCCTTTTTCGTAGAGGGCAGCCGGAAATTCCCAGTGAAACAGGGTAATGTAAGGCGTGATACCGTTTCTTTTCATGGTGAGTACCATATCCCGGTACATCGCAATCGCTTTTTCATTCACCCGTCCCGTTCCCTCCGGCAAAATTCTTGCCCAGTTCAGGGAAAAGCGGTAAGCATGGATTCCGAGATTTTTCATCAGGGCAAAATCCTCCGGGTAACGGTGCATATTATCGCAGGTAGTGTAGGCGTTTTGCCCCTCAAAAACTCTTCCCTCCTCCGTAAAGGTATCCCAGACCGTCTTTCCTCTTCCGTCCCCTGGGTCTGTTCCCTCTACCTGATAGGCGCTGCTTGCTACGCCCCACACAAAATCATCACGAAACATTTCTCTTCCTCCCTCATGTTAAATCTATTTTGCATGATTTTTCTGCTTTTTTCAACCCCCGGAGAAAATAATTTTATTCTCTCTCCGGCATGTGATTTAAACTTTTTTATTCCCCTGAACCAATCACAGAAACAAGATAGAAAGGAACTGCATCATTCTCATTGGTTTCCACCAGACGGATTTCCACCTGATGTTCCTTATTTTCCCCGTGCTCCAAAACAGTCGCCAGTTCCAGCTTATCGCCCCAGGTTTCATCAAAATTAGCGTCCAGCAACACAGCGCTTTCCTTATCGCCGTCCACCACCACTTCCGCCACCGGAGCGGGCTGCCGGACGGATTTGCGGTACTGGACGGCAACGCCTGTCCCCTTTACCAGAAAACGGATGGTATCCCCTGTTTTTCCCGCTGTCCAGCCCCGTTTAAAGCAGTCTGTGATATGCTGCTGAGGTGTTTCATCCGGCATAAACCCGGACAATTGGGGTTCACTGTTGTCATTTCGCAGACGATAGGAATTTTCGTAAGCATTTTCCGTAAGGGGAGCCGGAAATACAGGCTCTGTCTCCTCTTCGTAACTGCCGCTCTCCATTTCCGCTTTTACCTGCTCTAAGAAATAGGTAATGACGGAGGCAACCATTTCATGTCCCAAATCATTGGGATGCAAATCGTCCGGCGTAATCTCCCGGTTTTCTATTCTCCCGGACACCACCTCCGGATAAATGGTACTCTGCATGGAAACCGCGGGCAGACTGTAATGTCTTGCAATGCGTCCATGCATCACCTGGGCATTGGCACCGCTGTCGTAGCGCACATTGTGAACTAAAAGTATGGCGGGGGAGGTTTTGGAAGTATAAATTTTCCGTACCAGTCCCTCGTAGGTTTCCATGAAATGCTCCGTAGATTCATCATTGACGGAAAATTCCACAATAGCAAAATCCGGCTCCTCCGCCAGTAAATCACTGTCGGCACGGGCTACACCAAACTGGGAGCTAGTTCCGCCGATTCCTGCGTTGATGTAGATAAATTCTGCTTTTGGAAATGCCTGCTGCCACCACTCGTATACATGATAGGCATAGCACAGCTCCGGTTTTGTGGAGAGGCTGCCCTGGGTAATGGAACCGCCCAGGAAACCGAGCCTTAAGGTTTCTCCGGCAGCAGCACGCTTCATAAGACGGATGAGGCGGGTGTGGGTGCCGGGGGTGGAGATGGCGTTTTGGTAGTTTAGGTTGAATTTCATGATGGTTCTTCCTTTCCGTAATAAATTTATATAATGTTTTGGCGGAGGACGCCGGAAGTAGTTGGCGTACTCATGTAAAATGCTATTCCCCGTATCATGCTGTAAAAATTTGTCATTATACTTCATGGGTGCGAAAGGGTCTTGTCGATAACTGATATGGGCAGATTGCACAAAGGAGGCTCTGCTTTGTGCAATCTGCCTCACACCCTTTATCCCCTCCCCCCTTTGTCCCCAAAAATCACTTCTTAGTTCCAGATATCCTCCCCAAAGCTTTCAATGTAGGCAGTTAACTCACAAGACATTTCTTCCGCTTCCGGAATACGAATATGCCCGGGAGTCCCGATTCCATTGCGGGTATACAGGAAATGGTGCACACGGGAGCTTGCAATTTCCTGACAGACTTCATCAATGGATTTATCCCAGTTCTCGTGGTGGCACAAAATCGTCGTAGTCAGAATAATTTGTGCTTTGGGATAGATATCCATAAGTTTCTCGATAAATGCACGGTAGTGTTTTCTCCAATCAATGGCCTTTTCGCCATGATAATCTTCTGCCATATAATCAATGGGGTTGCTGTCATTCTGCCCGATGGCTACCACCACCACATGAGGAGTATAGTTTGAAAAATCCCATTTTTTTATGTTTCCCAGATCAGGGTGATATTCGATTTTATCATAGCAGGATTCCACGCCCCGGTAATGGGGAGCGGCAAACCAGCCTGTGTCGTCCAACAGGGCAATACCGCCCTGAGAGGTATCGTGGATTTCTGCGTCCAGTTTCCGTGCTGTCATCCAGGCATAAGAATACCAGCTGTTAGAGTATTCTCCGTCATGTACCGGATCCTCTTTTCCCACATAATCCAGTGCCTCCGAAACTTCCCCGCAGGAAACGCTGTCTCCGAAAAACTCTATTCTCCGCTCCGGCTTAAGCAAGGGCATACGCAGCTTAGGATTTTCCCCTTCCACTTCAAATCCGTAAAAAGTTACGGTATGACAGCTGTCCATGCGCTTAAAAAACAGCAGTTCATGCCAGCCCTCTGCCAGATTTTCCGCCAGTGTATAGGTTTCTTTTTCTTCCCCGTCACTTAACGTAATTTTCCCCTGCACTTCATCCACAAAATATCCCATCTCGTTGGTCCAGCAGGAGCGATGGTTGCACAGTGTAACTTTCACGCCCGTTCCAAAAAACACCAGTCTCACCGAAGTACAGGCATATACAAGAACAGGCGCCAGCCTGTCTTCAAAATCAATTCTTCCGCTGTACTGTAACATTTCATGATCCGGTAATACCCACATATCCGTTTCCTCTTCCCTTTCCCTGATAGTTTCAACTAAAAGCTTCCCTTTGCCGGACGCTGTATCGAAAAAAAGCTGCTGCAAAAATGAACTCCGTCGTCTGCAGCAGCCTTTTCCAAATGAATTTTATACTATTAAATTTAACTAACGTCTTCCAATCTCGGTATCGGCTGCAGTCACAGCACTATTTTCCTTAATATAATCAATAATATCATCCAGCTCTGTAAACGCCAGTCCCACATAACTGTCGGCAGCGCCGTAATAAATTGCAATCTTTCCTGTCTTAGAGTCATGGATGGTGGCACAAGGGAAGCACACATTCGGTACAAATCCCCGCTCCTCATACCACTCCTCCGGTGTCAAAAGGAAAGTCTCGCAACGGTATTTTACGATGGAAGGATTGTCAATATCCAAAATTGCTCCGCCGATGGAGTACACATATCCGTTGCAGGTGCCGCTTACGCCATGATAGAATAACAGCCAGCCCTCAGAAGTCTCAATAGGGGCAGCGCCGCCGCCGATCTTTAAGGACTCCCACCACTCAGCGCCTTTGCCCATCACATGTCTGTGTTTGCCCCAGTATACCAAATCCGGGCTCTCGCTGACGAAAATATCACCAAAGGGTGTATGTCCGCTGTCAGAAGGACGGGACAGCAGCATGAAGTTGCCGTTAATCTTTCTTGGGAATAATACTGCGTTTCTGTTAAACGGTAAAAACGGGTTTTCAATTCTGGTGAAAGTTTTAAAATCTGTAGTCTTTGCCATACCGATGGCTGCACCGTAGAAATCCTGGCACCAGATGATGTAGTAAGTATCTTCTACCTTTACCAGACGGGGGTCATACGCATAAACCGGCATAAAAGGTTTTCCCTCTTCGTCTACAAAATTAATTTTATTTTCTTCAAAATTCCAGTGGATGGCATCCTCGCTTCTTCCAAGATAGATATAAGGAATCCCATTGGTCTGCTCTCCACGGAATACACCGATAAATCCGTCCTCGTAAGGCATAACGGCACTGTTAAAAATTCTTGCCACGCCCTTGACCGGGTTACGTCCGATAATCGGGTTCTCGTTATATCTCCAAATCGGCGCTCCCGTCAGTTCCTTTGGGCGCTCCTGCCACGGAATGTTTGGCACTTCCGGGCTTAACATTGTGTATTTACTCATAATTTTACCTCTTTCTGCCGTCCTGCGGCGTTTACTTTGCTTCTCTTTCAAGAATTTCTAAGTTCTTTTTAATAAAATCACATCTCTGTGCCACGCATTCTACAGAACGACCCGGGTCCTGCGGAGTGTTGAACACATAGTCCATTAATTTCTCCATGGTGGTGGCTGCCACGTGCATTCTGGTGTCGGAGGATGCGTAATAGATAAATACCTCGCCCTTCTCATTTGCAATGGCACCGTTGGTGAATACTACGTTGCAGACATCGCCAACCCGCTCTTCCCCTCTGGGGCCGATAAGTAATCCCGAAGGCTCTGCAATCACCTTAGAAGGGTCCTTTAAGTCCGTGGCAAAGGCGTAGATGACATAGCGGAGCCCTGCTGCAGTGTTGCGAACGCCGTGGGCAATGTGTATCCAGCCCTTCTCTGTCTTAATAGGAGTTGCCCCTGCACCGTTTTTCGCCTCGGTGATGGTATGGTATTTCCGGAGGCTGGTCATTTTTTCCTCATCGATGACAGCATGGGTAATATCCTCGCACAGTCCGAAGCCAATTCCTCCGCCGGAACCCGTCTCGATGAAGTCATCCATGGGTCTGGTATAGAATGCGTATTTACCGTCCACAAACTCCGGATGCAGCACTACGTTTCTCTGCTGGGGAGAATGTAAGGTTACAAGATTTGGCAGTCTCTCCCAATTTTTCAAATCCCTGGTGCGGACGATTCCCGCTGCCGCCACGGCTGCTGACAAATCATTTACACTGGTATCCTTACTCTCGGAACAGAACACGCCGTAAATATAACCATCCTCGTGCTTCGTGAGACGCATATCGTAAACATTAGTCTCCTCCGGGCAGATATCCTCTAATAAAATCGGATAATCCCAGAAGCGGAAATTATCAATTCCGTTGTCGCTCTCCGCAACGCCGAAGAAAGATTTTCTGTCATTTCCCTCAATTCTTGCCACCAGATAATACTTCCCGTTTAACTCGATGGCGCCGGAATTCATCACGGCGTTAATGCCAAGACGCTCCATAAAATAAGGATTGGTATTGATATCTAAGTCATATCTCCAAGTCAGTGGGATATGCTCTCTGGTAAGCACCGGGTTTTCATAACGGTCAAAGGTTCCGTTGTAGAAATCGGATTTTACATTCTTTTTGGAAAGCAGTTTTTCCTGCTTTTCCTTTTCCACGTAATATCTTTCATGCAACATTGTTTTCCTCATTTCCGCGCACTTTGCTGCGCAAACACTATTTTTCTAAGAAGTAATTCTTTTCATTACTTCGATACACATTCTGCCGTTGTGATAAGGACACTTCCAGGGCTCTACAATGGGGCGTCCCTCAATGGGCGTGCCGTCGGCTCGTACTTCCCAGAACCACTCGGAACCGGAGCGCTGATCTACCACATGCTCTTTGATAAACTCCCATACCGCTAGCGCTGCATCACGGTACTCGCTGTGCTCCGGTGTCTTCTCATAACCGTTTAGGAAGCCTACCACCGTCTCCGCCTGCACCCACCAGATACGGTTTTCGTTGACCACGCCCCTATCGCATTCATTGGCAAGGGAATGCCCGTCAAACGCCACCCGGTAAATCTGCTCCGTCAGCGCCTGGGTAATGGGGGACATTTTTTCCTCGTATGCTTCCTCCCCCAATACCTCCACGCCTCTGTCTATGAGCCATGCCGTTTCAATGTCATGCCCGTAGGAATGTAAATCCAGAATAGTGTTGTAATCTTTGTCAAAGAAAACCTCCTGGCGCCGTTTTGCGGGATTGTAGATCTTATCCGCAAACAAATCCATCATCCAGGCAAGGCGGCAGCGTACCTCATTTGCCTCTTCCTTCCACTCAGGCAGGACGCCCGTCACCCGGTAAAGCTCCGTGTAAGCCTCAAACACATGCAGCAGAGTATTCATGGTTTTATCTGCCAAAACGCCGTTTTCCGAAAGCTTTTCATTGGATTCCGGCTTAAAGTCCCTGGTAAATGCCTCTAAATATCCCACCTCGTCGGTGCACTTTTCCTCAATCAGACGAAAAAGGTTAAATGCCAGTTCTAAGGCTTCCCTGTCTTTCGATGCTTCGTAATAAGACGCCAGTGCATAAATGCAAAACGCCTGGTTGTATGTATGTTTTGTGGTGTCTAAAGGTGTGCCGTCATAGTTTAAGGACCAGAAGATACCGCCATATTCTTTATCCACACAATGCTTTATTAAAAATTCATAACCATGCTTCGCTTCTTCTAACAGGCTTTCATCTTTTAATAAGGTATAGGCATTTGAAAAAAACCAGGTAATGCGGCTGTTTAAGATACAGCCCTTTTCGCTTTTTTTATCCAATACCAGGTCGTAAGAAAGCCAGCCATAATAGCCTCCCTTTTCATCATCCCGCAGATTTTTCCAGAAGGGGATAATATCTTTTTGCAATTCTTCCTTTACCTCATCCCTCATGACTGCTAATTTGTCCATCGTTACTCTCTAACCTCCATAATTAACCTTTTACAGCTCCTGCCGCAATACCGCTGTAAATCTGTTTCTGGCAGAGGATAAAGACAATCAATGCCGGCAGCAGAGAAATAATAACGCCTGCGCAAATCAGATTGTACTGGCTCCCCATGGGACCAACGAAGGTGTATAAGGACCTTGCGATGGTATGCAGATCTTTGTCCAGCAGATAAAGCTGTGCTGCGTAATACTCATTGTAAACGCCTACTCCCTTTAAAATACAGGAGGTGACAATCGCCGGCTTCAATAACGGCAGCATAATCTGCCAATAGATTTTCCAGTAGGACGCCCCGTCGATAATCGCCGACTCGTCTAAGGAAACCGGGATATTCTCCATAAACTGGATGTAAATATAAATGGAAATGACGTCGGTTCCGCACATCATGATAATGTAACCATACAGTTGGTTGACAAAGCCTAAAGTTGTCATAATTTTAAATACCGTTACCTGCATTGCAACGCCCGGAAGCAGGGATGCAAAGAGAAACGAATTACGGATTAAGCCATTTCCCGGAAAGCTAAAACGGTTCAATACATATGCTAACTGTGTTCCAATGATAACGGAAACTAACAGCACGCAGACCATAACAATGGCGGAGTTCAAAAACGCACGCCCCATGTTTGCTGTCTGGAAGGCTTTTACAAAGTTATCAAAATTGAGCCAGTTCTCCGGCATGGTCATTACATTGGTTGACCGGTATTCCTCCTCCGTCTTAAAGGCTGTAATGACGCAGGAGATAATAGGTACCACTGCACAGAGTCCGAAGAAAATCAGAGAAGCATACTGTACGATGTTCCATATGATACTGCCTGCAGAATAATGTTTTTTTCTGCTACTGGTTTTTACCGCTGTTTTCATCTGTTATGCCACTCCTTTCTTTGCAGCACGTGCTGCCGCTTTTTCTGCTTTTAATCTTGCTCTCTTTGCCTTATAGGATTCGTCCTCGCTGGCAGCATCCCGGAATATATATTTAAAGAACAGCTGCTGTAAAATCGCGCAGACAAAGATAATCAGTAATAATACCACCGCCATTGCACTTGCAAGACCAACCTTCTGGCTCACATGGGCAATTTCATTCATGATAATAAAGTAGGTTCCTGTTCCGTTGGCGCCGTCTGTGATAACAAATGGCTGCTCGAATGCGCTTAAAGAACCGGTAATAGAAAGAATAACATTTAAGGTTACAATTGTCTTGATACTCGGCAGAATAATGTGTTTAAACTGCTCAAATTTATTTGCACCATCTAACTGTGCCGCCTCGTATAGTTCTGCGTCTACCGACATAATGGCACCGATGAAAAGTACCATGTTCTGTCCGAAATACCGCCATACGGAGGTTGCCACCAAAGACCAGTTATTCACGGACTGATCCTTCAGCCAGTATGGAAGATTCTCTAGTTCAAAACCAAGCCATTGCAGAATTGTGTCAAACACAAAACCTCTGGTATAGAAAAATTTGAAAATAAAACCAATCGCGATACCGCTAATCAGGTATGGGAAAAACATAAGTCCTTTAAAGAAATTTCCTCCCTTTACCTTAAAGCTTAAAATTGTTGCCAGATACAGCGCTAAAACCAGCTGAAGTATAGCGCCTGCCATGTAATAAAGGCTGAGCTTTAACGCTCCGAAACAATCGTCCCTGGAAAATACGTCAATATAGTTTTTCCAGCCCACGAACTGCCATTTTTCTCTCGGTGTTCCGTATTTCATCTTATAGAAACTAAATCTCACCATTTCTCCGAAAGGAAGGTAGGTAAATACCAACAGCAGTGCTAATGGAATTATCATAAATGCCACACAAATCAATACCTGCTGTCCCTTTCTGCTTTTTGCCCATTTAATAAAATTAAAAGGTTTTTTTGCCTCCATATCCGCTTCCTCCACCCATTCAAAAATGCTTTACCATCCTTTTAACAGGGAGCATGGAATGCCTTCCATGCCTCCCTGCTGCACCATTTTCTACAGGACGTACTATTATTCTTCCGTCACTTCTACTCCAAGGGATTCCTGTGCGTCTGACCAGGACTGGTTCCACTGCTCCATAATCTCATCAAAGGTCATATCACCGTTAGCTGCATGCTCGATAATCTGCTGAATCTTGGTATCACCGCCTGCGTTGATGTTTAACTCAGACTCAGAGTTCATCTCGTTCAGTAAATCTTCCTCGCCTGCTACGGACGGCTCATCCTGGATAAAGGTTACGCCATCAAAGGAAAGCTTCGTCTCCGTGCTGTCTGCAGCTACCGGAAGTCCATCCTCGTTGTAAGAGAAACCGGATTCCTCAGTCAACCATTTTACGAATACCATAGCCGCTGCCTGCTCGTCTTCTGTTGCATTTACATTGATAGCATAAGAGTAATCTGCTCCGTCAGTTGCATACTGTGCGCCGTCCACACTGATTGGGAATGGCATATAACCGATATCGTCAGCATTGTCGCCTGCTGCCTTCATCTGAGGAATTGCCCAGGAACCAAGTACCATACATCCGATTTCGCCGTTGTTAATCATGCCTTTACAGCCTTCCCAGTCTGTCGTTGCATAGTCATCTTCAATCAGTCCGTTTGCCACTGCATCATATAATACTTTGTATACTGCGTATGCGTGGGTATCATCGCCGTAATCCTTAAACGGATTTGCCGTATGAACTAATTTCTGGTTCATGTATGTATTGTCACCGGTTGCATTGTTTCCGATATAAGCGTCCCATGCTCCCATGGTCCAGCCTGCTGCATAGTTGGTGTAAAGAGGAATTGCATCTGTGTTGTCTTTGATTGCCTGTAATGCTGCAATAAACTCATCCGGTGTTTTCGGGATTTCTGTCACCCCTGCTGCTTCGAATACCTTCTTATTATATACGATACCCTGTGTAGTTGCTGTAGAAGGTACACCGTAAACCTCTCCACCATACTCCCAGGTAGTAGCATAGTTGATTTCACCTTTCATAGTATCTAAGTCGCCGTAAGAAATAAAGTAGCTAGAAAGGTCTGACTTATCTACTGCCGGGATACACATGATAGTCTCATAATCTCCTGCCTGTAAGTGCATCAGCGCGTCATCCGCATAAGAAGTTGTTGTGGTAATGTTTACCGTGATGTTCGGATACATCTGATTAAAATCTGCGATGTAGGACGCCCAGTTCTTTCCGCCGTACTCTTCGCTGTCCATATCTGTTCTGTGGTTGAACATGCTAATCTCTGCGGTAAGGTCTGTGTAGTCCTCTCCCAATGTAATATCTGCATAGGATAATGCTCCGGTTGCTGTATCACCGGCATCTGCACTTTCCGTGCCTGCGGTTTCTGCATTTCCACTGTCTGTGGTTCCTGCATTTCCACCACTTGTGGTTCCTGTTTCGTTGTTACCGCAGGCTGCCATGCTCATAGTCATTGCTGCGATTAAGGTAACTGCCATCATTTTTTTGAATTTCATGGTAAAATTCCTCCCTTTTTAATTTTAAATCAACTTGCTATTTGATTTAATTTAATTATATATTTTTCTATTTTTTAGTCACCACTTATTCTTGTTTTTTATGTATTATTCTTGCAATTATTGTGGTTTTCCATATTATAAACAAATTAAATACCCAGTTTTTGTGCATTTCGTATATTATTTTCTCTTATTTTAGCTTTAATTACTTTATTATTAGTTCTATTTTAACTTAAAGAATATATTTATTTCCTTTTTCCTTGTTTTTCTTAAACTCCTGAGATATAATAAAACCAGATTCCAATACATTTTACAAAAAGGAGGGATATCATCCATGGACTTCTTAACTACCTTTCTGGCTTCCTTCAGCAAAGCGCCTCTGCTGCCTTCCGGCACTCCGGCAGAAAGCCTGTTAGGCCATGTATACGAAGAACAAACAGACAATGTGTATCAGCCGTTGCTTTCCATTTACGCTTACGGCGTCCACTATGTATCCCTTCCTTTTTCCTATTATATCCGCTCGTTTAACAGCTATCTTATTTTATACCAAAAACGGCTGCGGCAGCCTGCAGACGGCGGACAGCCGGTTCTCCCTAAAGGAGGAAACCCTGCTGTTTTTAGACTGCAGGCAGCCCTTTTCCCTTGCGGCAACAGGAAATTCCTGGAACTTTGAAGCCTATTTCTGCACCGGTTCCCTTCTCGCCGCCTTTTACCAGAAACAGCCGGGCATACTCTATGATTTAAGCAACACCGCCGAAATCTGCCGGTATTTCCAGATGTTAGAAAGCAACAACAAAAATCCGCTGTACCGGAATCCCGTTTTAGACATCAAATGTATCACCAACCTCTTCTCCGACCTTGTTCTGATGGAAGAGGTAAACCAGCAGCCGAAAAAAAATGTATCTCCCTATCTGCTTTACATGAAAAAATGTTTTGATTATTCCTATGCAAACCACTATTCCCTTGCCTCTTTCGAGGAAGAGCTGCAAATCAGCAAATACCGTCTCTGCCGTGAATTTGCCACTATATTCGGCATTTCCCCACTGCAGTATCTAAACCAGAGGCGCTTAGATGCCGCAAAGGACTTGCTGCGGACCACAAATATCCCAATCCATGAGGTCAGCACCTCCGTAGGCTTTGAAAATACAAATCATTTCATCAATCTCTTTAAGCGGGAGGCAGGGATGACTCCCAATGTCTACCGCCAGAAACACTGAAAATCGAGTAGGGAAGATTTTTCAGAAGATTTATCTTCTTTTGCTCGCCGCGCGCCCCATGCGCCGCCTCAGCGGCATACTTCCTCTGCATGGGGCTGTGCATAAAAAAACTGCGCCCCAGCGCAGTTTTTTAATCGACAATCCTATTTACACTATCCTTAACTACCATCCGTCCGTCTATGATAGCAATTCCCTTCTGATAACGACTATCCTCTATCTTTCTCAGCAAAATATGTACTGCCTTCCGAGACATTTCCTTCACATCCACCTCATAGGAGGTGATTTCCACATCGCAGAGCCCCGGATATAAATAATTGTCAAAGCCCGTCACCGACACATCTTCCGGCACACGAATTCCCTGCTCTTTCAAACGTTTGACCACCTTGCTTGCAGTCAAATCACAATTGCAGACAAAGGCGGTAGGTTTCTTTTCAAAGCCATTATAGTCTATCTCTACATCCACCTTGCCAAACTCCATGTCACGGTCCGGTATCACCCACTCGTCAGGCACTGCCTTGCCGTGCTCCATCATGGAACGGGCATAGCCGAAATAACGATCCGTAATACTGGTGGAACAGAGCAGACTTCCCACATAGGCGATATTTTCATGTCCCATATCAAACAGATAATTTGTCAACAGATAAGAGCCGTAATAGCTGTTGGAAATCACGGAATCACTCATTTCCCGTTCATCATAGAAATCCAGATAAACCATGGGTGTCGACGTGCCTTTATGCAGCGCCGCAAGGTACTCCGTCCCCAGCCTTCCCACGATAATCAGCCCGTCCACTCTTTCCTCTAATACCATCTTCGGAAGCATCTGTTTTGCCTCACTGTCTAAAGAAATCACTTCTAGGAGGGTAAAACATTCCTTCTGTACCGCTTTCGTGGAAACGCTCTGGTACATTTTCCAGTAAAAAGAATCGTACTCACCTAAATATTTTTCGGAAACCAGCACACCGATATTGTAGCTTTTTTGTACCTTCTCCCGCTTGATGGCGGAGGGCTGCTTATATCCCATCTCGTCTGCAAGTTCTTTTATTTTTTCACGCATCGCCTCACTGACGCCCTTCTGACCGGAAAGCGCTTTTGACACCGTCACGGTACTGACGCCTAACTGCGTTGCAATATCCGCAAGCTTTACTGCCTTTGCCATTTTCTTACTCCCCTTACCTGAGATCACTTCATTTATTGCCCAAATTTATTTTAGTTTTCTTTTATTTTTTTGTCAACCTGTGTTTTTCACCGGCAAGACACTAGTGTAGTGACACATTTCGCTAAACGTGTCACTACACTAGCAGGAAACGATATGAAGCAGCTTCGACTTAAAATCGCCCCAGGGATTCTCAATCTGGATACCGGCATAAAGCAGGGTATCCCCGGCATAAATCCGATCCTCTCCCTCAATGCGGTAATTTTTCTCGGGTGCCAGCCCCTTGAGACAAATCCGTCTGCTGCGGCAGTTTGGCCGGTTTAGTACCTGCACAAAGGTCACCAATGCCTCTTCCTTATCCTTAGAAACCACCTCATAGCAGTCAAAATAATGGTTCTCCTGATAAGAAGCAATGCGGTAGTAATCCCCCTCACGGACCAAATCGTTGTATTTGTGGTACATTGCCACCTGTTCCGGTATCATTTTCCGGTCCTCTTCCGGTATCTTTGTAATATCAAGCTCATAGCCGAAGGTGCCTGATAGAGCCACATGCCCTCTGGTCTCAAAGGGAGTTACCCTGCCCACGGTATGGTTTGGGCAGTCGGAAACATGAGCTCCTATGGTAGAAAGCGGATATATGAGAGCTGTTCCCTCCTGGATTTTTAACCGCTCAATGGCATCGGTGTCATCGGAACACCATATCTGGGGGCTGTAATAGAGCATTCCCGGATCAAACCTTGCGCCTCCGCCGGAGCAGTTTTCTAACAGCAGATGGGGGAACTCCGTGATAAGCCGCTCCTGCATCTCGTAAAGTCCCAATACATAACGATGGTACATCTCTCCCTGGCGGTCTGCCGGAAGCTTTGCCCCGCCGATATCGGAAAGCTGGCGGTTCATATCCCATTTCACATATTCGATATTGGCGCTGCGCAGAATCTTTGCCACGGACTCGTAGGCGTAATCCCGCACCTCTTTTCTGGTTAAATCCAGCACATACTGGTTTCTGCAGAGAGAGGGCATCCTGTCCGGTATTTTGATTGCCCAGTCCGGGTGGGCCTTGTAAAGTTTCGAATCCGGCGATATCATTTCCGGTTCAAACCAGATTCCAAACTTCATCCCCAGCTTGTTGACCTCGTCCACCAGGTATTTTAAGCCGCCCTGAATCTTAGCTTCATTGACGAACCAGTCTCCTAAGCTGGTGTTGTCATCGTTGCGGTGTCCGAACCAGCCGTCGTCCATCACCAGCATCTCAATGCCGAGTTTTGATGCCTCTTTTGCAATGGAGAGCAGCTTTTCCGTATTAAAATCAAAATAAGTGGCTTCCCAGTTATTAATCAAAATCGGGCGTTTTTTATCCTTCCATTCGCTGCGGATTAAGTGTTTCCGGTAAAGCTCATGGAACCGGTGGGTCATGCCGTCCATACCCTCCGCCGAGTAGACTAACACCGCCTCCGGCGTCTGAAAGCTCTCCCCTGTCTCTAATTTCCAGCAGAAATTATCCGGGTGGATTCCCATGGATGCCCGAATCACCTCATGCTGGTTTAATTCTACCTGCGCAATGAAGTTACCGGAATAGATAAAGTGAATACCGTAAACGTCCCCATTGCTTTGGGTTGCATCTCCGGCCTTCAGCGCCAAAAACGGGTGGTCCTGATGGGAGGTTTCCCCCCGGAGGGATTCCAGTCCGCAGAATCCTTTTCCCACCTTGCGCCACTGCATCATACGCTCCCTCGCCCAGGAGCCATGGAGGGTCAGAAGCTCAAAGTCCTGATTGTCCATGTCCAGATTTACGGAAAGCGCTTTCGTCAGATACAGCGGTTCTCCCCGGTTTACAATTTTCACGCTTCTTGTAATCACATCCACATCTTTGAACGCTGTGTACAGCAGAAGCACCTGAAGACCTAACACCTTATCCTCGCAGAGAAGCTCTAAGGTTTCACAGTCCTCTTCACCGCCGAAGGTCGCCGGAAGCCCGGTAAGGACAGGTTTTCCCGGATAAATTTTATGGGAGACATACTGTAGCGCCACCGCCGTATGCCCGCCCATGGTTCTCACTGCAATGCTGCTTCTGCGGTAATCGCCCACGCCGTTTCCCGGATATTCCATGGGGAAGGAATCCAAAAAGGAAGTCCTGTCCCGGTTATTTTCAGAGGGGACAAAGGGATTTTCTTCTGTCCGAAGCAGATGGTCCACATGGTAGTCCCTCAGTCTCCTTCCATAATAAATATGCCCCACGAAATTTTCGTCATCCACAATGCCAATGACATAGCTAGAACCCGGCGTATCCAGTTTAAAAATCCGCTCTTCCCCGTAATAAGTAATCGTCGCCATTTTTCTTCTCCTTATTTCAACAAATCTTCTTTTAAAGCTGCCAATTTCTGCTCTGCATCCTCTAAGGAATTTCCTTTTATCCCGAAATAATACTTGATTTTCGGCTCTGTACCGGAGGGACGCACACAACACCATGCGTTGTCGGAAAGCTCATAATATAAGACGTTAGAGGAAGGAAGTCCGGTTTTCTCTACTGCTCCCGTTGCCATATCCTTTCTGGTGTCCTCTTTGTAATCCCTCACCGCCAGCACCTCAAAGCCACCTAAGGTTTTCGGCGGGTTGCTTCTGGAATTGCTCATCAGCTCCTGAATCTGGGCAGCTCCGTCGATTCCCTTTAAGGTCTTTGTCTCTAAGCCCTCTCTGTAATAACCGTATTTCTCATACATATCCAGCATAGCGTCCCACAGGGTTTTGCCGTTCTTTTTGCACCAGGACGCCACTTCACAGAGCATCATCACTGCCACGCAGGCATCCTTGTCTCTGGCATAAGTTCCTGCCAGACAGCCGTAGCTTTCCTCTAAACCAAATACATAATGGTAGGTATTCTGTTCTTCAAAGAATTTAATCTGCTCGCCGATATACTTAAATCCGGTCAGCACCTCGATTAATTTGACCCCATATGCCTTTGCGATGGCTTTTGCCATGTCAGTGGTAACGATGGTTTCCACTAACGCCGGGTTTTCCGGCATAGTTCCCATGGCGGTTCTCTCCCTTAAGATATATTCTGCAATCAGCATACCGGACATATTTCCGGTGAAGGTCACGTATTCGCCTGTCTTTGTATCTTTACAGTACACGCCAAGACGGTCTGCATCCGGGTCAGTGGCAAGGACGATATCCGCATCCACTTCCTTTGCCAGCTTTAACGCCAGCTCGAATGCCTTCGGTGACTCCGGGTTCGGGTAGGCAACCGTCGGGAAATTGCCGTCCGGCAGCTCCTGCTCTTTTACCACATATACATTTTCAAAGCCTAACTCCTTTAACACACGGCGCACCGGAAGATTTCCTGTTCCGTGGAGGGGAGTATAGACAATCTTGATATCCTTTGCCATCTCTTTGATAATTTCCGGGTGGATGGACTGTTTCTTTAATTCTTCCATATAACGGTCGTCCATCTCGGCGCCGATGACATGATAAAGCCCTGCTTTTTCCGCTTCTTCTTTCGCCATGGTCTTTACCTGGGTAAAGGAAGTTACCTTTGCCACTTCGGCTAAAATATTTTTGTCATGAGGCGGGGTAATCTGTGCACCGTCCTCCCAGTATACCTTATAACCGTTGTACTCTCTCGGATTGTGGCTGGCGGTAATAACGATACCGGAAATACAGCCTAACTCCCTCACGGCAAAGGAAAGCTCCGGTGTCGGGCGGAGGCTGTCAAACACATAGGTTTTGATGCCGTTGGCATTTAAGCACAATGCTGCCTCTGTGGCAAATTCCGGTGACATAATTCTGGAATCGTAGGCGATTGCCACGCCTTTTTCCTGTCCTCCCTGGGAAATGATGTAATTGGCAAGTCCCTGGGTTGCCTGACGTACGGTATAGATATTCATGCGGTTGGTTCCCGCTCCGATCACGCCCCGGAGTCCTCCGGTTCCAAACTCTAACTGTCTGTAAAAACGATCCTCAATTTCTGCCGTATCCTCTTTGATTGCCTCTAATTCTGCCTTTGTTTCTGCATCAAAATAACTGTCACTGCACCACTGTTTGTAGACATCCATATAACTCATGTGTTCTTCTCCTTTACTTTTCCTGATATGGTAGGGGCTTCTCCCTTATCTTTTCCCGGCAGGGCGGGGAAACTTTCTCCCTCTTCTTTTCCTGACCGGTTTTTGGATTTTCCCTCTTCCCTTTCTATCGATTATAAACTTTTTTAGTCTAAATGTAAACTAATTTTACTTCATTTTTTTGTTTTTTCGTAACAGTTCCGACTTTCCCATCAGCCAGGCGCCGATAAGGGAAGTGAGCGGCACCGTCAGAATGACCCCCATGCTGGCGGAGAGCCCCTGCATCAGTTCAATCCCCACAGAATACATGTTGATAATCTGTCGGTACTGATAATCATAGGCATAGATAAACACAAGGGTGTTGATGGATCCTCCCGTAAAAGCAAGTATCAGCGTATTGGACATGGTTCCCATCATATCCCTTCCCACGGTGATGCCGGAAATGAACAGCTCCTTCGCCCTCATTTCCGGCTTTTTTTCCTTCAGCTCGTTTATAGTGGAGGAAATGGACATCCCTACGTCCATCACCGCTCCTAAAGCGGCAATCAGAATCCCAGCAAACAAAAGCTCCCCTATTTTAATATCCGTCATTCCTTCTACATAAATAAGGTTTTCGATATCACTGACATTATAGCCGCTGATATGCACCACCTTTCCAAAGAGCCATGCAAACAGCCCCGCCACCACCACGCCCGACACCGTGCCCGCCATGGCTGCTAAGGATTTCTTAGAAAAACCGTCAATGAAAAACATGGTGACAACCGTTGTCACTGCTACCACAAAAACCGCCGCCAACACCGGGGAACCCCCCCTGTAAATCATAGGAAGAAAAAGAAAAAAAATACACACCATGGTAAAGCCCAGACTTGCCACGGAGGCAACTCCCTTTTTCCCTCCAATCAGAAGAAGCGCCAGCACAAAAAGTCCCACCATCAGCCAGACCGCAGGTTCTCTGTTGTAGGTATAAACACTTGCCGCCATCTCGTCACCGGATTCGCTTACAATGGCAACCACTTTCATTCCCACTTCACAATGGGCACCAAAGAGATAGCCCGAAGAGCTGTTGGCCTGCACCAGTTCCCCTTTGTGCGCCCCGGAGAGAAGTTTCAGCATCACCGTCTGGGTTCCGACGATATTTCCGCTCTCCGTCACATTGTCCTGTAAAATTTCCGTTACTTCTGCCTTTTCGAAATTCCGCCCCTCTGTTTCCAGCAGCGTTGTCTTTTCGGTTCCCTGAAAAAACAACAGAAACAGAAGAAAGAGGATGCCGGCAAACGCCAGACACCCTCCCTTGATGATTTTCTTCTTCATCTTATTTTACTTTCACCTTCACTGTTTTACTGTATGCGCCGTAGACTTTCCCGCCGGAAACCTTCTTGTAGGCACGCACCTTTACATAATAGGTTTTTCCTGACTTCAGGGATTTCAATACCTCTGTTGTTTTTGCGGTGGATTTTGTCTTTGCCTTTTTATACTTGCTGTCCGTGGCATATTTGATTTCATAGCCCGTTACTTTTCCTGCCGCCTTGGCAAAGATCACTTTTGCGGTTTTATTTCCTGCTTTTACGGATTTTAAAGTTACTTTCTTTGGCACAATGTTAAAGGTTACCTTTTTGGTGCCTGTATAATTTCCTTTTCCGGTGATGGTAACAGTTGCCTTTCCGGTATATTTGTTGTCAGAATATCTGACAGAATAATCTGTTTCCTTCTTTAATGCCGTACCGTTTAAAGAAACAGTAACAGAGGGTTTAATGGCTTTTCCGGTGTAGGTCTTATTGCCGATTTTCTTTACCGTAGCTGCGCTGATGTCGGAAATCTGCTGTGTGGTTTCTTTTTTCACCAAAGAAGCCTTTGCGTTGGTCAGTGCCAAGATAGCTGCCTCCACCTCAGAGGAAATGGCTTTCGAATCATTTAAAACCACCTGGGCACCCCTCATTGCCTGCTCAAATACGCTGTAGCTTTCCGCCGTATAGGTATCCTTTGCCGGGACAATGTTGTTATTTCCCTCGTCCACTAACGCCTGAAGCCCTGATTTGTCCACGCTTACCTTTGCAATGGTAAAGGTCTCGTCGATTTTCTCATTGGTGTCTGTACGGTATGTGTTAATGCTTAAGGTTTCATCACTCACTTCTACGATAGAATAAGTGGGAACATCCTCCTGCCAGCGGTTGGCTATGTAGGTCTGCATACGGGGCACTAAGTCGTAATACTTGCTTCCGGAAGAAGAGCTTGCGGTCATATAAAGAATACCCTCCGGGTTAATCACCGCATCACTTTTTGTGGTGACTGCCTCCACTGCCGCTGCGTCCATGATATCATTTAAATAGCTTAAATATTTCTGCTCCCCCGTGTCTGCAGTGGCGCTGTCAATATTGCCGGGAGCGGTAAAAAGAGTGGTATCCTCATCTCCTTTGGTGTCCATATCTTTGTCCAGCTGCTCGTCAAATTCGTCATCGGTATAGGTTTTTGCCAGCTCTGACGGCGTGCCTCCCAAGAGCACTTTGGAGCGGGAGTAAGCATGGTCATGTCCCGTCAACACCACATCCACATCATTTGCCTCAAAATAAGGAGTCAGTTCATAGCGGAGATTAGTAATTTCCGGCTCGTTGGAGTGCTCTGCGGAGCCGTAAATATCCTGATGGAGCGTTACCACTCTCCATTTACAGTCGGTGTTTGCCGCCACGGCCTGCTCGATAAAAGATTTATGCTCCGCCACGTTGGTATCCTGGGTATTTAACATCAGAAAGAGCACGGAGCCGTAAGTGAACCAGTAATCACCGCCCACAATGCCGTTGGAACCCAGAGCACTGGCATTCGGTGTGTTAAAATGGTAGGTATAGTTCGCATTGTCCGCGTCATGGTTTCCCACCGTAGTCGCCACCGGAAGGGATTTTAAAACCTCGGGACTTAAATATCCGGCATATTCAATTTCGCTGTTTGCCGGATTTTTATTGGGGGCTTTGCTCTTGGTGGTCTGAATCTGATCCCCGGCGGATACCACAAAGGCTGCCTGGTTTCCGGACTTATCCATGGCTGCATTCAATGTCATTTCCCAGTTAAAGGAATCGCTGCACACCGCCTCGGACTGGGCATTATAAAATTCCTCTGTGTCCGTTCCCTTTAACTCATTCGAAGAGCCAATCTGTGGGTCTCCGACGAAAACAAAGCTGAAGCGGTCCGCCGCCTTTGCCGTATATTCTGCCGGTTCTGTATAAATCCCGTTTTCTGTCTCATAGCTGTAAAAATAAGTTTTTCCGGCAGTTAAGCCTGTAGCTGTCACTTTATTGGAGTAATAGGTATTGCCGGCGGCATCCGTTTCCCCTGCCACCTCCATCTGTTCTGCGGCATAAACCTTCGCTCCCCGCATACTTCTGCCCTCGCCGATAATCAGTTTTGGCACCGTGTTCCCTGCCAGCTCCGGGGAAGCCTCTTTGACAATACTCTCCATCTGAAGGCTTATTTCCTTCTGTGTCTTGTCCGCGGTATCTGCCGTTGTTCCCTGTTTCGAATACCATGCAAAATTCAGCTGTCCCTCATCGCTGCCCGGTGTCAGGGAAATCTGTGTCCAGTCCGTTTTTACACTGCTGTTCCACTCACTTTTCCAAGTCTCCCATAAAGCAGATACGCCCATGTCCGACGCCAGCTTTTCCGCCTCCGTCATTCCGTCCGGCGCTGCGGTATAATCGCCTGCCATGACGTTTACAGTGCCGGATGCAAACATGGCAGCCGCCAAAGTTCCTGCAAAAAGTCGTGTTCTCCATTTGCTTTTCATAAATCATTCTCCTTCATTCATTGATGTCAAATCTGTTTTACAGCCTCATTATAGCATTCTGTTTTGAATTGTCAATCAATTTGGAAAATTATACTTATTTTTTACACAATTTATACTTTTCTTTTACCTAAATTTTACGGGGCCGTGTTTTTTCACCGCCCCGCTGTAAGCAAATCCGTCTTTATAAAAAGTTTTCCATATTCTGCATATCTCCCATCATAGGCAGCATTGCCATCATAAACACCATTCCCAGCAGAGAGAATACCATTCCCACTATAGAGACCACCATCGCCGCCGTGGCAACGCCGTTTTCCTGCGGTTTGATTCTTTTGGATACAATAGAGCCCAAAAGTCCTACCAAACCGATTCCCACCGTATAACCGGAGCAGCCCATAACAATGGAAAGAATCCCAAGCACCAGCGATACCGTAGCCGTATTTTCCGCCTCCTGTGCCGTAGGAATCACCATTTCCCCTTTTCTCCTGCGGACGATTTCTTCTAATTTATTTTTCCGCAGCAGTATTACGCAGGGAATCAAAAATAACGGCACTGTCACCACCAGATTAATCAGGGACAGATTTCCAATCATATCCGTCATTTCCCCGTTTCCGAAAATGCCGCTCGCCATCAGTCCGGCGAAATCTGTTCCTGCGTGGAGGATAATGCAAATCCAGAGATTTCCGCTTCTTACATAGATTGTTGCAAACAACACCCCCAGCAGCGTTGCCTGCACTGCCTGAATCAGTGCACTTGAAAGGGGCACGCCGGAAAATACATTGGGGATATGGGCACAGCCGAAAATCAGGCTGCTGATGACAATCGCCCCAAAAACCCCTTTTTTCGTATCGCTGAAACGGTCTAACAACAAATTCAGCACCACGCCCCGGACAATCACTTCCTCATTTAGCCCCACTAAAAACATGGTCAGAAGATAAATCAAAATCATTCCAAAGGACTGCACCTGCATCTCTCCTGACATGCGCTGTACATACACCATAGCTGCTGCCGCAAACAGGCAGTAGCCCGTCATGAAACCGCCCACATAAAAGCCCTTGACAAAGCCTTCCCCCGTCTCCTTAAGCGCCCTGCCGTAACCAAAGAGAAACAGCATGGCAAGAGTGTAAACTGCCGCCACGATCTCTGCCATGCACTGCATGGTATACCCTCTATGAAAAGCAGGTACCAGTGATGCAGCCATTCCGCCGCCATTCATAATCAGGAGGAACAGCGCCACCATCACAAATCCAAGCACTGCCACCAGCCATTTTGGTAACTTCATAAATTTTTCTCTCATTTTCTCATTTCCTTTTCGTTATGTATTTTTCTGTGTTCTAGACACCGCTGTTCTTTATTTTACTTCTGACACATTTCCCGCAGAATCCACCGCCGCATTCACAGAAATCTTCTGCAGATAGGAGTACATACTGCCCGCCGCTGCCTCCTCCATCTTCTGCGTCACACCGCCTTTGGCACAGACAGGAATCAGACGATAAGCTACGGTTCCGTCCTCTTTCACCGTCACTTCCACCGCCGCCGAACGCTCAATACTCTGCCCAAAAATAAAATTACCCAGGCTGTAAAAAACAGGCTTTCCGTCAAAATACTCCACCCCCTGTAAACAATGGGTATGTGATCCCACAATCAAATCCGCTCCCGCTTCCATACATTTCTCCGCAATCCGAAGCTGGTTTTTATCCGGATTCTCACTGTATTCCGTGCCCCAATGAGGAAAAACCGTAAGAAAATCACACTGCTTTTTTCCTTCCCCAATCAGCTCCAACAGCCTGGTTTCATCATAACAGGAGAAAAGCCCCGGCGCCGAATTTTCCACTTTCCAGTCTGCGGTAGGAATCACTCTGGAAACTGCAAGAAAGCCAAATTTCTTTCCGTTTGCCTCAATAACCTGTATTTCCTGCGCCCGCTCCACCGTATCCCCGGCGCCTCCGTACAAAATTCCCGCCTCATCTAACGTAGTAAAGGTATCCCTCAAAGCATCCTTTCCATAATCTAACGTATGGTTATTAGCAAGGGACACAACATCCACTCCCATCTCCGTCAGCGCTTTCCCATAGGAAGGACTGCACCGGAACACAAACTGCTTGTCCGCCATCGCCTCCCCTCTGTCACTAAAGGGAAATTCATTGTTTATCATCAAAATATCAGCATCATTTAACTCCCGCAGCAATTCCTCCGAGACAACTCCGGTAATTCCTTTCGCATCATAGCCCGTTTTAAAAGCATTGCCAAAAAGCACATCCCCCGTAAAAATCAAAGTAGTATCACCGCTGTTTTCTAAACCAATGCTGTCGGCAGCCTTCTCACCATTTTCCGTATTGCCACCATTTTGCGTATTGTCACCATTTTCTGCACCGACATCGTTCCCGGCATTTTCTGTATCCGTACCGAAATCAGCTTTTTCACTGCCGGAAATATCATCGCCTGTCACTGCGGTGCCGTTTCCTCCTGTTTCTCCTGCGCTACTTTCTCCTGCTTCCTCGGTCTTATCACCGTCTGGCTTTACAGTGCTATTCACCCCTGTTTTTACAGTATCATTTCCGCCAGAAACAATAAATGCGGCAATCACCCCCGCCACCGTCAATATCGACAATACATAAAGCACTATCCGAATCGTCTTATTCATACTTCCTCCGTTTCCTGTTTTATAAAAATTAAGATACCACCCCAATAAGTGCTGTCGATAACTGATGTCGGCAGCTTGTACAAAGCGGGGGTTGTTTTTGTGACTATGGAAAGAGATTAGATGTTCTTAGAAATCTGTCAACAATCCAGTAACGCCCAACCACAGTCCTATGATACTTGACCCCTCCCATATTGTCAACTGGACTGCCCAATTTAGTCCTAACTGGCTGTTTCTATCAAACCAATTTCTGCTATAATCTCTGTCAGGATTATTTACAGCAACATTCCGTATAAAACAAAAGAAAGGTATGGTGTTCCTCCATGAGAAATGAAAATCTTAAAAAGCTTGTCATCGCCGCTTTACTTGCTGCTATGACCTGCGTCGCAACGATGATTATTAAATTCCCGACTCCCACCATGGGTTATATCCACTTAGGAGACGGCTTCGTACTCTTATGCGGCGTTATCCTAGGTCCCTGGATGGGAGCTTTAGCCGCGGGGATCGGCTCTATGCTCTCCGACCTATTTTCCGGCTATGCCTCCTGGGCTCCGGCTACATTCTTTATAAAAGCGCTGACTGCCTGTGTGGCAGGGCTTTTGTTCCACCGCTTACAGCGCAGTATCAAATCCGATAAAAGCCGTTACGCATCCATCCTTATCGGCGGCGTGATCGGCGAGACAATCATGGTAATCGGTTACTTCTTATATGAAGCACTCCTTGCCGCATTCGCAAACGGAGGTTTTACTTCCGCTGCCTTAGCAGGAGGAATCGCTTCCTCCGCAACCGGTATTCCTTTCAATATCTTGCAGGGTGTGACAGGTATCATCATCAGCATACTGCTGCTGCCTGTCTTAATGAAAATCAATGATATCCGGGAATGGATGATCAAATAACACGCAAAGTGCCGGGAACTGCTTCTAAAGAAGCCGCCTCCGACACTTTTCTCATTTCATTTTTATATTATGCTGCTCCGATTAATCCTCCACTTTTATTGCATCCGTCTTTATAATGAATTTCACACTTCCATCTACGCCTTCTGCAATATCTGTAAAACTCTGATAATCTGCACCGGCATCTAAGACTGCCTGTATGCGGTCGAGCAACGGCTGTATCTCTCCATTATAAGAATCAATGATTTCTTCTACGCCCTCTTCATTAAATTCCACAATCCCGTCTGCAAGCTGATGTGCCCCATCCTTTAACTGGTCTACACCATCTACAATCGCATCCGTTCCATCCTTCAAAGCAACAGCTCCCTGATTCAATTTATCATTGTTAGAAGCCAACTCCTTTCCGCCCTCATTCAACTGCGTAATTCCTGAAATTAAGGTAGGCACGGAAGCAGCAAGACTCTGTGTTCCCTCCGCTAAGGCTTTGCTTCCCGTCACTAAACTGTAACCGCTCTCTGTCTGCTGTTCAATGTTTCCGGCAATGTTTTTCTTTGTCTGCTCTGCAGCAGATATTGCTGCCGTTCCTGCCGCACTCTTTGCTCCTTCGTAAGCTGCCGTTTCTGCCGCTGCTGTGGCACCGGATACTGCTGCCGTTCCTGCCGCTGCCTTCGCTCCTGACACCGCTGCCGTTCCTGCCGCTGCCTTCGCTCCTGTCACCGCTGCCGTCCCTGCCGCACTCTTTGCCCCGGTTACCGCTGCTGTCCCCGCCGCTGCCTTCGCTCCTGACACTGCTGCCGTTCCTGCCGCACTCTTTGCCCCGGTTACCGCTGCTGTCCCCGCCGCTGCCTTCGCTCCTGTCACCGCTGCCGTTCCTGCCGCCGCCTTTGCTCCTGACACTGCTGCTGTCCCTGCCGCACTCTCGGCAGAAAGCATTGCTGTGTCGGCAACTCCTGCTGCCAGTTGGTCTGCAGCTGCTTCCATGCCGGATGCAATACCGGTAGCAATCTGGTTTGCGATTGCCGCTGCCGTTTCATCCGGAATACCAGAAGCTACTAACGCCTCTTTTACACTACCCTCTACACCGCTCACCTGACCGTTTAAAGCACTTGTAATCTGTTCCTTTGCACCTGCCTGTATGGCGGCATACTGTCCACCCGCAAAAGCTGCATCCACTGCCTGTACCGCCTGCGCCCAAATCGCATCTGTCTGCGCTTCTACTGCTGCCTCTGCCTGTGCCTGAATCGCCGCTGCCTGACTGTCTACTGCTGCCTCTGCCTGCGCCTGAATCGCTGCTGCCTGGCTGTCTACTGCTGCCTCTGCCTGCGCCCGAATCGCCGCCGCCTGGCTGTCTACTGCTGCCTCTGCCTGCGCCTGAATTGCATCCGCCTGCGCTTCTACTGTACTTTCTGCCTGCGCCTGAATTGCATCCGCCTGTGCATCTACTGTACCTTCTGCCTGCGCCTGAATCGCTGCTGCCTGGCTGTCTACTGCTGCCTCTGCCTGCGCCTGAATCGTTTCTGCCTCTGCCTCCACACTCTTTCTTGCAGATTTTTTGATGCTGCTCTCCTGCTTTTCAATCGTACCTGTCACCTGCTCTTGCATATTACTTTTCTCTTTGTCTGTAAATTCAGTATTCAAAGCTTTATCTAAAGTAGCTACCCCACTGGCAAGCGTTGCTGCACTGTCATTTAATGTCGTTGCTCCGCTTGAGAGTGTAGAAGTCTTATCTGCAAGTTCTGAAATACCCTCTGTTAATCTAGAAGCTCCCTCCGTATAATCGCTGATACCCTTTTTCAAAGCAGACACACCGTCAGAGAATTCGCCCATACTGGATTTTAACGTATCTGTCCCCTCTGCTAACGAGGAAGAGCCATCCGCTAACTGCCCTGTGGCTTCTGTCAGGGTATCTAATAAATCATCCACATCTGATAAATCATTTTCCCCCTGCGCAGAAATGAAATTCGTTGCATTTGCCACTACTGTCATGGTCATACCCAGTTCAAAGTTTTCCACGTTTGCAGTGACCTCATAATAGTCCGGAATATTCACGTCACCGTCAAAATCATCCTCTGTTACATCTAAACTTTCTTTTAGCCCCGGAAGCGTATAGCCCACAACAAGATTATTATTTCCATCTGAGATTACCTTTCCATTTTTCACCTTAATATCTGTAAAGCTGTCATCTAAAATCATGCCGCCAATCGCCACAAAAGGCACATAAATCTCCGTCTTTTCCCCATCAATGGCTGCCTCGGTTTTCTCATGATTCGTATATTCTACACGGATTGTCACCTCCCCGGACTGTCCGGCAAGCTTCTCCGGTGTAATTTCTTTTCCATCTAAAAAATATGTGATTTTTTGGGACACCGGTGCTTTTTCCGCAGAAGTTCCCTGATAAAAAATATCATTTCCATCTGCCTTCCAGGTAACCTTGTTGCCTTTCTGGGTAAAAGTCTCATCTCCTTTGACATTTTCAATGTCTTTTAAGGTGGAAGCGTCCTCTAGCGTGTCTTTCTCTTCCGCATTGATGAGGTGATCCGATACAATAATATTTTTTTCTTTTCCGGTACTGTCTGCAATAACATAGACCGTTTCTTCTTTGCCAATTTTCTTCTCCTCCACGGAAACACTTTTCGCCAGTTTATCTGCCAGCTTTTTCCCCGCTTCGGTTTCCTCTGCCTCTTCGGTTTCCTCCGTCTCTGCTGTTTCCTCTACTGTCTCTGTACCTTTTACTGTGCTGTTTTTTGCAGTCACACTAGAAGCAGATACCCCTGTTCCAAGCAGTGTCACCACCAGCACTCCTGCAATAATTCGAATGGCATATTTATTTTTAAATCTTTTTTTCAACTCCGGCAAATTCATATTATAATCCTCCTGTTTTCACTTAAACTATTTTTTACTGAACTATGACATTATTTTCTGTCGTATCAACCGCTTTGCTTTTTTTGCTGCGAAATCCAACGCTTGTTGCACAAATTAGTTTGTCAAATACCATAAACATTGCTGGCAAAATAAACGCAACTACCAACAAGCTGACTACAGCACCTCTTGCAAGCAGCATACAAAGGGAGCTTATCATATCAATACTTGAATAAACACCTACACCGAATGTTGCTGCAAAGAAGCTCAATGCACTTACAAATACTGACTGCAGAGAACTATTCAATGCTGTGATAACAGAATCACGTTTTCCTGCCCCTTTGTTCCTTTCCCTCTTATACTTATTTGTCATCAGAATTGCATAATCCACCGTTGCTCCTAACTGAATGGTTCCTATTACAATAGAAGCAATAAACGGAAGAACCGTTCCCGTATAATGCGGAATCCCCATATTAATAAAAATCGCAAACTCAATTACCGATACCAGAATAACCGGAAGTGAAATTGATTTTAAAACAATCGCAATAATAATGAAAATTAATATAATAGACACCGCATTGACTGTCTTAAAATCCTTATCGGTAATCGTAATCAAATCCTCGGTACAGGGCGCTTCCCCAATCAGCATAGCCGTTTCATCATAATTCTTGATAATTTTCCGGATTGTATCACACTGCTCATTTACCTCATCGCTTCCTGTCTTATATTCAGACATCACATATATCATCTGATATTTCCCGTTATCCAGCATTTCTTTGATATCACCTGGAATTATTTCCTTAGGTATGGTCGGCCCTAATATTGAGTTCATACCCATCGCAAGTTTTACCCCTTTGACATCTGCGATTTCATTTTCCATATTTCTGGCAGCCTTTGAGTTTAAATCACTGCTTGCTAAAATCACATGAGTTGCACCCATCTGAGAATCATTTTCCAGTGCATTTCCGGCTTTTACGCTCTCAAGATTTTCCGGAAGCGTTCCCATAAGGTCATAGTACACTTCATTATGGCTCTGCCCATAATATGCCGGGCCTAAAATGATTACAAAGAGCAGCAGAAATACCCAGAAATATTTCGTGACAAACTTCCCTGTCCTTCCCAGATCCGGCATCAATGCTCTATGTCTTGTTTTTTCAATCCATTTATCACATACCAGCATCATAGACGGCAAAATAGTAACACATCCAAGTACTCCAAATACCACTCCCTTTGCCATAACAATACCTAAGTCCATACCAAGGGTAAATGTCATAAAACACATTGCTAAGAAACCTGCAACTGTTGTGATAGAACTTCCTACCACGGATGTCAATGTCTGGGAAATGGCATGTGCCATGGCACGCTCTTTATCCCCCGGATATCGTTCCTGGTTTTCCTGATAACTGTGCCATAAGAAAATAGAATAATCCATCGTGACCGCTAACTGAAGAACCGCTGCTAATGCCTGCGTAACAAAGGAAATCTCTCCTGCAATAAAATTTGTACCAAGATTATAAACGATTGCCATACCAATACTGAGCAGGAAAATTACCGGTATCAGGAACGAATCCATTGTGAGCGCCAATACCAATGCGGACAATCCTGCTGCAATCACAACATACATGATAACCTCACTGTTACAGATTTTCTTGATATCCGCAACCACTGCTGACATTCCGCTTAAGAGACACTGCTCATCTGTCAGTCCACGGATTTCGTCAATAGCATCTAAGGTTTCATCCGCTGACATGGAGGTATCAAAGGTAATAATCATTAACTGACTTCCCGTATCTGCGTTCTTTAATGCCTCCTGCAAATCCTGTGGCATGACGTTCATCGGAACAGAAATATCTGCGATTGCACCATACCAGAGAACCTGTTTCACATGGTCAATCTCTTTTAGCTTACTCTCCAGCTGAACAATCTCTTTTTCCTCCATGCCATCTATCACGGCAACGGAAAAAGCCCCTGTTCCGAATTCATCCAGTAAAATTTCCTGCCCCTTCATAGTTTCAATG
This sequence comes from Lachnospiraceae bacterium, assembly GCA_021770785.1. Taxonomy (GTDB): domain Bacteria; phylum Bacillota; class Clostridia; order Lachnospirales; family Lachnospiraceae; genus Roseburia. The sequence continues at coordinate 73,900 of JAETQH010000005.1, forward strand.
TCTCCGGGCAGATACGATAAAATATCGTAGTTAATCCTTGTATTCATATAACAAATTCCTGTTGGTATCAAAAGCAAAAAACTTAAAATCAGGATTGGTATACGATATTTTACAATCCATTTCCCAAACTTAATCATCTCTTTCATCTCTTTCTTTTATTTTTTCTATGTAGTTTACTATAAAAAAAAAGATTGAATATGAACATATTCAATCTTTTTTATCTGTATCAAATCGATATACGCATTGACCAAATTGTCTATTTAAAATTACAACTTTCCCAAAATGTATTTTTTCTCTCACCATCCCTATTTTATTGAAAATCCACATCAATATTGCCCATTCCACAGTCTAAATCAATGGTTCCGACAGCTCCGGCGTTTTCTGTCTTTTTCGTTCCGGACAAATCGGAATAGGTGGTCCCGTTGATCTCTATCCTTCCTAATCCGCAGGAAATATTGTAATTGTAGTCTGTCTCTTTTCCATCCAGTTCAATTTCCATCTCACCCATACCACAATGCCCCTTGATATTGCCTGTGACCTTGCCCGTAAAAGTAAGATTTCCCACACCGCATTCTAATTTCACATCCCGGTACTCACCGTCCTCTATCTCGACATTTCCGGCTCCGATGACGGCCTCTAATTTCTTTAGCACTGTCAGTTTCTCTGCTTTAAAATCTCCTGCTCCCACGTTAATCTCCATATTTTCACAGGAAATTTCATCAAATGACATCCCTCCCGCCATTGCCCCGGTATTGATGGTAACCATATCAAAAGAAGCCCCTTTGGGAATGGAAACCACAATCTTTGGGCTGTTATTAAAGTGGTGGCTCCTCGTGTCATAGCTTACCGTTAAAGTGGTGTCATCCAGAAAACAGCTGTAATATTTCTCGTTCCCCCGCAGTAACTCCACTCCGATATTTTCAGAATCCGCAGAAGCTTCTACCTGCAATTCTGCCGCATCAATATTGAACTTGATATTTTTAACCTCCGCTAAGGGAATCTCCCAGTCCGCCTCGTCAAGGATTTCCCCGGATTCTCCCTGATAATAAATACCGTGGTATCCCACATGCCAGTCGCCATACACCAGTTCCCCATTTTCCCATATACCGCTTCCCCCTCCCATCAGGGATGCAATACCACAGAGCAGAATTCCGAGTCCTGCCAGCACCGCTACCACAATCAGACTAATTTTCGTAAATTTTTTCATAACGCATTCTCCTTTCTCTTTTCAAAGGGTTTTTTGCACAATTTTGCAATCCCCTGAAACGCCCAGGGCAGAAATCCACCGAAAAGCCACACGGTCAGCACTATCATCAACAATCCCAGCGCCAGCATAATAAGACCTGTGCCTATCAGACCGATCCCCACCACCGGCTCTCCGCCAAAAACTGCGACAAAGCCGCCGCCTGCCAATGCAAAGCCTACTATCACAAATGCCGCCATCACTGCCACCACTGCGATGGCAACTCCCAACAGCACCCCCACTACCGTAAACAGCACGCAGATAATCGCCAACAGCACCATAAGCCAGATAGGACTCGTCAATATCAGAACTGTAATGGTAAGCGCCGACCAGCCGCTTTTATTCCCCTTTTGCTGTCCCTGCAAATTCTGTATGGTATGGTTGACATTACGGTAGTATTCCGCATCGCGTTTTGCCATACTGTTATAGTAGCTGCCGTTTCCCTCCAGCCCCAGGTTCTTTCGGATGCTCTCCGCCACCTTTCCGGGAGATTCTAACTCCGCCACGATGGCATCCTCATTTTCTTCCCCCGCATCTTCAAAATAACTGCGGTAATATGCCAGGGCATCTGCTTTTTCTTCTTCCGATATACCGGACAGAAGTTGTTCTAACTGTCTTAAAAATTCTTCTTTTTTCATCTGCTCAACCAATTCCTTCCCATTCCTGCCGGAATATTTTTTCAATGTCTTCCGGGCTTTTTCTGCCGGATTTTTTTCAATGTCTTCCACGGTTCACTCGGCAAACAGCATGGATATTTTAGTGGAATAATCCTCCCACTCCCTGCGGTACTCTGTCAGCTTCTCCCTGCCAGGGTCCGTTATCTTATAATAACGCCGGTTTCTGCCGCCGCACTCCATATCATAGACTATCAGGTTACCGTCTTTCTGAAGCCTCCTTAACACGGGATAAAGCGTGGACTCCGACACCTCGATGGCCCGCCGCACATCCTGGGTAATCTTGTATCCATAGGTACCCTCTTCTTCCTTTGACACAACCGCCAGGACAATCGCATCTAACAATGCGGCTCCTGTATTAAATACCATACAGATATCCCCTCTTTCTCTAGTTTTTATAATATTACTTTTTCTTCAATATTATTTCTTTATCAATACTATATATTATATAATATAATTTTGTCAATACTATTTTTTCAAATAATCGGGTGAAGAAGAATTTTTCCCTGCTCGCTGCGCCGGGTGCGGGCAGCTCTTGCTGCTTCCTTCCTCTCCGCACCCGTGTGCATTAAAAAAGACTGCTGTAAAACTCTTTCATTTTACAACAGCCTTAGAAAAACAAAGCTATACATCTGCCCGCCGGATAATTCCAACGCCAATGGGGTGCGGACCTGTGTGGACGCCGATGGTGGCTCCTATCTGGAATATTTCTATCTCCTCAATGCCGAGACGCTCCCGGACTAAATCCCGCAGCATTTCCTTAAAACGGCATGCCTCTTCATAGTCATAGCCATAACCCACCGCAAAGCTGTACTCTCCCGGCTCTGCTTTTACCTCGTCTAAATAGGCTTTCAGCATTTCCACCACCTTCGCCATGGACTTTTCCCGGTTTCTGGCAATACCTGAATTATGGATTTCCCCGGTCTTTAAGGTAATCAGAGGTTTGATTTTCAATGCGCTGCCCGCAAGCCCCGCCAGCTTTCCGATGCGCCCGCCGTGTTTTAGATAATCAATACTTGCAATCGTAAAGAAAATTCTTCCGCTCTCCCGGATTTCCAGAATCCGTCTTACCAGACGCTCATACTCCCATCCTAAGTCCCGCAGACGGCACGCCTCTAATACATAAAGCCCCTGCAGCACCGTATTTACGGTGGCATCAATAACGGTAAGCTTCGCTTCCGGATACTGCTCTAAAATCATGTCCTTTGCCGTGTTTGCCGACTGCATGGAACCACTGAATTTCGTGGTAATACAGATACAAATCATAGCCGTTCCCTCTTTTGCCAGCGGCTCAAATACCCGGTAATAATCGTCTACGGAGGGCATGGAGGTTTTCGGGAATACTGTGGGATTGTCTACCATCTTCTGATAAAATTCCCGGATGTCTAACTCTTCCATCTCTTTTAAATAAGTTTCACTGTCAAAAGAAACATAAAAAGGCACTACCTTGATATCCCGCGCCTCCGTCAGTTTTTTCGGGAGGTCACAGGAACCGTCACTGATAATCTGAATCTTTTCCTGCATAATTTATCCAACTTTCCACATTTTTCGCCTGCACGTGGCACTATATCCACAGATGCAGCCCTTATATCACCTATACACGAAATTTGTTGCCGTATATTTCTTCTATCTTACCATAAATATAACCTTTTTTTAAGTACCTCATGCCAAAAATTTTATAAACTTTTGCCCACAAAATCCCATTTTCAGAAAAAAGCGGTGTCCACAGTTTCAAATGTCCGTGAACGCCGCTTTCTTCTCTTCTTTTAAACCAAAATTCGTGGTTTGCAAGGAACAGATACGTAACGTCAGTACACCATTTTTGATTCACTTTATTCGCAGTGAAGTCCTGTTTCAGCTTATTTTCAAATACCTTGTGCGGCTTTCCTCGTTCATAACCCGGTTTTTTCGGGCGGACGATGGAACGCAGACTGAGTTCTGTGTTCATATATTTGTGTATGATCGTGGGGCTGTAATCATATCCCCTGCGTGCCAGATAAACCGTCATGCTCCGGTAGCCGAGAATTCCATTGATTTAATTGGGCTTTTGATTGGCATTCTTTGCTGAATTCGCAGCACCACTTCGAAATGCTGGCTTTGGATACACCGTATTCTGTGGTGATACTTTTGTAGGTGCGTCCTTCTTCCGCATGAAGACGGGCAATCTTCTTTTTAAATTCGGGTGTATAATTTTGTAGCATAATAAGTACCTCTTTTCTGGTTATTTTCAGTATATTTCATTAGCCACTCCTGTTACAACTTTATTATAGCATATCAGACTTTCACCCGTTAGAGCGCGCCATGGCGCGCAAACAAATGGCGAGACAGCCGAAACTGTCTCGCTGTTAATGTCAGTTTTTTGGGAAAAACTTTGAGGCACTGACATGAGTTTTTATTTGTTTATGAACTAACGTGAAAAAAATAATATGACTGCCCCTAATACCACGAGCACGATCCCTGTTGCCCTGTTGAGAGTCTTCGGCGATGCCTTATTGGCAAACACAGCTGCAATTCTCGCCCAGAGAAACGTAAATACCACACACAGCGTAAAAACCACCCAGTCCGGCGGACCGCTGATGGCAAAATGGGAGCACGCCCCGGTGAATGCGGTAAACGCCATAATAAAGACGCTTGTCCCCACTGCGGTTTTCAGTTCATACCCCAGCACCGTCGTTAAAATCAACAACATCATCATACCGCCCCCGGCGCCCACAAACCCACAGATAAAACCTATCAGAATGCCGCACACTACAGACTGTACCGCCCGCTTTTTCGCAGAAACGTCCTGCATGGCTTCTTTCGTGGTCATCACGGGTCTTACGATGAATTTGATTCCCAACAGGAAGGTCATAAATACAGAAAAATTTCCCATGGTTGCGGGGGGAATGAGGCTGGCAACATAACTTCCCACCACGGTGAAAACCAATACGCTCACCATCATAATGAAGCCGTTTTTAATATCCAGATTTTTATTTTTTCCATAGGTGTATGCGGAAATGGCGCTTGCCAGCACGTCCGATGACAATGCAATCCCCACTGCCAGATACGGGTCCATATCAAGAAACGTAATCAGCATCGGGCTGATGACAGCGGCGGCGCTCATGCCTGCGAAGCCTGTTCCCAGCCCCGCACCCATACCCGCAAAAAAGGTTATTATCACCGTTAATAAAATACCCATATTACTTCATCTTTCTGTTATAATTCACAGTTGTTTACCGTACGTGGGAAGGGAATTACGTCACGGATATTAGACATTCCTGTGAGATACATCACACAGCGCTCAAAGCCCAGACCGAAGCCTGCATGTCTTGCAGAACCGTATTTCCGGAGGTCTAAATAGAAATCATAGTCCTCTTCTTTTAAGCCAAGCTCGCCTATTCTTGCCAGCAGCTTCTCGTAGTCATCCTCTCTCTGGCTGCCCCCGATAATCTCTCCAATCCCCGGCACTAAACAGTCCACAGCCGCAACGGTTTTTCCGTCCTCGTTGAGCTTCATGTAGAATGCCTTAATCTCCTTCGGATAGTCCGTCACAAATACCGGGCGTTTGTACACTTCCTCTGTCAGGTAACGCTCATGCTCGGTCTGCAAATCGGCGCCCCAGGACACCTTGTATTCAAATTTATCATTGTGTTTCTCTAAAATTTCGATTGTTTCCGTATAAGTCACACGGGCAAAATCAGAATTCACCACATTATTCAAACGCTCCAGCAGGCCTTTGTCAATAAAGTTATTGAAAAATGCCATTTCCTCCGGCGCATGTTCCAGCACATAGCTGATGATATATTTTAACATGTTTTCCGCCAGCATCATATCATCCTCTAAATCCGCAAAGGCAATCTCCGGCTCAATCATCCAGAACTCCGCCGCATGTCTGGTGGTGTTGGAATTTTCTGCACGGAACGTCGGCCCAAAGGTATAGATATTCTTAAATGCCATGGCATAAGTCTCACCGTTTAACTGGCCGCTGACGGTTAAATTTGTGGGCTTGTTAAAGAAATCCCTGCTGAAATCTACTGTTCCGTCCTCATTCTTCGGAATATTATTTAAATCCATGGTGGTTACCTGGAACATCTCTCCTGCGCCCTCACAGTCACTTCCGGTAATCAGCGGAGTGTGGACATACACGAAATCCCTCTCCTGGAAAAATTTGTGAATCGCATATGCTATCAGGGAACGCACCCGAAACACTGCCTCAAAGGTGTTGGTTCTCGGCCTTAAATGAGAAATGGTTCTTAAGTATTCAAAGCTGTGCTTCTTTTTCTGTAACGGGTAGTCCGGCGTGGAAGCTCCCTCTAGCACAATCGCTGCCGCCTGGATTTCAAAGGGCTGCTTGGTTCCCGGAGTTGCCACCATTTTTCCTGTGACAATAATTGCCGCACCGACATTTAATTTTTCCACTTCTGCAAAATTCTCAAGCACATCGGAATATACAACCTGCACCGGCTCAAAAAAAGTACCGTCATTTACCACAATAAATCCAAAGTTTTTGGAATTACGAATACTTCTGACCCAGCCGCCCACGGTGACTTCCTGGTCAATATATTCCTCCTGCTTACGGAATAAATCCCTTATATTTACCATATCCATACTTGTTCCTCCTAAAAAATAATCTAATCCCTGTTTTCTATCTTATCCGCCTGCCGGGAAAAAGTCAATAACTCCCATCCCCGGCAGACAAAAACTGCCTCTTTTATTTTTCGGTACTGTCGGTTTCGGTAAGCGTTTCTTCTGTGCTTTCGACGGAAGCGTCCGCTGCATTTGTCTCCGTCACCGTGGCTGTTTCCCGTATCTTATCTAATGCAAGATTGTCCACATAAATCTGTCTTAAATATGCCTCGCCGTAAGCTGCGTCGTCATAACCGTACTGCTGATACAGCGCTTCCTCAGAAGCAAATCCGTTATTGCTGATTAAATTCTGAATATAAGTGGCGTACCCCTCTTCATCTAAGGTCACATTTTCTTTCTCCGCAATGGCTTCCATGATGAACTCTAAGGAAATGTTCTGCTCCATGCCGCTCTTCCACTCTTCTCTGGCTTCCTCTAAGGTTCTTCCGTAATTGGTGCTGAGATACTCTTCTAACTTGGACGCATCCCCTGCTAAGTAGTTATTCACAAACTGGGTCTGATAGTCATTCACCCTTGCATTAAGATAATCCTCCGGTATCTCCACGGTACAGTTTTCCAACAGGTAATTGTGGATTGCACTGTAGGTATCGGACAGCTTTGTGCTCTCTGCGGCACGCTCTAAATAGGTCTGCATCTGTGCATACATATCCTCCACCGTGTCTGCGTTAAACTGCTCTTTCGCAAAAGCGTCATCCACATCGGCTAATTCCATTTCTTTCTGAACGGAATTTACGGTAAAGGTAAATACCACTGCTTTTCCCGCTAAATTTTCCGCCTGGTAATTCTCCGGGAAAGTCACGTCACAGTCAATCACGTCTCCCACGGAGGCTCCCTTCAGCCCCTCGGTAAAGCCCTCGATATACCCTGTGGTGCCGTCAGCGGAAGAGTTATTGTAAACATCAATGTTCTGGCTCTCTGCGGTTCCGCCCTCAAAAGCCTCCCCGTCTAATTTTCCCACATAGTCCACATTTACAATATCGCCCTCTTCTATGGTAGTTTTTGTTTCATCCGGCTTATAGAACGGACCGTAATTGGAGAATATCTGTGCGAAATACTCCTTAACCTCCTGCTCACCCACCTGATAATCCCCATCGATGGTAACCTCCATATTGTTATAATCGCAAAGGGTTACATAATCAGAAGCCTTTATATCGAAAGAAGGACTTTCATAACCTGAAACACCTGTATTTTCCGTAGATTCCACACTCTCTGTTGCAGAAACCTTATCCTCTGTATTTTTGCTGTCTCCGCATCCGACAACAGAAACTGCCATCATGGTGCTAAGTAAAAGCACTACTATTTTCTTTTTCATTTTCTCTCGTTTCCTTTCCAAGCCGGCTGCATTTTTCCTTCTCAAAACGCAGCTTGTCTATACGCTAACTTTATTAACATACCATAGTTTTTCCTAAAAGGAAAGCCATCACACAAAGTTTTAACAAACTTTTCAAAGTTTTAAGATTGCTTTTTCAAAAAATCAATGCTACAATAAAACGTAGACTGAATTTTAGGGAGGATAAACCATGAATACCGTTACGATTGTTTTATTGGTCATTTTAGCCATACTCATCGTTGGACTTATTGTACTTTATTTTCTTGGCAAAAAGGCACAAAAAAAGAAAGCAGAGCAGGACGAGCAATTAGCCGCGGCCGCACAGACTGTCACCATGCTGATTATAGATAAGAAGCGAATGCGCATTACCGAGGCCGGACTTCCACAGGTGGTTGTAGACCAGACCCCGAAGCTCATGCGCAGAACCAAGCTCCCTATCGTCAAGGCAAAGGTCGGACCAAAGGTGATGTCTTTGATTGCAGACGAAGCTGTTTTTGATTTAATTCCGTTGAAAAAAGAGGTAAAAGCCACTGTCAGCGGAATCTACATCACGAAAGTAACCGGTATCCGCGGACCGTTAGAAAAGCCGGAGGGCAAAAAGAGCTGGAGAGCCAGATTAAAAGACAAGGCCACAAAGGCAAGCAAGGATTTAGAAAAAGAAAAGCAGGAATTAAATAAAGAAAAAGCAAAAAAGAAGAAAAAATAAGAACTATGAAAAGAGCACCGCAGGCCTGTGGTGCTCTTTTTGCTTCATCAGGAATACTTTTAAAACCCATTTTAGCAGGCAACGCCGTTACGGCGTAAATTTCAAATCTGCAATATTCTGCACCAGCTGCTGCATCTGCTCCTTAGACTGCATGCTTCTTGCCGCCTCAATCACCTGTCTTTTTTCTCCCTCCGTCATGGCTGCAAACTGCTCCATGGCCTCTTCATTCATTGCCAGCCCGAAGCCTAACCCCACAGGAAGCCCGTCTTCTTTTATCATGCCACTACCCCCAACAGTTTTAAAATCCAGTAAATCAAACCTAAGCACCAGCTGGAAAATATCCCGTACAAAATCACAGGCCCTGCAATAGTAAAAATTTTACATCCAATCCCAAACACCTGTCCTTCCTTCTGAAACTCAATGGCAGGCGCAGCCACGCCGTTAGCAAATCCGGTAATCGGCACCAGCGCCCCCGCTCCCCCCCAGTTTGCCAGAGAAGGATAAATATTAAAGCCTGTCAGCAATACCGACAACAGCACCAAAAGCAGGCTGCACCAGCTGCCCGATGTATCCTTATCCAGTCCGTAATTCTGACAGCTATTTAAAATAAACTGCCCAATACAGCAAATAATCCCTCCCATAATAAATGCCTTTAACATATTCAGCCACAAGTTATGTGTAGGAGTCACCTCCTTGACATACTCATTATATTTCTTCTGCAAACGCTCTTTTTTCTCATCCATATAATTCCCCCGCTTTCTCCGGCCCCTGGTGCACTGACCTGTTCCCATCGTTTTCTTTAATCCTAATATGTCCGGAATGCTTTCTCTTTATACCATTTTTTTATTTTAGAATTGATTCTGCTGTCAAAAAATTCATGCCTCATAACCTTCTCTCCCTTGCAATTTCTACCAAATTATGCCACTATAAATATGATTGCAGGCTTTCTCTTATACCAAAGCCAATTTTCAAATATAACCATGGGCTTTCCCCCATATTCAAAAACATTATCTTAACGAAACAGGTGAAACAAGCATATGGAACCTTCCATTTTATCTTTTGTCATAAATTACCTTTCTGATTTACATATAAAATCCACCCTTACAGAGGATTTCCATATCGGTCTTTCTTCTCTGGATTTGGGGCTGCGGAACAATATTTTAAAACAGAAAGACACCCGTGGGCAAAGTCCCCTGACCCATTTAGATGACAACTGTATTTACCATATAAAAGATTATTACGGCTGCTTTTACTCTTTCTTTTTATTTCCCGGCGAACGAAAGCTGTTTTTTGCGGGTCCCTACCTGACGGAAGAGGCTTCGGAGGATACGGTAACCGCCCTGATGGATGAGCTTGCGATTCCGCCGGAGCAGTTCCCACAGCTGCGGGACTATTTTAATTCCCTGCCCCTGCTGTCAGAGCCCCATTTTCTTCACCTGCTGCTCCGCCGGCTATATCAAGGGCTGTCTGGGGACGAAACGCCCGTTTTCCAGACCTTCGACTTAAAAAATTCGGAAACCAGACAGGAATTTTTAGACAGCCACGAATTTGTCATTCCCAAAGACCCGCTGCTTAGCATGCGGTTGTTAGAAGAGCGTTACCGGTTAGAAAACACTTTTTTAGATGCAGTTGCTGAAGGCAGTTCCCCAAAAGCTCTCTCAGCAGCGGAGCATTTTTCTGCTTTCCGTATTTCGCCCCGCTCCGAGGATTCCCTGCGGAACTCTAAAAATATGTTTGTGGTGCTAAATACACTGATGAGGCGGACTGCCTACGAAGCCGGGGTTCACCCCCTCTATATTGATGAAATATCAGGGAATTACGCCAGAATGATTGAGCAGTGCCACACCGAAAAAGAGATTGCGGATATTCCTCCCTACATGATAAGAAGCTACTGCAATCTGGTGGAAAAGCGAAGCCTATCCGCCTATTCCGAGCCCATCCGCCAGATTTTAGTCACCATTGACGCTTCACTGACGGCGGATTTAAGCCTGAAACGGTTTGCGGAGGAGCTGTTTTTAAACACCAGCTACCTTTCCTCTCTCTTTAAGAAAGAAGTAGGAATGACACTAACGGATTATGTCAATCATTGCCGGTTAAGCTATGCGAAAAAACTGCTGAAAAGCACCACTCTTTCCATTCAGAATATTGCCCTGCAGTCCGGTTTTTCGGATATCCACTATTTCACCAGACTGTTCCGGCGTGAGAACGGGGTGACCCCCCGGGAGTGGCGGCAGGCGCATTAAAAAGGAGATGCCATTACGGCATCTCCTTTTGCCATGCTTTGCTATGCTTTGCTATGCTATCTGCGGTACTGCGGAAAGTCCCGGTAAAACTTTTCCTTATCCTGATACATGTCTGTCTCTGCCTCTGTCATCATTTCCTCGATAGCTTTCGATTTTTCCCTCCAGCAGCACCCGGTTGCAGCAAGGGGCACTCCGTTCTGTATGCTGCTTGTGCGGAAGTTATTTACCATTTCCAGAAATTCACTTTCTGTTTTCCCCGGCACAATAATGACAAATTCATCTCCGCTCATCCTACAGCAGACCTCTTCGGGAAAGCATTTCTCTATGACTCTCACAAACCTGCAGATTAGCTCATCTCCGGCAGCATGTCCCTGACGGTCATTCACAAATTTCAAACCATTCAAATCACTGAATATCAGCCCCATATCCACCGTTTCTCTATTTTCCGTCTCACTGCGGTACTGCTTCATATAATGACGGTTATAAAGCCCAGTCAAATTATCCGTATATGCCAAACGGTTAATATAAGACATACATTGTTCCAGCTCACTGATGGAATCCCGCAGTGTCCGGGCAAGGACTCCAATCTCATCGTGAGTTTCACACCGGATTGCCACATCATAGTCTCCCTTTGCAATCTTCTCCGCTGCCTGAGTCAGTTCCATCAATGGTCTTGTCAGCCTGTTGGTCAGCCTTACGCCAAGCAATGTGGCAACCAGCAAAACTCCCAGCAGAATGAGCACACACTCTACAATCAGCTGCCTCCTTGTATGGGCAATCTCTGAAGCGGGTGCCTCAATGGCAAGTGTCATTCCATTTACCATACGCCTATTTACCAGACTTATTTTCTCACCCCGCCACTTATAAGAAACGGGTTTCTCTATGCTTTCCTCACAGTCGGCACACAGAATTTCTTTTAACTCGGACAAACCTTCATTAAATTCTTCCGATTTAAGTCCCTCCGGATACTCCTTAGAATAGATGATATCTCCCGCAGCGTTTGCTAGTATGGCATGTCCTGTTTCATATACAGAAATTGCCTTAGCCTTCTCCCGCAGAAGGTTTAGATGAATGTCCATACCCAGAACACCGATTACCTTATCCCCGTCCCGGAATATTGGGATTACATAAGAAATCATATCTTCATCAATATTCTTATTTCTATATGGTTCTAGCCATGTAGGTCCTCCATTTTCAATGGGCTCATAATACCAGCCCACATGCTCCCTGTCCCCCTCATCATACAGAGAGAGGTCTGTCATTTCCTCATCATGGATGCTCCCGTCCTCCGATTTTATCAAAAAGATTCCAGAGACAGGCGTAAGAAGTTCCGGATTAAACCTCAGATATACACTCAGTGCACATTCTGTATTGATTATGGCATTTTCCATAAGTTCATACACCTTCTGTATATAAGCTTCCATATAAGCTTCGTCTGACCAAAGTTCTGCAACATCGCCTAGCTGATAATCTGCATAACTGTAAATGGTATCCACAGACTGTTCAATATCCAGAAGCCATGTATCAATTTCCTGAGTCTTATTCTCACAGAGCAGGTTCATAATTTCACCGGAAGCTCCTTCCACCACCCGTCCGGCATTTACAATACCTGCTCCGCCCGCCAACAGCACTGCCGCTAATACGCTTCCCAGCAGCAGTGTCAGTATTTTCGTATGTAAGGATTTCATAACCTTATCTCCTCTTTTTTCTTCTGCCATGCAGCAGCACCAACAGCCCTGCCATCACAAACATTCCACCCGCCAGATAAAAGCCGGCTCTTGCCTCTCTTCCGGTCTTCGGCAGTACAGCCGCTGCTTTCGGGCCGCTATCTCCGGTCCGAGCCGCCGAATCAGAGGAGATACCGTCATTCTGCTCACCGCCTGCCGGGGATTCTTCTTTCTCTGTTTCCGTTTCTGTCTCTGTTTCTGTCTCTTTCTCTGTTTCTGTCTCTTTCTCTGTTTCTGTCTCTTTCTCCGTTTCCGTCTCTCCCTCCGTTTCCGTTGTCTCTGCAGACTCCTCCTTCCTTTTATCCGTCATCGTATATTCCTGCCACTCTGTGCTGTCTTCCATGGTAAATACCACATCCTCCGCAAGGGCATAACCTTCCGGTGCGCTTTTCTCTGTCAAAATGCAGGAAGCCCCAACCTGAAGCCGGCTGTACTTATCCCCGGTAAGTTCCCATGGGGTTCCGTCTGTGGTTGTCTCTGCCACCAGCATCCTCGCTCCATCTTCTTTCTGTACATACAAACTTAATGAAGCACCGGCAAGAAGGTTTCCGTCTTCCTCTGTCTTTCGGATTCTGACCTTAAGAGGCTCTACTGTCCGCACCAGCTTCACCGTGCCGTCTTCTTCCACCAGAATCTTCACCGTGCCGTCTCCTGAAATCATTTCTACCTGTCCATACCCATTGTACTGAAACTGAAACTTTTTACCGGAACTGTAGCCGGACAAAACCGCCTCCTCCTCTAATGTATAGATTTCTCCCGGTATCAGCAGACCGGCTACTACATAGCCTTCCTCCGTCTCTTCCCACTCTATGTAAGAAACATCCGTATTGTCAAACTTACCGCTGATACGCATTTTATGCCCGGTCACATCCGCTTTATCAGAGGTGAAGTTTGTGGGGGAAACGATGAGCTGGATTTTAGCATTTATGAATGTTCCCGGTGTCCATTGAAGTACCTGCGTCAGCCTATCCTTACCTATCTCAAAATCATATCTGGTCTTATCTACCGCATAACCCTCTAAAGGATTTGTCTCAACAATATAGTATTTTCCCCACTCTAATCCGGCAATCGTCAGTTTTCCGTCGACAGCTTCCGTTTCCGTCCACTCTTTCTCCATAACCTCATATGCTTTTCCGGTCACCAGATTCTTTAACAGTTCAAAGATATTGTCCGCTTCTTTATAACGGTAAATAGCAAAGCCTACACCGTTTAACGGCGTGCCGTCGTCATAATCCTGTTTCTCAATCACCACCGTGCCGTCAATGCGCTTATTGCAGATTCCCTTACTGATTACCTTAGGCCCGTCCTCCGTTGCCGTAAGATGATACGCACCATTCCTCACATTTGTCTCATTTATCACAATTGTCTCATTCTTAGCAGCTGCATCCACCGTAAATGTAACGGTGATGCTGTTTTCACTCAGGGCGTATCCATAGGGCGCTTCTGTCTGTACCAGCGTGTAGCTACCCGGCTGTAAATCCGTTAGGAATGCTTCTCCCTCTGCCGCTGCTTTTCTATGGGACTCACCCGCAGTAACATAAGTAAAGACCTTTCCTGCCTCATTTGTCTCAATGACAGTTTCCGTTTGGGCGCTGCCGTCTGCAGGATTACATGTCAGTTTGAACCTGGCTCCGGGAAGTCCCGTTCCGTCCGTACAATCATATACTAAGAACTGTAATGATGTATTCTGTGCAGATTCGTTGGTGATTTTAATCGTTGGTACTCCGCCCTCGGTCTCTACCGCAACGTTTTCCGGCGCATCGGAGCCTAATCTGATGCCGGTCTTTGCGCTATAGGTAAAGATTACCGCATCTAATTTTTTATATCCTGCACAAGGTGTTTCCGTGAGCGTATAGGTTTCTCCCTCTGTCAGCTCCCCATCAAAAACAATCTTTCCCTCCGGGTCTGTGACATACTTCTTCCGGGTTTGATTTCCGGCAAGGTTTCCTTCTAACGTGAAGGTCACGCCGGAAAGCGTTTTATAGTCCGCCTCTTCCGTTTCCTCTCTTTTTTCCTCACTGTTCCATGAAGTATATTTTACAAGCTGTGCTCTGGTCTTACCATGATATATCTTCACAAGACCGTCATAACCGTTGGCAGCGCCCTCTAGGCCGCTCTCCCGATTTTCCACTTTGCAGTAAGAAACGCCTTCTCCTGTCTCATTTCCGTTTTCATCACAGAGGACTGCCTCACCCTGTCTGTCAATTTTAACATAGACCGGTTCCGGTGCAATATATCCTTCCGGCGGTGTTGTCTCCATAATCCTGTAAACTTCACCGGGAATCAGCCTTCCTTTTAATCCGTTAGTCTGCACAAAGGCATCCGTCTTCGTACCATGTAGCTTAACCGTATCCTGTATATCTGTTCCGTCAGCAGCGATAAACTTCCCTGTCACCTCATAGACAGCTCCTGTACCATTCAGATCTGTGTCACCGAAACCTTCGTCATACCCGTTATCAAATGCTAACGGCTGAATACGCAGGGTAAGCGGCATATCAGAGATGGTAAGGGTTGTACCGTGAATTGTTGTATAGTTTGCAGTATCCTCTAATTCGATGGTACCCTCAGCAGTAATTTCAAATTTTATCTGCGTTCCGTCAGGCAATGCCTTATAGCCCTTCGGCGCTTTCGTCTCTTCCAAATAATATCTGCCCGGTTTGAGTCCGGAAGACAGCTTCTTACCCGTATCAAACGGGTTCTTAATGTTCTCTTCCAAATCGGACATTTTCCATGTTCCGTCTGATCCTGTTACTATCTCACAGAACTCCACCCATGTATCATCATCAGAATCCAGACTTTGCCCATACAGTTTAAATGCAGCATTTGCTAAGAGCGTTCCCTCCCCCAGACAATCTGCCTTCTTCACGGTAATCGGAAGGAATAATTTTCTGTCAATCACATGTAATTTCCCGTCCTCACTTAATTCCAGGACAGCCGTTTCCCCGTTTTCCCCCTCCTGCGTAAAAGTAAAGGAATTACCGTCCTCTGACACCTTTACGGTAATCGGACGAATCGCAAGGTGCTCCGCATCCGGTGCTGCATTCTCTGTCAGAATATACTCTCCGTTCCGCTGCAAATTGCCGAAAGAAAGAATATTGTTATCCGCTGTTGTGGTTCCGGTTTCGCTATAATTTGTTGACGTACCTGTCATTTGAATCGTTGCGTTTGCAACTGCCTCATCAAACTGATCCACCTTTGCTATTTCTAATTTGATGGTTTCATCGTACATTTTCACGATAGAATCCGCTGTTCCCTCTATCGTTCCGTCTTCCGATACGGTAAACTCTACATCTTCCTCCGCTATGGCATAATTTAAGTTGGTACTCCCTTTTATATCTTCGTGAAGGAGATAGGTACCTGCCGGAAGATTATAAATCGTTTCCGGCGCAGCTTTCGTATCCCACTCATAAGCTGCATTGCCGTTCAGCGCATCCGTTACAACGTCACCTCTGGTTCCGTCTGTGTTTTTCCCGCAAATCTGAAGACGGATGCCGGAAACCGGTATCGTTGTACCCGCTTCACCCTCTTCACCCGCTTCGTACTTTGCCGCTTGAAATTGAATGGCGGTATTGCTCAGAACACCGTTATCGTTATCCGCATTGTCGCCAAAACTATACACAACCTCCATATCTTCATTATTTATAATCTCAAAGTACAATTCTTTCGTCTCTAACCGGAACCCCGCTGCCGTCTCTGTTTCTATTATTCCATAATATCCCCATGGCAGCCCGCTAATGATAATTCCGCCAGTCTCTGCATTGTTTTTTATTTTTGTCACTGCAGTTCCATCACCCGGGGCAGAAGAATAGGTATAACTGCCGTTTTCTCCTGTCAGGGAAACGGGCTTTGCCCCTTTTGCATTGCCTTTTCCATAAGGGTAAAACATCAGTGTAAAAGCTGCCTGCTTTCCTGTGGCTTTTACTTCCCTGCCTGCCGTATTTATATAGGTGAATTTCTTCGTCAGTGTTACTTTAGAGCTTTGGTCTGTCTGTTGTGTCTGTCTGATATTCTCAACCGTATCAGTTGTTTCCAAACCTTTTTCCACAATCACTTTATGGATTTCCGTATCCGGTTCATAACCCTCCGGGGTTACCGTCTCCCGGTAATAATAAGTCCGTGTCAAAGTTCCTGTCGGAACATCTAATCCAAGGAATGTGACCGTTCCGTCTATCCCTGTCACGCCTACGTCTACCGGCTTTTTCCCCTCTTCATCTTCATAAATTGTAAATTCAGCTCCCGCTAACGGCATATCGGAGCCTATACTTGCATCCTGCTTTTGGAGGATTAATGTTCCCACAGAGGTCAGGCTTCCCCAGTTTCCGCCGGAAAGATCTTTTTCTCCCGTACCTGTTCCGTAGGGTATCCCATTCTCAGATACCTGCACATCATTTGTCGCTATTCCAATGGTACTATCTAACAATGCAGTCTGATATTCTAATATCAAGGGTTTATCACCGGCATCTATCGTTAATTCCATGGAACGTGCCGTCTTATTTACAGTAAATACTGCATTTTTAGCCATACCACTCCCTGTAGGCTGTAATATTCCGTCCTTATAGGTTACATCATAAAGCTTCACGGAATCTTCTATGTATTTCTGTGTCTTAGAAATGGTATCTTTGATGGTAACGGTACCCATCTTACCGCTATTGGGATTAATGATGACCCGCCAGGTAAATTTCGTCCCGCCGGCAGTTGCCGTGTTGATACACTTCTTCTGTACCAACGTATTATCCATTTCTTCTTTGTTCTTTGTATTACTGTTTACAGAAATAGCTACTCCGCCTTCGGCGGCTACCTGGGCGGATTTCACCTCCGCGGTATTATCCGAATATACCTTCTGATTCGCATAGATTCCTGTCGTTAATTTTTCTTTCTCCCCTACATATTTTGCATAAAGCTCTACGGTAGCTTTTTCCGAAAGGCTGTTAAATGTAATCGTCACCTCTCTCTTATCGCCGGAATAGATAATTCCCTCCGTGACCTTCTGACTTCCCACAAAAACTGCTGTTGCCGTATCGTCAAACTGCCAATCCCCGCTGATATTTGTCTCATTACTGCTTATTTTGATTGTGTTTTCAATACTGTCTTTGATTTCAACATTCGTAAGGTCTTTGATGCCTTTTCCATTTACGGTAATCGTATAGTGGAAACAAGGCACTCCCTCAGCGTTATACTCAAATTTCGTTTTCTTAGTAACCCAGTTATTCTGCAGCTTTGCAGATGCTGTCCCCTCGCTGGTATATGTACTACCTCCATCTTTTACTTCCAGTTTTGCGGTATTCTCATATGTATCAGAAGTATTATTTGTCTGTAAATATGTCAGTGCATCCGTTTCATACACAATTTTATAGTCACTTAACGTAGTACTATGACGATTGCTTTCTGCATTCGCCTTTGTATATACCAGTGTTAAGGTCTTAGTATCTTCTGAGAAAACTACGGAAAAAACTCCCTCCGCCGTCAGGGCAGAGGTACTTTCCTTCCAGCTTTCCCCTTCCTTTTCATAGATTTTCAGCGTATTCCTGCAGTATCTCTGGTTATCCTTTATGACATCCGTAATCTTTGCCTCGGTATAGGATGACGTTCTCACAGAAGGATAAATCGTCCACGTCAACTGTCCTGTAGCTTTCGTCTCATCTGCCGATACTTCTTTATTGATTTTGGCAGTATTAAACACCGTATCTATGCCTGGAATACCATACTCCACCGGAATCGTTCCCGTTCCCGTCGGAAATTCCGCATAAACGGTTGCTGCATTATGAACTTTCGGTTCTCCTCCGCCAGCTACATTCCCGGGTGCAAAACCATCTGATACGACTGTATCAAAGGTTATCGTATAGGGAGCTTCCGTATCTTCTGCCATATAAAAATATAAGGTCTCGGCATCTCCCTTTGTTTCTACCCATAACTTATGCGCCGGCCAGCTGCCGCTTGTCTGAGGTTTATCCGGCACTTCCGTTACCGTTCCCTGACTGCATGTGATAGAACCTTTTTTATATTTCAGTCCTGCAGCAAGCTCATCCTTTACATAACCATGGTAAACTCTTACTGCTTCTTTATCATTCACCTTAATCGTCCAACGGATTGTATTACTGTCAATCTGTACGCCCTGCTTCTCTACCCGTGGGGACAATTTTACTGACACACTCGATTCTGCACTCGTATTTGTTCCAAATTTTACCGACGGGTCAGAAGAATCCATGGACACCTTGTTGGTAAGCTTCAATTCTGTTTGCTTACGATTGATTGCGTCTGTCAGCGCTTTCTCTGTTATATTGGTTTTTACCGTGACTGTAACCGGCGCAGCTGCATTATCTCCTGCAAGTGTCAAAGTATCGTTACTTACATTTACCGTAACCTTATCACCTGCTGCATTTACTGCTTCAACGTCCGTCCGCTCTAGTTCCCCCGGCAAATTTTCTGCCAGCTTAACTCCGTCTAAAGAAACTCCTTTTGACAGAGCGGCGGTTCCCACCTTTATGGTCCATGTTATCTCATTCGTTGCAGGATTTAAATTTCCTGTTTTAGAGATTCCGTCCACCGTATCGGGTTCCTCGGGCAGTTTTAATATGATTGGCAGTTCATCTGTCCCCCGGGCCGGCACCACCGTTACGGCTTTGTCCCCTCCTTTTAACGCATCCGCATCAAAAGTCATTTCTACATATATTCCGCCCTTAATATTATCGTTTCTGTTCTCCGGGTTTACACTTTCTGCAAATGTAATTATTAATTTGCCGTCAACAGCTTTATATGTTCCGATAATAGTGCCCGAAGCATCCTGCATATTTCCGCTATTAAAAACGGAAAATCCCCTGGGGATTGGGAGCGATACAAAATCTCCCTCTGTTAAGCTCCTGCTCTGCCATGGTTTTTTTACGCTGACTCCCATCCTGAACTTCACTTTGTCTACATCATAGTAGGCATTGGACGAAGCGTCATATACACTTGCTCCAGCCGTGGTGACCGGACCGGTGCAATTTAATTTTCCTCCGGATGCATTCAGCACCGTAAACTCACTGATTGTAATGCCGACTTCTGCCGTGTCATCTGTCCTGTCCACCCCGCCCGTAAATTTCAGAACTTCTTCCTCCGCCTCGGTTGCCTCCTCTCCCACAGTCTCACGTTCTGTTTCTACAGTCTCACGTTCCGTTGATTCCGGCTCCGCAATCGCGCTTTCCGTTGATTCCGGCTCCGCAATCGCATTTTCCGTCGGTTCCGGTTTCACGGTCTCATGTTCCGTATCTTCTGTCCCGCCGTTTTCTCCCTCGTTCTCCGTGTTTCCTGCCTCTTCCGCAGTTTCTTCCGTTTCCGTGCTCTCTCCTCCAGATTCCGTATTTCCGGCATTTTCCACGGTTTCTGCCCCTTCTGTATCGCCCGGTGTTTCCGTTGATTCTGCTTTTTCATTTTCCCCTGCGTTCTCTGTATTTTCTCCCGTCACAGCCGCTGCGCCATTTTTCTCTTCTGTGTCAGTCTCCGCCGCTGCCGTTGTGCTGTTTTCCTCCGAAACTGCTTCCAGTCCCGCCGCTGACAAATTAGGCATTGGCAGTTCGGCAATCCCTCCCAAAATTATGCAGCATGCCAGTACAAATGCCGCTTTTCCTTTCCATTTACTCCACAATTCTTTCATAAATATCTCCTTTTATTTTTTCTGCAGTATCCCTTTGACAATCAATCTCTGTACTTTTCCTTCTTTGGAATAATGACATGTAATCAAAGTAATCTCCGCCCCGTCTATGGTATCACCAAGCACCCACACGTCCTCTGCCTCCACCACATAGGAATCTGTGACTTTATAGGTATAGCTCTCCGTCCCGGTATCTACAAACAGCTCATCCCCCTTCTGTAATTCCTCCAGACGGTTAAAATGTCTGCCGTAAGTCCTGCTGTTATGTCCGGCTATCGCGAAATTTCCTTTTTCCCCCGGTGTCCCGGTAGGCTCCACCGTCGCCACGGATAAATTCAGATTCCGTTCCGTCGCCCCTTTTAAAACAGGCTGCTCCAATTTAATGGTGGGAATCCTTAATATCCCTGCCACTTCCTCATTCTCTAAGTTTTCTCCCACATCTCTCTCCCGCTCTATGGCATTCTCTGTATCAGCCGTCTCCTCTCCTCCGCTGACCCGGCTCATCTCCTGCCGCCACAGCGTCAAAATTTTTTGCTGTCTGTAGTCCTCAAAGGATTCTTTCACAAAAGGAATCATACCGATACAAATTCCCAATATGATACAGCCAATTCCCAGATATTTTCTCTTCATCTATCATCTGTCCTTTTCTATTTTTACCTTGTATTATACTTTATTTTAAAAAATGAGTAAATACTCATTTAAGCAAAAAAATGAACAGAAAGAAGCTTTTTTTCTCATTGACTTTTCGTATTCCTGATTTTAAAATAATGACATGAAAAAGCAGACAATAACCCCGGATATGATAAAAGAATCTACAATCGCTTATGTAGCAGAATATGGACTGGAGAATCTCACCACAAAAAAAATCGCTCTTTCCATGAATATATCAGAAGGAACTATTTTTAACAATTTCAGCAACAAAAAAGAGCTTTTGGCAGAATGCCTTTACTATATCGACCATCAGATTGATCAGATATTTGAAAGCATTCCCTTTCATGGTCTGAACATCTCCAAAACAATACGTGAACTGTGGTTTTCCTACTTTGACTATCTTGTTACCCACGGAGCCTATGCCAAATTCTATCGGCAGTATCGGCAGTCTTCCTATTATACGGATGAAGTCATTGCAGGACAGGATGACTCCTACTCATTTTTTATTTCAATCATCCAGAAGAATGCCCATATCTTCGGTTTTAATCCTGATATTTACTGGGTATTTATCATTGAGACCACACTAAACTTTGCCATTCGTGTCGCAGACGGACAGCTTCCCGGAGATAAAAAGAACGTAGAGCGTTTTTACGGACTTCTCTCTCATGGATTTATCGGCAATATGAAAATCGGCAAAAAAGAATAAATCGAGTAGGGAGAATTTTCCCCTGCTCGCTGCACGCCCTATGCGCCGCCTCAGCGGCATACTTCCTCTGCATGGGGCTGTGCATTAAAACAGGGAGACACCTCATCCGGCATCTCCCCGTTTTTTTATACTTCTGGTTTTTTTATCTGATTCAGCTGTGCATTTAAGTCCAGCAGCATTTCCTTGGTAACGGTAGGTTTCTCCATATTCTTCATGTCTGTCATCATGGTCAACATATTTATCATACGCAGAATTGTAAATCCGCCCATCATCTGCATCATACCGTCAGACATCTCAAACTGCATTCCGGCTCCGTCGCCTGTACCGCTCATCATCTGTTTCAGCAGTCCTCCAATCAATGCATTTCCTTCTTCACAGGCAATGATGTCACCCATCTTATCATTCAGTGAGAAATAACCCTCCGGTGCAGTGATATCAAACCAGTTTAAGATAGCTCCCTTTTCTTTCAGGACATAATCCTGATTCGGCTCCGCCACCTTACGGATTTTGCTCTCATCTTGACACGCTCCGGCTACCGCCTCTAAAATGCTCTCACCCTCATTCGGCACCTGGAAATAGAAGAAGTGTTCCTCGCTCTTCTGCTTGCCAAGGCTCTTTCCGTTGACAAAAAGCTCAACCTCCGGCTGGTTGGAGTACACGGTAACTTTCGTGGTATCCTCCACACGGTCCACATAGCGTTTTCCGCAGATGTGCACAAAGGGATCATCGGATAACCATGCTTTGTAAGCATAAAAAGCGTCTTTCTTATATTTACGGTCAAAGGTCATCAGGCCCTTATGGTTCTGTCCGTTCTCACCACCCTCATTTCTGGCATCCGCACCGAAATCGTACATATTCCATACATGGGTTGCCCAGATATATGGTCTGGTAAATAACTGTTTGATTAATTCCTCATGGTAGTATGCCTGGTATTCCTCAGTATAATCGCCCTGTTTCGGGTCAGAGGTATGCCAGTTCAATGCCTCACAGCCGTACTCGCTGACACCCACCGGAATATTGGGAAATTCCTTGTGGAAATTATCAAACCACGGTCCGTTCATGGAAACATCCCCGCCGTACCAGCCAAAATAATGATTATAGGAAACCACATCCGGTATCTGGATATACGGGTCGTGAATGTCGCACATGGAAACCACGGCAATGGTGGTAAGCCTTGTTTTATCCATCTCATGAACCATATCATTTAAAATATTGTGGTTCTCCCTCAAATCCTCATCGGAAGCCCCGTTCATGGTAATCTCGTTGGAGAGTCCCCATACCACGATGGAAGGATGGTTATAATTCTGAATCACCAGCTCCTTCATCTGGGAAATGGTATTCTCCCGTCCTGTGGGCATGTGGGTGGAAATATAAGGAATCTCTGCCCAGATAACAAGACCGTTTTCATCACACAAATCATAGAAGTACTGGTCATGCTGATAGTGTGCCAGACGGATGGTGGTTGCCCCCAAATCTAAAATAAAGTCTATATCCTCTTTGTGATGCTCCGGAAGAAGCGCATTTCCGAAGCCCCATCTATCCTGATGGCGGGAAACGCCGTGCAACGGATAACTCTCTCCGTTTAAGATAAATCCTTTCTCCGGGTCAATCTCGAAGAAACGGCAGCCAAACCGTGTGGTGATGCAGTCAACGGTTTCTTCCCCGGAAACCAGTTCTGCCTTTGCCGTATATAAATAGGGGTCTTTCTTTCCGTTCCATAAATGAACATTAGAAATCTCAAAGGTCACTTTTGTCTCATTTGCAGGCACCTTTTTCGTCTCAACCACAGTTCCGTCTTTCTCACAAATGGTATAAACTACGAACTGGTCTGCTTTTGCATTCGTAAGGTAAGTCTCCACCTCAACCACTGCGTTCTGTCCCTTCACCTCAGGAGTCACCTTAATTCCCGGACCTCCATAGTAATCTAAGTCAAAATGGGACTCATTTACAGCAATCAGGTTGACATTACGGTAAAGTCCGCCGTAAAATGTAAAGTCTGCATTCTGGGGATACACCCTGTCATTCACGCTGTTGTCCACTGCCACTACAATCAGGTTTTTACTATCCATGGCGTCTGTGATGTTCACTCTCCAGGTAGAATATCCGCCGTCATGATGGGCTAATTTTTTCCCGTTGACATATACGTCTGCGGAGGAATTTGCCCCCTGCAGCTCTAAGTAATACTGCTCTGCTTCCTGCAGTGCTTCCGGCAGTTCTGCTTTTTCAATTTCCTTTGCATAATAACAGGTTCCGCGATAGTAATCGTTTCCTCCGTCCTGTCCGTCAATTTCATTCCAGGAATGGGGCAGATTGACCCAGTACCATTTTTCCGGCATGGTCTTTGGTGCTTCTGCCGCATCCTTTGTAAACGCCCATTTCTGATTGATATTGATTATCTGTCTCATCTGTTATCTACCTCCGTTTTGGTATCAGGTTTCCGTGTTTGATATCCTTATCCTAACATATTCCTGTTGGAATTTCTTTGGATTTTCTTTAGCAAAAATGGAACAATATTTGGTATTTGGTATTTTCTTGTAAAAATTATTCCACAAAGAAACCGTTCCATGAGGTACGGTAACATTCCCTTTCGTCAGCCCGGAATGGTCACAGACCAGGGGTATTCCTCCCCCATTCCCCACAAAAGCAGCTCTTTCATCTGCTCATCATATTCCTCAAAGGGCTTATAATCAGAAAGCATTCCAAAAAGCCACTGCTCCTTTTCGTCCTTAGGAGAGAGGCTTTTAAGACTTTCCGATACCAAATTTTCCAATTCCAGAGGCTTTATGTCCTCAGGGATTTCCACTCCGCATAATTTTTTAAGCAGCCCTGCGGCGTAATAAAATTCATAATTTCCAGTGAGAACGGATTTCTGCATACTGCATTTGATGATGACGCTCTGACGTGCGATGGATGGCACCATGACATTTCCCTCTTTTCTTCTAAAATCAATTTACTGCTTCTATTTTAGAATTACTTTTAAAAAGCGTCAAGCCGGAGGGGCTGTTTCTTTCTGAAAGGGGCTGTCCCTTTCTGAAAGGAGCTGTCCCTTTCTGAAAGGAGCTCTTCCTTTCATACTGCCAGGCGGTAAAAAAAGAAATACAGAGAGCCAAACATTTTTCCCAGCGCCATAACAACCATAACGTATGAAAGCCCTTCCTTTAACCCTGTCCTCCGGAACATAATCGGAAACGTATTGAGGATTTCCGCCAGCGCCACCGCAATACACCCCACGAATATTCCCGCCGAAAGCCCATAGGCACAAAGGAACAGCGGACCGAAAGGGATTTTGATATTCAGGAATACAGAAATAATATTTCCCAGAATTCCCCCTAAAATAATGGCGTTTTCAAAGTGCATGGTTTCCGCCGCCCGGTTGCATTTTCCTATCATGCGGGGCACAACGCCAATGACAATCATAAATGCGAAGGTTCCGGCGGATACGGCAAAGCCTGCTGCAATTCCCATAAAGCCCAGAAAAATTTCCTTAATTAACATCAATGCTGTGTCCCTTTCTTCCTGCGTTGTCAATAAATGTGGTATCAATGTCCGTTTCGTATTTTCTCATTTCCACCTGAATCGGTGTGGGGTCATGGGTAATTTTCTTTTTGCCCACATGGTTAAAGAAAATCAGGATACCAAGCCCAAGGCCAATGCAGTAACAGATTTCTAACTCTGTCACGCCCTCCGGCGCCGTCCCCATGACCTGAAAATAAAATTTGGAAAACACCTCCGTGACGCCAATGTCATTATTAAACGCCATAATGGTAAAGGCGGAGCCGAAAAAAATAATCACGCAGAGCACCGCCGTCTTTATGGCATTGAGAAGCTTCGGTTTCCTGGGATTGGGAATATATTCCACAATAAAATCGCTCTCTCCCTCGTTGGAAATATCCACGTTGGGATATTCCTCATGAATCAGCTCAATGATTTTTAAAACAGAAAATACCTGCATCTGGTTTTTCTGTTTTTTTACGTCGATGGCATCCTGAAAGGTATAGACCTTTTTCTGCTTCAGCTGCCGCACAATGGCAGAATCGGCACACTCCATTTTCGCAATGTCCGACAGCTTCACATGGCGGTCCGTCACAATGGTGTTGGTTTCGATTTTCAGATATAATATCTCACTTCCTACGCCCATACTTCTGTCTCATCTCCGGTTTCCGTACAGTTTTTTACCAAAGTCCCATCCACCGGAAGCTCGCTTTCCCGGAGATTTTTTATATAAAAACAAATTCCAAAGACCAGCGCAATTACGATTAAGCCCATTAAACATAGTCTGTATTTTCTGCAATTCATAGCGATTCTCCTTTCTGTGTAGAATTATTATTTCTAAAATTACAAATATTATGTATCAGATTGCTTTTTGTAAAAAAACGTGTTACCTTTTCATAAGAAAGCTTTTGCTTCAAATTCAAAAAGTCAAAATTTCTGCATTATTAAAAAAGAAATTCTGTAAGAAAGGAACTGCATTTACTATGGCAGAAACAAAGGAAATACTTTCTCTTGCCGTGGAAACCGGCGACGCACTGCTTCGAAACGGCGCAGAGGTCTACCGGGTAGAGGACACGGTGATGCACATCTTAGAGGCATATGAAATAGAAGAATATGACGTTTATGTTTTATCAAACGGCATCTTTGCCAGCGCCAATGAAAACAAAGAGGATGCCTGCAGCATGATACGGCACATTCCCTTAGGCTCCACCCATTTAGGGCGGATTGCTGCCTTAAACCAGCTTTCCCGGGAAATCTGCTCCCACGAGTGCTCCCTGATGGAGGCATGGGAACGGTTAGATGCGTGTAAGGAGATTCCCACCACCAAAAAAAGCTCCGCCCTCTTTTTCTGCGGCATGGGCTGCGGCTGCTTCGGCTACCTTTTCGGCGGAACATTTTTTGATTCCGTTACCGCTTTCTTTACCGGACTTCTTTTACAGGCTCTGTTACAGCAACTGAGGAAAGGGAAATCCTCTAAATTTATGATTAATATTTTAGGGAGCGCGTTTGTGACTTTTTTAAGCCTGCTGCTCCACTCTTTAAAGCTGCCGATTTTCTATGACAAGGTTATCATCGGTTCTATCATGCCCTTAGTTCCGGGTATCGCCCTTACCACCTCAATCCGGGATTTTTTCAACGGCGATTACCTTTCCGGAGCTATCCACATGATTGACGCTGTTTTGACTGCCTTTTGCATTGCGGTGGGTGTCGGTACGGTTATGACTGTTTATTATTTTCTGATGGGAGGTTCTCTGCTCTGATGGTACTTCAATTTATAATTAGTTTAATAGCAACCCTGTCTTTTGCGGTACTGTTTTGCGCCCCAAAATCGGAATTATTTTTCTGCGGTCTGACGGGAGCCATTGGCTGGATTGTCTATCTGATATGTTTAAATTTCAATGACAGCATTACGATTGCCAATCTGACGGCAACGCTGGCTTTGACGGTGATTTCAAGAATGATTGCTTCTTTGCGGAAAAATCCGGTGACGCTGTACCTGATTTCCGGGATTTTCCCGCTGGTGCCCGGGGCCGGGATTTATTATACTTCTTATTATTTTATCATGAATGAAATGGCTGATTCCTCGAGATATGGTATGCAGACGGTGAAGGTAGCCGGGGCGATTGTGCTGGGGATTATCTTTGGATTTGCGGTGCCCCAGGGGTGGTTTAATGCGCTGAGGCAAAAGAAACAGGTTTCATAATTCTTCTTTACAAATTGGATTTTATTATAGCTTCCCCTATAACTGGGTGGGGAGGGGTTATCAGATATTATAGGCATCTATTCCGCCACCCACTGGGACAGCTATATCTACCTATCATAATATGAAGGAAGAACATTTGCTGTGTATCCTATGAGAGGTAATGGAGAAGGGACGCTTGTGCCAGCAGAGAGGTTCTGACAGAACCTCTCTGCTGGCACAAGCTGTTTTTTGACAATTTACCAAAGTATGAAGCAACGAGCCTTCGTATTTGTCGGGAACAGGTATTGGCATATCGTACAATGATGTTTTTCCTTTGCGGCTGGTGAAGGAGAAACATTGTTGTACGATATGTTGGCTCAGCCCCACAAATATACCTTTTTAATGCTCCCTCATCATTTCAGCGAAATACTCTCTTACCACTTTCCCTGGCAGATAAATAATACACCATACGCCCAGGGTTGCTAAAACCAACACAAAATGTAAAACCACCCCAACACGCATGTTCTAGTGCAAGCACAAGCATACAGAAAGCCATAAATATCAGCACTAATACACCTGCAAGCAGCACTAGGCTGTCCACTCCCGGGCATTTCTTCAACCGAAGTCCCTCTTCCCGAAAGGATATTTCCTATTTTTCTTTATATCTACATGACTGCACAGCATTCCGCGGGGACGACATCAAAAGATAAAATGTCTTTTTTCAATTTCCAGCCAAAGCTCCCGTCTGGCTCTCTTAGAAACCTACTTCGATACCAAAGAACATATTTCTTCCACACTGGGCATTACTCTAAGAGCACCTTTTTTGGTCGTAATCAAAGCTGCTGCCGCATTTGCAAATGTAAGCATTTCTGACAAGTTCTCTTCTGACAGATGATCCAATCCATGGTCACAAATATAGTGCAGAACACATCCGCAAAATGTATCCCCTGCTCCGGTAGTTTCGATGGTATTCTTCTGTATAAATGGTTTCACTTCTACCATTTTCTCTTGATAATATGCTCTGCTCCCTTCTCTACCCATAGACACCAAAATTAATGAGATGTCGAATCTTTCCTTTATCCACAAAATCCCTTCTGTGTAATCCTTTTTTCCAGTCAGCCACTGTATCTCATTATCTGAAATTTTCAAAATATCACAATATTTAAGGCCAGACAGCACTTGTTGTTTTGCATCCTCCAAACTTCTCCAGAGCGGCGGACGAAGGTTTGGGTCAAAAGAAATCAGCGCTCCCGCTTCCTTGGCAAGAACAAGCGCTTTCTTTGTTGCTGCACGGACTCCTTCATGTGTCATAGACAAAGTGCCAAAATGAAACAATTTTGTATTCTTTAACAGACCTTCCGGTATCTCATCTTCTCTCAACATCATATCTGCTCCGGGATTACGATAAAATGAAAAGTCACGATCTCCATCAAAATCAGTATGTATCATAGCAAGTGTCGTATGTACTTCCTCATCCATGCAAAGAAATTTTGCATCAATTCCAACCTCTGTAATGGCCCTTTTTAGTTGTTCACCAAAGAAGTCCTTTCCTACTTTTCCTATAAATGCTGTTTTATGTCCTAATGTTGCAAGCATGGCTAATACATTGCATGGTGCACCACCAGGGTTTGCCTCAAACAAAGGGTTTCCTTGATTGCTTTCCCCATTTTCCGTAAAGTCAATGAGCAATTCTCCTAATGCAACTACATCATACTCTCTCATATTCCATCATTTCCTTTTCTCTTCATTTCGACTCTCTTATATTCTAAAAACTGTCGCCCAATTTATTCACACAGTCAAGTATGTACAAATCCTGCGACAGTTTCTAATAAGTACTAAAATCAGTGTTCTAACGCACCTAATCTAATGAATGGCTTTATTTTCCGGTATTACAATATCATATTTTTCAATATCTATAATGGCGTTTCCATCGGTTTCCAAGAAAATTCCATCCGCTGAAATCGGTGTATAGATCAGCGTACTCATTGCATATTTTCCTTGGTTGACAAAAAGCTCAATACTATATTTATCAAGAAGAATTCTTAATTGTGTCTGTTCCATATCTTCTTTCTCAAGCTTAATACTTCTTTCTGTCAACAAATCTTTCCACATACCACAACGATTACGGTCCGTTGTAAGGAAACCTTTTTCCTTATTATAACGTATTACTGTCTCGTATGAATGCCCTGCTGCAAGATAAATATTGAAATTACTAAATTCCTGTTTTTTCAGTGTGACCGTCAAATCCATGCAGCGTCCTTCAATTTTTGGAAGTTTAACTCTCTTATCCTGAAAAGAAAGTTCATAATTGTCATAGCAATATCTATTTTTCCTATATTTTTCTAATTCCCGTACAGGATTTTGAATTAGTCTTCCATTTTTTATGGTAAGTTCCCTTGGCACCGTCATCATACCACTCCAACGATAATCATCGGGAAGCAGATAATTATCCCAGTTCTGAAGCCAACCGATCATGATTCTTCTCCCATCCTCATGAACCAGAGTCTGTGGTGCATAAAAGTCCAATCCAAAATCAATCATATGTGGAATTTGTCTTTTCCAATCCATATTTGCAGTATCATATTCACCGACAAAATAAATTGAGTTATTGCCATTATGAAACTCTTTTCCATCCGACATCATAAACTGCGGAGAAACAATCAGTATTTGCCTTCCATCCAATGCAAAGAAATCCGGGCATTCCCACATTTTTCCATATTCGTTTCTGCAGTAATCAAGAATTTTTACAAATTTCCAGTCAGTCACATTTTCCGAGTGAAAAAGCGCAAGCTGACCGCTGCCGTCCTCATTTTTACTTCCGACCAAAGCCCAAAATCCCTGTTCGTCCTTCCATATCTTTGGATCTCTGAAATCAACTACGGAGCTTCCTTTAGGAAGCAAATCTGCCTTTATAACAGGATTCCCTTCATATTTCTGATAATTTACACCATCTCCGAAAGCAATGCTTTGGGTCTGTCTCATAATATTTTCTCCGTTTTGATCCTTGCTCTCATTCACGGAAGTATACATAAGTACATGCTGTCCATTCCATTCTAATGCAGAGCCGGAAAAGCAGCCATCCTTGTCGTATTCCATATCCGGAGCCAATGCACAGGCCTTCCATTTCCACTGAATAAAATCCTTTGTGGTATAATGTCCCCAGTGCATTGGTCCCCAGTGTGTACTGTACGGATGGTACTGAAAAAACAGATGGTAAATTCCATCAAACATGGAGAAGCCGTTAGGATCGTTCATCCAGCCAACAGGCGTATACATATGGAAGATAGGTCTTTCCTCATTTGCAATTTTACAACTTTCTTTTATTTCATACTGTCTCGCTGCATTCAACTTTTCTGATATTTCCATCTGTTCTATCACATCCTTACCGAATTTTATTTCCCAAGATTTTCATAATACACATCCAAATTACGCTGCATGATTTCGATATACTGGCTGAGACCATACTCTTCTAACGTCTTTAAATACTCATCCCAGCTCTCTTCTACATTACCATTCATTACAAAGTCAGACTTCATACGATTCACATAGGTATCAAGAGCTGTTGTGTACTCGTTAATACTATCAAGATCTTCCTGGCTCATAAAAATATTGGGGAATACATACTCTTCTTTCATGTCCGCCACATAGATATCCTTAATCCAATCCAAGCGGTACTGTGCATCATCCGGACATGTCACATATGTTCCGTAGTAGCTGTCAAGGACTGCCAACGGACCTCCTACCATCTGTGCAGTGCGGATTTCCCATGGTGACTGAGACTCACCTGCCAGATCTAAATGCTTGAGCATTCCGTCCCCAGTCATTTCAAAAATATTAGCAACTCCCTCTTCACCATAAGTTCCCCAGTTGTTCTGAGCTGACTGCTGTGGATCATACATTAAGTCAAGCCATGTAGCTGCCAACGCTGTATTTTTACATGCACCGGTTAATACGCAGCGACCTCTCTGCAATCCACTGGTATCGCTTCTGCTTGCACGTGGTGCGTTCTTCTGTCCCTCCGGACCTGTCAATGCCGGAAGTGGTACATAGTCATCCATATTGTCTACTACCCCCGCACAATCCCAGGTAAAGCAAAGACCATATCGTCCGGCTTTTCCTTTTGCCACATAAGTAGACCAGTCATGGGTATATGCCTCCGGGTCAATCAGCCCCTCCGCTGCCAGGTCATGCATCCATATCAATCCTTCTTTGTACCCCTCCTGAGCTGCCGTATAGATTACCTCCTTATCATTTGTCACTGCAATATGATCGGGTACATCTCCATAGCCGTCGCCAAATGCTCCTAAAATAAATCCCATATCTTCGTTTCCGCCGTTCATGATGAAGGACATTGGTATCGTCTGTCCACCGCCGGCCATATCATTTTCCTTAAAAGCTTCCAACGCTGCTTTCAGTTCATCCGTTGTTTCCGGTACAGGAAGTCCTAGTTCATCCAACCACTTTTTATTAATGAAAGGCATACCACCAATCGTCTGGATTGCTTCTTTTCCGGAACCCAACTGTTCAATCCACGGAAATGCATAAATGTGACCATCTGGTGCTGTTATCATCGCCTTATATTCCGGATTTTCCTCAAGAATCTTTTTTAAATTTGGCATATAGTTTTCAATCAAATCTTCCACTGGGATGATGACCCCTTGCTTTGCATAGCGAAGCAGATCATAATCTGACATATCTGCTGTAAACAAACCATCCGGCAGATCTTTCGCATTTGCGAGCGTAAGATTCTTTTTATCGGAGAACTGGTCTGACACAAAGCAAGTCCAGTTGATATGTACATTTGTCTCTTCTTCTAACCGCTGAAAAATAATTCTTTCATTCGGCTCCTGCGTTGTTCCGGTTTCTGCAGATGTAACAAATGACAACTCCGCTGTTTCTTCCAATGGAAAACTGATTTCCGTTGTTTCCCCAGTTTCCGCATTCTGTGCTGTAGCCCCCTCATTGACAGTATTTCCACAGCCACTAAGCATAACAGCTGACGCCATCAACAATGTGATCATTCTACTTACGTTTTTCTTTTTCATTTTAAAACCTTCCCTTCTTTTTTATCCCTTTACTGATCCTACCATAATACCTTTGTCAAAGTATTTCTGGAAAAACGGGTACATAATTAATAACGGCAAGCTTGCCACTACTATCGTAGAGTATTTTAACAATTCCGCTAATTTAGCCATTTCCGCCATACCTGTAATATCTGCTATCATTCCAGGTTCCGGTGTATTCTGAATCAATATGGAGCGCAACACAAGCTGTAACGGCTGCATATCTGCATTGTTAAGGTAAATCATTGGATCGAAATAAGAATTCCACATACCTACAAACTGGTATAATGCCAATACTGCGATAATCGGCTTACAAACCGGGAACAATATTTTAAAAAAGTGTACTAGCTCGGAAGCTCCATCCACTGACGATGCCTCTCTCAGTTCCGTTGGAATCGACTGGTAATATGTACGTGCCAATATCATATTCCATACATTAAAAGCATTTGGCAAAATAATTGCCCAAATGGTGTCTAGCATATTCAAATCGCTGATCAAGAGGTATGTTGGCACCAATCCACCTCCAAAAAACATAGTAATAACAAAAAATGCGTTAAAAAACTTTTTTCCGACCAAATCCTTTTTTGACATCGGATATGCTGCCAAAATTGTTATTCCCACCGAAATCACTGTAAAAGATACAGAATATACCAAAGAGTTTTTAAATCCTATCCATATCATCCGATTTTCGAAAACTCTTCGATAAGCGTCCGTGCTCCAGGTTGAGAAATCGAAACTGATTCCCTGATTCTGCAATACAGTAGGATCCATAAATGATGCTATTAACACATAGACAATCGGAACTATAATTGCCATTGTAAACAATCCCAATAAGAGGTATCCCACAACATAAAAGGTCCGGTCCGCAAGTGTTTTTTTTCTAATTTTTGCTTTCATAGTTCCTCCTAAATTCCCTGTCCCTCATTTAATTTGCTGACTACTTTGTTGACGAACACAAGCAGGATAACATTGATAACTGAGTTGAATAGCCCCACTGCGGTTGAAAAACCGTAATCACCGTTCAACAGACCCATTTTATATACATAGGTCGCCAAAATCTCAGAAGCAGGAATATTCATGTCCGTCTGTAAGGCATATGCCTTTTCAAATCCAATACTCATAATATTACCAGCCTGTAATATAAACTGAATCACAATGACGCTTTTTATTGCCGGAAGATCTACATGCCAGATTTGCTGAAATATATTAGCTCCATCCACAATCGCAGCTTCCGTCAGTTCCTGACTTGCATTTGCCAGTGACGCGGTATACAAAATGGATCCCCATCCTGCTCCCTGCCATATTCCGCTGGCAATATAAATAGTACGAAATGCCTCCGGCATTGACATAAAATCAGCACTTGTTCCAAAGACAGAATTGATTGGTCCAACAGGTGATAAAAAAATCTTTACCATACCGCAAAGTACTATAACGGAAATAAAATTTGGCAGATAAATCAGCAACTGAATTTTCCTTTTGATTCCCTCCTGTCTGATTCTGTTCAAGATCAGTGCCAGAAGAATAGGCACTGGAAACCCCCACAGCAGTCCATACAAACTCAGTTTTAAAGTGTTCATTAAATAACTAACGAAATCTGGAGAAGATATAAAGCGTTCGAAATATTTCAATCCCACCCAATCACTTCCCCATATTCCTTTAAACGCATTGTAATCCTTAAATGCAATCAAGATTCCGCCCATAGGAATATACTTAAATATGAAGGTCAATACAACTGCCGGAAATAAGAAAATGACATACA
This sequence comes from Lachnospiraceae bacterium, assembly GCA_021770785.1. Lineage (GTDB taxonomy): Bacteria > Bacillota > Clostridia > Lachnospirales > Lachnospiraceae > Roseburia. The sequence goes on from JAETQH010000005.1 coordinate 107,929, forward strand.
GCTGCCAGTTCTTTTTTATGTACTTCCATTTGTCCTCCCTGTAATTCTTTTTTTTCACTTTTTATACCTCCGTTTGTTCTTTATAGTGCAATTATAACACCCGATTGTTTGTTTTGCAATGCACATATGTAACAATTGCATTTTCCATTTTTAGTGCATATGTGACAATTTTGTTTCTTTTGCACCTTTTTACGTTTAGCACACATAAAAAGGTGATAAGCCATAAATTTCAACCTATGACTTATCACCTTTTCTCACATCGAGCACTTCATCCATCTCCCCTGTACTTATTTACAGATTTTAACATCCTCATACCGGGCACACGAATTTATCCCAAAAATCCCCCAAGTTTTCCCCTGTGATGTATACATTCTCGCAGTTAACGCACATTGGTCATTTACATACACGCTTACAACCCCGTCCCCAATCAACATGGAAACATTCAATTCATCTATATTTTCAAAATCCATATCCATATCTGACTGGGGAGCCCTATTATATATTTCATCTGAATTATAAAATTCAATTTTATTTTCCTTTATATTGAATACAATATTCAAAGCGCCTACAGCATTCTCATCCATGTTAAATGCAAATCCAAATTGCTGGCTGTTTTTAAAATTTTTTATTGTACATTCAAATAAATAACTTCCCAAAAGCTCTTTAAATTCAACAACCTCATAATCCTTTCCATAAAAAGTGTAATCATCTCCAGCCTTTTGGATTGTTTCCGTCATTCCAACCGGTTCCAGTGAAAGCTCATGATTCATCTTTTCCTTTATAGAAGTATTTAAAACAGGAACTAAGTCCCCATTATCCTTTTGCCTCAATTGATGTACCACTAAATTCCCGGCCCATGCATATTCCTCGCTGTCAAGATGCTGATTCTTTGTGCCGTTCCAGCCAAAAACATACAGGTTTTCCCCGTCACTCTCTAATCTTCCCGCATAAAATCCATTCCCGTCTACAACATCCTGTTCCGGCACTTCAAACGGTCCGTTGACTGTGTTGCTTACCCTGTAATGGAATTGTCTCTGCGGCCATTGATCAGAAAATGAAAGATACCATTTCCCGTGATATTGAAGCAATGAAGGACATTCTAAATTAGAATCTGTTCCCATATCATTTTTAAAAAAAACACCCGCATCTTTCCACGTTTTTAAATCTTCTGATGTGTATTTCGCTATAATTCCTTCATTGTCTTGTCTGGTGGCAACTAACATCCAATATTGCTTTTCTTCCTCCACATATAAAACATAAGGATCTCTGAAATCATCCTTTGAATAGGTATCCGCTGCATAAAACGTATCCCCAGGTATCTTTGTCCAGTTAATCATATCATTACTTGTTGCATGCATTACCGCTTCTTTCGGTTGATATGTATCATTATGTCCTGTATAAAATGCGTGATACAGTCCACTTTCATCTTTAATCACGCTTCCTGTTCCCAAAGCTATATCCTGTTTCTCAATAGAATCTGCATACGGTATAACCTCTCCCCTATTTTCATATTCATAGAAATTACTTGTTTCATAAAGAGTCCACGGATGGTAACCGACTTTTCCATCCCTTAAATCTTCTAAGTAAAAAATGTGAAACACTCCATCTTCGTAGTAAGGCATGGGATCCCCCACAAAGCTTGTATCCAATGTTGGAAAAAGCTGATAATCTTCCACGTTTTCTCCCAGACTTTCCCCTATATAGGTTTCTGTTTCCCCTTCATTTTCATTTCCAGCATTTTTTCCGCACCCCGAAACATCTGCTAAGCATACCATTCCTACCATTGCCAGCGCATATATTCTTTTCATCGTTCCCTCCAATTGTTTTATTTGTAACATTTTTATCCGTTAAATTTTACCATTGTAACACATTGCAGTCAATTCAATATTTAATTTTCTCGTTGTTTTATGCGCTTTAAATTGTTTTATTACCATATTTTTGTTCATATTAACCATACTTTGATTGCATTTTTATGTTTTTTACCGTTTATATTTTGCATGTGTTGTTTTTTTGTAACACATTAGCGTACTTGAAAATATTTCTATTTTATTGTTTAAAAATTTATTTTTTTAGGAAGAGCCGTAATAAAAAAAATTTTTAACCATCAAATAGCTTTGATTTTTCAAGTGTTACATTTGACACATTGTTTTTTTTGTTGTATGATAGCCATATAGTCATAAAATATAAAGCAGGAAAGGAATTATTGTAATTTGCATTAGAATAAATATGCCATTACAACCGGAAAAGGATGAATAACAAAGTTACTTTACAAGACATTGCCGATGCTCTCGGTATATCAAGGAATACTGTTTCAAGAGCACTGAACAATACCGGAACAGTCTCTGTCTCAACAAAAGAGAAAATATTTCAGAAAGCGACAGAAATGGGATACAAACAATTTTCCCTTTTTCGCTCCTTACCAGATACCTCTGCTCCTCCTTCCTTAAGTACAGCAAACGAAATAGCATTATTTACACAATCATTGCCTAATAATTCTCACTTTGGAGCAAGGCTATTAGATGCTTTCCAAAAGAAAATTGGAGAGTTTGGTTATAAGCTTTCCGTCTATATTATTAGAAATTCTGAAATAGAACAGCGTTGTTTTCCAACGAATTTTAATCAGGAACATACTTCAGGAATTATTTGTTTAGAATTTTTTTCAGAATCATACAGTGATTTTTTGTGTAAACAAAATTTACCTCTTCTATTTATTGATACTGTTTTTAACCATAATGATTTGAATTTGCAGGCAGATTTGCTTTATATGGAAAACCAGACAAGCGTTTATTTGATGCTAAAAGATTTGATAAACAATGGTTACCGCAATATTTCCTTCATTGGTGATCGTTTTCATTGCCAGTCATTTTATGAACGTTGGAAATCCTATTGTTCTGTGCTGACCGATCACAATATTGCAATCAATCTTAACAGCAGCATTTTAGACACGGATTCCAGTTCTTATGGCGATGTCAAATGGCTAAGTAAAAGAATCCAAATGCTGCCCGTTATTCCCGATGTCTTCTTCTGTGCAAATGACTATTTAGCGATATCTACGATAAAAGCACTAAAGCACATAAATATATCTGTGCCTGATGATGTACTGATATGTGGCTTTGATGATGCGCCAGAATCAGTTGTTATAGAACCCTCTATTACAACCATCCGAATTTCCAGTGATTCTATGGGCTATATTGCTGCCGAACTTTTGATGTCACGTATTTCACATCCTGACATGTCTTATCGAACGACTTATGTGAAGACAGAAGTTATTTATCGCGACTCAACAAAGAAGAAGTCAGCAACCACCAGTTCAACTGATAGTTTGATATAAACCCTAATATAAGGGCGCTGTCGCAAGCATTGAGGCTTTTTATTTATATCCTCAGTGTTTCCCCTTACACTATTCCCCCAGCATAGCTGGGGAATTAGATCTTTCATTCAGCGCCCCTCAGCGGCAATCTGTGCCGCCAACTCCTCTAAATATTCCCAACGCTCCATCTTTTCTTCTAAGAGCTGCTCTGTCTGCTCCTTTTCTTCCAGCAGTTGCCCTAATTTCACGGAGTTTGTGGCGTTTGCCACCATCTCGGCATCTATTTTTTCTAACTTTTCCTCTAAGGCGGCAATATCGTCCTCTATGGTTTCATATTCCCTCTGCTCTTTATAGCTGAATTTCAACTTCTTCTCATGTTTCCATGTGGCAGCGGAAGCTTTTTTCTCACCCTCAGCGGAAGCTGTCGGCGTGTTGCCCGAAGAAATGTTTTTTCCTGTGCCACTAGCTTCTGCCATCGTCTCTTGCGGCGTTCTTCCCTCTTCCGCCAGGCGATTGACATAATCCGTGTAGCCTCCCTCATACTGACGGATTTTCCCGTCTCCCTCAAAGGCAAAAATCCTCCCCACGACACGGTCAAGGAAATATCTGTCGTGGGAAACCGTGATGACAATACCGTCGTAGCTGTCTAAATAGTCCTCTAAAATCGTCAACGTCCTGGTGTCCAAATCGTTGGTGGGCTCGTCTAAAATCAGCACATTAGGCGCCTCCATCAGTACCCGCAGCAGGTTGAGCCTTCGTTTTTCCCCTCCGGAAAGCTTGCCGATGGGACTGTACTGCTGAGAAGCCGGAAAAAGGAAACGCTCCAACATGGCGGAGGCGGACACCAGGCCCTCTGTGGTGCGGACATACTCGGCTGTGTTTTTGATATAGTCAATGACCTTTTCCTCCGGGTTCATGTAGGCAATGTAGGCATTGCCCGCCTTATCCTCCTGCTCGATTTCCTGGGTATAGTAACCGATTTTAATGGTCTGCCCCACCGTAACCTTTCCCGAATCCGGCGCAAGCCTGCCGTCAATGATTTTCATTAACGTGGTTTTTCCGCTGCCGTTAGGGCCGATAAAGCCAATCCGGTCCCGCTTTAAGAAAATATAGGAAAAATCTTCTATGAGTTTTTTGCCGTCATAGCCCTTGCCGATATGCTCCAGTTCAATGGTGGTTCTCCCCATTCTTGAAGTGACAGAGCTCAGTTCCACTGCGCCGTCCGTCTCCGGGGCGGACTGGTTTTTTAATTCTTCGTAGCGCTGTATCCGTCCCTTTTGTTTGGTGGTACGCGCCCTTGCCCCACGGCGAATCCACTCTAATTCCTTCCGCAGGATGTTCTGCCGTTTCCGCTCACTTGCCTGCTGCATTTCCTCCCGCTCTGCCTTCCGTTCCAGATAGCCGGAATAATTGGTGTCGTAGCTGTAAATACTGCCTTTGTCCACCTCCACAATCCGGTTGCAGACGCTGTCTAAAAAATATCTGTCATGGGTCACCATAATCAGGGAACCCCGCCATTTTTTCAGGAAATTTTCCAGCCAGTCCGCCATGGCAGAATCCAGATGGTTGGTGGGCTCGTCTAACACCAGCACATCACAGGGCACAAGCACCGCTGCCACTAAGGCTAAACGTTTTCTCTGCCCGCCGGAAAGCTCCCCTGTTTTCTGATTAAAATCCATAATTCCAAGGCGGGTCAGCATGGCTTTGGCATCGCTTTCTAAATTCCACAATTCCCCGGCTCCGCTGTATTCCTCTGCGCTTAGAAGCACACTTTCTAATACCGTCTTTTCCGAATCAAAAACGGGATTCTGAGGCAGATAGCGCACCACAATCCGGTTCCCTCTGGTGACAGTGCCCTCCTCCGGCTGCTCTAACCCTGCAATGATTTTCAGCAGCGTAGATTTTCCTGTCCCGTTGATACCGATGACGCCTACCTTTTCCCCCTCCTGCAGATAAAAGGAAGCTTTATGAAAAAGCTCCCTCTCTGTGTATGATTTTGTGATATTTTCTACATTAATAATGTTCATAATAATAACCTTTCTGACATATTTTACAGGTTCCTGCGGATAAACCGCAGACATTCCATCTCCGGCATAGGTCTGCCGTAGTAATAGCCCTGTATGTAATCTACCCCCAGCCGCTCCATCTCATCACGCTGCTCCTGGTTTTCCACGCCCTCCACAATCACAGGCAGCCCCAGCTGCTTCATGGTGCTGATTTCATTCTGCAATATAATCCTTGCAGACTTTTTCTCAAAATACGCCCAGAGAATGTCCTTGTCAATCTTGATTTTCCCAAAAGGAAAACGGATCAGATAAGAACAATTCGCATTACCGGTGCCGTAATCGTCTAACGCAAAGGTAATGCCTGCTTTCCCCAATTCACGCATATGGCGCAGCATCAGCTCCGGCGCCCGGATTGCCGTCCCCTCCGTAATCTCAAGTGAAATCATGTTGGGCGGAACATGGAATTTTTCCAATACCGGGAAAATCGTCTCTTTTAAATTCTGCCGGAGACACTGCACCGCCGACACATTCACATGGATATTTTCAAGCCCTAAGGATTCATTGGAAAGTACATGCTTCGATAAAAATTTACAGCACTCTTCTAACACCTGCTCCCCAATCTGAATCACCGTACCGTTTTTCTCCGCTAAAGGAATAAACTCTTCCGGTGAAATATAGCCCAATTCTTCATCATGAAGACGCACCAGAGCTTCCAAAGAAACAATCCGGTTCTCTGCTAACGAGTAAATGGGCTGGTAATACACTTCAAAGCCCCTTTCCCGGATTGCCCGCTCCACCGCCAGTTCCACCTTATTCCTGTGGCGGTATTTCTCCAAAAGCCGGGCATCCGTCTCAAATACCGTCTGATTTCCCCGACTTTTCGCCCTCTCTAAAAGGTATTCCCACATGCTCCCGTATCCGGAAATGGAAGAAAAATCCTGGGGATAATGCTGAATCACCATCGCCATATCCAGCATCACATTATTTTTCTGAATGTTCCAGCCCAGCGAAAAACGCTTCTGTATCTTTTCCTCCAATGCTTTTCTCTCTTTTTCCGAAGCTATTAAAACCGTGAAAGTATCCTCCGTATTGTGAAATACATGGAATTTTCCGCAAGTTTTTACCAGATACGTCCCCACATCTGTCAAAATCTGATTTCCATTCTCAAATCCCAGCATACTGGTAATATGATGGAAGTGACGGATATAAACAGTGATAATATCATGTTTCTCCCGGTTCTCTATCATATTTTTAATCTGAAGCAGAAATGCCTTTTCATTTGCCAGTCCCGTGACAGTGTCTAACAGCTCGTCGGGATTTTGCATTGCCAGATACAACATCAAAAGGACAACGACATTCGCCGTACTTGTCAAAAGCAGCCCCCGCACGATATACTGTAAAACCACGGCGCCTACCGCTATTGCACTATAGATGAAAATAATGATTTTTACCCGGACACTGACCACCTTACGGCGTATCAGCACTAAAGCCAGATTCAGCAGGAAATAGTAGGTGATATAAGCATAGCCGTACCATGCGCCAAATCCCTGATGATATTGCCCGTCCTCAAAATAATAGAAAAAACCTATCAAGGGTGTCAGCAGAACCATTGCCTCAAAAAATGCAAAAGGCAGTATTCCTGCTGCTTTCAGGAGAAAATTTCCCCGTTTCCTAAATTGGCATATCACCGCGACATAGCGGAAGATGTAATAAGAGCAAAGCCCCTCCAACGCAAAAAAAGCAAACGCAAACAACTCATTCCAGACCTCCGGAATAAGTGCTGCATTTGCTATACCAATACAGGATAAAATATTAAAAATGCATTCTCCGATACAGATCAAAAGAAGCCTGAAAAACGTTTTTGTCTTATCGGTGGGAAACTGGCGGACGAAGAGAAAGTGCAGCAGCACAATCATCATCACCACCATTGACGCTATCTCAAAATCGTAATTATAATTCACCCGCCTGTTCCTCCTGCTCCCGTTCTTCCTGAGCTTCCTTCGCCTGTATAATCGCCTCATTCAGCTGAAGCATTTTCGCATCCAGCATGGAGACAATTCCAGAGCATTCCCTTAAATCACGGCTGATATATTCCGGCGCATTTCCCTCGAATTTGTAATAAATCTTGTGCTCTAAGCTGGCCCAGAAATCCATCGCCATGGTCCGTATCTGTATCTCCACCTTGGTGTCAATCACACGGTCTGTCAGGAAAATCGGTACGGTCACCAACATATGATAACTCTTATAACCGCTTACTTTCGGGTGCTTGATATAATCCTTGATGGAAAGCACCGTCAGGTCATTCTGCCTGCCTATCATCTCCGCCAGTTTATAAATATCCGAGGTAAAGGAACAGACAATCCGGATACCGGCAATGTCATTCACATGGTCTACCATATTATCAATGGTAGATTCGTAGCCGCTGCGTTTTAGTTTTTTGACAATGCTTTGCGGCGTCTTAATTCTCGACTTAATATATTCGATTGGATTGTATTGGTGTACCTGCTGAAACTCGTCATTCAAAATTTCAACCTTCGTCCTCACTTCTTTCAATGCTGAGTTATATAAAAATATAATGGTATTCCAACTATCAACACCCTCACTGATGGTGTACGGTCTGTCCATACTATCCCTCCAAAACATCATATTCCAATACCAGTATAGCATATTTTCCTATGGTATGGGGAATTATTTGAAATTTATTTCTCTTTCCTGCGGTACACCTTAGAAAACAGAAACAGAATAAATACAGCGTCCACAAGAAGTGTCAGCGGTACGTCCTGCCAGCGGTACACATTCCCGCTAATGTCCGTAGATCCTGTCAGCACTGCAATCATGTTATTATTGATATAGTGCATTACCACCGGAACCCAGATATTTTCTGTCTTCAGATAGCCGTACCCAAAGAAAATTGCAAAGCTGACGCAGGTAATAATCTGTAACAACACACTAATCATCCAAGTATCCGGACTGTAATAGAAAATATTGATGGGCAGGTGCCACAATCCCCATGCCACGCCTAAGATCAGAACGCCGCCCTTTAAACCGAATCTTTTCTGTAAAAGTGGCCCGAAGAAGTAACGCCAGCCGTATTCTTCCCCTAGAAATGCAGAAAATGACAGGAAGAAGCTAATCACCAGACTTAACAGCATGAAATAAGTCATAGGGTCTGTAACGATTTCCACAAATACGGAAGTCTGTCCCTCCAAAGCACAGGAAAACAGCAGACGCAGCATATAAAGGACAAAAAACAGCAGCATATAAAGCCATGATTTTGCATTGGGTTTTCCGGTAAAGCTAAGTCCATAGCTCCGGCGTACTTCTTTTTTCTCTACGCATAACAAAATGAGCAGTACGATACTGAATACTATCACCGGTATCTGGGCGAGAACCGTCCAGTCGGGCTGGCTCCATATCATACTGATTACGGCTGTTATTATCATGACTGCCGTGGTGGCAAGAAAGCCAAAATAAAATTTCTTTGGAAGCACCTCTCCCTCTCTTTTAGTAAAGAGCCTTGCCAGAATCACTCCGGCTGCGGGATAGAACATCTGAGCCGTAGGAAATGCGGTTACGTCATTGCCGCGGTAGTAGCTGATGCCCATCAGTATTCCCATGAGTACAGGGAGACCGAAAGCGGTCAGGGCAAAGATTATCAGTTGCTTTTTTTCTGTTTCATTCCATTTCATTGAAAACTCCTCCTTTTTGACAAGTTGTGCTGTCATTATGACAATTTTTCTTGTCATTTTGTTCTATAGGTATTATATAAATGACAAGGATATTTGTCAATAGTTTTTTGACAATTTTTCTTGTCATTTTTTTAGAGGGGACGGATTCGGGGGGCAAAAGGAGGCTGGGATAAGGTTATGGGGCAGATTGCACCGGGAAGGGGATGGTTTTGTTCCGATGTACAGAGATAAGATGTTCTAAGAAATCTGCGGGAAGGCTGTGGCGGAGGGACGTAAGCGGTACAAGGGCACCTTCCATGGCGCCATTGTACCTCGCCCAGCCGTCCGTGGCTGGGCGTTACTGGGTGTCGGGCAGATTTCTAAGAACCTCTAATCTCTTCCCATAGGTACAAAACCACCCCCTTCCCGGTGCAATCTGCCAATATCGGTTATCGTAAGCCCCTTTTGCCCCCCGAATCCTTATCGAAGCTCGAAGGTTTTTGGGGAAACGAACGCTAGGGAGATGTGAAATTTGGAGTTTTTGGGAGAAAAAATGTTGGTAAAATGGTACGATGGAATTTGACGGGACAGGGGGCTAAACAGCCTCTGTGAGAAAGAGCTTGACAATTCGATGATTGCATAAAATAGGGGCTTGGCAGCCCCTATAAGTCCAGTTTTAAATCATCTTGTTTTATCCAGCCGATTTTGCGGAAGAGTTGACCGAAGAGCCATGATAACAGACCGGGGAGTAGGAAACAGACCATGAAAAGTCCCAGCCAGTCCAGGGGGGTGATGGAGGATTTTGTGCCGGAGGCTATGTCGGATAGCCAGCCGGTGTAGACGCCAATCTGACCTACAAGACCGCAGGTTCCCATGCCGGAGGAAACGGCGGCGCCGTTCATTTCCAGATGAAAGAGGCAGGTTGCTACGGGGCCTGTGATGGCGGAGGTTAAAATGGCGGGGAGCCAGATACGGGGGTTTTTTACGATGTTTCCCATTTGCAGCATGGAGGTTCCGATGCCCTGGGCGAAAAGTCCGCCCCATTTATTTTCCCGGAAGCTTAGGACTGCAAAGCCTACCATCTGGGCGCAGCAGCCTGCTAATGCGGCTCCTCCGGCAAGCCCGGTGAGACCTAATGCGGCGCAGATGGCTGCGCTGCTGATAGGCAGGGTGAGGGCGATTCCCACCAGTACGGAAACGATGATGCCCATGAAAAGGGGCTGTAATTCTGTTGCCCACATGATGGCATTTCCTACGGCGCTTGCTGCGGTTCCGATGGCAGGGGCCCACCAGAGGGAAAGCGCCACTCCCACTAATATGGTGACAAAGGGGGTTACGATAATGTCAATTTTGGTTTCCTTTGACACGGCTTTTCCCAATTCTGCGGCAAAGATGGTCACCACCAGCACCGCTAAGGGGCCTCCGGCTCCGCCGAGTTCGTTGGCTGCCGCTCCCACTGCCGCCAAGGAAAATAGAACCAGCGGGGATGCCTGCAGTGCATAGCCGATTGCTACCGCCATGGCGGGACCGACGGCTGCTTTTGCGTAATTTCCCACGGTCACAAGAAGCTCAATGTTAAGCTGTGTCCCGAGGGTGCTTATAATGGTTCCTATTAAAAGGGATGCAAACAATCCCTGTGCCATAGCGCCCAGTGCGTCGATAAAATAGCGCTTTGCAGAAATCTCTATATTCTTTCTTTTTAAAAATGCCTTTAACTTTTCCATTCTAATCTCCATTCTCCGTCTGTTCAACGACTGTTCCCGTTTCTTTTATGCCCGGTGCCAGTACGCTAGTGTACTGTCTCGTTCATTTTTAGCTAAACTGTGCTGGATATATCGTCACTCTGCAAGGCGGAGGAGGGAGGCGTAGCGGTGGCTACGTTGACCGACGACAACGTAGCAGAT